>NZ_CP108514.1:3619166-4312500 GCF_035989305.1 Streptomyces sp. NBC_01233 | reverse complement strand
AGGCGATGGGCCCTACCGGGTTACTGACCTTAGCCAAACTCCGAATGCCGGTAAGTGAGAGCACGGCAGTGAGACTGTGGGGGATAAGCTCCATGGTCGAGAGGGAAACAGCCCAGAGCATCGACTAAGGCCCCTAAGCGTACGCTAAGTGGGAAAGGATGTGGAGTCGCAGAGACAACCAGGAGGTTGGCTTAGAAGCAGCCACCCTTGAAAGAGTGCGTAATAGCTCACTGGTCAAGTGATTCCGCGCCGACAATGTAGCGGGGCTCAAGCGTACCGCCGAAGTCGTGTCATTGCAGCAATAGGGCCAACGCCCGCTGTGATGGGTAGGGGAGCGTCGTGTGCCGGGTGAAGCAGCAGCGGAAGCTAGTTGTGGACGGTTCACGAGTGAGAATGCAGGCATGAGTAGCGATACACACGTGAGAAACGTGTGCGCCGATTGACTAAGGGTTCCTGGGTCAAGCTGATCTGCCCAGGGTAAGTCGGGACCTAAGGCGAGGCCGACAGGCGTAGTCGATGGACAACCGGTTGATATTCCGGTACCCGCTTTGAAACGCCCAATATCGAATCAGGCGATGCTAAGTCCGTGAAGCCGTTCCGGACCCTTCGGGGAAAGGAAAGTGGTGGAGCCGACGAACCAGACTTGTAGTAGGTAAGCGATGGGGTGACGCAGGAAGGTAGTCCAGCCCGGGCGGTGGTAGTCCCGGGGTAAGGGTGTAGGCCGAGGGGTAGGCAAATCCGTCCCTCATTAAGGCTGAGACCTGATGCCGAGCCGATTGTGGTGAAGTGGATGATCCTATGCTGTCGAGAAAAGCCTCTAGCGAGTTTCATGGCGGCCCGTACCCTAAACCGACTCAGGTGGTCAGGTAGAGAATACCGAGGCGTTCGGGTGAACTATGGTTAAGGAACTCGGCAAAATGCCCCCGTAACTTCGGGAGAAGGGGGGCCATCACTGGTGATCGGATTTACTCCGTGAGCTGGGGGTGGCCGCAGAGACCAGCGAGAAGCGACTGTTTACTAAAAACACAGGTCCGTGCGAAGCCGTAAGGCGATGTATACGGACTGACGCCTGCCCGGTGCTGGAACGTTAAGGGGACCGGTTAGTGCGCTTTCGGGCGTGCGAAGCTGAGAACTTAAGCGCCAGTAAACGGCGGTGGTAACTATAACCATCCTAAGGTAGCGAAATTCCTTGTCGGGTAAGTTCCGACCTGCACGAATGGCGTAACGACTTCTCGACTGTCTCAACCATAGGCCCGGTGAAATTGCACTACGAGTAAAGATGCTCGTTTCGCGCAGCAGGACGGAAAGACCCCGGGACCTTTACTACAGTTTGATATTGGTGTTCGGTTCGGCTTGTGTAGGATAGGTGGGAGACTGTGAAGCGGCCACGCCAGTGGTTGTGGAGTCATCGTTGAAATACCACTCTGGTCGTGCTGGATGTCTAACCTCGGTCCGTGATCCGGATCAGGGACAGTGTCTGATGGGTAGTTTAACTGGGGCGGTTGCCTCCCAAAGGGTAACGGAGGCGCCCAAAGGTTCCCTCAGCCTGGTTGGCAATCAGGTGTTGAGTGTAAGTGCACAAGGGAGCTTGACTGTGAGACCGACGGGTCGAGCAGGGACGAAAGTCGGGACTAGTGATCCGGCGGTGGCTTGTGGAAGCGCCGTCGCTCAACGGATAAAAGGTACCCCGGGGATAACAGGCTGATCTTCCCCAAGAGTCCATATCGACGGGATGGTTTGGCACCTCGATGTCGGCTCGTCGCATCCTGGGGCTGGAGTCGGTCCCAAGGGTTGGGCTGTTCGCCCATTAAAGCGGTACGCGAGCTGGGTTTAGAACGTCGTGAGACAGTTCGGTCCCTATCCGCTGTGCGCGTAGGAATATTGAGAAGGGCTGTCCCTAGTACGAGAGGACCGGGACGGACGAACCTCTGGTGTGCCAGTTGTCCTGCCAAGGGCATGGCTGGTTGGCTACGTTCGGGAGGGATAACCGCTGAAAGCATCTAAGCGGGAAGCCTGCTTCAAGATGAGTATTCCCACCTCCTTGAGAGGGTAAGGCTCCCAGTAGACGACTGGGTTGATAGGCCAGATGTGGAAGCCCGGTAACGGGTGAAGCTGACTGGTACTAATAGGCCGAGGGCTTGTCCTCAGTTGCTCGCGTCCACTGTGTTAGTTCTGAAATAACGAACAGCTGTGTTCATGCCAGCGTTCAAATTTCATAGTGTTTCGGTGGTCATAGCGTTAGGGAAACGCCCGGTTACATTCCGAACCCGGAAGCTAAGCCTTTCAGCGCCGATGGTACTGCAGGGGGGACCCTGTGGGAGAGTAGGACGCCGCCGAACAATCATTGCGGGAAGCCCCGCACCAAACCCTCGGGTTCGGTGCGGGGCTTTTCTGCGTTCACCGGCAGTGTCACGGGCTCGGCTGGGTATCCTGGCCGCGTTCCTCTGGAGGGCGCGATGACTGCACAGCAGCTGGAAGACGGCGGGCCGCTCATTCCCCAGCCGGCCATGACACGGGAGGCCCTCCGGGACGCCGTACGCCGCATCGACATGGCCAGCCTGGCCGCGCTCGACAAGGAGTGCAACGAGGCCTTCGACCGTGCGGCCGAGACCGGTGCCATCAACCCGCTGCGGTTCTTCCTGATCAAGTGGGCCACGCACGTGGCGATCCACCGCTGGCCGGCGCGCTCGGCGGCGCTGCACGAGGCGGAGCGGGTGGCCGGGGATCCGCACTCGACCGAGGAACAGTTCCGGGCCGCCATGGAGACGAGCAGCCGCATCCTCGCCGAGGCGCAGCGCGAGATCGGTCAGTGACCGCGCGGGGCGAAGGCGTGGAGAACGACAGCGGTTGGGCGTGGGAGTGCGACCCCGGTCGGCTGTGGGTCCTCGGAGACATGCCCGCGGAGGACCAGGAGCTGGTCACCGCCGTCATGGACGGCCTGGTCGACCTGGCGTCGATGGCGATCGACCCCAAGGACGGCAGCCTCTACGAGGACCCGAACCCGATGCGGCTGCGTACGTACGAGGACGAGCACCTCATGGTCTGGTACCAGACCATCCCGCACCGCAGCCGGGTCTACCTCAAGCGCGTGAACCTCTGAGCTCCTGGCAGGCTGCTGCCCATGGCAGTCGACCTCATCGGGACGCGGACGCCACTCGCCGAGGTCTGCAACGGCACGCCGGAACCCTGGGGCCTGCGCGTGGTCGAGCTCGAGCCGACGCCTTGCTGAGGCCGGTGACGCCACTGAACCTGCTGGTCGAGCAACACGTTGCCCCGGTGATGAGGGCCGCCGGCTTCAAGAGGTCCGAGCCCCCATTGCCTTCGGTCCCGCGGTGCTGTCCGGCAAGGTGATCCCACCGCCCCACGCAGCACACACTCCGGACGCCGGGATGCCGTCCCGCGCGCTGGGCCCTGGACGCTCCGAACGAGGAGATCGAATCTCTGCTGGCGGACGTGCAGTCGGCCGGCCCTGGCGACGACTTCATCACCTGGACGCGCCAGCGACTGAGTACGCGAAACGGCAGGGCTCTCGAGGCATGACGGGCTCGTGCCCCCGATCAGCCTCTGACGAGGCAGAAGGGGTGCCCAGCAGGATCGGTGAGGACCCGCCACCTGTCCTCACGGGGCTGATGAGCTGGCTTGCCCGCCCCCAGCTCCAGCAGACGGGCCTCGGCCTCGTCCAGGTCCTCGACGTCGAAGCACAGGTGCATCTGCTGGGGAACTGTTTGGTCAGGCCAGCTCGGAGCCCGGTGGTCGTCGACTCGCTGGAAGCCGATCAGGAGTCCGTTCTCACGGTTGAGGCCGGCGAAGTCCGCGTCCGACTTCGGGTGGGGTTCGACGCCGGTGGCCTGCTGATAGAACGCCGCCAGAGCCAGCGGATCAGGGCAGTCGAGCGTTATCGCGCTCCGCTTCATCTCCATGATCAGTGCGCCTCCAGGCCGATCGTCGACTGCCGTGATCCACACCCTGGGGGCGGCCGCTCCGAATCGGCCTCCAGCCCACCACGGTGGCCGGCCGACTGGTGTTCTGACCCGGGGTGATCGCGTGGCTGAGCCGCGGTGTCGGTCAGCTGTCGGAGGTTGTCGGTCCCATGTCGGGGGCTCGTCGGCGGGCCTGGAACCTTTCCAGAGACGGCCGGCCGGACTCCACCGGGCGGTCCGATCCCGAAGGAGCCACCATGTACACGCCCGTCACGATCATCGGCGCAGGACTCGGCGGACTCACGCTGGCACGCGTCCTGCACGTCCACGGAATCCCGGCCACGGTCTACGAGGCCGAGCCCTCCCCGTCGGCACGCACGCAGGGCGGCATGCTCGACATCCACGACTACAACGGGCAGCTCGCCCTCCAGGCGGCCGGCCTGATGGACGAGTTCCACGCCATCGTCCTGGAGGGCCGTCAAGCGATGCGGGTCCTCGACCCGGACGGGACCGTCCTGCTCGACAAGGCCGACGACGGCACGGGCGGACGCCCCGAGGTGCAGCGCGGCGCGTTACGACGGATCCTGCTCGACTCGCTCCCGGCCGGCACCGTCCGGTGGGGGCACAAGGTCGGCAGCGCCCGCGCCCTCGGCGAGGGCCGCCACGAAGTGACGTTCGGCGGCGGCACGGTCGTCACCGGCCTGCTGGTCGGCGCGGACGGCGCCTGGTCACGGGTCCGGCCGACGCTCTCCACCGCCACACCCGAGTACGCCGGCACGTCGTACGTCGAGACGTACCTGTTCGACGCCGACACCCGCCACCCGGCCGCCGCGAAGGCGGTCGGCGGCGGGATGCTGATCGCGCCCGCGCCGGGCAGGGAGATCTTCGCTCACCGGGAAAGCGGGGACACCCTGCACACCTACGTGGCGCTGGCCAGGCCGCAGGAGTGGTTCGCCGCCATCGACTTCGCCGATGCCGCCGCGGCCACCGCGCGGATCGCGCAGGAATTCGACGGCTGGGCGCCGGAACTCACCGCGCTGATCACCGACGGCGACACCGGGCCGGTCCTGCGTCCCCAGTACGCCCTGCCCGCCGATCACCGGTGGGACCGGGTCCCGGGGGTGACCCTGATCGGCGACGTCGCCCACCTCGCGCCCCCGAACGGCGAAGGCGCCAACCTCGCCATGCTCGACGGTGCCGAACTCGGGCAGGCCCTCGCCGCCCACCCCGACGACCCCGAGACCGCGCTCACCGCGTACGAGCAGGCCATGTTCCCCCGCAGCAGCGAGGTCGCCACTTTCGACGGCACAGCAGTCATCGACATGATCACCGAGAAGCACCGATAGCCGCCGGCTGAGGTCACGACGTCGCCGGGCACCGGACGGTGCCCGGCTGGCCGTACTCGGGCGTGCGCTCGCCGGCCACGGGCGGTTTTGACACCTCCCCGGCCGAGTTGTAGAGTCGAGAAGTTGCCTGGAGCGGAACACGCTCGGCAGCAGCCCCCACAAGGAATCACTTTCGAGTGGGGACACTCGACTCTTCATTCGGGAATCGAAGCCGGGAAATCCGGTGGAGAACTTCTGATAGAGTCGGAATCGCCGGAAAGGGAAAGCGCGAAAGCGCGGGAACTGGAAAGCACCGAGGAAGTCGGGCCCGAGAGAGTCTGATAGAGTCGGAAACGCAAGAACACAGAACGAAAAGCCCGGAGGAAAGCCCGAGAGGGTGAGTACAAAGGAAGCGTCCGTTCCTTGAGAACTCAACAGCGTGCCAAAAATCAACGCCAGAAGTTGATACCCCGTCCACTTCGGTGGATGAGGTTCCTTTGAAAAAGACCTGTCGGGCCTTCGGGTGCTGGCAGGCAATTACACAGCGAGGACGTTGTGGCGCGTCGGTCTTATTCCGACATGATGTGCCCGCTCTAAGTGATGTGTGCACCCGATTACGGGTAAACATTCATGGAGAGTTTGATCCTGGCTCAGGACGAACGCTGGCGGCGTGCTTAACACATGCAAGTCGAACGATGAAGCCCTTCGGGGTGGATTAGTGGCGAACGGGTGAGTAACACGTGGGCAATCTGCCCTTCACTCTGGGACAAGCCCTGGAAACGGGGTCTAATACCGGATACCACTCCTGCCTGCATGGGCGGGGGTTGAAAGCTCCGGCGGTGAAGGATGAGCCCGCGGCCTATCAGCTTGTTGGTGGGGTAATGGCCCACCAAGGCGACGACGGGTAGCCGGCCTGAGAGGGCGACCGGCCACACTGGGACTGAGACACGGCCCAGACTCCTACGGGAGGCAGCAGTGGGGAATATTGCACAATGGGCGAAAGCCTGATGCAGCGACGCCGCGTGAGGGATGACGGCCTTCGGGTTGTAAACCTCTTTCAGCAGGGAAGAAGCGAAAGTGACGGTACCTGCAGAAGAAGCGCCGGCTAACTACGTGCCAGCAGCCGCGGTAATACGTAGGGCGCAAGCGTTGTCCGGAATTATTGGGCGTAAAGAGCTCGTAGGCGGCTTGTCACGTCGGATGTGAAAGCCCGAGGCTTAACCTCGGGTCTGCATTCGATACGGGCTAGCTAGAGTGTGGTAGGGGAGATCGGAATTCCTGGTGTAGCGGTGAAATGCGCAGATATCAGGAGGAACACCGGTGGCGAAGGCGGATCTCTGGGCCATTACTGACGCTGAGGAGCGAAAGCGTGGGGAGCGAACAGGATTAGATACCCTGGTAGTCCACGCCGTAAACGTTGGGAACTAGGTGTTGGCGACATTCCACGTCGTCGGTGCCGCAGCTAACGCATTAAGTTCCCCGCCTGGGGAGTACGGCCGCAAGGCTAAAACTCAAAGGAATTGACGGGGGCCCGCACAAGCAGCGGAGCATGTGGCTTAATTCGACGCAACGCGAAGAACCTTACCAAGGCTTGACATATACCGGAAAGCATTAGAGATAGTGCCCCCCTTGTGGTCGGTATACAGGTGGTGCATGGCTGTCGTCAGCTCGTGTCGTGAGATGTTGGGTTAAGTCCCGCAACGAGCGCAACCCTTGTCCTGTGTTGCCAGCATGCCCTTCGGGGTGATGGGGACTCACAGGAGACCGCCGGGGTCAACTCGGAGGAAGGTGGGGACGACGTCAAGTCATCATGCCCCTTATGTCTTGGGCTGCACACGTGCTACAATGGCCGGTACAATGAGCTGCGATACCGTAAGGTGGAGCGAATCTCAAAAAGCCGGTCTCAGTTCGGATTGGGGTCTGCAACTCGACCCCATGAAGTCGGAGTTGCTAGTAATCGCAGATCAGCATTGCTGCGGTGAATACGTTCCCGGGCCTTGTACACACCGCCCGTCACGTCACGAAAGTCGGTAACACCCGAAGCCGGTGGCCCAACCCGTAAGGGAGGGAGCTGTCGAAGGTGGGACTGGCGATTGGGACGAAGTCGTAACAAGGTAGCCGTACCGGAAGGTGCGGCTGGATCACCTCCTTTCTAAGGAGCACAGTACCGATTGCAGACAAATGTTCTGCACGGTCAGCTCATGGGTGGAACGTTGATTAGTTGGCACGGTTTCCGAAACCTTCTGTAAGTACTGCCCTTGGGCGTGGAACACAGGAATGGTGGAGGGGATCGTGCTTGGCACGTTGTTGGGTCCTGAAGGTACGGCCGTGAGGTCATGTCTTCAGTGCCGGCCCCAGTGAACTTGTTCTCCTTGAGGGAGCAGGGTGATGGGTGGCTGGTCGTTGTTTGAGAACTACACAGTGGACGCGAGCATCTGTGGCCAAGTTTTTAAGGGCGCACGGTGGATGCCTTGGCACCAGGAACCGATGAAGGACGTGAGAGGCCGCGATAGGCCCCGGGGAGCTGCCAACTGAGCTTTGATCCGGGGGTGTCCGAATGGGGAAACCCGGCAGTCGTCATGGGCTGTCACCCATGCCTGAACACATAGGGCATGTGGAGGGAACGAGGGGAAGTGAAACATCTCAGTACCCTCAGGAAGAGAAAACAACCGTGATTCCGGGAGTAGTGGCGAGCGAAACCGGATGAGGCCAAACCGTATGCGTGTGATACCCGGCAGGGGTTGCGCATGCGGGGTTGTGGGAATGAGCTTGATCGGTCTGCCGGCCGGTTGGCGAGTCAGAAACCGTTGATGTAGTCGAAGGACATGCGAAAGGTCCGGCGTAGAGGGTAAGACCCCCGTAGACGAAACATCAGCGGCTTGCTTGCTCATCTCCCAAGTAGCACGGGGCCCGAGAAATCCCGTGTGAATCTGGCGGGACCACCCGCTAAGCCTAAATATTCCCTGGTGACCGATAGCGGATAGTACCGTGAGGGAATGGTGAAAAGTACCGCGGGAGCGGAGTGAAATAGTACCTGAAACCGTGTGCCTACAAGCCGTGGGAGCGTCGCCGTTGTTCTTCGGAACAACGGTCGTGACTGCGTGCCTTTTGAAGAATGAGCCTGCGAGTTAGCGGTGTGTAGCGAGGTTAACCCGTGTGGGGAAGCCGTAGCGAAAGCGAGTCCGAATAGGGCGATTGAGTTGCACGCTCTAGACCCGAAGCGGAGTGATCTAGCCATGGGCAGGTTGAAGCGGAGGTAAGACTTCGTGGAGGACCGAACCCACCAGGGTTGAAAACCTGGGGGATGACCTGTGGTTAGGGGTGAAAGGCCAATCAAACTCCGTGATAGCTGGTTCTCCCCGAAATGCATTTAGGTGCAGCGTCGTGTGTTTCTTGCCGGAGGTAGAGCACTGGATAGGCGATGGGCCCTACCGGGTTACTGACCTTAGCCAAACTCCGAATGCCGGTAAGTGAGAGCACGGCAGTGAGACTGTGGGGGATAAGCTCCATGGTCGAGAGGGAAACAGCCCAGAGCATCGACTAAGGCCCCTAAGCGTACGCTAAGTGGGAAAGGATGTGGAGTCGCAGAGACAACCAGGAGGTTGGCTTAGAAGCAGCCACCCTTGAAAGAGTGCGTAATAGCTCACTGGTCAAGTGATTCCGCGCCGACAATGTAGCGGGTCTCAAGCGTACCGCCGAAGTCGTGTCATTGCAGCAATAGGGCCAACGCCCGCTGTGATGGGTAGGGGAGCGTCGTGTGCCGGGTGAAGCAGCAGCGGAAGCTAGTTGTGGACGGTTCACGAGTGAGAATGCAGGCATGAGTAGCGATACACACGTGAGAAACGTGTGCGCCGATTGACTAAGGGTTCCTGGGTCAAGCTGATCTGCCCAGGGTAAGTCGGGACCTAAGGCGAGGCCGACAGGCGTAGTCGATGGACAACCGGTTGATATTCCGGTACCCGCTTTGAAACGCCCAATATCGAATCAGGCGATGCTAAGTCCGTGAAGCCGTTCCGGACCCTTCGGGGAAAGGAAAGTGGTGGAGCCGACGAACCAGACTTGTAGTAGGTAAGCGATGGGGTGACGCAGGAAGGTAGTCCAGCCCGGGCGGTGGTAGTCCCGGGGTAAGGGTGTAGGCCGAGGGGTAGGCAAATCCGTCCCTCATTAAGGCTGAGACCTGATGCCGAGCCGATTGTGGTGAAGTGGATGATCCTATGCTGTCGAGAAAAGCCTCTAGCGAGTTTCATGGCGGCCCGTACCCTAAACCGACTCAGGTGGTCAGGTAGAGAATACCGAGGCGTTCGGGTGAACTATGGTTAAGGAACTCGGCAAAATGCCCCCGTAACTTCGGGAGAAGGGGGGCCATCACTGGTGATCGGATTTACTCCGTGAGCTGGGGGTGGCCGCAGAGACCAGCGAGAAGCGACTGTTTACTAAAAACACAGGTCCGTGCGAAGCCGTAAGGCGATGTATACGGACTGACGCCTGCCCGGTGCTGGAACGTTAAGGGGACCGGTTAGTGCGCTTTCGGGCGTGCGAAGCTGAGAACTTAAGCGCCAGTAAACGGCGGTGGTAACTATAACCATCCTAAGGTAGCGAAATTCCTTGTCGGGTAAGTTCCGACCTGCACGAATGGCGTAACGACTTCTCGACTGTCTCAACCATAGGCCCGGTGAAATTGCACTACGAGTAAAGATGCTCGTTTCGCGCAGCAGGACGGAAAGACCCCGGGACCTTTACTACAGTTTGATATTGGTGTTCGGTTCGGCTTGTGTAGGATAGGTGGGAGACTGTGAAGCGGCCACGCCAGTGGTTGTGGAGTCATCGTTGAAATACCACTCTGGTCGTGCTGGATGTCTAACCTCGGTCCGTGATCCGGATCAGGGACAGTGTCTGATGGGTAGTTTAACTGGGGCGGTTGCCTCCCAAAGGGTAACGGAGGCGCCCAAAGGTTCCCTCAGCCTGGTTGGCAATCAGGTGTTGAGTGTAAGTGCACAAGGGAGCTTGACTGTGAGACCGACGGGTCGAGCAGGGACGAAAGTCGGGACTAGTGATCCGGCGGTGGCTTGTGGAAGCGCCGTCGCTCAACGGATAAAAGGTACCCCGGGGATAACAGGCTGATCTTCCCCAAGAGTCCATATCGACGGGATGGTTTGGCACCTCGATGTCGGCTCGTCGCATCCTGGGGCTGGAGTCGGTCCCAAGGGTTGGGCTGTTCGCCCATTAAAGCGGTACGCGAGCTGGGTTTAGAACGTCGTGAGACAGTTCGGTCCCTATCCGCTGTGCGCGTAGGAATATTGAGAAGGGCTGTCCCTAGTACGAGAGGACCGGGACGGACGAACCTCTGGTGTGCCAGTTGTCCTGCCAAGGGCATGGCTGGTTGGCTACGTTCGGGAGGGATAACCGCTGAAAGCATCTAAGCGGGAAGCCTGCTTCAAGATGAGTATTCCCACCTCCTTGAGAGGGTAAGGCTCCCAGTAGACGACTGGGTTGATAGGCCAGATGTGGAAGCCCGGTAACGGGTGAAGCTGACTGGTACTAATAGGCCGAGGGCTTGTCCTCAGTTGCTCGCGTCCACTGTGTTAGTTCTGAAATAACGAACAGCTGTGTTCATGCCAGCGTTCAAATTTCATAGTGTTTCGGTGGTCATAGCGTTAGGGAAACGCCCGGTTACATTCCGAACCCGGAAGCTAAGCCTTTCAGCGCCGATGGTACTGCAGGGGGGACCCTGTGGGAGAGTAGGACGCCGCCGAACAATCATTGTGGGAAGCCCCGCACCAAACCCTCGGGTTCGGTGCGGGGCTTTTCTGCGTTCACCGACTATGTGAGTTCTGGTTGTTTCCGAAGCGGGCCAGGTGGTGCCAGACCCGCTTCAGCGCCTGCTCGTCGTATCGGCCCGTGCGGGCTGCCTCGCCGAGGACGCGGGGGGTGAGCCGGTCCGCGACGGCGATTTCGGTGCCCAGGTCGACGTACTCCTGGCCGCGGTATTCGGGGTGGGCGGTGAGACCGCCGTTGCTGGTGCCCGTGACGAACTGGGAGCGGTACACACCGTCCTCGGCCAGGGCGGTGAGGATCGGGCGGTCGCCGGACCAGCGGTCGGGGTGGAAGTTCAGGGTCACCGCGAGGGCCGGGTCCACGGGTGGGCCGTTGGAGAGCGCGGTGACGTGCCGGAGGGCTTTGACGTGCGGATTCATGGATGCAGTTTGCATGTTCTGGTGGTTAGGATCACCCACCATGAGTGAGATCCAGCACGTGATACGTCCGGTGCGCGACGACGAGTGGGAGAAGGTCAAAGAGCTGCGGATCGCCTCGCTTCACGATGCTGCAGCGCCCATTGCCTTCCTCGACACCGCCGAGCTCGCCGAGGCCCGGCCCGACAGCTTCTGGCAGGAGCGGACCGCCGGTGCCGCTTCCGGGCGGGCCGTGCGGCAGTTCGTGGCCGTCGGGCCCGACGGGGTGTGGAACGGGTCCGTGACCGTGCTGGTCGAGGAGCTCGGCACCACCGACTTCCTCGACCGGAAGATCGAGGTGACCCAGGGGCACATCGTCGGCGTCTTCGTCCGTGAGGGCCTGCGGGGTACGGGGCTGGCCGAGAAGCTGTTCCGGGCCGGGCTGGAGTGGGCCTGGTCGTTGGAGGGGCCCGCGCTGGAGCGCGTACGGCTCTACGTGCACGAGCGCAACGGGCGGGCGCAGGCTTTTTACCGGCGCATCGGGTTCCAGGACAGCGGTGTGCGCGTGCCGCTGGAGAGCGACCCGTCCGCCATGGAGCTGGAGTTCGTGGTCCCGAGGCCTTAGGGCAGGTCCGCGTCGGGCCAGCGGGAGCGGGCCTGTTCGCGGCTGCGGCACAGGACGAGGAGGGGGAGGGGCTCCTGGGCCAGGAGTTCCGGGAGTTGTGGGATCGGGGCCACGGCGGCCACGTCGTCCAGGACCAGGGACAGTGGTGGGTCGAGCCGACCGTGGGATGACCGTGCGGCCATGCGGCGGCCGTGCTCGACCACGTGAGAGGCGAGTGCGGTCAGCAGGGGCATCGCACCCGGGTGGGTGCGGGGATCCTCCAGAGGTTCACCCACCATGTAGAGGGTGCCCCCTTCGGTCACGAACGATGCAAGGGTGAGTGCATCCGTTCGGTTCGGGTTGCAGGCCTCGCGGATGTGGATCGAAGTCAGGCAGGAGAGGGCCCGGGCCGTCAGGTTCTGGGCCAGTTCCCGGCGTTCGGGATGGGCGGTGAGGGCGCTCTCCAGCTCGCCGGCCGCGCCGGGGGCGGCCTGGGGATGGGTGCGCAGGATGCGGACCGGGTCCTGGGCGCTGTTGCCCTGGGTCCAGCGGTGGAGCTGCTTGAACGGGCGGTCGTCGAGCGCGACGGCCTGGAGCCAGCTGCGCAGGAGCGTTTCCGCCGTGTCGGCGACCGCGGCATCCATACGGGCCTGCGGGCGTACGGGGGCCAGCAGGGCGATCGCGCGGGCTGCGGCGGTGTCGCGGTCGGCGCAGCCCTCGGCGGGATTCCAGTGCATGCGGGCCGGGGTGTCGCACAGGTGCGAGGGGTCGTAGAGGAGGACCGGGCCGAGTTTGGCGCGGGCGTCCTTGGTCTCGGCCCAGAGGGTGGGCGAGGAGGTGACGACGAGCGCCGCTCCCTCCGCCTCGCCGATCGCGTGTGCGGCCGCGTGGAAGCGCTCGTTCGGGCCCCCGTACGCGATGCCGCTCCGTGGGGCCGCCGTGGCCGTCGGGGACGGGGCCGGTGTCGCCGGTGGGGCGTAGCCGTGGCCGTAGCGGTAGGCCTCGTCCGCCGGGGCCTTGCGGTCCGGAGCCGGGGCGGGTTCCGGGGTGGGTGCGGCTGCGACTGCGGCGGTTGCCGCGGGCTGGGCCGGGACGTGGGGTCGGGCGGGTTCCGGGTGCGGGGTCTCCTGCGGTACGGGGTCCAGGGCCGCCTGTCTGGACAGGGCACGGCGGGATTTGGTGCGGGCGATCACGCCGATGGCGAAGACGGTGAGCACGAACATCACCAGGAGCTGGCTGACGAAGAGGCCCCAGAACAGGCCCCAGCCCGAGAGGGCCGCCGGGTCGGTGTCCGGCCAGGCGGCGGCGATGTCGTGCGGCTCCGTTATCAGGGCGCGCACGGCCTCCGGGGTCCGATGGAACGTGACCGTGTCGGGCCAGGCGCCCTTGGCGAACACGGCGGCCAGGCCGGTGGCCGTCCAGACGAGGACGGCCAGGCCGAGGAGGAAGGCCAGGAGGCCGACCAGCAGGCCGTCCGGGATGCCGCCGCCGCGTGCGGGGGACTCCGTACGTCGTGCGTCGTGCATGGTCAGGCCACCGTGGTCGCGGAACCCGGGCCGCCGTTGCCGCGGCTGCGTTCGATGGACAGGGCGCGTTCCTCCGCTTCGAGTTCGGCGGCCAGCATGTCTTCGGAGAGGAGGGTGGGGGCGGAGGATTCGGTCATGGCGCGGTCCGTGAAGACGAGGGGGCGTTCGGCTTCGGTGATCAGGTGTTTGACCACCTGGACGTTGCCGTTGACGTCCCAGACGGCGATGCCGGGGGTGAGGGTGGGGATGATCTCGACCGCCCAGCGGGGGAGGCCGAGGACCCGGCCGGTGGCGCGGGCCTCGTCCGCCTTCTGGGCGTAGATGGTTCTGGTCGAGGCCATCTTGAGGATGGCCGCGGCCTCGCGGGCGGCCGCGCCGTCGACGACGTCGGAGAGGTGGTGGACGACGGCGACGAAGGACAGGCCGAGGCGGCGGCCGAACTTCAGCAGGCGCTGGAACAGCTGGGCCACGAACGGGCTGTTGATGATGTGCCAGGCCTCTTCGACGAGGAAGATGCGCTTCTTGCGGTCGGGCCGGATCCAGGTGTGCTCCAGCCAGACGCCGACGATCGCCATGAGGATCGGCATCGCGATGGAGTTGCGGTCGATGTGGGAGAGGTCGAAGACGATCAGCGGGGCGTCGAGGTCGATGCCGACGGTGGTGGGGCCGTCGAACATGCCGCGCAGGTCGCCGTCGACGAGGCGGTCGATGACCAGGGCCACGTCGAGGCCCCAGGCCCGGACATCGTCTATGTCGACGTTCATGGCGAGCGCGGATTCGGCTTCGGGGTGGCGCAGTTGCTCGACGATGTCGGTGAGGACGGGCTGGCGGTCGCGGATGGTGTCGACGACGTAGGCGTGGGCGACCTTGAGGGCGAAGCCGGCGCGCTCGTCGAGGCCGTGGCCCATGGCCACCTCGATGATGGTCCGGAGCAGCGCGAGCTGCCCGGTCGTCGTGATGGCCGGGTCGAGGGGGTTGAGGCGGATGCCGTCGTCGTTGGCGGCGATCGGATCCAGGCGGATGGGGGTTATTCCCAGCTGCTGGGCGATCAGGTTCCACTCGCCGACGCCGTCCTCGCCCTGGGCGTCGAGGACGACGACCTGGCGGTCCTTGAAGCGGAGCTGGCGCAGGACGTACGTCTTCTCCAGGGCGGACTTGCCGTTGCCGGATTCGCCGAGGACCAGCCAGTGGGGGGCCGGGAGCTGCTGCCCGTAGAGCTGGAAGGGGTCGTAGATGTAGCCCTTGCCGCTGTAGACCTCGCGGCCGATGATGACGCCGGAGTCGCCGAGTCCGGGGGCGGCGGTGGGCAGGTAGACGGCTTGCGCCTGCCCGGTGGAAGTGCGTACGGGCAGGCGCGTGGTCTCGACTTTGCCGAAGAGGAAGCTGGTGAAGGCGTCCGTCAGGGCGGACATGGGATCTCGCATGGGCGGCATTTCCCTCCAGCTAGCGTCGGATGCCGGTGGCGAACGGCAAGGTGTTGACGAAGGCGCGGTGGTGCTCGCGGTCGCACCATTCCAGCTTCAGGTAGGACTTGCCGGCGGAGGCGCGGATCGTCCGCTTGTCGCGGGCGAGTGCTTCGGGCGAACGCGAGGACACCGTGATGTACCCGACCAGGTTGACTCCGGCCGCACCGCTCGCGAGATCTTCACCTCTTTGGTCGAGCCGGCCGTGCGCGGCGATGTCGCGGGGGTCGACGGTGCGGTTCATCTTGGCGGCGCGGGAGGCGTCGGCCTCGTCGTTGGTCTTCTCGGTGAGCATCCGCTCGATGGCCACCTCGGTGGGCTCCAGGTCCATGGTGACGGCGACGGTGCGGATGACGTCGGGGGTGTGGACGAGGAGGGGCGCGAGGAAGTTGACGCCCACGGGCGTCATCGGCCACTCCTTGACCCAGGCGGTGGCGTGGCACCAGGGCGCGCGGGTGGAGGACTCGCGGGTCTTGGCCTGGAGGAAGGTGGGCTCGACGGCGTCGAGTTCGGCCGGCCAGGCGTTGCGCTTGGTCATGGCCTGGATGTGGTCGATGGGGTGGTCCGGGTCGTACATGGAGTGCACGAGGGAGGAGAGGCGGCCCTGGCCCAGCGGCTGGCGGACGCGGATGTCGGCTTCGGCGAGGCGGGCGCAGATGTCGGTGAGCTCGCGGGCCATGACGATGGCGAGGCCGGCGTCGCGGTCGAGCTTGCGGCCCTTGTGGGGGGTGGCGGCGCGGGCGATGGTGTGGGCTTCGGCGGCGAGTTCGCGCGTGTAGTGCATGCAGGCGACGAGGTACGCGCGGTGCTGCTCGGAGGAGGTGGACACCATCGACTGGAGCTGGTCGTAGGACTCGCGCAGCCAGCCGGGGGCCTGGGTGTCGCCGCGCTGGGCCACGTCCTTGGCGTGCGCGTCGGGGTCGGCGGGCAGGGTGCGGGCGAGCATCTGGAGGCGGGTGACGAAGCCGTCGCCGTTGGCCACGTGCTTGAGGAGGGTGCCGAAGCGGTCGACGAGGGCCTCCTGGTCCTCGCTGTCGCGCAGGCCTACGCCGGGGCCCTCGATCTCGATGGCGGCGGTGACGGTGCGGCGGTCCGCGTGGAGGAGGACGGCGATCTCGTCGGGGCCGAAGGGCGCGGCGAGCCAGCTGATCCGGCCGATGCCGGGGGGCGGGCCGACCTCGACCTCGCGGCCGTCGACGGCGCGGACGCCGGCTTCCATGGCGCCGGAGCGGTAGGTGGTGCCGCGGCGCAGGGTGCGCTTGTAGCTGCGGCTGATCTCGAACCAGCGGTAGAACGTGCGGCCCTTGTACGGGACGTACACGGCGGCGAGGGCGACCATGGGGAAGCCGGCGAGGCTGACGATGCGCAGGGTGAGGTCGGGGACGAGCAGTCCGCTCATCATGCCGAAGAACGCCCCGGCGATGATCAGGGCGATCTCGCCGGTCTCGCGGTTCTTGCCGACGATCGCGTTCGGCCGGGCCCGGCCGATGAGATACGTGCGGCGGGGCGCGACCGGGTGCAGCTGGTGGGACTGGGTCGTCAACGCCCGTCACCTCCTGTGTTCCTCGTGCTCGAACTCGTGCGGGGTGCGGGTGCGGCGGAGGGGACAGATCCGCCGCCGGCTCCGCCGCCGGAGGTGGGGCGGCTGCTGTGGGCGGCCACGCCTCCGGAGAGGGGGTTGGCGGGGCGGGGCGCGTTGTTGCCGCCTCCGCCGTCGCCTCCGCGGTGGGCGCCGCGGCTGCTGTGCGTCTTGATGCCCTGCGAGACGAGGGAGGCCGGGGAGCTGATGACGGCTGCGGCCTGGGCGCCGTCGGTGGCCTTGCTGCGGTTGGAGCGGGCGGAGGCGATCTCGTCGCCGAAGCCGGGGACGAAGCGGTAGATCATCGCGGAGGCGAAGATCGCCAGGAGGATGATGGCGAGCCCGGTGACGACGGCGGAGAAGGCGTTCGGGCCCTTTTCGCCGGTCAGGGCTCCGGCGAGGCCGAGGACGATGACGATGACCGGCTTCACGAGGATGACGGCGATCATGATGCCGGCCCAGCGGCGGACGTGGCCCCAGAGGTTGCGGTCGACGAGGCCGGAGTAGACGACGACGCCGAGGAGGGCGCCGACGTAGAGGAGGGCGGCCCGGATGAAGAGCTCCAGGTAGAGCACGCCGGCGGCGAGGACGGTGACGAGCGAGACGACGATCAGCATGATCGGGCCGCCGCCGATGTCGTCGCCCTTCTTGAGGGCTTCGGAGAACGAGCCGAAGAAGACGTCGGTCTGGCCGCCGGTGGCGGAGGCGATGACCTCGGTGACGCCGTCGGTGGCGGAAACGACGGTGTAGAGGACGAGAGGGGTGAAGGCGGAGGCGAGGACCGTGAGCCAGAGGAAGCCGATGGCTTCGGACATGGCGGTGGTGAGGGGGACGCCGCGGACGGCTCGCTTGGCGACGGCGAAGAGCCAGAGGACGAGGGTCAGGATGGTGGAGGCGGCGAAGACGACGGAGTACTGCTTGAGGAAGGCGGCGTTGGTGAAGTCGACTTCGGCCGAGCCGTTGACCGCTTCGCTGAGCTTGGTGACGATCCAGGAGGCGGCGTCTGCGCAGCCTCGGGCGAGGGAGGCCAAGGGGTTGAGGGCGTCGGCCGGGTCGCTGGGCGCTAGGCCTGTGCGGGGGGCTCCGCCTTCGCCGCGCTCGCAGTACTGTTTGGCCGGGCCGATGAGGAGGTCGCAGGGGTTGTTGCTGGCCTGCGGCGTCGGCGTCGGCGTCGGAGTAGGCGCGGGTGCGGCGTAGGCGCGGGACGTCAGCGCTGTGACGGCCATGTGGACGGTGGCTACGACACCCAGTCGGAGCCGGAGGCTAGCGGGCATAGGTGAACCCTCCGAACTCCTTGGTCGCCTTGCTGATGTCGTCGGACGTCGATGCGGCGTTGTCACCGGGAACCGGAGCGGGCCCGTCCTGCTGGGTGTCCGCGAGGACCTTCCAGTCGTTGCCGACCCAGGCCAACTCGAATACCCAGGTCTTCCACGTGCTCTGGACAGGGTCGGTGGACTTGGGACCCGACATCCCGATCAGGCCCATGTACCAGACCGAGACCTTCGCAGTGGCGGGGGTGTAGCTGTCGACCCGGGTGCCGACCGGGACGGTACGCGTTACGAAGGTGCTGTCCTGCGGGGCGTTGCCGTTCGCGTCGAGCCCTAGTTTGGCGAGGAAGGCGGCGGAGTACGCCTCGTCCTGCGGACCCTTCAAGCGGCTCGCCGCATCCGGTGTGTAGATACCGTCCACGATGGCATGCCGAGAGATCTTCTTGAACATGCCGTCAGAACCCATAATCACCGCGTAGTTGGCGGCGGCTGACTGGGCGCCCTGTTCGTCGTGGGCGAAGCCTCTGGGGATGCCCGAGGCCTTGCCGGTGACCGGGGTCGTGCCCGTGGCCGTCGTGGAGGAGGCGGCCGGGTTGTTGTCCGCCGGCTTGTCCTCGGGGGTGTCGGGGGCCTGGTTCGCGAACGCGATGGCGGCGATCAGGAGGACCACCACGCCGACCACCGTGACCAGGCTGCGGGCGGTGCGGGGGCTGCGGCGGGTGGGGCCGTACGGGTCGGCGGGGGAGTCCGGGAGGCGGGTGCGGGTCTGGCCCGTGCCGCCGACCTCGCCGTGGCCGCCGCCGTACTGGTCGTCGTTGCTCATTCCGTGTCGGCCCCCTCCGCGTCGTACGACGGTAGCGCTGGTTCCCGCGCAGGCGCGGTGTGGTGAGTCCTCATCAGGTACGGCTGCGGTGTGGCCCGGCTAGACGGCCATTCCGTAGACGATGGTGAAGAGGGTGCCCAGGGAGCCGATGATGAAGACGCCCGTGAGGCCGGCCACGATCAGGCCCTTGCCCTGTTCCGCGCTGAACGTGTCGCGCAGGGCGGTCGCGCCGATGCGCTGTTTGGCCGCGCCCCAGATGGCGATGCCCAGGCACAGGAGGATCGCCACGGCCATGACCACCTCGATCATGACCTTCGCTTCGTTGCCGAGACTGCCGAACGGCCCCCAGTTCGGGGCGATTCCGCCGATGATGGTGGTGATGTCGCCCTTTTCGGCTGCCAGGATCATGTAACTCACCGCCCCTGTATGGGTAGTTCCGGAAGCCCACTGCCCGACGGCAGGGGTTACGCACTATCTTCGCTGATGAAACCGCCGCCGTCGTCGACTTGACGGCTCTCTTTACCCGATCTCGCGGACCGCGCCCGGCCTCCGCGCTCTGACCTGGGCAGGGGCGGTGTGCATGCGCAAGAACATGCGGTCACTCTGTGTATCACGAGAGGTGACGCCGGGCAATGATTGTCGTCTCGGCGTACGGGTGGGGCGCTCGGCGGCCGATCGGAGCAGTGGGGTCGCGTGTCGTTGGGCCGACTCGACGACATTTGTCCGATGTTTCGTCCACCTGTCGTCGGCGGCGCTGTCAGTGGGGTGCGGGAGGCTGGGGGGCATGACGACTCCATGGACTCTTGCGGATCTCGAGGCGGCCATCCGGGCGGGTTGGCCGGCGGAGACCTGCGAGCCGGCCGACATCAGCAAGGTGCCGTGGACCCCCGAGAATCCGGCCTGGGGGCACTGCGACATCACGGCGCTGGTCGTGCAGGACCTCGTGGGCGGGGATCTCGTCGTGGGGGAGGTGTTCCACGAGGGCCGGCAGGAGGGCTGCCACTGGTGGAACCTGCTGCCCGGGGGCGTACGGGTCGACTTGACGCGGGAACAGTTCCGTCGGGGTGAGGCGGTCACGCCGGGGCGGGTCGTGCAGCGGCCGGGCGGGCGGCTGGGGCGGCGCTGGGAGGAGTACCAGCTGTTGCGGCTCTGACGTTGGGGGCGGCGGCGGGTGGGGGTGCCCGTGCGGCGCCGTTGCCGGGGGTGCTGCCCCCGGGCCCCCGTGCCTCCAGCGCCGGCGGGGCTGGATGGTGTGTCGGGGCTGGGTGGGTGCCCGCGGGGCTCAAAGATCGGGGCTCCGCCCCGGACCCCGCGCCTCAAACGCCGGCGGGGCTGGATTTGGCGGGGCTGGATGTGCGGTGGTGGGGGTTTGGGGTGGGGTTCAGGTCCAGTGGGTGGGGCGGGTGAGGGTGGGGGGGAGTTGGGTGGTGGGGTCGCCTTGGGCGGCGTTCAGTTGGGGTTGGGTGAGGAAGACGGCGCCGCGGAGGTCCGCGCCGCGGAGGTTGGTGTCGCGGAGGTCGGCGCCGATCAGGTCGGCCGTGCGGAGGTCGGCGCGGCGGAGGTCGGCGGCGATCAGGCAGGCGCCGCGGAGGTTCGCGCCGCGCAGGTTGGCTCCGGCGAGGCGGGCTCCCATCAGGTCGGCGCCGCGGTGGTTCTTCTTGCGGCCCGGAACCTTGGCCCGTACGAGCTCGCTGGTTTCGAGCAGGAGGGTGTTGACCTCCTGGCGCAGGGGCGTGACGTCCAGGGTCGTGAGGGCCTGGGCGTCGGCGCGGGTCCACTGTTCGGTCTGCGCGAGCATGCGGCGCAGTTCCTCGTGGAGCGGGGCGGCGTCCGGGAGGGTCAGCGCCTCGGCGACGTAGAAGAGCAGCTCGTGCAGCTGCCGCATCACGGGGAAGACCTCGAACATCTCGCCCCGGGTGTCCGGGTGCCCGCGCCAGTCGCGGCCGCCGAAGGTGACCTGGGAGACCTGCTGGCCCGCCCCGAAGCAGTCGAAGACCGTGCACCCCTGGAAGCCCGTGTCGCGCAGCCGCGTGTGGATTCCGCAGCGGAAGTCCTGCTGGAGGTTCTTGCAGGGGGTTCCGGCGGGCTTGTTCACGGCGAAGTCGTGGGACTTGGCGAAGGGCAGGGCCACGCAGCACAGCGCGAAGCAGTTCGCGCAGTCGGCTTCCAGGAGGGGGAGAGGGTTCGACACGTTTCCATTGTTACCGGGTGGGGGCGGTGAGGCGCATTTGGTGGGCGGTCCAGAGGGCGCCGTCGACCTTCTCCACGTCCTCGAGGATCTGCTCGGTGCGGAAGCCGAGGCTCTCGTAGATGCGGATCGCCGCCGTGTTGTGGGCCCAGACGCCGAGGCTGATCTCCGGCAGGCCCAGCTCGCCGAAGCAGAGGTCGACGACCTGGGAGACGAGGGCCCGGCCGAGGCCCAGGGCGCGCTGCTCGGGGGCGATCAGTACGCGGCCGAGGCGGGTGCCGGCGACGTAGACGTGCCCGACGCGGTGGTTGCCGGGGGCTCACGGCGGTCCAGGTGTGCCGGCCGGGCTCGGCGGCGTAGGCGGCGAGCTGGGCGTCGTCCAGGGGCCAGGTGAAGGAGGGGCCGGCCCAGGTCATCAGCTCGGCGGGGGTCTTCACCCACGCGCGCAGCAGGGGGCCGTCCTCGGCGGGGCGGTAGGGCGCGAGGGAGAGGGGGAGGGGGAGGGGGTGCGTGGTCATTCTTCAAGTCTGCGGGAGGTGAACGGGGTTGATCCTGCGAGGGGTGGGCGTGAGCATCGGCCTATGACCGAAGTGATCGCAGTCGCCGTTATTACCCTTCTCGCCGTGATCAGTCCCGGCGCCGATTTCGCCATGGTGGTCCGCAACAGCTACCTCTACGGGCGGCCCACCGGGCTGTTCGCCGCCGCCGGGGTCGCGGCCGGCGTCCTGGTCCACGTCTCGTACACCATGCTCGGGGTCGGTCTGCTGATCGCCTCCTCCACCGCGCTGTTCACCGCGATCAAGCTGGCGGGTGCGGCGTATCTGGTGTGGATCGGGATACGGACCTTCCGGGCGCGGGCCGAGGTGTCCGTGGACCTGGAGTCGAAGCCGCAGCTGAGCCCGCTGGGGGCGATGCGGTCGGGGTTCCTGACCAATGTGCTCAATCCGAAGACGACGCTGTTCGTGGTGTCGACCTTCACGCAGGTGGTGAACCCGGGCACCCCGGTGTGGCAGCAGGCGGGCTACGGGCTGTTCATGTCGGCGGCGCACCTGGGCTGGTTCGGGGCGGTGGCGCTGTTCTTCTCCGACTCGCGGCTGCGCGACCGGATGCTGAAGGCGCAGAAGACGCTGAACCGGGCCATCGGGTCGGTGCTGGTGGGGCTGGGGGTGGGCCTGGGGTTCGCCCGCTGAGGCCCGCTGACGCCCCCGGTGACGCCGGCCGACGCCGCCTGACGACCGTTGTGGAGTCGGTTACCTGTCGGTAGCGTGCAGGGTATGGGCGCTGCCGAGGGGTTCTTCGCACGACTTGATGCCGGGCGGTTCACCGCCACCGAGTACACGCGCGGGCCGTGGGACCCGGGCTCGCAGCACGCGGGGCCGCCGGCCGCGCTGCTCGGGCGGGCCGTCGAGGAGCGGCCGGGTGCGCGCGCGGACATGCGGATCGCCCGGATCACGTACGAGATCCTGCGCCCGGTGCCGATCGGCGCGCTGGAGATCACCACCAGCGTGCTCCGGGCCGGGCGCAGCACCGAGGTGGTCGAGGCCGCGCTCGCCCCGGCGGGCGCCGCGCCCGTGATGCTGGCGCGGGCCCTGCGGATCCGGGTCGCCGAGGAGGCCGTGCCGGCCGTGGTGCCGGGGCCGCAGCTGCCGCCGCCCGGGGAGGTGGACGTGACGCCGTTCTTCCCGGTGCCGTGGGAGACGGGCTACCACTCGGCCATGGAGACCCGGTTCACCGAGGGTGCGTTCGTCGAGCTGGGTCCGGGCACCTGCTGGATGCGGATGAAGGTGCCGCTCGTCGCCGGGGAGGAGACCAGGCCGCTGGACCGGGTGCTGATCGCCGCCGACTCGGGCAACGGCATCAGCTCGGTGATGGACTTCGGGCGCTACGTCTTCATCAATGGTGACCTGACGGTCCATCTCCACCGCCACCCGGTGGGCGAATGGGCCTGTGTGGAGGCCCGTACGAGTGTGGACGCGGCCGGGATCGGCCTCGCGGACGCGCTGCTGCACGACGAGAAGGGGCCCATCGGGCGCAGCGCGCAGAGCCTTTTCGTCGCACCCCGGTAGCGGCCGCCCGGACACCGCTCCGGACACCGCTCCTGACACCGGCCCGGACAACCGGCCCCGGACACCGGCCCGGACAACCGCTCAGGCAGGCCAACCCCCTTGTCGGGGGCGGGGCGTGCATGTGGCAGGCTCGTGCGAATGGAGGCCCTGAGAGACACGGATCCCGCGCACATCGGGGCGCAGGCACTGCTGGCCCGGCTCGGCGCCGGTGGCATGGGGCAGGTGTACCTCGGGCGGTCGCCGGGCGGCCGGCTGGTCGCCATCAAGGTGATCAAGGAAGAGATCACCGGGCATCCGGAGGCCCTCGCGCGGTTCCGCCGGGAGGCCGAGACGGTCCGCGCGGTGCGCTCCGCGTACACCGCGAACCTGATCGACGCGTCGCTGGCGGCGCCGCCCTACTGGCTCGCCACCGAGTACGTGGCCGGGCCCACCCTGAGCCATGCGGTGCGCGCGTACGGAGCCCTGCCGGCCGCCGCGTGCCGCAGGCTGTTCGCCGCGCTGGCGGAGGGCCTGGCGAGCGTGCACGCGTACGGGGTCACGCACCGGGACCTCAAGCCGCAGAACGTCATCCTGGGCGTGCAGGGGCCCCAGCTCATCGACTTCGGCATCGCCAAGGGCGTGGCCGAGACGGCTCTGACGCAGGCCGGCACCGCCCCGGGCACCCCCGGCTACACGGCTCCCGAGGTGCTGCTGCGGGGCGAGGTGGCGGACGCCGCGGACGTCTTCGCGCTGGGTGCCACGATCGCCTACGCGGCGACGGGCCGGGCGCCGTACGGGACGGGCGAGCCGACCGCCGTCAACTTCCGCGCGGTGCACGGCGAGATCGACGTCGAGGGCGTGGAGCCGGACCTGGCCGCGCTCGTCAAGGCCTGCGTGGCGGCGGAGCCGGCGGCCCGGCCCGCCCTCGCCGAGATCATCGGGCGCTGCGCGGTGGACTCGGCCCTGGTCGACGACCCGGTGTACGCGGCGCTGACGGCGACCGCGGGCGGGGCCGCGCAGGTGCCGGGGCTGCCGTCGACGATCGGTCCGGGGCTGCCGGCCGGCTCGGGCTACGTGCCGACGTACGTCCCCGCCGGCCAGAACCAGGGCCAGAACCAGGGCCAGAACCAGGGCCAGAACCAGGGCCAGAACCAGAACCAGGGCCAGAACCAGGGCGCCGGCCGTCGGCGTCCGCCGCGCTGGGCGCTGGCGGCCGTCGGCGGTCTGGTGGCGGGCGGCCTCGTCACGGGCGGGTACCTGTTCCTGCAGGAGAAGGACGGCACGGGTGCCGAGGGAGG
This sequence comes from Streptomyces sp. NBC_01233, assembly GCF_035989305.1. Lineage (NCBI taxonomy): Bacteria > Bacillati > Actinomycetota > Actinomycetes > Kitasatosporales > Streptomycetaceae > Streptomyces > Streptomyces sp. NBC_01233. The sequence continues at coordinate 4,288,291 of NZ_CP108514.1, read as the reverse complement.
TTCGCGGGCCGGCGGTCCGCCGAGCGGCCCGAGCACGCCCGGCGGACCGGCCGGGCCGTCCGGTTCCGGCCGGCCGGCTTCGAGCCCCGCCCCCTCTTCCCCGGGCGGCGGCAGCGGATCGGGGGCCGTGCCCGACCACATCGAGCCGAACAAGGTGTCGAGGGACCTGTGGACCAGTGCCGGTCCGGGCGGCGGGGGCTGCAGCCTGCCCGCGGAGGAGCGGGCGGAGTTCCTGGTGGGTTCCGTCGTCGACGCCGACACCCCGGAGGCGAAGACGGTCACGGGCAAGGTGAAGATCCGTGTGTACCTGAAGCCGTACAACACGGAGCAGGGCCCCTACGCCGTCTCCGTCGGGGTCAAGGCTCCGCACGAGATCGACGAGAGCACCCAGCGCCCGTACGAGTTCGTCCGCGACTACAACCACGGCATCGGCTACACCAGCAAGCCCGTCGATCTCAAGGACCAGGCCACCGGCGGCGAGGTGGAGCTCACGTACCCGGACGACTTCGCCACGCAGCTCGTGGACAACGAGGGGACCACGAAGAGGTTTCCGGCCATCCCGCTCGCGAACGATCCCGGTGACTGGACCGTGCTGGTCTACCGGGTCCGGGGCGTCAAGGAGTACAGCAGCGTCTATTGCACCGGCTTTCCGGTGAAATAGTTACGGGTCTGGCTGACTAATCCACTGTCAGGGGACATTTCATGAGGCAGTGTTGACGAGTGCGCAAGTTCTGGATGGCAAGCGGGCTCGGGATCGGTGTGTGCCTGACCTTCATCGCGCTGCTGGTCGTCGGCACGTACTCGGCGGCGGCGGGGATGGTGAACAGCGGCAGGCAGGGTGCCGTCGGACTGGTCAAGGGGTCGGTTCCGGCGATCTATCAGCCGCTGGTGGAGAAGTGGGGGAACCTTTGCCCCGCCCTCAACCCGGCTCTGCTGGCGGCGCAGCTCTACACGGAGAGCGGCTGGAAGCCCGACGTGGTGAGTCATGCCGACGCGCGCGGCATCGCCCAGTTCATCCCGGGCACCTGGGCCACGTACGGCATCGACGGTGACGGTGACGGCGACCGTGACATCTGGGACCCCAAGGACGCCATCCCCTCGGCGGCCTCGTACGACTGCCAACTCGCCAAGGACGTGGCCCAGGTGCCGGGGGATCGGTCCGACAATATGCTCGCCGCCTACAACGCCGGCCCCTATCGCGTGATCAAGGCCGGGGGCGTGCCCCCGATCAGCGAGACGCAGGGCTACGTGAAGTCCATCCGCGCCCTGGAGAAGAGCTTCGCCCGGCCCGTCGGGCGGGTGGCGCCGTCGCAACAGGCCGCCGGGGCCATCTACTTCGCGCAGAAGCAGCTCGGCACGCCGTATCTGTGGGGTGGCAACGGAACGCCCGACCAGGGTGGGCGGTTCGACTGCTCCGGGCTGACCAAGGCCGCGTACGAGACGATGGGGATCCAGCTGCCGCGCGTGGCCAACGACCAGTACAACGCCGGGTCCCATCCCCCGCGCGACCAACTGCTGCCCGGTGACCTGGTCTTCTTCTCCGACGATCTGACGAATTCTCGGGACATCCGGCACGTCGGGCTCTACGTGGGCGGCGGATACATGATCAACGCCCCGTACACCGGCGCCGTGATCCGCTTCGACAAGATCGACACTCCCGACTACTTCGGTGCGACGCGCGTGACCAAAGATGGTGCGGAGGCCCTTCCGGACCGTTCCGCGGCTGGTCGGGCGCCGTAGCGACTCTCCGTGAGGCCGAGGCCCTGAGCTGCGATGACGAGTCACTCTTCGATAACGTTGGAGTGATCATTCGGTGGAGAGTGGAACGCAGTAGCCAGAACGGGCGTTCCATGAACGCGGGGGTCGATCAAGTGGGGGGCGAAGGGGCGCACACAGGGGTGCGCCCGCACGGGAACCACGGCAAGGGCAAGGGGCCGCATCACCATGGCTGGACTCACAACAGGTGGGCCGAACGTGGATGTCAGCCTGCTGTACGAGGTCAACGGAGCGGCCCGGCGGGCGCCGGGATGGCTGGACCGGGTCGTGAGCCTGGCCGGTGAGTACGGGATCCCGCTGGCCCTGGTGCTCCTGGTGTTGTGGTGCTGGCACGGTGCGCGCCGACAGGACGAGACCACCGCCGTCGAGTCCTTCGCCGCCCTGGTGTGGGCCCCGCTGGCCGCCGGACTGGCCCTCCTCGTGAACGTACCGCTGCGCGAATTCGTCGGACGGCAGCGGCCGTTCCGGCACCACGAGGGCCTGCAGGTGCTGGATCCCGGCTTCGGCGCGGGGATCGGGAACACCCAGTTCTCCTTCGTCAGCGACCACACCACCCTGGCGATGGCCCTGGGCGTGGGCCTGTTCCTGGCGAACCGGAAGATTGGTTTTCTGGGGATCGGACTGGCCCTCGCCGAAGGCTTCTGCCGCGTCTACATGGGCGTCCACTACCCGACCGACGTGATCGGCGGCCTCGCCCTCGGCACCGCCGTGGTGCTCGTGCTCGCGCCGCTCGCCATGGCGCTGCTGACCCCGGTGGTGCGGGCGGTGGCCGGCTCCCCGCGCGTCGGGCGGCTCGTACGGGCCAAGGGCCGGGCGGCGCCCCGGCCGGTCGGGCTCGCGACGCAGACCCAGACCCCGCCCGCGGGGCAGCGCACGCACGAGAACGACCTCGCCGCCTGAGGCCGACGCGGACTCAGGTCCGCGCGTACGCATCCCATACGGCCAGCAGCGCGGCCACCAGCAGGCACAGCCCCGCCACTCCGAAGCACACCCGGACCGCCGACCGGCGGGGCCGGGGGGTCACGGGTCGCCGCCGTCGGTGGCGCCGTCACGGCGGTACCGGGAGCGCAGCCACCATCCGGTGAGCGCGGCCGCGGCGGAGGTGAGCCCGACGGACAGGGCCACGTCGGCCGGGCTGTCCGCCGAGCCCACGGGTCTGGCCCAGGCCGCGGCGGCCGGGGTGAACGCGACGAGCAGGGCCCAGAGGAGGGCCGTGAGGCGGGCAGCGGATCCTGGCATGAATCAAGGGCATCCGCTGCGCCCCGCCCCGGCCAGCCGGGCCGTCCGAACGGGTTAGGGAATCCCCTCGGCCCCTGATCCTCGGCCCCTGGCCCTCGGACCTCGACGCCTGGCCCTTGGCCCTCGGACTCTGATCCCCGCCCGGAGCCGTCGCGTCAGCCCGCCGAGTGCCGGGCGGCGTCCCTCCGGGCCAGGTCGCGGGAGCGGCGGGCCGGGCCGGACCAGCCGCAGGTGCAGACCGCCAGGGAGAACGCTCCGCGTTCGGCGGTGGAGGTGGCGTGGCCGGTCGGGGGCTGCGGCTCTGACGTCGGCCGCGGGAGCGGCTCGGAGGCAAGCGGAGGGACCAGGGTCGCGTCGGTGTGCGGTTCCACGCACCCACGGTACCCGGGGCGGCCACTGCCGGGGAGGGTGCGCGCCCGTGACGGGAAACCCGGGACCTCGTTAAGCGGAGCGGGTGGGGGCCTCGGGCAAGCAGCGGTCATGCGTTGGGGGTTGGCAGGCGATGGTGGTTCACCAGCACAGGCGGCGGCCCGGACGTGCGGGTGAGGCCGTGCTCGCTGCCTGCGTCACCCTGGCGGTCACGGCGATGAGCGGGTGCGCGGGCGGCGGCGGCAGCGACGGGCGGCCTCAGGCGGACGCGGCGGCGGTGGTCCGCGGGGCCGCCGACGCGCTGACGAAGACCGGCAGCGCCCGGGCCCGTACGGCCATGGAAATGGCCACGGGCGGGACCCGGGTCACGATCCGCGGCGAGGGCGGGGTCGACTTCAAGAACCGGATGGGGCAGCTCCTGGTCATGCTCCCGGCCGATGTGAAGGGCGAGGACGAGCACCGGCCCATCACCGAGCTGCTCGTGCCGGGCGCGCTCTACATGAAGAACCGCGGTGCGGGCGTCCCCGCCGACAAGTGGGTCCGGGTCGACACGACGACCCTCGCCGACGGGAACCTGGTCACGGGCGGGGCCACCGATCCGCTGGTCGCGGCCGAGCTGCTGCGGGGCGCGCAGGAGGTGACCTACGTAGGGGAGACCGAGGTGGCCGGCACCAAGGTCCGGCACTACCGGGGGACCACCGACATCGGGCGGGCCGCGGGGAGGGCTTCGGCGGGGGTGCGGGGGGCGCTGGAGGCCGCGGCGAAAGGGTTCGGCAAGGACACCGTGCCGTTCGACGTCTACCTGGACGAGCAGGGACGCCTGCGGAAGGTCCGGCACCGTTTCACGTACGTCAACAATGGCGTGATCGATGTCTCGTCGACCACGCTGCTGTACGGGTTCGGGACGCCGGTGACCGTCGTATTGCCGGCAAGCGGGGACATTTACGCCGGGAAGATCGCCGAGTAGTGGGGCGGGCGGAGGGGGAGCGGCGCGATCGGGCCATGGGCCGGTATCCGGAAATGGTCCATCCGTGTCATGTGCCCCGGGCCATGGCGTCCCTACGCTGAGAAGCCGGGCCCGAGCGTCGATGACCGTAGACGGCAGACTGAGGTGACACGCGTGACTCCCGCAGGCGGTACGACGGTGCAGGACCACGTGGCTCTCGCCGAGATCGAGCTGTGCGGTGAGCTGATCATCGCGGCGTCGGCGGCGGTGGAGGAACGGCTCAGTCAGGACCGGATCGACGAGGTGCTGATGGGTATCTGGTCGGGCTGAGCGCCGCGTCTCCCCGGCTACCGCCGGAAGGTGCCCCCAGGGGCTCCGCCCCGGCCCCCGCTACGTGCGCAGGAGGCGGGCGATGGCCTTCGTGGCTTCCTCGACCTTGGCGTCGATCTCGGTACCGCCCTTGACCGCCGCGTCGGCCACGCAGTGGCGCAGGTGTTCCTCCAGCAGCTGGAGCGCGAAGGACTGGAGGGCCTTCGTGCTCGCCGAGACCTGCGTGAGTATGTCGATGCAGTAGACGTCCTCGTCGACGAGCCGCTGCAGGCCGCGGATCTGGCCCTCGATCCGGCGCAGTCGTTTGAGGTGCTCGTCCTTCTGGTGGTGGTAGCCGTGGACGGCTCCGCCGTCGTGGGGCGCCTCGGCTCCGGAGCCTCCCCCAGCTACCGCCGGGGGTACCCCCCCCGCCTCGATGGTCGTCATGCGTCCTCCCGTGGTCCGGAATGAGGGATGCATACCCCTCATGGGTATAGGGTACTGGGCCGCTGCCCAAGGGGCAGGGGTCCGTGGTCCTCACTTTGCCCGATGGAGGACACTGGGGAACGGTCGGTTAGCCGTGGCCGGGGGATGCGCCTAGCATCAGCCTGACCGAATCCGATGCACCCCGAGGACCTCACGTGCGATTTCGTCTGACCCCCAGGGAGACGAGCTTCTACGACATGTTCGCCGCATCCGCGGACAACATCGTCACGGGCTCCAAGCTCCTGATGGAACTGCTCGGAGCGGACTCCTCCGCCCGGGTCGAGATCGCGGAGCGGATGCGGGCAGCGGAACACGCCGGGGACGACGCGACCCACGCGATCTTCCACCAGCTGAACTCCTCCTTCATCACGCCGTTCGACCGCGAGGACATCTACAACCTCGCTTCGTCGCTCGACGACATCATGGACTTCATGGAAGAGGCCGTCGACCTCGTCGTCCTCTACAACGTGGAGGAGCTCCCCAAGGGTGTCGAGCAGCAGATCGAGGTCCTGGCGCGCGCGGCCGAGCTGACCGCCGAGGCCATGCCGCACCTGCGGACGATGGACAACCTCACCGAGTACTGGATCGAGGTCAACCGTCTTGAGAACCAGGCCGACCAGATCCACCGCAAGCTGCTCGCGCAGCTCTTCAACGGCAAGTACGACGCCATCGAGGTGCTGAAGCTCAAGCAGATCGTCGACGTGCTCGAAGAGGCGGCCGACGCGTTCGAGCACGTTGCGAACACGGTGGAGACCATCGCGGTCAAGGAGTCCTGAACCTCGTGGACACCTTTGCTCTGGTCGTGACCATCGGTGTCGCGCTCGGCTTTACGTATACGAACGGTTTTCACGACTCGGCGAACGCGATCGCGACCTCCGTCTCGACGCGGGCGCTGACCCCGCGCGCGGCCCTCGCGATGGCCGCCGTGATGAACCTCGCCGGTGCCTTCCTGGGCAGCGGGGTCGCCAAGACGGTCAGCGAGGGCCTGATCGAGACGCCCACGGGCCCCACCGGCATGTGGATCCTCTTCGCGGCGCTGGTCGGTGCGATCGTCTGGAACCTGATCACCTGGTACTTCGGCCTGCCCTCGTCCTCCTCGCACGCGCTCTTCGGCGGCATGGTGGGCGCGGCGCTGGCGGGCGGTACCGGGGTGATCTGGTCGGGTGTGATCGACAAGGTCGTCATCCCGATGTTCGCCTCGCCGGTCGTCGGTCTGGTCGTCGGATACCTGGTGATGGTGGTCATCCTGTGGATGTTCCGCCGGTCCAACCCGCACAAGGCCAAGCACGGGTTCCGGATCGCGCAGACCGTGTCCGCGGCCGCCATGGCGCTGGGCCACGGTCTCCAGGACGCGCAGAAGACGATGGGCATCGTCGTGATGGCGCTGGTCATCGCCGACGTGCAGAGCGCCGACGCGCCGATCCCGGTCTGGGTCAAGGTCGTGTGTGCCGTGATGCTGTCGCTGGGTACGTACGCGGGCGGCTGGCGCATCATGCGCACGCTCGGCCGCAAGATCATCGAGCTGGACCCGCCGCAGGGCTTCGCGGCCGAGACCACGGGCGCCTCGATCATGTTCGGCTCGGCGTACCTCTTCCACGCGCCGATCTCCACCACCCACGTCATCACCTCGGCGATCATGGGCGTGGGCGCGACCAAGCGCGTGAACGCGGTCCGCTGGGGCGTCGCCAAGAACATCGTCATGGGCTGGTTCATCACCATGCCGGCCGCGGCCCTGGTCGCCGCGGTCTGCTTCTGGATCGTGAACCTCGCCTTCGTGTAGGACGCGGGAAGCAGGAAGCAGCAAGCGGGAACGAAAGCGGGCCGGCTCCCCCCACCCAGGGGGAGCCGGCCCGCTTTCTTTCTTTCGCCTTGCGGTGGCACCGCCATGCAGCACCGCAGGACGCGTTCACATCCCGGTTTAGCCGAAGCGGCCCGAGATGTAGTCCTCGGTCGCCTGCACGGACGGGTTCGAGAAGATCCGGTCCGTGTCGTCGATCTCGATGAGCTTGCCGGGCTGGCCGACCGCCGAGAGGTTGAAGAAGGCGGTGCGGTCCGAGACGCGGGCCGCCTGCTGCATGTTGTGCGTCACGATGACGATCGTGAAGCGCTCCTTGAGCTCGCCGATCAGGTCCTCGATCGCCAGCGTGGAGATCGGGTCGAGGGCCGAGCAGGGCTCGTCCATCAGCAGGACCTGGGGCTCGACCGCGATGGCGCGGGCGATGCACAGACGCTGCTGCTGGCCGCCGGAGAGGCCCGAGCCGGGCTTGCTCAGGCGGTCCTTGACCTCGTTCCAGAGGTTGGCGCCCTTGAGGGACTTCTCGACGATGTCGGCCAGCTCGGACTTCTTGAAGCTGCCGTTCAGCCGCAGGCCCGCCGCCACGTTGTCGAAGATCGACATGGTGGGGAAGGGGTTCGGGCGCTGGAAGACCATGCCGACGGTGCGGCGGACCGCGACCGGGTCCACGCCGGCGCCGTACAGGTTCTCGTCGTCCAGGAGCACCTTGCCCTCCACGCGGCCACCGGGGGTGACCTCGTGCATGCGGTTCAGGGTGCGCAGGAAGGTGGACTTGCCGCAGCCGGAGGGGCCGATGAAGGCGGTCACGGAGCGCGGCTCCACGGTCATCGAGATGTCATCGATGGCCTTGTGGCTGCCGTAGAAGGCGGACAGTCCGCTGACGTCGATTCGCTTCGCCATGAGGGGTCACTTCGCTTTCATACAGTCGCGTCAGCGACCGGTCTTCGGGGCCTTCCAGCGGGCGATGCCGCGGGCCACCAGATTGAGGATCATGACGAAGGCGATCAGTACGAGGGCTGCGGCCCACGCCCGGTCGTAGGAGGCTTCACTGCCGACCTTGTACTGCTCCCAAATGTAGAGGGGGAGCGAGGACTGGGCGCCTTCGAAGGGGTTGCCGTTGATCAGCTGGGTGCCGAAGACCAGCAGCATGATCGGGGCGGTCTCGCCGGCGATGCGGGCGACGGCCAGCATGACACCGGTGGCGATACCGCCGATCGCGGTGGGGAGCACGACCTTGAGGATCACGCGCCACTTCGGCACGCCGAGGGCGAGTGCGGCCTCGCGCAGCTCGTTCGGGACGAGCTTGAGCATCTCCTCGGTGGAGCGGACCACGACGGGCATCATCAGGATCGACAGGGCCATGGCGCCGGCGAAGCCGGACGGGCCGAAGCCGAGCATCAGGTTCCAGGTCGTCAGGATGAACAGACCCGCGACGATGGAGGGGATGCCGGTCATGACGTCGACGAAGAAGGTGACGGCCTTGGCGAGCGGTCCCCGGCCGTACTCGACCAGGTAGACGGCGGTCAACAGGCCGATCGGAGCCGCGATCAGGGTGGCCAGGGCGACCTGCTCGATGGTGCCGAGCAGCGCGTGGTAGACGCCGCCGCCCTCGTCGAAGCTGGTCACGCCGTTCATGGAGTGCGTGAGGAAGTTCGCGTTCAGGAGCTCGAGGCCGCGGCTGATCGTGGTCCACATCAGCGAGAGCAGCGGGATGACCGCGAGGACGAAGCAGACCCACACCATGGAGGTCGCGACACGGTCCTTGGCCTGACGCCGGTTCTCGATGACCGCGCTCGCGGTGTACGTGATGGCGACGAACAGGAGGGCCGCGAGCAGTCCCCACTGGAGCTTGCTCTGGAGGCCGAAGGCGAGGCCGATGCCGCAGCCGAGGGCGATCGAGAGGGCTGCGATGCCGACCGGGGCCCAGCGGGGCAGGCCGCCCCGGGTGAGGCTGGCGGGGGCGGCGGACTTGGGGGCCCGGGCGGGCCGCTGGTCCTGGAGTGCGTGGCTCATCAGGCGTTCGCCCCCGAGAAGTCCTTGCGGCGAGCGATGATCAGGCGAGCTGCACCGTTGACCAGCAGGGTGAGCAGGAAGAGGACCAGACCGGAGGCGATCAGCGCGTCCCGGCCGAACTCGTTGGCCTCGTCGAACTTCGCGGCGATGTTCTGCGCGAAGGTGCCGCCGCCCGGGTTCAGGACGTGGAACGAGATCAGGAAGCTCGGGGAGAGGACGGTCGCGACGGCCATGGTCTCGCCGAGTGCGCGGCCGAGGCCGAGCATCGAGGCGGAGATGACACCGGAGCGGCCGAAGGGCAGCACCGACATCCGGATGACCTCCCAGCGGGTCGCGCCGAGGGCCAGGGCGGCCTCCTCGTTCATGCGCGGAACCTGGAGGAAGACCTCGCGGCTGACGCTGGTCACGATCGGCAGGATCATGATCGCGAGCAGGATGCCGACGGTGAAGAGCGAACGGGCGACGCCGATCTGGGTCTTGTCGAAGACGTACGTCCAGCCCAGGTACTCGTCGAGCCAGAGGTTCAGGCCGTTCAGCTGCGGTACGAGGAAGAGGGCGCCCCAGATGCCGTAGATGATCGACGGTACGGCGGCCAGCAGGTCGACCACGTACGCGAGGGGCGCGGCCAGCTTGCGCGGCGCGTAGTGCGAGATGAACAGGGCGATGCCGACAGCGATCGGAACCGCGATGGCCATCGCGATGATCGAGCTGACGACGGTGCCGAAGAGCAGGACGGCGATGCCGAAGACGGGCGGGTTGGCCGACGCGTTCCAGTCGAAGGTGGTGAGGAAGTTCCCCTCGTTCTTCGACAGCGCGATCGAGGCGCGGTAGGTGAGGAAGGCGGCGATCGACGCCATGATCACCAGGAGCAGGATGCCGGATCCCTTGGAGAGCCCGGCGAAGATCTTGTCACCGGCGCGGCCGGTGGACCTTCCGCTCTTGGAGACAGGCGGAGCCGTGTCTATCTGGGTGGGTGTGGTGGAAGCCATGGTCTTTCCGGTCTGAGTGGGGGCAGGCCCCCTGGCGGCGGTGCACCGGATTCCCCCGGGTGAAGGGGAAGGGTCCCCGGGTGTCGGCTGCCCGGACGGGGGCGGCCGACACCTCGGGGGTCAGGATTTAGCCCAGCGAGTTGATGGCTTCGCGGACCTTGGTGTTGATCTCGGCCGGGATCGGCGCGTAGCCGTTGTCGAGGAGGACCTTCTGGCCCGCGTCCGAGGCGGTGTAGTTCAGGAAGGACTTGACGGTCGGGAGCGTCTCGGCCTTGTTGCCCTTGTCGCAGACGACCTCGTACGTGACCAGGACCAGCGGGTAGGCGCCCTCGGCCTTGGTGGTGTAGTCGAGCTTCAGCGCCAGGTCGGAGCCGGTGCCGGCGATCTTGGCGGCGGAGATGGCCTTGGAGGCGTTCTCACCGGTGGCCTTGACCGGGGCGGCGGCACCCGTGTTCAGGTCGATGGTCTTGATGCCCTGCGAGCTGGCGAACGAGAGCTCGAAGTAGCCGATCGCACCGTCGACCTGCTTGACCTGGGCGGCGACACCGGCGGAGCCGGAGGCGGCCTGGCCGCCCGGGGCGGCCCACTTCTTCGCGGCCTCGTGCGGCCAGGCGTCGGGGGCGGCGGCCTTCAGGTACTTGGTGATGTTCTCGGTGGTGCCCGAGTCGTCGGAGCGGTGGAAGGCCTGGATGGCGGTGGAGGGAAGCGTGACGCCCGGGTTCAGCTTCTTGATCGCCTCGTCGTCCCACTTCTTGATCTTGTCGTTGAAGATGTTGGCGACCGTGGCGGCGTCGAGGTTCAGCTTGTCCACGCCGGCGACGTTGAAGCCGAGGGCGACGGGGCCGCCGACCATCGGCAGGTTGATGCCCTGGCCACCGGTGCAGATCTTCTTCGATTCCTCGACCTGCTCCGGCTTCAGCGCCGAGTCGGAGCCGGCGAAACCGACGGTGCCCTGGTTGAAGGCGACGATGCCCTCACCGGAGGAGGAGGACTTGTAGTTCACCTCGACGCCGGAGCAGGCGGCCATGTAGTTCTTGATCCACAGCTCGACCGCGTTCTTCTGCGCGGAAGAGCCCGAGGCCAGGAGCTTGCCCTTGGCGTCGTCGCACTTGATGTCGCCCGCGGCGGCCGCGGAGGGCTTCGCCGATCCGTCGGCGGTCTTCGTGTTGTCGTCCGAGCCGCACGCCGTGAGGACCAGGGCGCCGGACACGACAAGCGCCCCGAGGGCGGAGGCACGAAGCATGTTCTTGCGCTGAAGCTTCACTTTCGGGTGTTCCTTCCAGAAGCCGCCGGCCGCTTTCTGTATCGGGGCGGCGTGCGAAGAGGACTACGTCGGTTTGCTCGGCCGAGCTGCTCGGTTTCCGGGCGGCTCCCTCCGTGCACCACCGAAATTAGGCAGAACAGGTGAAGCAGCCGACCGGCCCGAGTGAACGGACGGTGAACCGTGGCGGACGACCCGGTGCGTTCCCGTCCGTTCGCACACGACTGTCATCATCCGTTATCCGCCCGTTATCGCGGTGTGACCGCGGGCTCCCGCAGCCACACGTGCTGGAAGTCGAGCCGGGCCGCCTCGACCTCGTGGCGCTGGTCGGCGTGCAGGACGCCGAGTGCGTAGGCCGTCGCCGGGGCGATGCGGGGGGTGCGGGCCGCCGTCGCCGAGGCGGCCGCGGCCTCCGCCGCGTCGCGGTGGCGGTCCAGGGCCTCGCCCGCGGCCGCCGGCCGGCTCACGTCCTCGCCGAGCGCCTCCCGGGCGTACCGGTGGACCCGCAGGAGGCGGCGTACCTCGTGCCAGAGCCCGTCGTGGTCCGCGTCGTACGGGCTCGGCGCGGCCTCCGAGCCGCGGCACGGCGGCAGCGCCGCGACCGCTGCCGACAGTCGGTTTTCGGCGACCTCTGCCAGGGGGACGAGGACGTCCCCGACCCGCCCCCGGGCCGCCACGGAGTCCAGCGGGACCTCCGAGGCCAGCACGGCCACCGCGTCCGCCACCGCGTGGAAGCGGGAGGAGCCGAGCGCCTGCAGCGTGGCCGAGTGGGCGCGCGTGCGCGCCAGGGTGAGCTGGCGCTCCAGCAGCGCGCCGGCGCGCGCCGAGCCCACCGTGAGCGCCCCGGCCGTGCCGCGCGGTGCCGGGAGCTCGGGGGAGCCCGACAGCCGGTGCAGCGCGTCCATCAGCCGGGCCAGCCGGGCGGCGTACGCGTGCTCGTCGGCCAGTGTCGAGGACAGCCACACCAGCTCGGTGCGCAGCCCGTCGGCCCAGGAGGACTCGGTCACCACCCGGAAGGTGGCAAGGGATCCGCTGATCCGGCGCGCAGCCCCCCGCAGGCTGCGCGCCGCGTCGCTCCCTTCGGCGGCGGCTGCCCCGCTCTCCTCGTGCAGGCGCAGCCCGCGCAGGAAAGCGGTGGCCTGGGAACGCAGGTACGTGCCGAGCACGTCACCCGCGTCCGCCGTCGCCGTAATCGGGTCATGGTTTGGCTGAGCCACGCCGGCGCCTCCGGGCGTCTATGAGCGTCTCCTGTACGTGCCGCAGCGGCTGGCCTTCCGCGTCCGTGCTGTGCCGGGTCCACTCGCCGTCCGGGCCCAGGTGCCAGGAGGAGGTGGCGTCGGACATGCCGGTTTCCAGCATCCGGTCCAGTGCCGCGCGGTGGGCCGGGTCGGCGACCCTGACCAGTGCCTCGATACGACGGTCGAGGTTGCGGTGCATCATGTCGGCGCTGCCGATCCACACCTCGGGCTCGCCGCCGTTGCCGAAGGCGAAGACCCGGGAGTGTTCCAGGAAGCGGCCGAGGATCGAGCGGACCCGGATGTTCTCCGAGAGTCCGGGGACCCCGGGGCGCACGGCGCAGATGCCGCGCACCCAGATGTCGACGGGCACGCCCGCCTGGGCGGCCCGGTAGAGCGAGTCGATCAGAGCCTCGTCGACGATCGAGTTCATCTTCAGGCGCACGTAGGCGGGGCGGCCGGCCTTGTGGTGGGCGGCCTCCTTGTCGATGCGCGCGACCAGTCCGTCGCGCAGCGAGCGGGGCGCCACCATCAGCCGGCGGTAGGTCTCGCGGCGCGAGTAGCCGGACAGCCGGTTGAAGAGGTCGGAGAGGTCCGCGCCGACCTGCGGGTCGGCGGTGAGCAGGCCGAGGTCCTCGTAGAGCCGGGCCGTCTTGGGGTGGTAGTTGCCGGTGCCCACGTGCGAGTAGCGGCGCAGCTGGTCGCCCTCCTGGCGGACGACGAGGGACAGCTTGCAGTGGGTCTTGAGGCCGACGAGTCCGTAGACGACGTGGCAGCCGGACTCCTCCAGCTTGCGCGCCCACTTGATGTTGGCCTGCTCGTCGAAGCGGGCCTTGATCTCGACGAGTACGAGGACCTGCTTGCCGGAGTCGGCGGCGTCGATCAGGGCGTCCACGATCGGGGAGTCGCCGGAGGTGCGGTACAGCGTCTGCTTGATCGCGAGGACGTCCGGGTCGGCGGCGGCCTGCTCCAGGAAGGCCTGCACCGAGGTGGAGAAGGAGTCGTACGGGTGGTGCAGCAGGACGTCCCGCTCGCGCAGGGCGGCGAAGATGTCGGGCGCGGACGCGGACTCGACCTCGGCGAGGTCCCGGTGGGTGCCGGCGACGAACTTCGGGTACTTCAGCTCGGGCCGGTCCAGGGAGGCGATGCCGAAGAGGGAGGTCAGGTCGAGGGGCCCGGGCAACGGGTACACCTCGGAGGCGTTGACGTTCAGCTCCTGCACGAGGAGGTCCAGGACGCCCGGGTCGATGGACTCCTCGACCTCCAGGCGCACGGGCGGGCCGAAGCGGCGCCGCATGAGCTCCTTCTCCAGGGCCTGGAGGAGGTTCTCGGCGTCGTCCTCCTCCACCTCCAGGTCCTCGTTGCGGGTCACGCGGAACATGTGGTGCGCGAGCACCTCCATGCCGGGGAACAGCTCCTCCAGGTGCGCGGCGATGACGTCCTCCAGGGGGACGTAGCGCTGCGGGGAGGCTTCCAGGAAGCGGGAGAGGAGCGGCGGGACCTTGACCCGGGCGAAGTGGCGGTGGCCGCTGACCGGGTTGCGCACGACGACGGCCAGGTTGAGGGAGAGGCCGGAGATGTACGGGAACGGGTGCGCGGGGTCCACGGCCAGCGGGGTCAGCACCGGGAAGATCTGGTTCCGGAACAGCGTGAAGAGGCGGGCCTGCTCCTTCTCGGTGAGGTCGGGCCAGCGGATGAGGTGGATGCCCTCCTCGGCCAGGGCCGGGGAGATGTCCTGCTGGAAGCAGGCGGCGTGGCGGGCCATGAGCTCGCGCGAGCGCGTCCAGATGAGGTCCAGCACCTCGCGGGGCTGCAGGCCCGAGGCCGAACGGGTGGCGACACCGGTCGCGATACGCCGTTTGAGGCCGGCCACCCGGACCATGAAGAACTCGTCCAGGTTGCTCGCGAAGATCGCCAGGAAGTTGGCGCGCTCCAGGAGGGGCGTGGTGGGGTCCTCGGCGAGCTCCAGGACGCGCTCGTTGAAGGCGAGCCAGCTGCGCTCCCGGTCGAGGAATCGGCCCGGGGGCAGCTCGCCGCCGTCCTTGTCGTCGTACGCGTCCAGGTCGGCGTCGATATCGGGTTCGAGGTCGACGTGCGGGCGGTGCGCGGAGATGGAGCCTATGCGGGCGTGGGCCCCGGTCACGGCGTTGACGGGGCCGGTCGCCTTGGCGGCGGCGTTACCGGACGCCGGGCCTGCGGCGGACGTGTGAGACGGCTGCTGGGCGGGGACCTCGGTGGGGCCTGCGCTGGGCTTGTGGCTCATGACTCCATTCTTCCGCGCACGCGGGAGGACAGGCGCGTCGGAAGTGTCGGCCGTCAGTCGGAGTCGGGGCTGCATTGGGGGAGAGTCGCAAGCGCGTCTTAATGCCCGGTTAATGGCGTGTGGCTTCCCGGCTCCGGCTGGTGCACGAGTCGCCTCCCGGCGGGGGTGGCGGGGGCGGGGCGGGGCGCCCCCCAGACTCCGTCCGGGGGACCCCAGGGGGGCTCCGCCCCCTGACCCGGAGCCTCGAACGCCGGCGGGGCTGAAAGATCGGGGCTCCGCCCCGGACCCCGCGCCTCGAACGCCGGCGTGGCTGGATGGTGCCGGTCGGGGTTGGAAGATCGGGGCTCCGCCCCGGACCCTCCCCCGGACTCCGTCCGGGGGGACCCCCGCGCCTCGAACGCCGGCGGGGCTGGATGGTGCCGGTCGGGGTTGGAAGATCGGGGCTCCGCCCCGGACCCTCCCCCGGACGGGTCCCGGGCGGAGCCCGGGTGGGTCAGCTTTCCGTGCGGTACATCAGGTCGACCTCGTGGGTGCTGAAGCCGAGGCCCTCGTAGACGGCGAGGGCGGCCGGGTTGTCGGCGTCGACGTAGAGCATGGCCGTCGGCAGGCCCTGGGCCGCCAGGTGGCGCAGGCCGATCGCGGTGAGGGCCTTGCCGAGGCCGCCGCCCTGGGCACCCGGGCGCACGCCGAGCACGTAGACCTCGCCCAGCTGCTCCGCCGCGTGGATCTTCGTCCAGTGGAAGCCGACGAGCTCGCCGTCGCGCTCCGCGAGGAAGAAGCCCTTGGCGTCGAACCACGGCTGCGCGATCCGGTCGTTGAGGTCCCGCTGGGTCAGCGAGCCCTGTTCGGGGTGGTGGGCGAAGGCGGCCGCGTTCGTCCTGAGCCAGGCCTCGTCGTCGGTGCCGGGCACGAAGGTCCGTACGGTCACGCCGGGCGGGAGCGCGGGCTCCGGCAGCGGGTCGGCGTCGGCCAGGGGCCGGCGCAGTTGGCGCAGCTCGCGGAAGAGGGTCAGGCCGAGCACCTGCGCGAGGTGCCGGGCGGCCGACTTGCCGCCGTGGGCCCATACCCGCAGCCGCTTCCCGGAGGCGGCCAGCAGGGCCATGCCCATCGCCCGGCCGTGCCCGCGCCCGCGCAGGGCCGGGTGCACGACGAGCTCGGCTGCGGGGGCCTCCACCGGGTCGGTGTCCTCCAGCTGTCCGTATGCGGCGAGCCGGCCGCCCTCGGTGAGCAGGAAGTGCCGGATCCCCTCGCGCGGCCCGCCGCGCAGCTGGAGCCGTCCCTGTTCGGACACGGCGGTGGTGCCGTCGGTGCGCGCCGCGTCCTCGATCAGGTCGAGTACGGCGTCGGCCTGTTCCTCCGTCAGTTCGTCGAGGGTCTGAATCTGCCGTCCCGGCTCCAGGGGCGCTGCTGCGTCAGTCATGGCACGAGCCTACGACCGCGGCGGGTGGCGGGCGGAGTGCGGGCACGGGGGTCTGTCCGTCTTCTGCGCGTAACCAACGCGATACCCGTTACCCCCTGGTAGAGCTACGCGCGTTGACCATAGGCTTCACCGGACCTCCCAAGCAGTATCGCTGTCCGCAAAGGGGACTAAATGTCAGCGACGCCACAACGGCACCGCCGAAACCGCCGGTTGACCTTCGCCGCCCTCGCCGTCACGGCCGGGGCCGGGGCCATGGTCGCCGCCGCTCTGCCGGCCGGTGCCGCGAGTGGTGGCGGTGCGGCCAAGAGCCGGACCGTCGACGTTCAGATGCTGTCGTTCAACGACTTCCACGGCACGCTGGAGCCCCCGCAGGGTTCCTCCGGCACCGTGACCGAACGTCAGGCCGACGGCACCACCAAGGCCATACCCGCGGGCGGGGTCGAGTACCTCGCGACCAGCCTGCGCGAGGCCCGCAAGGGCCACGAGTACTCCGTGACCGCCGCGGCCGGTGACATGATCGGCGGCAGCCCGATGCTGTCCGGTCTCTTCCACGACGAGCCGTCCATCGAGGCGCTGAACAAGCTCGACCTGGACGTCACCAGCGTCGGCAACCACGAGTTCGACGAGGGCAAGACCGAGCTGCGGCGCATGGCGTACGGCGGCTGCCACCCGGTCGACGGCTGCTACGAGTTCGGCAAGGAGTTCACGGGCTCCCAGTTCCGGTACCTCGCCGCGAACGTCACCGATGAGAAGACCAAGCGTCCGCTGATGTCGCCCACCTTCGTGTGGAAGAAGGGCGACGTGAAGATCGGCTTCATCGGCGTCACCCTGGAGGGCACTCCGGACGTGGTGACCGCCGAGGGCGTCAAGGGCCTGAAGTTCGGCGACGAGATCGAGACGATCAACAAGTACGCCGCCGAGCTGAACAAGCAGGGTGTGAAGTCGATCGTCGCGCTGATCCACGAGGGCGGTCTGCCCGCGAACGGCGCCTACAACTACGACTGCAACGCCCCGGGCGCCGGCGCCGGCATCTCGGGCGCGATCGTGGACATCGCCAAGAACGTGGACTCCAAGGTCGACGCGCTGGTCACCGGCCACACGCACCAGGCCTACGCCTGCAGCATCCCTGACCCGGCGGGCAACCCGCGCACGGTGACCTCGGCCGCCTCCATCGGCCGCCTGTTCACGGACACCACCCTCACCTACGACCGGCAGACCAAGGACATCGTCCGTACGCCGGTCGCCTCGCCCAAGCCGGTCAACAAGGTCGTCACCCGGGAGCAGCCCAAGGCCCCGGACATGACCGAGCTGATCGACCGCTGGAAGACCCTCGCGGCCCCGATCGCCAACCGTCCGCAGGGCTTCATCGCGGCCGACATCCCGGGCCGCGGTTCCGAGGCGCCCGAGAAGCCGCTCGGCGACCTGATCGCCGACGCGCAGCTCGAAGCGCTGGCCCCGGCGGACAAGGGCGGCGCGCAGCTGGCCATCATGAACCCGGGCGGCATCCGCTCGGACCTCGCCTACAAGGCCTCGGGTGACGAGGGCGACGGCGTGGTGACCTACGGCGAGTCCTTCACGGTCCAGCCGTTCACCAACATGATGAACATCGTGGACCTGACCGGCGCGCAGCTGATCACCGCGCTGCAGCAGCAGGTCAGCGGCCCGGTCAACGGTGCGAACCCGAAGATCCTGCAGGTGTCGAAGGGCTTCACGTACACCCTGGACCTGACGAAGACGGGCGTGGACCGCATCGTCGTGGACTCGGTGAAGCTCAACGGCGCGGCGATCGACCCCGCCAAGACCTACCGGGTCGCGATGAACGAGTTCCTCGCGGGCGGCGGTGACGGCTTCACCGTCCTGAAGGAGCACAAGAACAAGCTGGTGGGCGCGTCCGACCTGGACTGCTTCAACGCCTACCTGACGAACAACTCCTCGGCGACCAGCCCGATCGCCGTGCCGGCGGCGAACCGGATCACCGTCGTCAAGTAACACCGAGCAGTACCGCGCACAGCGCGCCCGAAGGGGCGGTGGGCCAGTCGGCCCGCCGCCCCTTCGGCTTTCCCCCGCGCACCCCCGTGGGGCAGGGATCAGAGGGTCGCCAGGAACGTCCCGACGGCCGCGTGGAATCCCTCCGGGTCCGTGAACGGCACGAAGTGGTCGCCGTCGAGGGGTGTGTACGCGGTCTTCGGGCGCCGGGCGACCATCGCGTCGGCCGTGGCCCGCGTGAGGGCCTGGCTGCGGGTGCCGTGGATGAGCAGGGCCGGGCAGGTGCCGGCGAGCCAGGCGTCCCAGTGGTCGCCGTCGCAGGCCCGGATGGAGTCGAGCATGTCCTGCGGGTGGTAGGGCAGGCGCCAGCCGCTTCCGTCCGGGAGGGGGCGCATTGCGTCGGCGATGAAGGGCGCGCCGGCCGGCCCGGCGGCGGCGAGGAGTTCCTCGCGGGTGGGGGCGCTGTGGGGGAGGCCTTCGAGGAAGTCGTACCAGTTCGGCCCCGTGGGGACACGGATCTCGATGGTGGCGTCCACGCCGATGAGCGCGGAGACCCGGTCGGGGTGGGCGGCGGCCAGGTGGTAGGCGTTGAGCCCGCCGAGGGAGTAGCCGAGGAGGGGCACGGGGGCGTCGATGCCCAGGTGGTCGAGGAGGGCGACGGCGTCGGAGACGTAGCCCTCGCGGCGGTAGTCGGGCGCCCGGCCGGATGCGCCGTGGCCGCGCTGGTCGGGGGCGATGACCCGCCATCCGTCGCCGAGGGCGGCGGCGAGGCCGGTGAAGGCGAGGGCTTCGGACAGGCCGCCGTGCAGGGCGAGGAGCGGGCGGCCGGGTCCGCCGAAGTCCAGGTAGGAGAGGGTCCGGTCGTCGATCTTCAGCTCGTGGCGCATGACGCGTGCCTCCCGTGGGTCCGTGGATCTTCCGATGGCTCCACCCTGCCAGGATTTGGGC
The DNA here is from genome assembly GCF_035989305.1 of Streptomyces sp. NBC_01233. NCBI lineage: Bacteria > Bacillati > Actinomycetota > Actinomycetes > Kitasatosporales > Streptomycetaceae > Streptomyces > Streptomyces sp. NBC_01233. The sequence goes on along the minus strand of NZ_CP108514.1, from coordinate 4,269,256 downwards.
AAGCGTGCAATACGAATGTCTTGCGCGCTTGCCCAAATCCGGGCGCGGATACGATCCCGGCATGGGAAATCGCGAGGACCTGCTGGCCGGAGCCCGGCGCTGCCTGGAGGAGAAGGGCTACCTCCGGACGACCGTGCGCGACATCGCCACGGCCTCGGGGGTGAGCATGGCCGCGATCGGCTACCACTTCGGGTCCCGCGAGGCCCTCCTCAACCAGGCCCTGTTCGCCGCCATGGAGGAGTGGGCCGCGGGATCCGGCCGCCTCGCCGGTGAGGGCGAGACCGCGGGGGAGCGCTACGCCGACACCTGGGACCGCAAGATCCGCGACTTCGGTGAGATGCGCTGGCTCTGGCTGGCTTCCGTCGAGGCCTTCGTCCATGCGCAGTCCTCGCCCGAGCTCCTCGCGATCCTCGCCGAGGGGCAGCGCCGCAACCGGCGGATGGTGGCCGCGGCCCTGCGCGGGGTGTCGCCGGAGGAGGTCTCCGAGGCGGACGTACGGGCTCTCGGCTCGATGCACATCGCGCTGCTCAGCGGGGTGATGGTGCAGACCCTGACCGATCCGGAGCAGGCACCGGACGGCCGTGAGCTCCTCCAGGGACTGCGGTCCATGGTCGAGTTGCTCGGAAGCTGACCACTACCGACGGGTAGCAAAGCTAACGTGTGCACGCCATAATCCGGCCATCACCGGGTCGGCAAAGGGGCGGGCATGGGCATCGGCATGGGCACGGGTACCGGAACGGGCGCGGTCACCGCAGCGGGCGCGGGCGCGGTCACCGGAACGGGAATGGGCCGGCGGACGTTCCTGGCCGGAGCACTGGCCGCGGGAGCGGCCCTCGGACTGGGATCCGCGCCCGCCTCGGCCGCGGCCCTCGGCACCCAGGACTGGATGGCCGGACTCGGGGACTCCACCGCCCTCCAGCGGATGACCATCCCCGGCACGCACGACTCCGGCGCCACCAAGGGCGGCCTCTACGTCGCCTGCCAGAACACCTCGATCGCCCAGCAGCTCGACTCCGGCATCCGCTTCCTCGACGTCCGCTGCCGGGTCACGGGCGGCTCCTTCGCCATCCACCACGCGGCCTTCTTCCAGGACCTGATGTTCGGCGACGTGCTCGTGGCCTGCTCGGACTTCCTCGCCGCGCACCCCTCCGAGACCGTCCTGATGCGCCTCAAGCAGGAGTACTCCACCGACAGCGACGCCACCTTCCGCGCCGTCTTCGACGACTACCTCGACCACCGCGGCTGGCGCCCGCTGTTCCGGATCGCCGACACCCTGCCCTCGCTCGGCCAGGCCCGCGGCAAGGTGGTCCTGCTCGCCGACAACGGCGGTCTGCCCGGCCTGCGCTACGGCGACGGCAACGTCTTCGACATCCAGGACGACTGGAACGCCGAGCCCTTCGCCAAGCGCGGCAAGATCGAGAACCACTTCCGCAAGGCCGTCCAGCAGCCCGGCAGGCTCTTCGTGAACTACGTCAGCACCTCGGCCTACATGCCGCCGCGCTGGAACTCCGACCGCCTGGGTCCGCAGGTGCACTCGTTCGTCGACGGCGGTGAACTGGCCGGCCGGACCGGACTCGGCATCGTCCCGATGGACTTCCCCAACACCCGCTCCGGCCTGGTCGCCTCACTGATACGGCACAACTGACGGATCGGAGGGCGGCGGGGTGGGCGCCCCCGGGATGCGGAGCAGCGCCTCCGTGCCCGGGCCGCCGTCGGCCGCCGCCCGCAGCTCGGCGCTGCCGCCCGCGCGGGCCGCCGTACGGGCCACGATCGACAGGCCCAGCCCGCTGCCGGGCAGGGCGCGGGCCGACGGGGAGCGCCAGAACCGCTCGAAGACGTGCGGCAGGTCCTCGGCCGGGATGCCCGGCCCGTGGTCCCGTACGGTCAGCTCGCCCGCCCGCAGCGTCACCTCGACCGCGCCGCCCGGCGGGCTGAACTTCACCGCGTTGTCGAGGACGTTGACCACCGCCCGCTCCAGCGCGGCCGCCTCGCCCCGTACGTACCAGGGCGCCAGGTCCGAGTCGAAGGTGAGCTCCGGACCGCGCAGCCGGGCCCGGGACAGCGCGGCCCCGGTGATCTCGTGCAGGGCGACCACCTGGAGCGGGTTCCCCGCCCCGGCGTCCGGCCGGGACAGCTCCTGCAGGTCGCCGATCAGCGAGGCCAGTTCCGTCATCTGCGCCTTGACCGAGGCCAGCAGCTCCCGCCGGTCGTCGGGCGGGATGGCCCGGCCGGTCTCCTCACTGCGCGCCAGCAGCTCGATGTTGGTGCGCAGCGAGGTCAGCGGGGTGCGCAGTTCGTGCCCGGCGTCCGCGATCAGCTGGGCCTGGCGGTCCTGGGAGGAGGCGAGGGCCGCCGTCATCGAGTTGAAGGACCGCGACAGGCGGGCGATCTCGTCGTCGCCCTCGTGGGGGATCCGTACGGTGAGGTCCTCGGTGCGGGCGATGTGCTCGACGGCGTCGGTCAGTTCGTCGACGGGACGCAGTCCCGTACGGGCCACCCACAGGCCGGCCGCGCCGGCGCCGACGACTCCGATGCCGCAGACCAGGAGCAGCACCCAGGCCAGCGTGGACAGGGGCTTGTCGACATCGGCGAGCGGCTTCGCGACGGACAGCGCGGCCAGTTGCCGGTTCACCAGGGCGGGCTGGGTGTAGACGCGGACCGGGACGCCGTCGGAGGTGGTCGAGTCGTACAGGACCGGGCCGCGACGGCGCTGGGCGACCTCCACGTCGGTCTCGGTGGCCTTCAGGGTGTTCTTGCCGTCGACCCAGCAGGTCTTGCCGTCCGGCAGCACGATCTGCACCTGTGCGCTCAGGTTGTTGGCGGGCCGCTCCGGCAGGGCCTGGCCGGACACACAGCCGCCGAACGCGTCGAACACCTGGTTGGCCTGGGCCGCCGCGTTGGTGGCGCGCAGGGAGCTGTCCAGCTGGTCGCGGAGCTGGGTCCGCACCATCACCCAGGACACCGCCGCCACGGCGGCCACGGCCAGGGCCACCGCCACCGTGACGAGCAGGGCGAGCCGGGAGCGCAGCGGGAGCGCGCGGAACCTGGCGGTCGGGCTCACTCGGGCCCGCTCTCGCCGGCGCGCAGGACGTAGCCCACCCCGCGCACCGTGTGGACGAGGCGGGACTCGCCGCCCGCCTCGGTCTTGCGGCGCAGGTACATCACGTACACGTCCAGGGAGTTGGAGCTGGGCTCGAAGTCGAAGCCCCAGACGGTCTTGAGGATCTGCTCGCGGGTCAGGACCTGGCGCGGGTGCGCGAGGAACATCTCCAGCAGCGTGAACTCGGTACGGGTCAGCTCCACCGGCCGCCCGCCCCGGGTGACCTCGCGGGTCGCGAGGTCCATGCGCAGGTCGCCGAAGGTCAGGGCGTCCTCGTGGCTCTCGCCGCCGGCCTGCGGGGCCGCGTAGGAGCTGCGGCGCAGCAGGGCGCGGACGCGGGCGAAGAGCTCGTCGAGCTCGAAGGGCTTGACGAGGTAGTCGTCGGCGCCCGCGTCGAGGCCGGTGACGCGGTCGCCGACGGTGTCGCGGGCGGTCAGCATCAGGACCGGCGTGACACTGCCGGAGGCGCGCAGCCGGCGGGCCGCCGTCAGCCCGTCCATCCGGGGCATCTGGATGTCCAGGACGATCAGGTCGGGGGAGTACGAGGCCGCCCGGTCGAGGGCGTCGATCCCGTCGACGGCGGTCTGCACGGCGTACCCCTCGAAGGCGAGGCTGCGGCGCAGGGCCTCGCGTACGGCCGGTTCGTCGTCGACGACGAGGATCCGCGCTTCGCCTTCGGCGGGAATCATGGATGGGTCTCCCAGGGGTGGTGGTCGGCCGTGGAATCCGACGGGTGACGGCGCTTCCAGCCTGCCACGGACGGGCTAGAACGAGGTGCCGAAGCCGTTGGCGGCGGAGCCGCTGCCGGAGGAGCCGCCGGAGCCCGAACCGCCGGGGCCGCCCTTGCGGAGGGACTCCAGGTCGGCCTTGACGGTGTTGACCGGGATGGCGAAGCCGAGGCCGACGCTGCCCGCGGCGGAGCCGCCGGACGAGGGGGAGTAGATCGCGGAGGGCATGCCCACGATCTCGCCGTTCATGTTGACCAGGGCGCCGCCGGAGTTGCCGGGGTTGAGGGAGGCGTCGGTCTGCAGGGCCTTGTACGAGGTGGTGTTCGAGCCGGTGTCCCCGTTGAACTCGCGGCCGCCGAAGGAGAAGGGCCAGCCGTCGCCGTCCTGCTGCCGGCCCTGCGGGGACTGCTGCTCGGACTTCGCCACCTTCACCTCGCGGTTCAGCGCCGAGACGATGCCGCTGGTGACGGTGCCGGTGAGTCCGTCGGGGGAGCCGATGGCGACGACCTGGTCGCCGACCTTGACGCTGCCGGAGTCGCCGAGCTTGGCGGGCTTGAGGCCGGTGGCGCCCTGGAGCTTGATCAGGGCCAGGTCCTTGTCGGGATCGGTGCCGACGATCGCGGCCTTGTACTTCTTGCCGTCGCTCATCGTCACCTGGATCTCGGCGGCGCCGCTCACGACGTGGTTGTTGGTGACGATCTCGCCGTCGGCGGTGACGACGATTCCGGAGCCGGTGCCCTGGCCGGACGCGGTGCGGGTGTCGATGCGGACGACCGAGGGGCTGACCTGTTCGGCGACGCCGGAGACGGTGCCGGTGCCCGTGCCGGTGCTCTGCGAGACGTTGGTGCCGTTGACGCCGCCGGCGCCGCCGTTGTGGTGGACCATCAGCTGCTGGACGGCGGCCGCGGTGCCGCCGCCGACCAGGGCCGCGGCGAGCGCGACGGCCGCCAGCAGGGCCACGGGCCGCTTCGCGCGGGGCGCGGGGGCGGCGTGGGCGGGCTGGCGGGGACCGCTGCCGCCGCCTGCGGGGACCGTCTCGCCGCGGATGACCGGGGGCTGGTGCGCCTCGTGCCAGCCGGGTGCGGCGGGCGGGTACGAGGGCGGCGGCGGGTACGCCCCCGCCGCGGCGTCCTGCGCCAGCCGGTCACGCCCGCGCTGCCAGTCCTCGCCGAAGGGCGCGTGCTGGGGGCGGTGTTCCTGCGGGTACTCGCCTTCGCGGCGGAAGCTCTCGGTCATGACCACGACTGTGCTGGCCGTTGATGAGAGCTTCCTGAGTCCGGCCTGAGAAGCCCGACAGAACCGCGTATGCCCGATGTAAAGACGCTTCCCGTTCCGTCCCCCCTTCCGCTATCTTGAACGCGTTCAAATGAACGTGTTCAAACGGGGATCGGGGGATCGTGGATGGACGAGGCCGTGCGGCAGAAGGTGTCCCGCGTGCCGTGGCGACTGGCCGTGACGGCGGCCGCGGTGACGGCCGTCGCCACGGTGTGCGCGGCGACCGTGGGGATGGGGGGCATGCCGGGCGGCGTGTACCTGGCGGTGCTGGCCGTCGCCGCCCTGCCGCTCCTCATGCGTGCCGCGCCGACGGTCTTCTACCGGGCCTGCCTGCTCACCGGGATGGTGCTGCTGGGGGCCTCGCTGATCGGGGCCACGTTCGGTCTCGGACCCGTCGTCCCGGCGGCGCTCCTGCTGCTGGTCGCCTCCGTCGCCGATCCCGACAACTCCCCGGGCGCCGCGTCGGTGGCGCTGGCCGCGGTGCTGCCGGTGTTCTTCCTGTTCCTCTTCTGCGCCTGGTGAGGCAGAGGACGACCTAGCGGCAGCCGCAGGAGCGGCGGATCACCAGGGCCGAGGGGAACTGCTTCAGGCGTTCGCGGCGCGAGCCGGCCACGCGGAGGCCGTCGTCCAGGACGAGGTCCACCGCGGCGCGGGCCATCGCCGGGCGGTCCGAGGCGATCGTGGTCAGCGGCGGGTCCGTGAGGGCCGCCTCCTTCACGTCGTCGAAGCCGGCCACGGCCAGTTCCCCGGGCACGTCGATGCGCAGCTCCCGCGCGGCGCGCAGCACGCCGATCGCCTGGTCGTCCGTGGCGCAGAAGATGGCCGTCGGCCGGTCGGGCCGGGCCAGGACCTCCAGGGCGACCTTGTACGCGTCGTAGCGGTTGTACGGGGCCTCGATGAGCTGGCCCTCGACGGAGCGGCCGGACTCCTGCATGGCCCGCCGCCAGCCCTCGACGTGGTCGGCGACCGGGTCGCCGACGGACGGGGTGTTCTCGACGCCGCCGATGCAGGCGACGTACTCGTGTCCGTGCTCCAGCAGGTGGCGGGTGGCGAGCTGGGCGCCGCCGATGTCGTCGGTGACGACGGCGACGTCGTCGATCGCCTCCGGGCGCTCGTGCAGCAGTACGACCCGTGCGTCCCAGGCCTCGATCTCGCTGGCGGCCTGCTCGCTCATGCCCTGGCTGACCAGGATGAGGCCCGAGACCCGCATGCCGAGGAAGGCCCGCAGGTAGTGGACCTCGCGCTCGGTGCGGTAGTCGGAGTTGCCGACCAGCACCATCTTCCCGCGCTCGGCGGCGGCCTGTTCGACCGCGTGCGCCATCTCCGCGAAGAACGGCTGCCGGGCGTCCGGGACGATCATGCCTATGAGGTCGGTGCGCCGCGAGGCCATCGCCTGGGCGACCCGGTCCGGGCGGTAGCCCAGTTCCTTGATCGCGGCGAGGACACGCTCGCGCGTGGCCGGGGCAACCGGCCGGGGTCCGTTGTTGATGACGTAGCTCACGACGGCGGTAGACGTACCCGCAAGTCGTGCCACGTCATCCCGCGTCACCTTGGCCACGCTCGGCAGTCTACGCGGGGTGACCTACCTCTGGGCAGGCCGTCCTGCCGAGTGGACGATCTCGGGCTCCTCCGCCGATCGGGTGACGGCCGCGGCCGGCTGCGCGGACGTCTGCGCGGTGGCCTGCGCGGCGGCCTTCGCCACCGCCTGGGCCGCGGCCTCCGCCGCCGCCCGCTCGACCTTCTCCGGCGTGACGAAGCGGTAGCCGACGTTGCGGACCGTGCCGATCAGCGACTCGTGCTCGGGACCGAGCTTGGCGCGCAGCCGCCGTACGTGGACGTCCACGGTCCGGGTGCCGCCGAAGTAGTCGTAGCCCCAGACCTCCTGCAGCAGCTGGGCGCGGGTGAAGACCCGGCCCGGGTGCTGCGCGAGGTACTTGAGCAGCTCGAACTCCTTGAAGGTGAGGTCCAGCACCCGGCCCTTGAGCTTGGCGGAGTACGTCGCCTCGTCCACCGACAGGTCGCCGTTGCGGATCTCCATCGGGGAGTCGTCCGAGCCCAGCTGCTGACGGCCGGTGGCCAGCCGCAGCCGCGCCTCGACCTCGGCCGGGCCGGCGGTGTCCAGGAGGACGTCGTCGATGCCCCAGTCGGCGGTGACGGCCGCGAGGCCGCCCTCGGTGACGACGAGGATCAGCGGGCAGCCGGGCCCGGTGGAGCGCAGCAGCTGGCACAGCGACCGCACCTGCGGCAGGTCGCGGCGGCCGTCCACGAGGATGACGTCGGCACCCGGGGTGTCCACGAGGGCCGGGCCCTCGGCCGGGGCCACCCGGACGTTGTGCAGCAGCAGGCCGAGTGCGGGCAGCACCTCGGTGGAGGGCTGCAGCGCGTTGGTGAGCAGCAGGAGTGAGCTCATGACCGACCACCTGCCCGGGTCGGACGGTGCACGGTTCGCTGGTCCATCACGTCGGTTCCTCCTCGGTCCCGTCGAGGACGTGCGCGGTACTGCTTCGTACGTCTTGCCTGGCGCCCCTGCGGTCCCCGCGCCCTGGGGTCCGCATGGATACCACTGTTCTCGGTTCGTTCAACGCGCTGAAAGCACAAAAGGACCCGGGGGCAACGTTGCCCGGATCCTCTCGCCAAGCAGAATAGCCCACCCGCCCGTCGGCGGCCGAGGCATCTACGACATCGCCTCCTGTGGGTTCTGCCACGCCCGTCCCCCGCGTATGCCCCGGTTTCACCGGATCGGCGGCCCGCCGGGCGGTGACCCGGCGCCGCCGGGGCGCACACGCGGAGCGTTGGTGCACGCCGGGGCGGACGGCCGGAGGGGCCATCATGGAGGCCGACGGTAGAGAGCCGACGATAGGAGCTGCAGTGGCAACCGGAACCATCCGCTACTGGGCGGCGGCCAAGGCCGCGGCCAAGACGGCGGAGGAGCCGTACTCGGCGCGCACACTGGCCGAGGCGCTCGACGCCGTGCGGGAGCGCCACCCCGGGGAGCTGACCCGGGTCCTGCTGCGCTGCTCCTTCCTCGTGAACGACGAGCCTGTGGGCAAGCGCCCGCATGATTCCGTCCTGCTGACCGAGGGGGGCACCGTCGAGGTGCTCCCCCCGTTCGCGGGCGGGTGAGCGGGAGCCGATGAGCACGCCTGAAGAACACCAGCAGCAGCGGGAACAGCGCGAACAGCAGGCGCAGTACGAGCAGCACGAGCTGCGGCGGCAGCAGTACGCGCAGCAGCAGGACCCGTACGGGACCCAGACCTGGCAGTCCGACACCTGGGACACCAGCCACCAGCCGGTGTATCCGGCGCTGGGCGCGGTGCCGGGGCAGCCGGTGGCGCCCGAGGGCTGGTTCCGCGACGAGGCCCCGGCCGCCGAGGCGCAGGCGCAGCCCCAGGCCCCGGCCGGCGGTTCCGGTGTGCCCTGGCCGGACGGTTCCGCGGCCGGGTCCGCCGATTCCTACGCGGCGTCGTACGAGTACCCGGCGGCCGGCGGGCCCGCGCAGCAGCCCGTGGCTCCAGAGGGCTGGTTCCGGGACGAGGCCCCGGCCCAGGCTCCGGCTCCGGCCCAGGACTGGTCCCGGGGCGGCCAGGGAGCGGGGACGCCCGCCGCGGCCGCCGAGACGGCCTACCTGCCGCCCTACCCCGGTCCCGCGCAGGAGGCCGCCGCCGAGCAGACCGCGTACATGCCGCCGTACCCCGGCCCCGCACAGCAGCCGGCCGCCCCTGAAGGCTGGTTCCGCGACGAGGTGCAGGCCCAGGCGCCGGCCCCCGCCCAGGACTGGTCCCGGGGCGGTCAGGGCGCGGGGATGCCCGCCGCGGCCGCCGAGACGGCCTACCTGCCGCCGTACCCCGGTCCCGCGCAGTCCCAGGCCCCGGCCGAGGAGACTGCGTACTTGCCGCCGGTGCCGGGCGCTGAGGGCATGGACGAGGCCCCGGCCGAGCAGACCGCCTACCTCCCGCCCCAGACAGCCGCCGCCCCGGTCCCGGCCGAGGACGGCGCCGAAGCGGTGGAGGTCACCGCCTGGTCCCCGCCCACCCTCGCCGGGAACACCGTGCGCGCCGTCGACCCGGCCCAGGCCCGCGCCGAAGGCCGGTCGCCGATCATCGACCCGGGCCCGCAGTCGGCCATACTGACCGCCGCCCTCGGCCTGCTGCTCGCCGTGGCCGCGGCCCTCGGGCAGTACGCCCTGCTCGTGCCGCTGATCGCCCTGCAGGGGCTCACCGCGGCCGGCTGGTTCCGCCTCAACGGCATGTGGCCGGCCCGCCAGGGCATCGCCCTCGCCTTCGCCGGGGCCGTGGTCGCCGACGTGGCCGTGCTCGCGGTGGACCGCACGTACGGCCCCGGCGCGATCGTCGGCACGCTCGGCGCCTGGGTGCTGCTCACCCTCGTCCTCCAGCTGCGCAGCCACGCCGATCCCGACGAGCGGATGTACGGGCTGATGGCCTCGGTGGCCTCGGCCGCCCTCGCCATCATCTGCGCCGGCTACCTGGCCGCCGGTTCCGCCGCCGTCACGGTCGGCGCGGCCCCCGTGGCGGTCGCCGTCTTCGCCCGTGCGCTGCCGCTGCCCACCGCACCCTCGGTCGGCGTCTCGCTGGCCGCGGCCGCCGGTGCGGGCATCGCGGTCGGCGGAATGACCTCCGTCGGGGTGGGCGGGGCGCTGCTCGGCCTGGTCTGCGGCGTGTGCGCGCTGATCGGGCTGCGGGTGGCGGCGTACGACTACCCGTCGAAGTTCGTGCACATGACGGCCGGCGTCGCTCTGCCGCTCGCGGCCGCCGCTCCCGCCGTGTACCTGATCGGCCGGGTGGTGGGCTGACGTTCCGCTGACGGGCGCACATGTTCCACTGGATCGCTCGTACCGACTAGCAGGGGGAGGGGCACGTGCGTGCTCTGCGGATCGTTGTGATCATCGGAGTGGTGCTGGGGGCGATCTTCGCGGGCCTGGACCGGTGGGCCGCCGGTTACGCGGAGAACCAGCTGGCCGACAAGATCCAGGCCCGCCAGGGCCTGGCCGGCAGTTCGGAAGTGGAGATCCGCGGATTCCCCTTCCTGACCCAGGCGCTCAGCCACGAGCTGGACCGGGTCGACCTGAAGCTCAGAGGTGTCGAGGTCGTCGCCGAGGGCCGCAAGACGCGGCTCTCGGAGCTCGACGCGAGCTTCCGCAGCGTGAAGCTGAACAGTGACTACAGCGGCGGCACCGCCGAGCGGGCCGAGGGCACCGGGCGCATCACGTACGCGGACCTGACCGCGGCCTCGCAGACCGGCGCGACCCTCACCTACGGCGGGGCGCCGGGCAAGGTGAAGGTCAGCGCGGCCGTGGACGTGCTCGGCAAGACCGTGACGCACAGCGTGGTGTCGACGATCTCCCTCGTGGACGCGCCGGACGGAAAGGGCGGCAAGCTCGTCCGGGTGCACGCCGACGAGGTGCCGGGCGCGGGCATACCCGGGGTCGAGAAGCTGATCCGCAAGAAGACCGACTTCGAGCGCAACCTCGAGGTCGGCATGCCGGCCGGGCTCCACCTCTCGGCCCTGACCTCGGACGAGGCCGGTGTGCACCTCACGCTGGGCGGCTCGAACGTGGTGGTGGCCGGATCGTGAGACGGTGCGGTCCGATCCGCAGAAGGACGGGCCGTACGACGGCTCCCGGGGGCGGCGCGGCGGCCGCCCGGGGGGTTCGTATCCCAGAATCCGGACGATCCTGTCTCGGAATATGACACACCGGTGACAGGGCGGCTGATTCGTCCCTACGATCCATGGCTATGAAGCATCAGCAGGCGGACCTCACGAAGCGACGGGCAGTAGACCTGTGTCGCGTCGCCGCCATGCTCTGTCGATCCATGTGACCTGTGAGCGCATCCGCTCCATCAGCCGGACGACGGCCCTACGGCCCTTCCCGCGTGACCGCACCCGCCTCCTGATCACCTGACGCCTCCCCGCGCAGGACCCGGAGCGCACCCGCAGGCACGCAGCACGCGTCACCCCGCACCGCCCCGCCGCACACTGCCCCGGAGGAGAACATCATGAGCCGCAGCGACGTCCTCGTAGACGCCGACTGGGTCGAGGCCCACCTGAACGACGCGAACGTCGTCGTCGTCGAGGTGGACGAGGACACGTCCGCCTACGACAAGAACCACATCAAGAACGCCGTCCGGATCGACTGGAAGCAGGACCTCCAGGACCCGGTCCGCCGTGACTTCGTGGACCAGGAGGGCTTCGAGAAGCTCCTCTCCGCCAAGGGCATCTCCAACGACGACACCGTCGTCCTCTACGGCGGCAACAACAACTGGTTCGCGTCCTACGCCTTCTGGTACTTCAAGCTCTACGGCCACCAGGACGTGAAGCTCCTCGACGGCGGCCGCAAGAAGTGGGAGCTCGACTCCCGCGACCTGGTCGACGGCAAGGACGTCCCGAACCGCCCGGCCACCGAGTACAAGGCCAAGGCCCAGGACACCTCCATCCGCGCCCACCGCGACGACGTCGTGGCCGCGATCGGCAACCTGAACCTGGTCGACGTCCGCTCGCCCGACGAGTTCTCGGGCAAGCTGCTCGCCCCGGCACACCTCCCGCAGGAGCAGTCGCAGCGCCCCGGCCACGTGCCGAGCGCCCGCAACATCCCGTGGTCGAAGAACGCCAACGACGACGGCACCTTCAAGTCCGACGAGGAGCTCAAGGCCCTCTACGAGGCCGAGGGCGTCGACCTGTCGAAGGACACCATCGCCTACTGCCGCATCGGTGAGCGCTCCGCGCTCACGTGGCTCGTGCTGCACCAGATCCTGGGCCAGACCAACGTCAAGAACTACGACGGCTCCTGGACCGAGTACGGCTCGCTCGTCGGCGTTCCGATCGAGCTCGGCCCCAACAAGTAATCCCGGGCACGCGACGCCCCGTAGTACGACCTCTCTAGGACAGGACAGAGAACATGTGTGGAGCACAGATCGGCGGGCCCGACCTCGCGACGCTCAAGCCCGGTGAGACCGCGATCCAGGGCCAGGTGACCAAGGGCGGCGAGCCCATCAGCGGTTACGTGCGGCTGCTGGACGGCGGCGGCGAGTTCACCGCCGAGGTCCCGACCTCGGCGACCGGCCAGTTCCGCTTCTACGCGGCTCCCGGCACCTGGACGCTGCGGGCGCTCGTCCCGGGTGCCCAGGCGGACCGTGCCGTCGTGGTCGCCGAGGCCGGCGGCGTGACGGACGTGGCGATCGCGGTCTGAGCACCGCACCTGTGATCGCTCGATAGATCGGCCGGAGGGCCGCACCCCAGGGGGTTGGACGCCACTGGACGGGGTGCGGCCCTTCGTGCCGTCCGCCTTGTGTCCGCGGGCGGCCGCTCTACGCTGGAGTCATGTACGCCCGGCGCCGACGCGCCTATTTCCTGCTCATGGGCGGATGCCTGGTCCTCTTCGTCTCCGCCTGGACCTGGGTGCGCCTGCTGTCGGTCGAGGCCGCGGTGGCGCTGTGCGTGGTCGCCATGGTCATCCCGCCGGTGGCCGCGATGGTCGCCAACCGGCGCGGCCCGGACGACCGGTGGTGGGACGACCCCTCGGGCGATCCGAAGTCCGACGAGTGGTGGGACGAACTGGACGGAAAGCGGCGCCACGAGGACTGAGGCGGCCGCGAGACAAGAACGTGATCAGCAGTCATACAACTGCGCCCCTCCCGGTCTGGTCATGGGTTACGCACGGGTATTCGACCTGTGCCTCCAGTCCTGTGGGGGACCCTCTTGGAACACGAACAGACCACCCCTGAGCAGCGGAATGCGGGGGAGGTCGGGGCAGATCCGCACGTTCCGGATGCTCCGGAATCCCCGGACGCCCCGGGTGCACCGGGTGCACCGGTCGCTCCGGCCCTGCGGCCCCGCCGGGGCCGTATGACGATCCTGATCGCGGGCGCGGCCGTGCTCGGCGTGCTCGCCGGGACGGTCACCGGCTATGCCGTCCAGTACCACCGCGAGCCCACGCCCCTGGTGCCGCTGGCCCAGCAGGACGTGAAGGGCCCGAAGCCGCTGGCGGTCAATGACACGACGACCCTGCGCTCGATCAACGCGAACCGCTGGCACAAGGCGGACGAGGACCTCGTCAAGAAGCTGGTGGAGGTCCCCGGCGGCGCCCAGAACGTCTTCTCGGGCCTGCAGTCCCCGGACGAGTTCTCCATCGACCACTTCGAGGATCCGTCCGGTGGGGTCGGCGGCCTCATCGCCGACGACGTCAGGCGGATCGCCGCCGTCCACTGGTCCGTGGACGACCGGGACTTCGTCGAGATCACCCTGCTCCAGTTCCAGAACCGCAGTGGGGCCGAGGGCTTCCAGTCGGGCGTGAACCGCTACATGCCGACGAAGAAGTTCGCGGGCAACAGCGGCCGGGAGGTTCCGGGCGTTCCCGAGGACTTCGGCCAGCTGTGGATCGACTCCGAAGCCGACGAGAAGCCCGGCTACCACCCGCTCCGCAGGGGCACCGCGATCGTCCGCCGCGGCGACATCGTCATGCACCTCCAGTACACGAACAACCGCGGCAAGGTCGACGAGAACGTCGTCGCCGAGCTGGCCAAGCGACAGATGGAGCGGCTGTGAGCGAGCGGCAGAACGTGACCGGCCCTGTCGAGGACGGCACGCCCGAGCCGGCCGTGCCCGAGGCCGTGGCACCGGAGCCCGACGCGCCGCAGCCGGTCGTGCCCGAGGCCGTGGTGCCCGAGGCCGTGGCGCCGGAGCCGGTCGCGCCCGAGCCCGCCGTGGCCCCGGCCGCCGCGCCTGAGGCCGTCGCGCCCGTGCCCGCCGTGGCCCCGGCCGTCGTGCCCGCGCCCCTCCAGGAGGCCGCGCCCGCGCGCAAGGCGAACCGCAGGACCGTCCGGCTGGTGGCGGCCGCCGTGGGCGCCGTCGTCCTCGCGGGCGGCGGCCTGTGGGCCGCGGCCGCACTCGGCGATGCCGACCGGACCGCGCCCACGCGCTACTGGCTGGCCGCGGACGCACCCATCGCCGAGCCGGGCGAGGCGCCGTCCGTACCGGCCAACGAACTCCAGGGCAAGCTGCTGCCGGTCCCCAAGAACTACTGGCTCGGCCCCGACATCGACGCCGAGGGCAACAACTACTTCATCTCGGGCGAGCGGGCGCTGCAGATCGCCAAGGAGGACCGCACGGGTCTCTCCGGCGACGAGCGCGCGGAGCGCGACAAGGCCCTCGCCGGCCTGAAACTCAACGGGGTGGCCGGGCGCAGCTACGCCACGCGCCACGGCGCCGGTGCGTCGGTGGTCGAGATCCAGCTCATGCAGGCGGATCCCCAGCAGCTCGCCCAGTTCGGCGAGTTCGCCAAGAAGATCATCTCGCTCGTCGACGCCGACGGGAAGGCGCCCAAGGTGGACGGCTTCCCGGACGCCAAGTGCATGCTGAGCCCCCTCGTCCGGGAGAAGGACGAGAAGATCGACGCCCTCGACTGCCTGGCCGTCCAGGGCGACGTGATGGTGAGCTTCCGGGTGTACGGGTCCGGGGACTTCCTGCCCAATGACGCAGCGGCCCTGTTCAAGGAACAGCTGAACCACCTCAAGTCCCCCGGAGAGTCCGCGTGAGCGAGCAGAACACCATCGACGCGACCCCCGCGGCCGCGGCCGGGGCGGCGGTCGAGGACGCGCCGGCGCCCGGCCCCTGGGCGGCACCGGAGACCCCGCCCAAGGACCGGCGCCGGCTGTTCGCCGCCCTGCGCTGGACCGCCGCCGTCGCCGTCTTCGCCGTCGTCGGCGCGGGCGTCGCGTACGGGATCACCCGGCCCGCGCGCACCGACATCCCCGGCCTGTCCACCGAGAGCGACGGCCGCTGGACGTTCCCGGCGCTCTCCAGGCCCGCGCTGCCCGCGGGCGCCCCCCTGGTCCAGGGCCCGGACAACAAGGACGAGACGCACTACGCGGTGCTCTCCGGCCTGCTCCTGCCCGCCCCCGAGGGAGCGAGGACCGACGACGCGTTCAAGGTGGACAAGGGCGGGGCGGTGTCGGTCGACGCCTTCCTGGAGGAGTACACCCCCGAGGCCCGCGAGAAGCTGAAGCAGCAGCTCGAATGGGACGGGCTGCGCCAGATCACCGGCCGCGGCTGGACCATGGCGGACGGCACGCGTACCCACGTGTACCTGCTGCGCTTCCACGCGTCGGGCTTCGTGGACGCCTTCAAGGGCTGCACGTTCAACGCGCCGCTGGACGGCGTCTCGGCCCTGGACCTGGACGACGTCTGGAACAAGGCCAAGAACACGCAGGCCAGCAGCCTCCCGATGGGATTCCCGGGGTCGGGCGTGATCGGCGAGCGCGAGGTCACCGTGTACCAGGAGGTCCCGCCTGTCCTCGGCGACGAGCAGACCAAGCTCGGCTGCCTCCAGGCGGGTGACGTCCTGGGCATGGTCGTCCAGACCCGCAAGGGCGAGGTGGCCCCCGTCCCCTTCCACCAGACCGTGCTGCTGCAGGGCCAGCTCCTGAGCTGACCGCCGGGGCCGGACCCCGGGGCCCGGCCCCGGCCGACCGCCGTGGCGACCGGTACGGCCCACCTCACACCGTGCGCCGGTCCCCGGGCCAGTAGGCTTGGGGACCGGCCCCGTACCGCCCCCGAAACGATTCCGAGGAGCACCCCGTGCTTGAGGCAGTCTTCACCTCCCTGCTGATCCTGGTCTGCGTCGGCGTCATGGCCTTCACCGGCCTGGCCGTCAAGAAGCTGTACCAGGGTCAGCGCTGAGCATCGGCTCGGCAGACCGCCCCGGAACCCCTCCCACAGATCGCCTGAGCAGCCATTCATGATCCAGATCCCGTCCGACCTGAACCCGGGCCTCGTCCCCCTCGCCTTCCTCCTCGGCAACTGGGAGGGTGCGGGAGTCTTCGACTTCCCCGGTGAGGAGAAGTGCAACTTCGGCCAGGAGGTCGTCTTCAGCCACGACGGCCGGGACTTCCTGGAGTACACCTCCCACACCTGGGTCCTCGACGCCGAGGGCAACAAGGTGCGGCCGCTGGAGTCCGAGTCCGGTTACTGGCGCATCGACAAGGACCGCAAGGTCGAGATCGTCATGGTCCGCGACCAGGGCGTCGTCGAGATCTGGTACGGCGAGCTCGCCGACCAGAAGCCGCAGATCGACCTCGTCACCGACGCGGTCGCCCGCACCGCGGCCTCCGGCCCGTACAGCGGCGGCAAGCGGCTCTACGGCTACGTGAAGAGCGACCTCATGTGGGTCGGCGAGAAGGCCACCCCCCACGTCGAGCTGCGTCCGTACATGTCGGCCCAGCTGAAGAAGGTCGTCACGCCCGAGGAGGTCGCCGAGATGGCGCGCAACCTCCCCGACATGCCGGACGACGGCATCGCCTTCTTCCGCTGAGCGCAGCGTCCACAGGCTGTGCACGAAAGGGGACCGCGGGCTCGCCCGCGGTCCCCTTCGCACACATACACTGGCGGAGTGGTGAGCACCGAGAGCACCGATGGAACCCCAGGCCTTGACTGGAAGAGCGACCTGCGGCAGCGCGGATACCGGCTGACACCGCAGCGCCAGCTCGTGCTGGAAGCGGTCGACGCGCTGGAGCACGCGACCCCGGACGAGATCCTCGTGGAGGTGCGCAAGACCGCCTCCGGGGTCAACATCTCCACGGTCTACCGGACCCTGGAGCTCCTGGAGGAGCTCAAGCTGGTCTCGCACGCCCACCTCGGGCACGGGGCCCCCACCTACCACCTCGCCGACCGGCACCACCACATCCACCTGGTCTGCCGCGACTGCGGCGACGTCATCGAGGCGGACGTGGACATCGCCGCCGAGTTCACGGCCAAGCTCCGTGCCACCTTCGGTTTCGAGACCGACATGAAGCACTTCGCGATCTTCGGCCTGTGCAAGAAGTGCGCCGCCCGGCAGCGTGCCGCCCAGGCGTAGCCGGGTCGTACGCTTGGTCCCATGACCAGCAGCCCCTTGCTCCATCTCCCCGGCGCCGTGCAGGCCGAAGGCCGCGACGAGGGCGTCGCCGCCCA
This sequence comes from Streptomyces sp. NBC_01233, assembly GCF_035989305.1. Taxonomy (NCBI): domain Bacteria; kingdom Bacillati; phylum Actinomycetota; class Actinomycetes; order Kitasatosporales; family Streptomycetaceae; genus Streptomyces; species Streptomyces sp. NBC_01233. The sequence goes on along the minus strand of NZ_CP108514.1, from coordinate 4,252,192 downwards.
CTACGGCGAGCTGTACGGCGAACAGCGCTCCCTCGCGGACGGGCGCGGCTTCGTCGACCTCTCGCACCGCGGGGTCGTCACCGTCACCGGGCCGGAGCGGCTGAGCTGGCTGCACCTGCTGCTCACCCAGCACGTGACCGGGCTGCCGGCCGGGCAGGCCACCGAGGCGCTGATCCTCTCCGCGAACGGCCACATCGAGCACGCGCTCTACCTCGTCGACGACGGCGAGACCACGTGGGCGCACGTGGAGCCGGGCACCCAGGGCGAGCTGATCGCCTATCTGGAGTCCATGAAGTTCTTCTACCGCGTCGAAGTCGCCGACCGCACCGAGGAGTACGCGGTCGTGCACCTGCCGGCCGGCTCCATCGCCGAGGTCGCCAAGGAGCACGTCGTACGGGAGACCGCGCACGGCCGCGACGTCTTCCTGCCCCGCGCCGAGCTGGAGTCCTTCGCCGCCTCGCACGGCCCGGCCGCGGGCCTCCTCGCCTACGAGGCCCTGCGCGTCGAGGCGCACCGGCCGCGGCTCGGCCTGGAGACCGACCACCGGACCATCCCGCACGAGCTGGGCTGGATCGGCACCGCCGTGCACCTGCAGAAGGGCTGCTACCGCGGGCAGGAGACGGTGGCCCGCGTCCACAACCTGGGCAAGCCCCCGCGCCGCCTGGTCTTCCTGCACCTGGACGGCTCGGAGGTGCTGCTCCCGGCGCACGGCGCCCCGGTCCGGCTCGCCGCCGACGGGGAGGAGGGCCGCCAGCTGGGCTTCGTGACCACCGCCGTCCGCCACCACGAGCTGGGCCCGATCGCGCTCGCGCTGGTCAAGCGGAACGTGCCGGTCGACGCCCCGCTGCTGGCCGGGAAGACGGCCGCCGCACAGGAGGTCGTCGTGGCCCCGTGAGGGGTCAGACGTCGATGACGATGGTGAACGGGCCGTGGTTGGTCAGCGAGACCCGCATGTCCGCGCCGAACCGGCCCGTCTCCACCGTCGCGCCCAGCGCGCGCAGCTGCGCCACGACCTCGTCGACCAGCGGCTCGGCCACCGGGCCCGGCGCCGCCGCGTTCCACGTGGGGCGGCGGCCCTTGCGGGCGTCGCCGTAGAGCGTGAACTGGGAGATCACCAGCAGCGGCGCGTTCACGTCGCTGCAGGACTTCTCCGCCTCCAGGATCCGCACCGACCACAGCTTGCGGGCCAGCACCGCCGCTTTCTCCGGCGTGTCGTCGTGCGTCACCCCCACCAGCACGCACAGTCCCTCGCCGACGATCTCGCCCACGGTCTCGCCGCCCACGACGACGCTCGCGCCGTCCACCCTCTGCACCACAGCTCGCATACCACCTGTGTACCAGCCGTGCACCCGTCCGGGGCCGATCGGGTGGAGTGGGACTGCACCGGGGCCACGGAGAGTGGCACGATGCACGCAGGCGGTGCGGGTGCGCCGCACCGGTCGAGGGGACGGACTCGTTCGTATGAATACTTCTGGTACCTCCGTACCTGCATCACCCGCTTCCATCGCAGCTGCCGCGGTACGACCGCCCGCGCAGCGCACGGCCGAGACCCAGGGGACGCCGACCCCGACCACCGCGCTCGGGCTGCCGGAACTGCGCGCTCTGCGCCGCGACGCGCAGCGCGACGAGGCCGATCTGAGCTACGTGCGCAGACTGCTCCAGGGCCGCATCGACATCCTGCGCGCCGAACTCGCCCGGCGCAGCGACCCCGGGCTCGCCCGCCGGACCGACCCCGAGGCGCCGGTGGTGGACCGGCTCTCGGTGATCCTCGCCGACGCCCCCTCCAGCCGCAGCGCCTCCGCCCGGCACGTCACGCTCGGCACCCCGCACAGCGAGGAGTACCGGCTGCTGGCGGCGGAGATGCTGGCCGACGTGGAGCTCTCGGACCTGGGCGCCCGCACGGACGGTGAACTGCACGACGGGATGGGGCGGCTGGTGCGGTACGAGCAGCAGGTCTCGCGGCGCCGGCAGCAGCTTCAGTGGACGGTGGACGACTGCAGTGCGGAGATCACCCGGCGCTACCGGGAGGGAGAGGCGCAGGTGGACGACCTGCTGGCGTAGGAAATTCGGGCGACTGGCGCCGGTCGGGCGGTTAGCGTGGCCCGCTATGAGTGCTGACGTCCGGCCGATCGCCGAATCCGAACTCCCCGACTGGCTGCGAACCGTGAACACCGGGTTCCTGAGCACGGCCCGAGACACCGACTCGGACCTGGCCCAGCGGGTCAAGCACAACGATCTCGCCCGCACCCAGGGCGCGTTCGACACCGACACCGGCCGTTGCGTGGCGGCCTTCCGGTCCTTCGCGCAGCAGCTGACCGTGCCCGGCGGGGCCGCCGTCCCCTCCACCGCGATCTCCAACGTGGGCGTGCTGCCCACCCACCGCCGCCAGGGTCTGCTGACCCGGATGATGGCCGCCGAGTTCGCCGCGGCCGGGGCGCGCGGTGACGTGCTGGCGACGCTGATCGCAGCCGAGTACCCGATCTACGGGCGGTACGGGTTCGGGCCCGCCACCTCCCTCGCGGAATGGGAGATCGACGTACCGCGCACCGGGCTGGACCGGCGGCTGTCGGTGCCCGCGGACGGCGGGCGGATCGACCTGGTGGACGAGGCCGAGGTCCGGCAGGTCGGCCCGGAGCTGCACGAGCGGCTGCGGGCGCGCACGCCCGGCATGATCGACCGGAGCGAGCGCCACTGGCGCTTGAGGACCGGCCTGGAGCAGATCTCGTACCGCCCGTACAAGGAGAAGTTCTTCGCGGTGTACCGCACGGCGGAGGGGGAGGTGGCCGGGCTGGTCGCGTACCGGGCCGACGACCACTGGACGGACGCGAAGGTCCCGCAGAACACCGTGCAGGTCCACGACCTGCTGGCAGCCACCCCGCAGGCGGAGCGGGCGCTGTGGCAGTTCCTGTGCTCGATCGACTGGGTGCTGAAGGTCCGCACGGGCTACCGGGCCCCCGACGACCTCGTCCCGCAGCTGCTGCCCGACCCGCGTTCGGCCCGGATCGTCACCTCCGCGGACTTCCTGTGGGTGCGGGTGCTGGACGTCGTACGGGCGCTGCGCGCACGGACGTACGAGGTGCCCGGGGTGCTCGTGCTGGAGGTCGCCGACGGGACGGGACCGGCGGCCGGCCGCTACTGGCTGGACGCGGGCACCGGCGCGTGCGAGCGGACCGAGGAGGCGGCGGACCTGCGGCTGGACGTGTCCGTGCTGGGCTCCCTGTACCTCGGCAACGAGTCCGCGGTGCGGCTGGCCGCGCTCGGGCGGGTGACGGAGGAGCGGCCGGGGGCGGTCGCGCTGGCGGACGCGGTGTTCCGTACGGCCCGCCGGCCGTGGTGCCCGGACATCTTCTGACCCGTCCCGTCCACCGTCCCCTTCACCGTTCCCTTCCCCCTCCGGTCACCACCGCGGAGCCGCCGCCGGCGGACTCGGGGTCGGGCTCGCGCAGCTCGTCGTACGGGAGCAACTGGGGCCCGCCGGGCGGCAAGGGCGTTGCGGGCAGGGGGTTCGTGGTCGAGGGCGACCGTATTGTCGTAATGGACGTCCTTGCGGATCCGGCCAGGCTGGAGCGCATCGACGTCATCGTCTTGGAAAACTGAGGACTGAGGTTTTTGACGTCACTTGTGGGGTCCCTGCGCGCGGCCGGCTGTGTCTTCGCGGAGGAGGAGGCGGAGCTGCTGAGCGGCGCCGCCCGGGACGACGGCCACCTGGCGGAGCTGCTGGCCCGCCGGGTGGGCGGCGAGCCCCTGGAACACGTCGTGGGCTGGGCGGAGTTCTGCGGTCTGCGCATGGAGGTGGGCGCGGGGGCCTTCGTACCGCGCCGGCGCACCGAGTTCCTGGTGCAGGAGGCGGTGGGGTTGGCCCGGCCCGGTGCGGTGGTGCTCGACCTGTGCTGCGGGGTCGGCGCCCTGGGCGCGGCGGTGGCGGCGCAGGTGCCGGGCGGTGTGGAGCTGCACGTGGCGGACATCGACCCGGCGGCGCTGGGGTACGCGCGGCGCAACGTGGCCCCGTACGGCGGCCGGGTGTGGGAGGGCGATCTGTACGCCGCGCTCCCGGAGTCGCTGAAGGGCCGGGTGGACGTGTTGGTGGTCAACGCCCCGTACGTGCCGACGGAGGAGATCGGCCTGATGCCGTCGGAGGCGCGGGACCACGAGCCGCTGGTCTCGCTGGACGGCGGGGCCGACGGCCTCGACATCCACCGCCGGGTCGCGGCGGGCGCCGTGCCGTGGCTGGTCCCGGGGGGTCACCTGCTCATCGAGACGAGCGCCCGCCAGTCCCCGTCGACGGCCTCGGCCCTGGCGTCGGCGGGGCTCGCGGTCCGGGCGGTCACCTCGGAGGAGCTGTACGCGACGGTGGTGATCGGCACGGCCTGACCGGTGCCGTGCCCCTGAGGGGCGCCCCGGGCCGGGGCCGCCGGGCCGGGGCCGCCGGGCCGGCTTCAACGGCTGAGCCGAGGGGGTCCGTCTGCCGGGGGACCGGGGGCGAAGGGCGGAGCGTCCTGTTCGCACGTGGCGCCGACCGGGGGGAGGGCTCCGCCGAGGAAGTAGCGGACCGCGTGCCTGCTGACGCAACTGCTCGGATTGTCCAGTGCGGTGTGGCCGTATCCCTTGAGGGTGAGCAGGCGGGTGTTCGCGAGTTCCCGGGCCATGGCCCGACCTCCCCCGTACGGGGTGGCGGGGTCGTAGGTCGGATTGACGACCAGAACCGGGTGAGCGGTGGGGCGGTCCCAGGGGCCGGCATGGCGCGCCGCGGCGGTGGCCGGCCACGCCGCGCACGGCTCGTTGGCCCAGGCCCACCAGTGCCCGAGGTCCCCCGACCGTGCCGTGCTCAGCGTGTCGAGCACTGCGTACCGCCCCGGGTCACCGGGGTGGGGGCTTTCGGCACAGAGCACGCCGAGGGACTGTTCGAAGCCGGGATACGCCGGGGCGCCCGGAGGCGCCGGGGGTTCCTGCGGGGCGCGGCCCTCCCACAGGGTCTGCAGCGCTTCCGCCGTCTGGGTCCACCCGGGATGGACCGTGTAGAGGCCGCCCCGGACCTCGCTCACGGCTTTCGCGTACGTCCAGGAACCCACGGGCCGCGCCCTGAGCCTGCGCATCAACTCGGTGAACTTGGCGCGGGTCGCCGCCGGACGTCCTGCGGAGAAGGCACAGCGACCGGCCGGCGCACCCCCGCACAGGTCGAGGAACTGCCGAAGGGTTTCGGCCGATCCCCGATCCGACTCCAGGCGCAGGAAGGTGCTCAGCTCGGGCTCTTCCGCCGAACCGCCGTTCATCCAGGCCCGCGGATCGACGTTGCCGTCCAGCACCAGCCGGTCGACCCGGGACGGGAACAGGTTGGCGTACGTCGCCCCCAGGAGGGTGCCGTACGAGATGCCCCAGTAGCGCAAGTGCTCCTCACCCGCGGCCCGGCGCAGCCGGTCGAGGTCCCGGGCGACATCGGCGGTCGAGATGTGGCGCAGCAACTCCGGATCGTGGCGCTCGCAGCGCCGGCCGAGATCGGCGTACGCCGCGGTGAACGCCTTGCGCTGCTCCTCGCCCACGGGAAACGCGGGAACACGCGAGTGCCACGCGGTGGCTTCCTCCGCGGTGCCGAAACACCGCACCGGGGTGCTCTGTCCGACGCCGCGCGGGTCCCAGCTGATGATGTCGAACCGTTCCCGCAGCGGTGCGGGGAACTTCTCGTACAGCTCCGGCAGTCCTACGGTCCCCGCCCCGCCGGGCCCACCGGGGTTGAAGAACAACGACCGGGCCGGCCCACGGGGAGCCGTGGCCCTGTGCCTGATCACCGCCAGGTCGACGGTGCGCCACCGGGGGCGGGTGTGATCCAGCGGCACCGTGGTCGTGGCGCACTCGAATCCCCGCTGTGCTTCGCCCGTGCAGGGCTTCCACCGCAGCACCGTGCTCACGTCGCCGACGGGGGATCCCCCGCGGGACGGCTGGGCCGCGCCCGAACCCGACAGGACGGCGGTGGAGAGGAGCAGCGCCGCCGCGCACACGGCGCCGCGGTGTCGCCGCCTCGTCGCGACTGCTGGCATCGGCAGACCTTCCGGTGCGGGGTGTGCCGGCGCCATCCGTCGGCCGGCCCGTCAACATCCCATCGGCGGCGCCCGTACCGGGCAACCGGCGGGCGGCCGATCGGGTGGTCGCGGCGCGCTCGTGCGCGAGCGAGGTGGGAGATGTTGCAAGCGGCTTGCTTGCAAAAGTTAGCAAGGTGCGGCAGGATCGAAGCATGGCATCGCTCAACGTCGGAAATCTCGGCGAGTACCTCCGTGAGCAGCGTCGGCAGGCCCAGCTTTCGCTGCGGCAACTGGCCGAGGCGGCGGGGGTGTCGAATCCGTACCTGAGCCAGATCGAGCGCGGGCTGCGCAAGCCGAGCGCGGACATCCTGCAGCAGCTGGCCAAGGCGCTGCGGATCTCCGCGGAGACGCTGTACGTGCAGGCCGGGATCCTGGATGAGCGGGACCCGGACGAGGTGGAGACGCGAGCCGTCATCCTCGCCGACCCGAGCATCAACGAGCGGCAGAAGCAGGTGCTGCTCCAGATCTACGAGTCGTTCCGCAAGGAGAACGCGCTCGACGCGCCTGCCGCACCCGCCGAACCCGCCGACGAGATGCCGTCGAAGACGAACTGAAGTTGATCCGGGAGGACCAGCACATGGCCATCGCCGATGACCTGAAGAAGACCCTCACCGACCCCACCCCCCTCTACTTCGCCGCCGGCACGGCCGACCTGGCCGTGCAGCAGGCCAAGAAGGTTCCCGAGCTGATCGAGCAGCTGCGCGCCGAGGCCCCCGCGCGCATCGAGGCCGTGAAGAACACGGACCCGAAGGCCGTGCAGGAGGCGCTCACCGCCAAGGTCGCCGAGGTGTTCGGCGCCATCGACCCGAAGAAGCTAGGGGAGACCGCCCAGGACCTGGCGCTGCGCGGCGTGGGCGTGGCCGCGGAGTACGCGGTGCGCGCCAAGGAGACGTACGACAAGGTCGCCGAGCACGGCGAGCAGGCCGTGCGGACCTGGCGGGGCGAGTTCTCCGAGGAGATCGTCGACATCGCCGTGGCGGTGGAGCCGGCTGCCGACTCGGAGCCCGTGGCCGAGGCAGCCGGCGAGGAGAAGCCGGCCGCGAAGAAGTCCACCGCGCGCAGGACCTCGGCCAAGAAGGCCGCCGTCACCGCGGACGACGCGAGCTGAACCGGAACGGCATGAGCGACGGCGGGCCGGGCACCCTTCAGGGGCCCGGCCCGTTGAAGTTCGTGAGGGCGCCCGTGCCGGTAGCGTCGAGTCGTGCGGCATCGGAAGTGCGAAGCAGAGGCATGAGAAGGCGGTCGAAGCGATGTTGATGGACGGGTTCGATCGGGGCGTGCTCCCGCTGTTCGGGTACGCCATGCTGCTGCTCGCCGTCGCGGCCTTCGTGTTCGCGCTGCTGGCGCGCGAGGACGCGTACCGGGCGGCCGACAAGCAGACCAAGACCTTCTGGCTGGTCATCCTCGGCATCACCGTCGTGGTGGACGTGTTCCTGGGGATGCTCTTCCTGCAGATCGCCGGTCTCGTCGCGACCATCGTGTTCTTCGTCGACGTACGCCCCGCCCTCAAGCAGGTCTCGGGCGGCGGTCGTGGTGGCCGGCGCGGCGGAAGCAGCAGCGACGGCCCGTACGGGCCCTACAACGGCGGGCGGTAGCCCCCGCCCGGACCGCCGGGCTTACCCGCCCGGCGGTCAGCCCTCGGCGCGGGAGAGCAGGACCACGGCCACGTCGTCGGTGAGCTCGCCGCCGTTGAGGCGGCGGGCCTCGGTGACGGAGGCCTCCAGCAGGCCCTCACCGCTCAGCCCGCGGTCCAGGTGACGGTTGATCATCTCGACCATGCCGTCCTGGCCCAGCCGCTCCTTGCCCTCGCCGATCCTGCCCTCGATGAGGCCGTCGGTGTAGAGCATCAGACTCCAGCTGCCGCCGAGCTCGACCTGGCGGCGGGGCCAGCGGGCCCGGGGCAGCAGACCGAGGGCCGGGCCGCTGTTCTCGTACGGGAGCAGTCGCGCGCGGCGGCCCGGCCGTGAGATCAGCGGGGCCGGATGGCCGGCCAGGCACAGGCCCGCGCGGCGGCCGTCCGGCGCGATGTCGACCGTGCACAGCGTCGCGAAGATCTCCTCGTTCGGGCGCTCCACCTCCAGCACCTCCTGGAGGGTGGACAGCAGGTCGTCACCGCACAGGCCGGCCAGCGTCAGGGCGCGCCAGGCGATGCGGAGCTCGACGCCGAGGGCGGCTTCGTCGGGGCCGTGGCCGCAGACGTCGCCGATCATCGCGTGGACGGTGCCGTCGGGGGTGCGGACGGTGTCGTAGAAGTCGCCGCCGAGGAGGGCCCGGCTGCGGCCGGGGCGGTAACGGGCGGCGAAGCGGAGGTCGGAGCCCTCCAGGAGCGGTGTGGGGAGCAGGCCGCGTTCGAGGCGGGCGTTCTCCTGGGCGCGCAGTTTCGATTCTGCAAGCTTGTACTGGGCGATGTCGGCCCGTTTTCTCTCCACGGCGTAGCGGATGGCGCGGCTCAGCAGCCGGCCGTCCAGCTCGTCCCGGAAGAGGAAGTCCTGGGCGCCGACGCGGACGGCCTCGGCAGCGCGCTCGGCGTCGTCCTCGCCGGTGAGGACGAGGACGGCGTGCCGGGGCGCGATGCGCAGCACCTGGCGGAGGGCCGCCAGCCGGTCCACGGCGGTGGCCGTGGCGGAGCCGGCCGCTCCCGGCGCTGCCGGTGCCGCCGGTACTCCCGGCATGCGGGCACTGGCGTCCGGGAGGGACAGGTCGAGCAGGATGCAGTGCACGTCGGGGGTGAGCAGCCGCTCGGCCTCGGTGAGGTTGCGGGCGGTGCGGAGCCGGATGCGGTGGCCGTCGGCGTCGAGGATCTCGGGGACGGTGAGGCCGCCGGCCGGGTCGTCCTCGATGACCAGGAGGGTCAGCGGGATCGTGTGAGGGGTGGCTTGCGGGGTCGCCTGCGGAGTCGCTTGCGCGACGGCGGTGGCGGTGGCGGCGGGCGGTGCGGCGGGCGGTGCGGCGGTGTGCAGAACGGCCTGACCGCCCTCCGTGGCCGGGGTGTTCCTCTGCCGCGGTACGGGTACGGACATCGTCTCCGGTTCCTTCCCTCCCCCCGAGGGTGCGCTCGTCCGGCAGACCCTAGCGGTCCCGGCCCGGCGAGCGGAATGCCGTTCTTCGTCGGGGCCTCCGGCATATGCCGTTATCGCGGGGGAAAAACGTCCTCACTGGATGACAAAGGTCACGGCGGGGGTCGGGATCCGTCCCGCCTAACGAGACGTCCGACACACCCGCTTGGTTGCCTCACGCCTCAAACGCCGGCGGGGCTCCATTTCGGCCGTCCGGCGTTTGAGGACCGGGGTCCGGGGCGGAGCCCCGTTCTTTCGGCCTCGCCCGTGTCCGGCCGGCCGCAGGCGAGGGCCTCCGGCCCGATCCCTGGCCGACGCACGGCCTGTGCCGCCGTGACCGAGGCCGCCCCGCTCCCGGCCCACGGTCGACCCCCACGCTCCCAGCCGAAGCCCGGTCCGCGGCCCGCCTGCGAACGGGCGAGCCCTGGCCGGCGTACGGCCGGCGGCGCCCGCGCCAGGGCCCCGCACCGGCCGGTGTCCAGCCCGTGGCCGGCATGCGGCCAAAGGCCCGGGCATGCCTGGCCCGGGCCTGGCGGCCGGGGCTCAGGCGGCCGGGGGTCCGGCCGCGGCCCGGGCGGGATCGGGGCCGGGGCGCGGGCCGGGGGAGTGACGGTTCGGCTCCCCGCGAGGGGCTACGCGTCGGGGCGGACCACGGCCTTGATCGGCATCGAGCCCGCGCCCGCCATCGTCACGTTGCGGCCGGGGCGCGGGGCGTGGACCATCGCGCCGTCGCCGACGTACATGCCGACGTGGCTCGCGTCGTCGAAGTAGATGATCAGATCGCCGGGGCGCATGTCCTTGAGCGCGACCTTCGGGAGCAGCCGCAGCTGCTCCTGCGAGGTGCGCGGGATGCCGCGGCCCGCCGCCAGCCAGGCCTGCGAGGTCAGGCCGGAGCAGTCGAACGAGCCCGGGCCGACGGCGCCCCAGCGGTACGGCTTGCCTATCTGCGCCGTGGCGAACTGAACGGCCCGCTTGCCGGCGTCCGTCGCCTTGCCGTTGACGTCCTTCATCGCGCCCGTCGACAGCCAAGCGGTCTGCGCCTTGTACTGGGCTTCCTGCTCCAGCTGGATCAGCCGGGCCTTCTCCTCGGCCTCCAGCTTGCTCTCCAGCTCCTCCGCCGCCTTGATCTTCTCCTCGATCTGCTTCTTCGAGTCCTCCTGCTTGACCCGGTTGGCCTCCAGCGTCTTCCAGCGGTCACTCGCCTCCTGGGCGTAGCGCTGCAAGTCGCTCTGGGTCCGGCCGAGTTCGGAGAGGAGGTCCGAGGTGGCCTTCTCGCCCTGCCGCAGCCGGCCCGCCCCGTCGAGGAACTGGCCCGGGCTGTCGCTCAGCGCCAGCTGCGCGCCCGGCGGCAGTCCGCCCGAGCGGTACTGGGCGCGGGCGGCCGCGCCCGCACGGCTCTTGAGGGTGGTGATCCGCTCCTGGCCGGCGACGACCAGGTTGGCGATCTCGACGATCTTCTCCGACTGGGTCTTGGTCTCGGCCTCGGCGAGGTTGTAGGCGTCCGTGGCGGTGCCCGCCTGCCGGTAGAGCTCCTCGATGTCCTTGCGGACCTGCTCGAGGGACTTCCCGCCCGGCCCGGGCAGCGGAGCGGCGCGATCCCCGGGAGAGGCGGGTGCGGCGGGCGCAGTGGGCGCGCCCGGTGAGGCAGGTGCGGCCGGTGCCGCGTTCGCCATGCCCGTCGCGAGACCCGGCGCCGTCAGTATCGCCATCGCGCACAGCAGCACGAGCGAGCTTGCGCCACGTCGTCGCCTTACGGCCCCCATGGTCCCCCCAGGCACCCGGGTCAGACCTCGTATCAGATCTGACTATTCATCAGTAACTTCTCACTGCCATCGGGATGGTGCCACGAGTCGATGAATTCCGACAGCCTTGTGGTCTTTCCGATCTTGTCCGCCCCAACGGACGCCGTGTCCCGCCCCTCATGGATCAACGGCCCGCCCGCATCCCCGGTTCCCCACCGCACCGCATTCACCCCACCGGGCGCAACGCCTCCCAGCGCAGGGTCAGTTCCCCCTGCCGCCACCGTCCCGGCCCGTCCGCCAGCGGCCAGTCGACGGCCAGCGCCCGCGCCGTGCGGATCCACCGCTGCCGCGCTCCGTAAGAGGCGTACGGGGCCGCAGCCGCCCACGCCCGGTCGAAGTCGCGCAGGAACGCGTGCACCGGCTCGCCCGGCACGTTGCGGTGGATCAGCGCCTTCGGAAGCCGCTCCGCCAGGTCCGAGGGGCGCTCCAGGGAGCCCAGCCGGGTCGCGAAGGTCACCGTGCGCGGCCCCTCCGGGCCCAGCGCCACCCACACGTGCCGCCGCCCGATCTCGTCGCAGGTCCCCTCCACCAGCAGCCCGTCCGGGGCCAGGCGCGCACACAGCCGCGCCCACACCTCCGCGACCTGCTCCTCGTCGTACTGGCGCAACACGTTCGCCGCGCGGATCAGCGCCGGGCGCGCCCCGCCGTCCAGCGGAACCTCGAAGCCGCCGTGCCGGAAGCTCAGCCCCTCCCGCTCGTACGGCTTCGCCCCCGCCACCCGCGCGGGCTCGATCTCGATGCCGACCACCCGCACCCGAGGCGCCGCCTCCCGCAGCCGGGCCAGCAGCTCGACCGCCGTCCACGGCGCGGCGCCGTAGCCGAGGTCGACCGCGACCGGTGCCTCCGCGCGCCGCAGCGCGGCCCCGTGCGTGGCCGCGATCCAGCGGTCCATCCGGCGCAACCGGTTCGGATTCGTCGTCCCGCGCGTCACCGAGCCCACGGGGCGGCCAGGGACGCGACCGGGCGCGCGGCTGGTGGGCGGGGTGGTGCGGGAGGCCATGAGCCGAGGGTAAGCGGAGTGCACGCGCCGCATGAAAATCCGGCGGTGCCCCGAGAAAAACGGGGAAACCGCAAGGAAAACCGGAGACCCCGGAATGCGGGGGGCCGCCATCCGGGTTGCACTCCTTGCAGGGCGCCTCCCGCGCCCTCGTCGGTATGCCATCCAGTCACGCCGTCCGCCCTGCCGTCCGAGCGTCTTGTGCGCGCACCGTCCGAGCCGAGAGGAACTGCTCCCTTGAGCCAGTACGTGTCCCGCCTCGGCGGCAGCCTCAGTGGCCGTCTCGCCGCCGCCCGCGCCACCCGTCACGAGCCGCCGCGCCTGCGCCTGCCGGCCGTGGGCCACCACCGCAAGCCGCGCCGCGTGGCCATGCTCAGCGTGCACACCTCGCCGCTGCACCAGCCCGGCACCGGCGACGCCGGCGGGATGAACGTCTACATCGTGGAACTGGCCAAACGGCTCGCCGCGATCAACATCGAGGTCGAGATCTTCACCCGGGCCACCACAGGCGGGCTGCCGCCCGTGGTCGAGCTGGCCCCCGGAGTCCTCGTACGGCACGTGGACGCGGGCCCGTACGAAGGCCTCGCCAAGGAGGAGCTCCCGGCCCAGCTGTGCGCCTTCACCCACGGCGTGATGCAGGCCTGGGCCGGCCACCGGCCCGGCTACTACGACCTGGTCCACTCCCACTACTGGCTCTCCGGCCACGTGGGCTGGCTCGCCGCCGAACGCTGGGGCGTGCCGCTGGTCCACGCCATGCACACCATGGCCAAGGTCAAGAACGCGGCGCTGGCCGAGGGCGACACCCCCGAACCGGCCGCCCGCGTCATCGGCGAGACCCAGATCGTGGCCGCCGCCGACCGGCTCATCGCGAACACCGCCGAGGAGGCCGACGAGCTCGTCCGGCACTACGAGGCCGACCCCGGCAAGGTGGCCGTCGTCCACCCCGGCGTGAACCTCGACCGCTTCACGGTCGGCGACGGCCGGGCCGCCGCCCGCGCCCGCCTCGGTCTGCCGCAGGACGCCGTCATCCCGCTCTTCGCCGGGCGGATCCAGCCGCTGAAGGCCCCCGACATCCTGCTGCGCGCCGTCGCCGTCCTGGTCGACCGGGATCCCTCGCTGCGCCGCCGCCTCTTCGTCCCCGTCGTCGGCGGCCCCAGCGGCAGCGGCCTCGCCAAGCCGGAGGGCCTGCAGAAGCTCGCCGCGAAGCTCGGCATCGCCGACCTCGTGCACTTCCACCCGCCGGTGGCGCAGGACGGGCTCGCGGACTGGTTCCGGGCAGCGTCCGTGCTGGTCATGCCCTCGTACAGCGAGTCGTTCGGGCTCGTCGCGATCGAGGCCCAGGCCGCCGGCACGCCGGTGCTCGCCGCCGAGGTCGGCGGACTGCCCGTCGCCGTCAACGACGGGGTCACGGGGCTCCTCGTACCCGGGCACGACCCGGTGGACTACGCGCGGGAGCTGCGGCGCTTCGTGGACGATCCCGGGCTCGCGGACCGGATGGGCGCCGACGCGGCGCGGCACGCGCAGTTCTTCGGCTGGGACACCGCGGCGAGCGGCACGGCCGACGTCTACACGGGAGCCATGCATGATCACCGCCGTCGCGTACGCTCCCACCATGGCTGACGCTGACACCGCCGGGATCATCGAAAGCGCGCTCAACGGCGCCGAGCTGAGCTGGGAGAGCCCCGAGCCGGGCTCGTACGTCGTCCAGCTCCCCGGCACCCGCAAGCTGAGCACCACCTGCTCGCTGCGGATCGGCCGCCACTCGCTGTCGGTCAACGCCTTCGTGATCCGCCACCCCGACGAGAACGAGGCGGGCGTCCACCGCTGGCTGCTGGAGCGCAACCTCAAGCTGTTCGGGATGGCGTACGCGGTGGACCGCCTCGGCGACATCTACCTGACGGCCAGGCTCCCGCTCTCGGTCGTCACCGCCGAGGAACTGGACCGCCTCCTCGGCACGGTCCTGGAGGCGGCCGACGGCTCCTTCAACACCCTGCTGGAACTGGGCTTCGCGAGCGCGATCCGCCGCGAGTACGAATGGCGCGTCTCCCGCGGCGAACCGACCTTCAACCTCGACGCGTTCAAACACCTGACACAGCCGTCCTGACAGGTGGCCCCGCCGGCGTTCGAGGCGTGGGTCCGGGGCGGAGCCCCAGCAGCGGCGCAGGCCGCGTTACGCCTCCGTGGCAGCCGGAAGCGGCTTGTCTCCCGCTGCGGCAGCACCACCGGCCACGGCCACACCCGTACCCGCATCGCCCTCGGAGAGATTCCGCATCAGGAGCCAGTACCCCGCCGCCGCCACCGTCCCCAGGACACCCGTGGCCCCCCAGAGCCAATCCGCCCCGTACCGGTCGATCACGAAGCCGGCCATCAGCGGCGCCACCAGCGAGGCCACCGCCCAGGACAGGTTGTAGACCCCCTGGTAGCGGCCGCGCCCGTGCACCGGCGAGAGCCGCACGACCAGGCCCATCTGGGTCGGCGAGTTCACGATCTCCGCAAGCGTCCACACGCACACCGTCAGCGCGTACGCCCACACCGGCCCGGCGAAGGCCGTCAGCGCGAACCCGTACCCGGCCAGCAGTGCCGAGACCACCAGCAGCTTCTGCGGGTCGCGGCGCTCGATGAACGCCGTGACCGGTATCTGCAGCAGCACGATCAGCAGCCCGTTCACGGCCACCACCAGCCCGTAGTCCCCGGGGGAGAACCCGGCGGCGCCCATCGCGACCGGCAGGCCGACCGAGCCCTGCGTGAAGATCAGCGAGATCAGGAACGACAGCCCGACCACGCTCATGAACCGCCCGTCCCGCAGCACGCTCCCGAGCCCGATCGCCGGCTCCGCCCCGGTCGTGGCCCCGGCCGCGGCCGCCTTGCCGGCGGTGGCGGGCGCGCCGGGCCCGCCTTCGGGCCGGGACTCGGGCAGCTTCACGTACACGAGCACCGCGCACGTCAGCGTCAGCGCCGCCTCGCCCAGGAAGCCGGCCAGGTAGCTGTACTCCGCGATCACTCCCGCCGCCGTGGCGCTGACGGCGAAGCCGAGGTTGATGGCCCAGTAGTTGAGCGCGAAGGCCCGTACGCGGTCCTCCGGGCGGACGATGTCCGCCATCATCGCCGCGACCGCCGGCCGGGACGCGTTCGAGGTCATGCCGACGAGCATGGCCACCGCGGCGATCGCCGCCGGGTGCTCCATGAAGCCGAGCAGCGCCACCGAGAACGCGGTCGAGGCCTGGGCCGCCAGCAGCGTGGGGCGCCGCCCCAGCCGGTCGGTCATCACGCCCGCGACGAGCGAGGAGACGACACCGCCGAGCCCGTGGAGGGCGACCACGAGTCCCGCGAAGGAGGCCGAATAGCCCCGGTCCAGGGTCAGGTACAAGGTCATGAAGGTGGCGACGAAGGCCCCGAGCCGGTTGACGAGCGTGCTCGTCCAGAGCCACCAGAAGGCGCGGGGCAGACCCGAGACGCTCTCCCGGGCGGCCCGTCTCAGACTGGCAGCGGACATAAGGGATCCCCCCGAGGCGTAAGTGTCGCTTGAGCAGGGGGCACATTACGAGTGACGGGCCTCCGGGCGCCACTCGATTGACGTGCGACGTCAATCGGAGGACCGCCCCGCCTCGCGCGCGAGCGCCCCCCGCCCGTCCATTAGGCTCGTACGCATGGCCGACGCACCGTACAAGCTGATCCTCCTCCGCCACGGCGAGAGCGACTGGAACGCGAAGAACCTGTTCACCGGCTGGGTGGACGTCAACCTCACCGAGAAGGGCGAGAAGGAGGCGGTCCGCGGCGGTGAGCTGCTGAAGGACGCCGGCCTGCTGCCCGATGTCCTGCACACCTCCCTCCAGAAGCGCGCCATCCGCACCGCGCAGCTCGCGCTCGAGGCCGCGGACCGCCACTGGATCCCGGTGCACCGCTCCTGGCGCCTGAACGAGCGCCACTACGGTGCGCTCCAGGGCAAGGACAAGGCGCAGACCCTCGCCGAGTTCGGCGAGGAGCAGTTCATGCTGTGGCGCCGCTCGTACGACACCCCGCCGCCGGTCCTCGAGGACGGTACGGAGTTCTCGCAGTCCGAGGACCCGCGCTACGCGTCGATCCCGAACGAGCTGCGTCCGCGCACCGAGTGCCTCAAGGACGTCGTCGAGCGCATGCTGCCGTACTGGTACGACGGCATCGTCCCGGACCTGCTGGCCGGCCGCACGGTGCTGGTCGCCGCGCACGGCAACTCCCTGCGCGGTCTGGTCAAGCACCTCGACGGCATCTCGGACGCCGACATCACGGGCCTGAACATCCCGACCGGCATCCCGCTCGTCTACGAACTGGACGCCGACTTCAAGCCCCTCAAGCCGGGCGGCACCTACCTCGACCCGGCCGCGGCCGCGGCCGCCATCGAGGCCGTCAAGAACCAGGGCAAGAAGTAACCCGAACGCACGGAACAGCCCCCACCTGCCGACTTCGGCAGGTGGGGGCTGTCTTCTGTCGCGGGGGGCGTCTCCGGGCCGTGCTACAGCCGCTTGAACGAGAGCTGGAGTGCCACGAGGAGTGCGACGGGCGCCACCAGTTCGGGCGGTGCGCCGGCCGAGCCGGCCAACGCCGCGCCACCTGCGCCGAGGAGTACGAGCGGTAGTTCCCGTACTCGGACGTCGATCCTCAGCCCACGCTGTGAGAACATGGATTCCTTCCGTTGAGCGGTCAGTTCTGCTGGATACAGGACAAATTGGACGCGGAGATGGAACGTAAGGCCGCCTCCTGCCAGAGGCGGCCTTTTCCGCGTTTGAAACTGTACTCACAGCCTGATAGGACCCGCAAATTCCCTGGTGAATGGCGGCGCCTTGCCTAAATGGAGTCGGTGATCGTGAGTCTCGGTGGGCCTCGGTAGGCGGTGATGTGCCTCGGTGAGCCTCGGCGAGTCGACCCCCGCCTCGCGGCCTGACCTGGGGTGGCGAAACCCTGCATAAGCTGGCGCACCCATGGCGAAGGGTGGCGCTTAGTCGCGGGGACCAGCGGTTCGCGGAGCATGAATTTCGAGCATTTCCCGCCTGATTTCCGAGCCCCCATTTTTCCCTGATTAATGTCCGCGTTAGTGGTGTCGATTTGTTTCGCGATGAGTGGTGCGCCGCTTATATCGCCCGCATCGTTCGGCTTCTACTGGTGGGCATCAGATGTGCGTACACCCGGAGGGTGAGGCCCGGATCCGTGTGGCCCAGGTATTCAGCCAGGGCTTTTACGTTCTCCCCTGCGTCCGGCAGCACCGATCGATCGCGTCCACGTCGACGCGGCCCCAAGGCGATCGGGCCGCGCACGAACCGAGCTCGGTAGCGGAGCCCGGATCCGTGGCGCCCGGTCTTGACCTCGACGGGCTTGCGGCCGGACCCGGGCTCGAACTCGTACCGGCGACGGGGGCAGGTGGACGGCGGCGGTTTCCGCCCAAAGCCGCTCCGCCGACATCCTCTTGTCGCTACGCTTTGCGGGAGCACGAGCCTTCCAACGCGGGCATGCAACGAGTGCTTCGCCTTGGAGAGCAACCGAGGTTCAGGACCCAGACCGGATGCGGTCGGACTGAGCTCTCGGTTGGGCTGGTTCGACCACTGGACGAGAGTGGCGGATCGCGTGGACGGTATTGCACTCCTCATGCTCGGCATGGCCGGGCTCGGTTCGGCAGGGATCTATGCGGCCCGGTCCCTTCTGGATCAGCTCCCCGATCTCATCGAGGCATGGCGCAGGGTACGGAGCGCCTGGCGAGGAGATGATCAGGCCTGATGCTGCCCCTCAGAGCCGGGCCCTCTGCGGGCCGGGCCGGGCTGACGGCGGGCCTAGGTCCAATGGCGCATGGCGCGGCGGCCGGGCGGTCGCAAGAGTGGCGGCCATGGAACCTCTCGGCACCGCCCGCACCGACGCCTACCTGCGCCGCCTGGGAGCGGCGCGCCCCGCCCGGCCCACGGCCGCCTCGCTGCGCGAACTGCACCTGCGCCACCTGCGCACCGTGCCGTTCGAAAACCTGTCGATCCACTTGGGCGAGGACCTCGTGCTCACCCGGGACGCCGTCTTCGACAAGATCGTGACCGCCCGGCGCGGCGGCATCTGCTACGAACTGAACGCCGGATTCGCCGAGTTGCTGGGCGCTCTCGGCCACCGGGTGGAACTCCTCCAGGCCCGCGTGTACGGCAAGGACGGCGCGCTGGGCGTCCCGTACGACCACCTCGCGCTGCGCGTCGACGGGCGCTGGCTCGCGGACGTGGGCTTCGGCGACCACACCGCACACCCGCTCGACCTGGACGAGCCGGGGGAGCAGAAGGATCCCGGCGGGGTGTTCCTCGTCCGGCCGGCCCGGGCCGACGGGGAGGGCGCCGGCGGCGACCTCGATGTGCTGCACGACGGCGTGCCGGTGTACCGGCTGGAGACCCGCCCCCGCGTGCTCGCCGACTTCCGGACCGGCGCCTGGTGGCACCGCACCAGTCCGGAGTCCGGCTTCACCAAGGGCCCGGTGTGCTCGCGCCTCACCGAGGACGGCGGCCGGATCACCCTGCGGGACCACACCCTCATCGCCACCTCGGCGGACGGCGACCGCACGGAGGAGGAGCTGGCGACCGACGAGGAGGTACGGGCCGCCTACCGCACCGAGTTCGCCATCGTGCTCGACCGGCTGCCCGTGCCGCTGCACCCTCGGCCCTGAGCCGATCGGCCGCGAGCCCGCGGGCGGCGCCTGCGGGCCGGACGCGTGCGCGGCGGGCCCCGACGGCCTCAGGCGACCTCGGTCCACGGGCCGGCGCTCTCCTCCTTCGGGATCCAGAGCAGGGGCTGGCTCGTGCGGCAGTGTTCGCCCGCCCCCTCTTCCCAGGGGAAGCGCCCCTCCCTGTCCGGCCAGAACAGCTGCATGATGGGCAGGGGCGGGGTCTGGTAGAAGTCGATGCCCGCGCCGAAGAAGTCGTAGTACCAGCTGGGGTGCACGGGCCGGACGATCACGTCGAAGCCGTCGAGAACGTCGTCCCGGCGCTGGTCCGGCCCGAGCGGATTGCCGCCCCGGATCGCCGCCCCCGCCACGTTCGCCACGCGCATCGCGGTCTCGGAGGACAGGCCGAACACGCTCACCTCGGGGCTGCGCAGGGTGTGCCAGAGGCCGATGGAGTAGGCCCAGTCGCCGGGGGAGTCACCGCCTGCCACGCCCATGACGTGCCAGCCGTAGTCCGCGACGTTCTTCGTGGTGCGGGCGTCCCGCTCCTCCGACGGGGGCCCGCCGAACTCGGTCGGGGCGCAGATGAGGCAGAAACAGGGGAAGTCGTTCACCCGAGGAGAGTACGTCCAGCCCATGGGCCCCTCCGGAGACGCACGAAGGGCCCCGGCCGAAGGAACTCGGACGGGGCCCTTCGCGTGCGTCGAGCCGGTGACGGCGGCGGTCAGCCGCCGCACTGGCACGGGGCGCCGGACTGGCAGCCGCAGCCGCAGCCCGAGCCGCAGCCGCATGCTGCGAGCAGCGGGAGGCGCAGCGGCTCCGGCCGCGGCGGCTGCTCCTGCTCCGGGGTGATGGGGACGGGGGAATCGGGCATGGTTCCTCCTCGCAGGCGGTGTACAGGGAGTCGTACTGCCTTCGCCTCATTCATGCCCAGTGCCACCGGCGCGTCAACGGCGCATTGGGGCTCGGCGTGCCCCGGGCGTCAGACCCCGTCGACCTGGGTCGGCTGCTGGAGGTCGTCCGCGTGCTCGCCCGTCACCAGGTAGACGACGCGCTTGGCCACCGACACCGCGTGGTCCGCGAAGCGCTCGTAGTAGCGGCCCAGCAGCGTCACGTCCACCGCCGTCTCGATGCCGTGCTTCCAGCGGTCGTCCATCAGGTGCTGGAACAGCGTGCGGTGCAGCTGGTCCATCTCGTCGTCGTCCTGCTCCAGCTGGAGGGCGAGGTCGACGTCCTTCGTGATGATCACCTCGGCGGCCTTCGCCATCAGGCGCTGCGCCAGCTGACCCATCTCCAGGATGGTGGCGTGCAGGTCCCGCGGGACCGCCGTGGCCGGGAAGCGCAGCCGGGCGAGCTTCGCCACGTGCTGGGCCAGGTCGCCGCTGCGCTCGAGGTCGGCGCTCATCCGCAGCGAGGTGACGACGATGCGCAGGTCGGTGGCGACCGGCTGCTGGCGGGCCAGCAGGGCGATGGCGCGGGCCTCCAGGTCGTGCTGGAGGTCGTCGACCTTCTGGTCGGCGGCGATGACGCTCTCGGCGAGCTTCAGGTCGGCGTCGAGCATGGATGTCGTGGCCCGCCCGATCGCGGAACCGACGAGCCGGGCCATCTCGACCAGGCCTTCTCCGATCGAGTCCAGTTCCTCGTGGTACGCGTCGCGCATGTCTCGTGTCCCTCTCTCGACCTACTACTGCAGTACTGCCCGGGGCGGGCCGGGGCGGCCTTCGGCCCCACGTTGACACGGTGAGCCGCAAACGCGTCCGACTCCGGCATCACAAGTGAATCAACCCCGTCCCCAGGGTGAACTCTGGGCGACGACTGTTCGAGGTGCCACCCGAACGGCTGTGGAAGTGTCGTCGGGCCTGCTTAACCTGGATCCATGGACGTGAACGCGGCGGTCGCCGCAGCTGCAGCGATCGCCGGTCTTTGCACCGGCGTGATCGCGATGCTGGCGTTCCGCTGGAGCGAGCGCGACCAGGCCCGCCCCACCCGGAGCTCCATGCGCCCCGACATCAATGCGGTGCTCCCGCCCGGCGTGGACACCGTCCTCTCCGTGCTCCGCTCCTCCGCCGTCGTACTGGACGAGGGCGACGCGGTGGTCAAGGCCAGCTCGGCGGCGTACGCCCTCGGCCTGGTCCGCGGCGGCAAGCTCGCCGTCGAGCCCATGCTCCACATGGCCCGTGACACCCGGCGCGACGGGGAGATACGCCAGGTGGAGCTGGACCTGCCCCGGCGCGGCACCGGCCGCGGCGAGGCCCTCGCGGTCTCGGCGCGCGTCGCCCCGCTCGGCTCCCGCCTGGTGCTCCTCCTGGTCGAGGACCTCACCGAGGCCCGCCGCATCGAGGCCGTACGCCGCGACTTCGTGGCCAACGTGTCGCACGAGCTGAAGACCCCGGTCGGGGCGATCTCCCTGCTGTCCGAGGCCGTCATGGACGCCTCGGACGACCCCGAGGCGGTCAGCCGCTTCGCGGGCCGCATGCAGATCGAGGCCACCCGGCTGATCAACCTCGTGCAGGAGCTCATCGACCTCTCCCGGGTACAGAACGACGACCCGCTGGAGGACGCCGAGCCCGTGCGCGTGGACACGCTCGTCGCCGAGGCCATCGACCGCTGCCGCCACACGGCGTCCTCGAAGCAGATCACCATGGCCGCGGGCGGCACCGCCGACCTGCGCGTCTGGGGCAACCGCGGACAGCTCGCGGCCGCCCTCGGAAATCTGGTCGAGAACGCCGTCAACTACAGCCCCGCCCGCACCCGCGTCGGCATAGCCGGACGCAGGGTGGCGGCACCTGGGGGAGACTTGATCGAGATCGCCGTGACCGACCAGGGCATCGGCATCCCGGAAAAGGACCGCGAGCGCATCTTCGAGCGCTTCTACCGCGTGGACCCGGCCCGCTCCCGTGCCACGGGAGGAACGGGCCTCGGCCTTGCGATCGTGAAGCACGTGGCGGCCTCGCACGGCGGGGAGGTGTCGGTCTGGAGCTCGGAGGGCCAGGGTTCCACCTTCACCCTGCGACTCCCCGAAGCAGCCGCGCCGGCCCCGGCGGAGGCCCCCCACACCCACCCCACCCCTGCCTGAACCAGAACCGCACCAGCCATTCCTGCCCCGGAGGTCCTTCCGTGACCCGAGTGCTCGTCGTCGAGGATGAGGAATCCTTCAGCGACGCCCTGTCGTACATGCTCCGCAAGGAGGGCTTCGAGGTCGCCATCGCCGCGACCGGGCCCGACGGGCTGGACGAGTTCGAGCGCAACGGCGCCGACCTCGTCCTCCTCGACCTGATGCTTCCCGGCCTGCCCGGCACGGAGGTCTGCCGGCAGCTGCGCGGCCGCTCCAACGTTCCCGTGATCATGGTGACCGCCAAGGACAGCGAGATCGACAAGGTCGTCGGGCTGGAGATAGGAGCAGACGACTACGTCACGAAGCCCTTCTCCTCGCGGGAGCTGGTCGCCCGCATCCGCGCGGTCCTGCGCCGCCGCGGCGAGCCGGAGGAGGTCACCCCGGCCGCCCTGGAGGCCGGTCCGGTACGGATGGACGTCGACCGCCACGTGGTCACCGTCGCCGGCGGCAAGGTGGACCTCCCGCTGAAGGAGTTCGACCTGCTGGAGATGCTGCTGCGCAACGCGGGCCGCGTGCTGACCCGCATGCAGCTGATCGACCGGGTCTGGGGCGCCGACTACGTCGGTGACACCAAGACCCTCGACGTCCACGTCAAGCGCCTGCGCGCCAAGATCGAGCCGGACCCGGGCGCGCCGCGCTACCTGGTGACGGTCCGCGGCCTCGGCTACAAGTTCGAGCCGTAAGCCGAAGACGTTCCTGCAGTACGGAGGCCGGTCGGAGGCCGGCGCAGCGTCGCGAAGCCGGTGAGGCCCCCTGGGCCTCGCCGCGCGAGGGGCGCACGCGGGAGGGGTTCGAGCCGTAAGCCGAAGGCCTCCCGGCAGAACGGGAAGGACCCCCAGCCGCCGATGCGGATGGGGGCCCTTCCCGTATGCGTACGGCGCTACGCCGCCTTCGGGCTCAGTGGCCCGCGCTGTGCGAGGGAGAACCCGACGGCGCGGCGGCGCTGCCCGAGGGGGACCCGGACGGGCTGCCCGAGGCCGCACCGCCGGCCGCGCCCGACGGGGAGCCGGAGGGGGTGCCGGACGGGGTGGAGCCGGCGGCCGGGGTGGCGGCCGGGGCCACGGTCGGACCGTAGGGCGCGTACATGCCGGTGTTGGGGACCACGAAGGCCTCCAGCTCGACGCCGCCCGTGCTGCTCAGCTGGAAGACGACCTTCTGCACGTCGCCGTCCCGGACGGTCGCGGCACCGTTCTCGATCACGGCGGAGGCGTTGCCCTTGCCGCCGATCACCACGGAGCCGAGGGCCGGCACGGTGACCTTGCCGGAGCCTTCGGCCGGCTTCAGCGTGACCTTGCCCTTGCCACCCGGAAGGGTGATGGCGTCAAGGGTCTGGGCCGTGGTGCCGTTGTTGAAGAGCGTCGCCGAAACGACCGCGGGGCCCTTCTCGCCCTTCTGGCCCTGGGTGATCACCAGTGCGTTCTGGACTTCGATCTCGCCCTTGGTGGCGGCGGCGTTGTCCGGCTTGATCTGGAGGGTCTGCGCGTCCTGGCCCGCACCGCATGCGGCCAGCGAGGCGATCGAGAACACGACGGCAGTGGCGGCGAGGGCGCCGCGTCGAAGGCTGCGGCTCACGGCGGCGGCATCTCCTTGGACGAACGGAAGGGACGGGTGGACGCTCGGAACGGCCGAGGTAAAGCCGCTCTAAGGGTGTGTCAGCGCGCTTAGGTTACCGAGCCGCCGCCCCGCCCCCGCACCCGACCCTCCGCAGCGCAGCCGCCGCCCTGCGGGTGCCCCGCGATCTTGCATTCCGCATGCCCTTCCGCATGCTCATCGCCGTGCTCTTCGCCGCGCCGATCATGCGGCGCTCGCATATCGTGCGCCGGATGCCCGGTGATCAATTTCCGGGATTCCTCCGAACACCACTTCGTGATCAATTCGGGATTGGGCCGGAACCCGCTCCGCACGGGCGGCCGCCAGTCGAACGGAGTAGTTCGGTTTCCCGACTCCAAAACCGGCAAAACGGGGCGTATGTCACACTGATGGGGGTGCCGGGCAGGTGTAGCGTGGCCCTTTCGCCTGGTCCGCGCAGCGCCCCCGACCTGCGAATACCCCCTTCCGCAAGCCTTCCGCAGCACGTTCCTGTCGCTGTTGTCAAGCCCCGAGACGTGCCCTGACCTGCGAAAACGCCATTCATAACAGTCAGTTCTCGTGTTACCCTAGATAGCCACGGAAGGGGTACCTGTCACATGACGTTCAAGGTTGGCGACACCGTGGTCTATCCCCATCACGGGGCCGCGCTGATCGAGGCCATTGAGACTCGTCAGATCAAAGGCGTGGACAAGACCTACTTGGTGCTCAAGGTCGCCCAGGGCGACCTGACGGTTCGTGTGCCTGCGGACAATGCAGAGTTCGTCGGCGTTCGCGACGTAGTCGGCCAGGACGGGCTGGACCGGGTCTTCGAGGTGCTCCGCGCACCGTATGCAGAAGAGCCGACGAACTGGTCCCGGCGCTACAAGGCAAATCTGGAGAAGCTCGCTTCTGGCGATGTCATCAAGGTCGCCGAAGTGGTGCGTGACCTGTGGCGTCGTGAGCGCGAGCGCGGGCTCTCCGCGGGTGAGAAGCGCATGCTCGCGAAGGCACGCCAGATCCTGGTGAGCGAGCTCGCGCTCGCTGAGAACACGAACGAGGACAAGGCCGAGGCCCTCCTCGACGAGGTGCTCGCGTCCTGACGCGAGGCATCCCGTGCACAGCCTCTGTGCACAGTCTGCCGCGGTGCCCGATGACAACGTCTCTCCTCCACAAGAGACCTGTTGCCGGGCGCTGCGGCATGTCTGTATCCGTACTCTTCTGCACTACCACACTGCCACCGTCTCGATGGCGTGCCGGGCCCGGACAGCCTGCTCGACCGGTCGTCACGGAAGGGGCGAGGGCGTCGCACCCGGCACGCTTCAGGCCATACCCATGTCGGCCGAAGTCACAAACCTGGCTCGGAGCTACTGATGTCTGACGTAACGCGCCCCCACCGCACCGCCGCGGTGATCCCGGCCGCCGGCCGCGGGGTACGCCTCGGCCCCGGTGCCCCCAAGGCCCTGCGGGCCCTCGGCGGCACCCCGATGCTCGTCCACGCCGTACGCGCGATGGCCCGCTCCCGCGCGGTCTCGCTCGTCGTGGTCGTCGCCCCGCCCGCCGAGACCGCCGAGGTGCGCCTCCTGCTGGGCGAGCACGCGCTGCCCGAAAGGACCGAGCTCCTCGTCGTCCCCGGCGGCGAGACCCGCCAGGAGTCCGTACGCGCCGGCCTGGACGCGCTGCCGCAGGACGTCACCTCCGTGCTCATCCACGACGCGGCCCGCCCGCTCGTCCCCGTGGACACCGTGGACTCCGTCGTCGAGGCCGTGCGCGACGGAGCCCCGGCCGTGGTGCCCGCGCTGCCCCTGGCCGACACCGTCAAGGAGGTCGAGCCCGGCAAGCCCGGCGAGGCCGAGCCGGTCCTCGCCACGCCCGAGCGGGCCCGGCTGCGCGCCGTGCAGACCCCGCAGGGCTTCGACCTCGCCACCCTCCTGCGGGCGCACGCCGCGATCGTCGTCGACGGCGAGGGCGCCACCGACGACGCCGGAATGGTGGAACGGCTCGGCGTCACCGTCGTGGTGATCCCCGGCCACGAGGAGGCCTTCAAGGTCACCCGCCCGCTCGACCTGGTCCTCGCAGAGGCCGTACTCGCCCGCAGGAGGGCCACCGATGGTTTCTAGTCCGCAGAGTCCGCAGAGTCCGCAGAGTCCGCAGAGTCCGCAGAGTCCGCAGGCCCCGCTGATCCCGCTCGTCGGCATCGGCACCGACGTGCACGCCTTCGAAGCCGGCCGCGAGCTGTGGTGCGCCGGCCTGCTGTGGGAGGGCGAGGACGGCCTCGCCGGCCACTCCGACGGCGACGTCGCCGCGCACGCCGCCTGCGACGCCCTCTTCTCCGCCGCCGGCGTCGGCGACCTCGGCGCGCACTTCGGCACCTCCCGCCCCGAGTGGTCCGGCGCCGCCGGTGTCACCCTCCTGGCGGAGGCCGCCCGGATCGTCCGCGCCGAGGGCGTCGAGATCGGCAACATCGCCATCCAGGTGATCGGCGTACGCCCGAAGATCGGCAAGCGGCGCGAAGAGGCGCAGAAGGCGCTCGCCGCCGCTGCCGGCGCCCCCGTCTCCGTCTCCGGCACCACCACCGACGGCCTGGGCCTCACCGGCCGGGCCGAAGGGCTCGCCGCGATCGCCACCGCCCTCGTGTACCGGACGAACCGGGCCTGAACACCCGTAGCGGCCGCACATCTGCGCAACAAAGGTGCCCCGGGTCCCGAAAGGGTCGCGGGGCACTGCTACAGGGCCACTACCCTGGATGCCGTGACTATTCGCCTGTACGACACCAGCGCCCGGCAGATCCGCGACTTCACCCCGCTCACCGCGGGCTGTGTCTCGATCTACCTGTGTGGCGCCACGGTGCAGGCCGCCCCGCACATCGGGCACATCCGGTCGGGCCTCAACTTCGACATGATGCGCCGCTGGTTCGAGTACCGGGGCTACGAGGTCACCTTCATCCGCAACGTCACGGACATCGACGACAAGATCATCGCGAAGGCCGCCGAGCAGCGCCGCCCGTGGTGGTCCATCGGCTACGAGAACGAGCGCGCCTTCAACGACGGCTACACCGCCCTCGGCTGCCTGCCGCCCACCTACGAGCCGCGCGCGACCGGCCACGTCACCGAGATGGTCGAGATGATGCGCGGCCTCATCGAGCGCGGTCACGCCTACGAGTCCGAGGGCAACGTCTACTTCGACGTGAAGTCCTACGCCGACTACCTCTCGCTCTCCCGCCAGGAGCTCGACAACATCCGCCAGCCGGAGAGCACCGGCGAGACGGGCAAGCGCGACGCCCGCGACTTCGCCATGTGGAAGTCCGTCAAGCCCGGCGAGCCCTCCTGGGAGACCCCGTGGGGCCGCGGCCGCCCCGGCTGGCACCTGGAGTGCTCGGCGATGGCGCACAAGTACCTCGGCGAGGCCTTCGACATCCACGGCGGCGGGCTCGACCTGATCTTCCCGCACCACGAGAACGAGATCGCCCAGGCCAAGGCCTTCGGCGACGCGTTCGCCAAGTACTGGGTCCACAACGCCTGGGTCACCATGTCCGGCGAGAAGATGTCCAAGTCGCTGGGCAATTCGGTGCTCGTCTCCGAGATGGTCAAGCAGTGGCGCCCGATCGTCCTGCGCTACTACCTCGGCACCCCGCACTACCGGTCGATGATCGAGTACAGCGAGGGCGCCCTGCGCGAGGCCGAGTCGGCCTTCGCCCGGATCGAGGGCTTCTACCAGCGCGTCATCGAGAAGGCCGGCGGCCCCGTCGAGCCGGCGGCCGAGGTCCCGCCCGCCTTCGCCGAGGCCATGGACGACGACCTGGGCGTCCCGCAGGCGCTCGCCATCGTCCACACGACCGTCCGCCAGGGCAACAGCGCGCTCGCCGCCGACGACAAGGACGCGGCCATCGCGCGCCTGTCCGAGGTGCGGGCCATGCTGGGCGTCCTCGGTCTGGACCCGCTCGGCCCCCACTGGGACGGCGGGAACGGCTCCGACCGCGGCGAGGAGCTCCACGGCGCCGTGGACACGCTCGTCCGACTCGTCCTGGAGCAGCGCGAGTCCGCCCGGGCCCGCAAGGACTGGGCGACCGCCGACGCCATCCGTGACCAGCTCCAGCAGTCCGGGCTGGTCATCGAGGACAGCCCGACGGGCCCGCGCTGGACGCTCGGCCCCCGCTGAGCCCGGGCAGCTGAGCTTGGTGTGCTGCCCGGCGCTCCGGGCGGCACACTCTTCATACGTACATACCGCAGCACCAACGAAAACAGGTAGAAGTCATGGCCGGGAACAGCCAGCGCAGGAACCGCCGCACGTCCAACAAGAAGGGCGCGACGGTCGGCAGCGGTGGCCAGCGGCGCAAGGGTCTGGAAGGCAAGGGCCCCACGCCCAAGGCCGAGGACCGCAAGAAGCACAAGGCGAACCGCATCAGCAACGCGATGGCCCGGCAGGCCGCCAAGCGGCGCCCGGCCCCCCGTCGCGGCGGACCCAAGGGCACCAGCGAGATGGTCGTCGGCCGCAACCCGGTCTTCGAGGCGCTGCGTGACGGTGTACCGGCCACCACGCTGTACGTCCAGCAGTTCATCGACAACGACGAGCGCGTCCGCGAGGCCCTGCAGCTCGCCGCCGAGCGCGGCAACATCAACCTGATGGAAGCCCCGCGCCCCGAGCTCGACCGGATGACCAACGGGCTCAACCACCAGGGCATGGTCCTCCAGGTCCCGCCGTACGAGTACGCGCACCCCGAGGACCTCACCGCCGCCGCGTACGACAACGGCGACGACCCGCTGATCGTCGCCCTCGACGGCGTCACCGACCCGCGCAACCTCGGCGCGATCGTCCGCTCCGTCTCCGCCTTCGGCGGCCACGGCGTGGTCATCCCCGAGCGCCGCGCCGCCGGCATGACCGCCGGCGCCTGGAAGACCTCGGCCGGCACCGCCGCCCGTACGCCGGTCTCCCGCGTCACGAACCTGACCCGCGCCCTCCAGGACTACAAGAAGGCCGGCATCACCATCGTCGGCCTCGCCGCCGAGGGCGAGCACACGGTCAACGACCTCGACGCGCTCGCCGGCCCGGTCGTCATCGTCGTCGGCTCCGAGGGCAAGGGCCTCGGCCGCCTCGTCGGCGAGAACTGCGACTACCTCGTGCGCATCCCGATGCCGGGCGGCGCCGAGTCCCTCAACGCCGGTGTCGCCGCGGGCGTCGTGCTCTACGAGGCGGCCCGCCGCCGCGCGGACCGCGGCCGCGTCTGATCACCCGGAGCTCCCGCTCCCTTGATCCACTTGGCTCACGGAAAGTGACCCGTGAGCGTGTCACCCCGCCCGTTTCGGGCGGGGTGGCTTGATCTTGACGGGTCTCGGACACATCCCTGTCGTCAAGGCAGTGTCCTAAACACTGATCACTCGGTTAGATGAGTGTGGACACCAGAACGTCAGGGTTCGACGACCAGCCCGCGCTGAGCATGGTCAAGGTGCCGTGCGATCCCGCACAGGTCATCGTCAACCACGCCAGCTTCCGCGTGCGGCTCGCACCGAGCCCGAGCGCGCGTTCCAAGACCGCCAAGGCCCCCGGCCGCGCGCCCGTCCTGGGCGGTGCCGTGGTGGCGGCCGCCGGGGCCACCCGCCGCCGCGCCCCCGTGGTCTGGAGCGGAAAGTCCGACGCCGGCGACGCCGCGGCCATGGGCGGACTGCTGCAGGCCGTACGCGAGGCCGGGCGCGGCCGCGACGCCTACGACGGCGGCGAGTACGACGGCGGAGCCACGCAGGTCATTCCGCGCATCGACCTCGCCCACGACCTCGCCGAGGACACCCTCGCCACGCCGACCGTCATCGGCCAGCGCAGCTACGGGGACCCCGCCGAGACGCGCCCGCTGGCCGCCGTACGGGACCTGCCCCACCAGGAGCCGCCCGGCTCCGGACCCGGGGCGGACTCCCGGCGCTCCGTCGCCGACTCCCGCGGACAGGCCTCGTACTATCCCGGCCGCCGCATGAACCTCGGGGTCGTCCTCCTCCCGCTGCGCGTCTTCCTCGGCTTCATCTCCATCTACGCCGGCATGGGCAAGCTGTGCGACCCCGTCTACTTCGACGGCGGCGAGCGCGGCTCCATGGTCACCTGGCTGCACACGCTCACCCCGTGGGCGCTCGCCGAGCCGCTGCGCGACTTCGCCCTCGCGCACCCGGTCGGCGCGGGCCTGAGCGTGGCCTTCCTCCAGGTCATCGTGGGCGTGCTGACGGTGTTCGGCCTGTGGCAGCGGTTCGCCGCCTGCTTCGGGGCGCTCCTGTCCGCCGCGCTGCTGATGACGGTGAGCTGGAAGACCGTCCCCGCCTACGACGCGCCCGACATCATCTACCTCGCCGCCTGGAGCCCGCTGATCATCGCGGGCGCCCCGGTCTACTCCCTCGACGGACGCCTGGCCGGCGAGGCCTGGCGCACCCTCGGGCCGCGCTCGGAGGTCTGGCGGCTGCGGCGGCGCGTGCTGCGCCGCGGGGCCGTCATGGCCACCGTCGTGTGCGGGCTCACCCTCCTCGTCGGCTCGCTCCTCGGCGGCGCCGTCCGCTCCACCACCGTCGTCACCGTCCCCGGGCCCGGACAGGCCCCGAGCAACTACCTGCCGGGCCGGCCGCTGCCGCAGACCCCGGCCAGGCAGCAGCCCTCCGCGCAGCCGACGGCCAAGGCGGGGACCCCCTCGGCCTCCGCCACTCCCACCGAGCCCGCCGCGAAGTCCGGCAAGGGCGCCTCGGGCGCACCGGCCCGGGAGACCGCCGGGACGGGCTCCCAGTCGCCCACGGCGACGCGGGGCACCACCGGCAGGCAGCAGACCCCGCGCAGCACCCCCCGCCAGTCCACGTCGCCCCGACAGCCGTCCTCCTCGGGCAGCTCGAGCGGCGGGAGCGGGACTCCGACCAAGCAGCCCGGCCTCATCGGCGGTCTCATCGGCTGAGCCGCACCGGCGGGGACCGGTACGACGACCGGGGGCCCGGCGCGCGCGAGCGTGCCGGGCCCTTCGGCGTGCGCCGGGCCGCGCGCGAAGCGCCGTACGGGGGTGGGCGGTGGGCGCCGCGAACCGTGAGCGGCCTCAGGAGCCCGTCTGCGCCGCCAACTCCCGTGCGGCCTCGGTCAGGTCCTTCGCGGTGTCGATCGCCCGCCAGTAGGCCCCCTGGGGCAGCGGGAAGCCCGCCAGCCGCCGCTCGCGTGCCAGCCGCGGGAACGTCGTCCGCTCGTGGTCCCCGAAGTCCGGGAGCAGGGAGGCGAATTCGGGCCCGAAGACGTACACGCCGGCATTGACCGGGTACGGCGACGGCGGAGCCTCGATGAAGTCCAGTACGTGCCCGAACTCGTTGGTCTCCACCACCCCCCAGGGAATCCGCGGCCGGGCCAGCGCCAGCGTGGCCACCGCACCGCGTTCGGCGTGGAAGGACGCCATCTCGCGCAGCGAGAACCGGGTCCAGATGTCGCCGTTCGTCGCGTACCAGGCCCGGTCCGGGTGCGGGAGGTGCCGTGCGGCGCACTTGAGGCCGCCGCCGCGCCCCAGCGGCTCCTCCTCGACCACCGTGGTCACGCGGAGCGGCAACTGTGCGCCGGACAGCCACTCCTGGAGCACCCCGGCGAGGTGCCCGCAGGAGACCACCGCGTCCGTGACCCCCTCCGCCGCCAGCCAGGCCAGCTGGTGCCCGATGATCGGCACCCCCGTCCCCGGGATCTCGACCATCGGCTTGGGGCGGTCGTCCGTGTACGGACGCAGCCGCGAACCCTGGCCGCCCGCCAGGACGACTGCCTGGGTGGGAGCGGCGGGGAACGCGGCTGCGGAGGAGGAAGACGGGGCGGATCGGTGGTCGTCGGTCATGGCGGCCAGCGTAGGGACGCGGGATGCGTCAGCCCATGGAGGCGACGCCGGAGGCGTACGAGGTGTCGCAGACGGGACGGGCGAAGGACTGGGCCTTCGTCGGGCCGTACGCGTCGACGGCGGCCCGCCCCAGCGCCCGGGCGATCCCCACGCAGTGCTCGGCGAGCGACGGCCGCCGGTTCACCTCCTGCTGGAGGTGCGTGAGGACGTCGTCCGGCGCCTGGCCCTGCTGCAGATCACCGACGAGCTGTTCGCGCAGCACCTCGTGCGCGGCGCGCGGCTTCGCCGGGGCGGAGACGCCCTCGGCGGAGGCGGTCAGGATCTGGGAGGAGGACGTGTCCGCCCAGGGGACCATGGTGACCGCGAGGGTCCCGGACAGGACGAGGACGACGGGCAGGACCAGGGCGAGGGAACGGCCGATGCGGCGGGCAGTGTGGGTCACGAAGGCGAGAGTAGCGCTCGGTGAAGATTTGGCGACATTTAGTCACCCTGTCGAGGGACGGTTCGACGTGGCTTTTCGAATTGCGGGTTGACGGAGAGGGCTGAATGGCCCGGTCTGCCGGAGTTGGGCAACGCACGGCGGAGGGGCGCCCCTTGACGGAACGCCCCTCCGGTCGTGCGCTGTCGCGGAGTGCGGGGTCAGCCCGAGAGCCGCTCGCCGGAGGAGGTCGAGAACACGTGGATCTCGTCGGCCCGCGGCACCACGTGCAGGCTGGAGCCCTTCTCCGGCACCTGGCGGCCGTTGACGCGGACCACGAGGTCCTGCGAGCCCTTCTCGCCGGGGGTGGAGCCGTAGACGTAGCCGTCGGCGCCGAGTTCCTCGACGACGTTCACGTCGATGGTCAGGCCGCCGGTCTCGGCGAGGTCGAAGTGCTCGGGGCGCACGCCGACCGTGACGGTGCGGTCGCCGGCGTCGGCCGCGGCGGACAGCGCCTCGCGCGACACCGGGACGACGCTGTCGCCGAACTTCACGCCGCCGTCGGTGATCGGGACCTCGACCAGGTTCATGGCCGGGGATCCGATGAAGCCGGCCACGAAGAGGTTCGCGGGACGGTCGTACATGTTGCGGGGGGTGTCGACCTGCTGCAGCAGCCCGTCCTTCAGCACGGCCACGCGGTCGCCCATCGTCATCGCCTCGACCTGGTCGTGGGTGACGTAGACGGTGGTGATGCCGAGGCGGCGCTGCAGGCCCGCGATCTGCGTACGGGTCGACACGCGGAGCTTGGCGTCCAGGTTCGACAGCGGCTCGTCCATCAGGAACACCTGCGGCTGGCGCACGATCGCGCGGCCCATCGCGACGCGCTGGCGCTGACCGCCGGAGAGCGCCTTGGGCTTGCGGTCGAGGTAGGGACGCAGGTCGAGGATGTCGGCCGCCTCCTCCACCTTCTTGCGGATGGTGGCCTTGTCCACGCCGGCGATCTTGAGCGCGAAGCCCATGTTGTCGGCGACGGACATGTGCGGGTAGAGCGCGTAGTTCTGGAACACCATCGCGATGTCCCGGTCCTTGGGCGGCAGGTGCGTGACGTCACGGTCACCGATGCGGATGGCACCGCCGTTGACGTCCTCCAGGCCGGCGAGCATGCGCAGCGAGGTGGACTTGCCGCAGCCGGAAGGACCGACGAGGACGAGGAACTCGCCGTCCTCGATCTCCAGCTCCAGCTGGTCGACGGCGGGCTTGTCGCCGCCGGGGTACAGCCGGGTCGCCTTGTCGAAAGTGACAGAAGCCATGGTGATGAATCCCTTCTACCGGCAGGAACGTGCCGGACGATCCGAGTGGAAGGAAGAATGGGTCTAGTCCAGTAACACCGAACTCCGCCCGACGCTACCTTCCCGAACGCCTTCTGTCAGCACCCGCGGCCACCGGACTGTCGGTGTGACCTGTTTCCATGCCCCCGTGACCGTCCACGAGATCCTCCCGGCCCTGCCCGATGTCCCGGCCCTGCGCGACCGCTGCCGGGCGCCGGCCATGCTGGAGGCCGTGATGGACGCCACGGGCTTCGGCTTCTTCGGGTACGCCGGCTGCTGGTCCGAAACGGAGGAAGTGGCCCTGATGGACAACGGCTCCGGCGACGACTGCGCCATCGTGTTCTCCCCGGCGGGTGCCTGCGCGCGCGGTTTCGCCCACGAGTCCCGGATGAGCCCGTACGGCGACGAGGACCGGGCGGTCTGGCACGGGCTGGTGGACGCGGTGCCGCCGGCCTTCCGGCGGTACGTGACGGAGCCGGCGTTCTGCGACGAGGGCGTTCCGCGCGCGACGGTGGTCTTCTGGCGCGAGACCGCGGACGGGTCCTGGCGCACGGGGCCGGTGGAGTTCCCGACCGACGACCCGGACGGCTACGCCGACGGTGCGGAAGACCTCTTCGGGGTGCTGGCGGCGGGCACGCCGGAGGCCTACCGCGACTTCGCCGAGGACTGCTACGAGCCCGAGCGCCCCCTCACGGAGGCGGTGCTCACGGCCCTGAACCCGGAGGCGGACCCCGCCGGAGCGGCGCGGGCGGCGACGCGGATCGGGTACCCGGTGGCGGGCTGACGGCGCCGGGCGGTTGCCCCGGGGGCGGCTCAGGCGGTGCCGTCCGACGGCGGTTCGGGCTTCGTGTGGAGGATTTCGCGGGCCTGGTCCGCGGCGCGGGCGATGCTCTCGGAGACGAAGTCGACGAAGCGGGCGATGTTCTCCAGGCGGGCGGCGGCCGGGGTGCCGTGGCCGAGGATGGTGACGCCCTGGCGTGCGGTCTCGGCGAGCAGGGCGTTGGCCCGGGCGCCGGCGATCGTCGACTGGTACATGACGTCGTCGTCGACGACGTAGCGCTCGCGGCGGCGGTCGTCGCGTTCCCGGCGGATGAGGCCCTGGCTCTCCAGGAACGCCACCGCCTTGGAGATGGACGCCGGGCTGACCTGGAGGCGCTGGACGAGTTCGGACGCGGTGAGGCTGCCCGCGTCGGTCGTGTAGAGGGACGCCAGCACGCGGGCCGTCATCGTGGGCAGGCCCTGCTGTGTGAAGAGGGTCGTGAACGTCTCCTCGTACGCGCGCACGGCCTCGGCGTCGCGTCCGTGGGCCTGCTCGGGGGCCTGCGCCCCCCGGGGTGCGGGCTGCCTGCGGCGGTGGGCGCGGCGTTCGGTGGCGCGGTGGGCCAGTTCGGCGCGGTAGGAGGCGGGGCCGCCGTTGCGCATGACCTCGCGCGTGATCGTCGAGGTCGGCCGGTCGAGGCGTCTGGCGATCTCCGCGTAGGCGAGGTCGTCGGCCAGCCCCACCGCGATCTGCTGGCGTTCCTGCTGGGTGAGTCTGCCTCCCGGCATGGCGGCCTCCTTCGTGGTCCGTGGTGGGTCGAGCATAGCGTTCAGTCTTCATTCATTGCAACGTGATGGGCGCGAGTTGTTGCATTGAAATCAGATCCATTGCAATGAATTACCTGTTCTGAGCTGCGGTAATGTCTTCTGTGCGCAACGAACTCGTTGCTGAATCTGTGAATGCAACGTAGCTTTTCGTTCATCAGAAACGACGGGCCGATGGAGTGCCCGCCGCTGGAGAAGGAGAAGCACGATGCAGAAGTTCGACACCCCCGCCCCCGTCTCGGCCGTCCTCGACATTCCGGCGGGTCGTATCCGCTTCATCGCCGCGGACCGGGCGGACACCCGGGTCGAGGTGCTGCCGGCGAACGCTTCGAAGGGCCGTGACGTGAAGGCGGCGGAGCAGACCACCGTCGAGTACGGCGAGGGGGTTCTCCGGATCACGACGCCGGAGGGGAGGAACCGGCTCCTCGGGGCTTCCGGGTCGGTCGAGGTGACGGTCCGGCTGCCGGCGGGTTCCCGGGTCGAGGCGAAGGCGGCCAGTGCCGAGTTCCGCGGGGTCGGACGCCTCGGTGACGTCGCGTTCGAGGCGGCGCAGGGCACGGTCAAGCTCGACGAGACCGCCGGTGCGCAGCTGACGCTGTTGGCGGGTGACGTGTCGGTCGGCCGGCTGGGCGGTCCCGCCCGGGTCAGCACGCAGAAGGGCGACATCAAGGTCGCCGAGGCGGTGCACGGTGTGGTCGAGCTGCGGACCCAGGCCGGTGACGTGTCGGTCGGCGCCGCCCGCGGGGTCTGCGCCTCCCTGGACGCCGGTACCGGCCACGGCCGGATCCACAACTCCCTGCGGAACAGCGACGGCGCCACCGCCGCCCTCACCATCCACGCGACCACCGCCTACGGCGACATCACCGCCCGCAGCATCTGAGGAGCACCCACCATGACGAACCTGGCCATCGCGGCGCACGGGCTGCGCAAGTCCTACGGCGACAAGGTCGTGCTCGACGGCGTCGACCTGACCGTTCCCGAAGGAACGATCTTCTCCCTGCTCGGCCCGAACGGCGCCGGCAAGACCACCGCCGTCAAGATCCTCTCCACCCTCACCTCCGCCGACCCGGGCACCGGCGGCATCCACGTCGGCGGCCACGACCTGGCCGCCGACCCCCAGGCGGTGCGGGCCGCGATCGGTGTCACCGGGCAGTTCTCCGCCGTCGACGGCCTGATCACCGGCGAGGAGAACATGCTCCTCATGGCGGACCTGCACCACCTGTCCAAGAGCGAGGGGCGGCGGGTGGCCGCCGAGCTGCTGGAGCGCTTCGACCTGGTCGAGGCCGCGAAGAAGCCGGCGTCCACGTACTCCGGCGGCATGAAGCGCCGCCTGGACATCGCCATGACGCTGGCCGGCGGTCCGCGGATCATCTTCCTCGACGAGCCGACCACCGGCCTCGACCCGCGCTCCCGCCACACCATGTGGCAGATCATCCGCGAGCTGGTCGCCGACGGCGTCACCGTCTTCCTCACCACCCAGTACCTGGAGGAGGCCGACCAGCTGGCCGACCGCATCGCCGTGCTCAACGACGGCCGGATCGCCGCCCAGGGCACCGCCGAGGAGCTGAAGCGGCTCATCCCCGGCGGACACGTGCGACTGCGCTTCGCCGACCCGGCCGCGTACCGGACCGCCACCGCCACCCTGCGCGACGTCACCAGGGACGACGAGGCCCTTGCCCTGCAGATCCCCAGCGACGGCAGCCAGCGCGAGCTCCGCGCCATCCTCGACCGGCTGGACTCCGCCGGCATCG
Organism: Streptomyces sp. NBC_01233; assembly: GCF_035989305.1. NCBI lineage: Bacteria > Bacillati > Actinomycetota > Actinomycetes > Kitasatosporales > Streptomycetaceae > Streptomyces > Streptomyces sp. NBC_01233. The sequence continues at coordinate 4,216,030 of NZ_CP108514.1, read as the reverse complement.
AGGCCGACGAACTGACCGTGCACACCCCCGACCTCGACGACGTCTTCTTCGCCCTGACCGGCGCGACGAACGTCCCCGACCAGCCCAAGGAGGCCGTCCGATGAGCTCCTTCTCCCTCGCCGTCCGCGACTCGAACACGATGCTGCGCCGCAACCTCCTGCACGCCCGGCGCTATCCGTCGCTCACCCTGAACCTGCTGCTCACGCCGATCATGCTGCTGCTCCTCTTCGTCTACATCTTCGGAGACGTGATGAGCGCCGGCATCGGAGGCGGCGCGGACCGCTCCGCGTACATCGCGTACGTCGTCCCGGGCATCCTGCTGATGACCGTCGGCGGCACCGTCGTCGGGACCGCCGTGTCCGTCTCCAACGACATGACCGAGGGGATCATCGCCCGCTTCCGCACCATGGCGATCCACCGCGGGGCGGTGCTCATCGGGCACGTCGTCGGCAGCGTGCTGCAGTGCGTGATGAGCGTGGTCCTCGTGGGCGCCGTCGCCGTGGCCATCGGTTTCCGGTCCACGGACGCGACCGCCCTGGAGTGGCTGGCGGCGTTCGGGCTGCTCGTGCTCTTCGCCACGGCGCTCACCTGGATCGCGGTCGGCATGGGCCTGATCAGCCCGAACGCCGAGGCCGCCAGCAACAACGCGATGCCGATGATCCTGCTGCCGCTGCTCTCCAGCGCTTTCGTCCCGGTCGACGCGATGCCGGGCTGGTTCCAGCCGGTCGCCGAGTACCAGCCCTTCACGCCGGTCATCGAGACCCTGCGCGGACTGCTGCTCGGCAGCGAGATCGGCCACAACGGGTGGCTCGCGGTCGCCTGGTGCCTGGGTCTCGCGGTGCTCGGCTACTTCTGGTCGGCCGCGAGGTTCAACGGCGACGCGAAGTAACCGGCCGGGTGACGCCTGCAGCTTTCAATGTGATGGCCCGTGCAAGAGCGGTCTGTGTAGAGTGATGGCGGCTTGCCTCCTTAGCTCAGCTGGCCAGAGCACCGCTCTTGTAAAGCGGGGGTCGTCGGTTCGAACCCGACAGGGGGCTCTGTGCCCGAAGGCCCCGGACCTGCATGGTCCGGGGCCTTCGGCATGTCCTGGGCGGCCGGGCTTCAGTGGCGGCCCGAGATGCGGTCCGCCAGGCGGGCCAGGGGTGTTGTCGTGGGGCGGTGGGTGGCCGTTTCGCGACGGTCGGCCTCGCGGTAGGCGGCGTAGAGGGCCTGGACGCCGAGCCAGCGGAAGGGTTCCGGCTCCCAGCGGCGGACCTTGTGGCCCACCCAGGGGAGGGCGGTGAGGTCGGTGGACTCGCCGAGGACGAGGTCGCGCAGGGTGCGGGCGGCGAGGTTGGCGGTGGTGACGCCCGAGCCGACGTAACCGCCGGCCCAGCCCAGCCCCGTGGTGCGGTCGAGGGTGACGGTGGCGCACCAGTCGCGGGGGACGCCGAGGACGCCGGACCACGCGTGGGTGATCTCCGTACCCGTGAGCTGCGGGAAGAAGGAGAAGAGGAGGTCGCGCAGGGATTCGATCGTGGCGGGCTGGGTGCGGCCTGTGTTTTCGGCGGTGGCCGCGCGTGATCCGAAGCGGTACGGGACTCCGCGCCCGCCGATCGCGATGCGGTCGTCCGCGGTGCGCTGGGCGTACATGTACGCGTGGGCCATGTCGCCGAGGACCGGGAAGTCCGACCAGCCCAGTTGGGCCCAGGTCGCGGCGGGGAGCGGGGCGGTGACGATCATCGAGGAGTTCATCGGCAGCCACGCGCGCTTCTGGCCCTTGAGGGCGGCGGTGAAGCCCTCGGTGCAGCGCAGGACGTACGGGGCGCGGACGGTGCCGTAGGGGGTGACGGCGCGGCGGGGGGCGATCTCGGTGACGGGGGTCGACTCGTGGATGACGACGCCGAGGCGTTCGCAGGCGGAGGCGAGGCCCTTGACCAGCTTGAGGGGGTGGATGCGGGCGCCGTGCGGGCTCCAGCTGGAGCCGACGGCGTCGGCGATGGTGATGCGCCGGTGGGTCTCGGTGGCGTCGAACAGTTCCCGGTCGCTCTCGCCGAAGGAGAGTTCGGCGGCGTGGAAGGCCTTGAGGCGGCCGAGCTGGGCGGGGGTGCGGGCGACTTCGAGGACGCCGCCGCGGTGGATGTCGGCGTCGATGCCTTCCTTGGCGGTGACGTCGATGACCTCGGTGACCGTCTCGTTCATGGCGTGCTGGAGGCGGCGGGCGGCCTCGTGGCCGTGGAGTGCGGCGTAGCGGTCGCGGCCGGCGATGCCGTTGTAGAGCCAGCCGCCGTTGCGGCCGGAGGCGCCGTAGCCGCAGAACTTCTGTTCCAGGACGGTGATGTGGAGGTCGGGGGCGGCCTGCTTGAGGTAGTAGGCGGTCCACAGGCCGGTGTAGCCGCCGCCGACGATGACGACGTCGGCGGTGCTGTCGGCGGTGAGGGGGGCGCGGGGTGGGGTGGCCGCGGCGTCCGGGTCGGTCGCGTACCAGAAGGAAATACCGCCGTTGATCGTCATGGGGGAGTTGGTACACCCGGTTCCGGCGGGGCGTCCAGGGGCTGGTTGTCGTGCGTTGGGGCGGGTTTCCAGGCCCGATGGCCGATGTGGGAGGGGTGGCGGGGACCGTAGGGTGGTGGGGGTTTTGTTGTATTTTCGGGTGAGAGGTCCGGTTGATGACGGGCGGCATACGCAGGGCAGGGCGCGCGGGGCGGATCGTCACGGGGATGGCGGCGGCGGTGCTGTCGGTCGGGGCGGTGGCCGGCTGCGGGGCGGACGGCGCCGGCGGCGGGAGCGGGAACGGGCGGGCCGGCGCGGACCCGGCCGCCGTGCGGACGAGTCCGATCGCGGACGTGCTGGCGAAGCTGCCGGCTCAGGTCGACGGGGCGAAGGTCGTCGTGGGGAAGCCGGACGCGCCGCGCACGGCGCAGGTGCTGGTGGATCCGCGGTGCGGCTCCTGCGCGAAGTTCGAGGCGGCCGGCGGTGAGACGCTGCTGAAGCTGGCGGCGGCCGGCCGGGTGAAGGTGGAGTACCTGCTGGCCTCCTTCCTGGACCGGGGCGGGGCGAGCGGGTCGGTGAAGGCGGTGAACGCGCTGCGGGCGTCGGTGGACGCGGGGCGGTTCGCGCAGTACCAGGCGGCGGTGTTCGCCAGTCGGCCGGAGGGGAAGTTCACGGACGAGCTGCTGCTGAAGATCGCTGACGAGGTGCCGGGGCTGCGGGGTGCGGCCTTCGACGAGGCCGTCGCGGGGATGGCGTACGAGGGGTGGGCCGGCGAGGCGGAGAAGGCCTTCGAGGCGACCGGCGCGCAGGGGACGCCGGTGGTGCTGGTGGACGGGCGGGCGCTGGGGGCGAGGGACGGCTCGATGTTCGACGCGCAGGCCTTCGCGCGGACGCTGCAGGGCGCGGGGATCGGTTAGCCGTCGCTGCGGGCCCGCCGGTGCGGCTTGCCGGGTTACCTTCGGATCATGGTGGACATCGGGGAGATTCCGGACGGGCTGGTCGAGGCGCAGCTCAGGTTCAACGGCGATGCGGGGCGGGAGTTCATCGCGGCGCTGCCGGGGCGGGCGGCGCGGTTCCTGGAGCGCTGGGAGCTGCGGTGCGCCGGGCCGGCCATGCACGGGGTGACGGCGTTGGTGCTGCCGGTGGAGCGGGCCGACGGGAGTGCGGCCGTACTGAAGCTGGTGTCGCTGGACGAGGAGAGCGCGGGGGAGCCGGTCGCACTGCGCGCGTGGGGCGGGCGGGGGTGCGTACGGCTGCTGGAGCACGACCCGGAGACGGGCACGCTGCTGCTGGAACGGCTGGACGAGCGGCAGCACCTGTCGGCACTCGCGCGGCGCGACGCGCGGCGGGCGGTGGGGGTGGCCGGGGAGCTGCTGGCGCAGCTGACGGCGGTGGCCGCGCCGGCCGGGCTGCGCGGACTGGGCGAGATCGCGGCGCAGATGCTGGAGGACGTGCCGCGGGCGGCGGGGCTGCTGGTGGAGGAGCGGGAACGGCGGGTGCTGCGGGACTGCGCGGCGGCGGTGGCGGAGGTCGCGGGCGAGCCGGGGGACCGGCTGCTGCACTGGGACCTGCACTACGACAACGTGCTGGCGGGCGGCCGGGAGCCCTGGCTGGCGATCGATCCGAAGCCGCTGGCGGGGGATCCGGGCTTCGATCTGCTGCCGGCGATCGTCAACAACTTCCGGCCGCAGGAGGTGCGGTGGCGGTTCGACCTGCTGGCGGAGGCGGTGGGACCGGACCGGGAACGGGCGCGGGCGTGGACGCTCGGGCGGGTGCTGCAGAACTCCCTGTGGGACGTGGAGGACGGGGAAGAGCGCCTGGACGAGGAGCAGTTGACCGTCGCGGAGGTGCTGCTCGGGCGCTGACGCGCAGGCGATCCGCCCCCTTAGTACTGCAACCGCATGTGGCGTGACGGTCGGTGAGGTTGCTCGTTGTTGTGACTGTGTGATGAATCGCTGACGGTTGAGCAGATCGAGTCGTGGTCCGAGGGTGTAGCGGGGTTGCATGCCCGGTTCGGGCATCGTTTTGGCAGGTCGGAGCCACGTGATCGGGCTCTGGACTACATGACGGGCCTGCTTGCGCCGCTAGAGAAGAAGAACGGGTGGACGCTGGCCGAGCAGGTCGGCCAGCTCCGCCCGGACGGTGTGCAACGCCTGCTCAACCACTCCGAATGGGACGAGAACGCGGTCCGCGACGATGTCCGGGACTTCGTCGTGGAGACCATCGGCGCCAAGGATGGCGTGCTCATCGGGGACGACACCGGGTTCCTGAAGAAGGGCACCAGGTCAGCAGGGGTCCAGCGGCAGTATTCCGGCACCGCTGGCCGCACCGAGAACTGCCAGATCGGCACCTTCCTCGCCTACGCATCCGCCAAAGGGCGGGCGCTGATCGACCGGGAACTCTACGTCCCGAAGTCCTGGACGGACGACCGCGACCGCTGCCGGGCAGCCGGGATCGACGACACCGTGCCGTTCGCCACGAAGATCGAGCACCTCAAGTGGATGCTGCAACGCGCCATCGACGCGGCTGTTCCCTTCGCCTGGGTGACCGCGGACGAGGCATACGGGCAGGTCAAGCACTTCCGCGCCTGGCTGGAAGAACGCCAGGCCGCGTATGTGCTGGCCACCAAGGTCAACGACACCGTGATCACCGCCGACGGCCGGGACGCCCGCGTCGACGAGCTGATCGCGGCCCTGCCGAAGCAGGCATGGAAGCGGATCTCCGCCGGAGCAGGCGCCCACGGCCAGCGGATCTACCACTGGGCCCGCGTCGCGATCCGGCCCGCCTGGGAGGGCGGATTCGGGCACTGGGTGCTCGCCCGCCGCAACCTGTCCGACCCCACCGACATCGCCTACTACGTCTGCTATGGCCCCGTCACTTCCCGGCTGAAAGACCTGGTCAGGACCGCCGGAGCCAGGTGGGCGGTGGAGGAATGCTTCCAGACCGCGAAGGGTGAATGCGGGCTCGATCACTACCAGGTGCGGCTCTACCGGGCCTGGTACCGGCACATCACCCTGGCCATGGCCGTCCTGGCCTACCTCACGGCCATCCGTGCCGCAGAAGCCGCAAAAGGGGCAGCGGAGATGACGAGCAAGACCTCATACCCCTCAGCGTCCCGGAGATCCGCCGGATGATCGGGCACGTCGTCGTCACGCCCCGCTGCCACAGCAACGAGCACCGTCTGCACTGGTCACGCTTCCGGCGCCGCAGCCAGGCCCGAGCCCGCCGCTGCCATTACCAACGCCGAGGCCACGACCCACACATGCGGTTGCAGTATTAGGCTGCGCGCATGATCCGTAGCGCTGAAGTCACCGACGTCCCCGTCATCCACGCGATGATCCGCGAACTCGCCGAGTACGAGAAGGTGCCGCACGAAGCGCGGGCCACCGAGGAGCAGTTGCGGGAGGCGCTGTTCGGGGAGCGTCCGGCCGTGTTCGCGCACATCGCGGAGACGGAGGACGGGGAGGCCGTCGGTTTCTCGCTGTGGTTCCTCTCCTTCTCGACGTGGCGCGGGGTGCACGGGATCTATCTGGAGGACCTGTACGTGCGGCCCGGCGTGCGCGGGGGCGGTCACGGGAAGGCGCTGCTGGCGGAGCTGGCGCGGACGTGCGTGGAGCGGGGCTACGAGCGGCTGGAGTGGTCGGTGCTGAAGTGGAACGCGCCGACCATCGCCTTCTACGAGGCCTTGGGCGCGCGGCCGCAGGAGGAGTGGTCGGTGTACCGGCTGACGGACGGGGCGCTGGCGTCGCTGGGCTCCGCCTGGGGCGGTCAGGCCGGTCAGGGTTCGAGGACTACCTTGCCGGTGCGTTCGTACCTGACCTGAGCAGGGTTGAAGTCGAGGGGTTGTCGGTGGGGTGGGCCACGATGGGGGCATGGCGAGCAAGGGGCAGCAGCGGACGGTGAAGGCGGCGCGACGGCCGGAGGTACGGCTGCCGGAGCTGGTGGCGTGGGAAGGGGGCGGGCTGGAGCCGGACGGGGACTACGACGGGATCGAGTTCGCGGACCTGGACCTGGCGGGGCAGGAGGGGATCGGGGCCCGGTTCATGGACTGCGCGGTGCGGCGCTGCGTACTGGACGAGGCGGGGCTGTCGAAGGCGCGGATCCTGGACTCGGTGCTGGAGGGGGTCCGGGGCGTGGGCACGGACCTGTCCGGGGCCTCGCTGCGGGACGTGGAGCTGGTGGACGCCCGGCTGGGCGGGGTGCAGCTGCACGGGGCCGTGCTGGAGCGCGTGGTGGTCCGCGGCGGGAAGATCGACTACCTGAACCTGCGCAAGGCGCGGCTCAAGGACGTGGTCTTCGAGGGGTGCGTGCTGGTGGAGCCGGACTTCGGGGGCGCGGTGCTGGAGCGGGTGGAGTTCCGGGACTGCGCGCTGCGCGGGGTGGACTTCAGCGGGGTGCGGATGCAGGACGTGGACCTGCGGGAGGCCGCGGAGCTGGGGATCGCCCGGGGAGTGGACGCGCTGGCCGGGGCCGTGATCAGCCCGGCGCAGCTGTTCGATCTGGCTCCGGCGCTGGCGGCGCAGCTGGGGCTGCGGGTGGAGGCGTAGCCGCTGCTTCGATGCGGCGGAGGACGTGCTGCCGGTGCGGCTCCGCCAAGCGGACGGGGCCGGGGAGGGCGAGCAGGTGCAGGTCGTCGAGCAGCTCCTCGCAGGCGCCGTGGGCGCGCAGCCGTGCGGGGGCGTGGCGTACGAACCAGGCGGTGAGCTCCTCGTGCACGGCCTCGTCCTCCTCCCGGGTGTTGCTCCAGGAGAACCACGGCAGGAGGCCCACCAGCAGCTGCGTCGTCCAGGCGTCGAGGGTCTCGGCCAGGTGGCGGTCGGCGACGGGGCCTTCGGTCGCCTCCCACACCGCCAGCCACGGGCCCAGCGTGCCGGAGGCCTCCCCGCACAGCGGCAGGAGGTCGTCCGCGGGGACGGCCGGGTCCGGGGTGCGGAGGGTGTGGGCCCACCAGGCGTGCAGGAATTCCCGTACGGCCGCGCTCTGCTCGGCGGGCCACCGCTGCCAGTCGCCGCGCTCGAACGAGATGCCGACGTGGTCGATGGCGTACGCGTGGGCGCCGAGGCCGGCGGTCAGCTCGCGGGCGAACTGCGGCAGGACGCGGCGGAGCACGGCGCCGTGGTCGCGCCAGTCGGGTGCGCTCCAGGTGCGGTGCAGCAGGTCGGGGTCGAGTTCCGTGTCGGGGACCTTCAACAGGGCGAGCTCCTCCGCGCTGCCCCAGTGGCAGTCGCACTGGACCTCGTCGGCCCGGGCCGTCATTCCGCGGAAGGTGACGGCCAGCCGGTCCAGGGCCCGGTCGAGCCGTGCGCGGGCGGCGGCCGCCTCGGGGTCGGCCCCCTCGGGGACGGCTGCGCGGGTGTCCGTGGCGTCGGCGTCCGTTGCGCCGGGATCGGTCGCGCTCACGCCGGGACGCGGGGGAACTTGGCCTGGAGGGTCCAGATGACGGGGTTGTCGGCGAGGCCGTCGTGCATGTCGATGAGGTCCGCGACGAGGTCGTGCAGGAAGTCGCGGGCCTCGCGGCGCAGCAGGCGGTGGCTGAAGGTCAGCGGGGCTTCCTCGGCCGGCATCCAGTCGGCCTCGACGTCGACCCAGCCGAAGCGGCGCTCGAAGAGCATCCGGTCCGTGGACTCGGTGAAGTCGAGCTCGGCGTGCTGGCGGTTGGCGGAGCGGTTGCCGCGGGGGTCCTGGTCGAGCTGCTCGACGATGTCGCACAGCGCCCAGGCGAAGTCCAGTACGGGCACCCATCCCCAGGCCGTGGACACTTCCCGGTCCGCGTTGGTGTCGGCGAGGTAGACGTCCCCGCAGAACAGGTCGTGGCGAAGGGAGTGGACGTCCGCCGAGCGGTAGTCGGTCTGCGGGGGGTCCGGGAAGCGCCGGGAGAGGGAGTAGCCGATGTCGAGCACGTACCCGATGGTGTCACGGGTCCCGGGGCGTCCCCACCCCGGACGGACGCAGGCCCCCGGACCTTCGCCCCGGTCCCGCCGGACGGAGTCTCCCCCGGCCACCGCTGGGAGGGGCCCCAGCGCAGCGGCCCGAAGCCTGTGAGGCGCCCCGGCGCCGAGCAGTGCGAGGGACGCGTCAAGAAGGGAGAAGGCGTTGTTCCTTCGCCACCGAGACCGCGCCCGCGCGGGTGTCGACGCCGAGTTTGTCGTAGATGCGGCCCAGGTGGGTCTTGACCGTGGCTTCGCTGATGAACAGGGCGCGGGCGATGTCGCGGTTGCCGAGGCCGCGGGCGAGCTGGCCGAGGATGTCCAGCTCGCGGTCGGTCAGTGTGGGGCGGGTGCCGCGCATGTGGGCCATCACGCGGCTGGCGACGGGCGCGGACAGGGTGGTGCGGCCCTGGGCGGCCGAGTGGATGGCGGCGAAGAGCTCCTCCGGGCGTTCCGCCTTGAGGAGGTAGCCGGTGGCGCCCGCGCCGATGGCCCGGGTGATGTCCGCGTCGGTGTCGTACGTGGTGAGGACCAGGACGTGCGGCGGGTTGGGGGCGGTGGTGATGCGGCGGGTGGCCTCGACGCCGTCGATGCCCTCGCCGAGCTGGAGGTCCATGAGGACCACGTCGGGGCGGAGTCTGGCGGCCAGGGCCACCGCCTCCTCGCCGCTGCCCGCCTCGCCGAGGACCTCGATGTCCGGCTCGCTGCCGAGGAGGGCGAGCAGGCCGGCGCGGACCACCACGTGGTCGTCGCAGAGCAGGATCGTCGTCATGGGGCCGGCTCCAGGGGGATGGCCGCGGAGAGGACGGTGCCCTCGCCCGGCGTGGATTCGATCGTGAGGGTGCCGCCGAGCTGGCGGACGCGGGCCCGCATCGCGGGGAGGCCGTGCCCGCGTTCGGCGGCGCCGGTGCGGGGCTCGGTGAACCCGTGGCCGTCGTCGGCGACGTCCAGGACCACCTGGTCCCCGAGGAAGCTGAGGGTGAGTGCGGCCGTGCGGGCGCCGGAGTGCTCGCGGACGTTGGCCAGCGCGCCCTGGGCTATGCGCAGCAGGGCGGACTGGACGCGGTCCGGGAGCGGGGCGGGGGTGCCTTCGAGGTGGAAGCGGACCTCGATGTCCGGGCCGGCGTCCAGGGTGCGCAGGGCTTCGGCGAGGCCGGCGCCGTCGGCGAGCTCGGACGGGGCCAGGTCGTGGACGAGCCGGCGGGCCTCGGCGAGGCCGTGTGCGGCGATGCCGGTGGCGGTACGGACGTGCGCGCGGGCGGTGGCCGGGTCGGTGTCCCAGGTGCGGTCCGCGGCCTGCAGCAGCATCTGCTGGCTGGACAGGTTCTGGGCGAGGGTGTCGTGGATCTCCATGGACAGCCGCTGCCGTTCGGCGAGGGTGCCCTCGCGGCGTTCGGTGGCGGCCAGTTCCCGGCGGGTGCGGATCAGGTCGCCGATCAGCTCCCGCTGGGCCTGGGCCTGGCGTTCCATGTGGACGAAGACGGCGGTGGCGAGGGCGGCGACCGCGGGCGGGGCCAGGAGCAGGTTGGGGTCGAAGGCCTTGGACAGCTTCAGCTGGGCGATCACCACGAAGCCGGTGAGGAGGGCGACCAGGACGACGGCGGCGCGGGGCGGGAGGGTGCGCAGGGCCGTGAAGAAGAGCGGTACGGCGCACCAGGCGAAGCTCGGCGCGAGGACGACCAGGACCACCCAGGTGGTGACGACCAGGCCGAGCCAGAGGAGCCGGCGGGCGGTGGGGGCGGCGCCGAGGGCGGGGCCGAGCACGTAGAGCAGGGCGAGGGTGATGCTGAGGGCGATGATCCACGGGGTGCGGGGTTCGCCGGGGTGGCGCAGGAGGAAGCGGAGCAGGGAGGCGCCGAGGAGGAGGAAGAAGGCGGTGTGGGCGACCGTGGCCAGCGTCCGGGTGTCGGGTTTGCGGGTGGGGTGGCTCACCGGGGCTCCTGGTTCGCGGGTGTGTCCATTGTCGCCGGTGGCGGTGCGTCGGGCGGGTGCGGAGCCGCCGCCGCCGCTCCGCCCCGGACCCTCCCCCAGACTCCGTCGGGACCCCCACGCCTCGAACGCCGGCGGGGCCGGATGGTGAGCCTCGGCTGGCGCAGGGGCCTGAACAGGAAATACCGCGCCGGAGGCGGGCCGCATCGACCGATCGGATGACCCTGGGGTCAACCGGTGCGGTGGGCGGGGCGAGCCGGTACGGGGACGGGGCGGCGGGGGGTTCGGGGACAGGCTTGGAGCAGTGAAGGAGCCGGCCCGACCGGCCCGGACCGACCCGATGCCGTCACCGTGTCACCGTTCTCAGGAGCAGAGATGAACACCCGCACCCGCGTCCTCACCGGTACCGCCCTCGCCGTCGCCCTGGGCGCCGGAGCCTTCGGTGCCGTGAGCGCCAGCGCGACCCCCGCCGCCGCTCCGGCCGCCGCCTCCGCCGCGGTCGCCGCGAAGAAGGACGGCCCGAGCGACAAGAACTTCACCACCACGACGCACCTCACCGTCGACGCCGCCACCCGCGCCGCGCAGGCCGCGCTGCAGGCCGCGCAGGCCGAGAACCAGAAGGTGACGGTCGCGGTGGTGGACCGCAACGGCAACACCATCGTCACCCTGCGCGGCGACGGCGCCGGCCCGCAGTCCTACGAGTCGGCGCAGCGCAAGGCCTTCACCGCCGTGTCCTGGAACGCCCCGACCTCGGTGCTCGTGGGCCGCCTCGCCCAGACCCCGAACCTGAAGGACATCCCCGGCACCCTCTTCCTCGGCGGCGGCACCCCGGTGCAGGCGAACGGCGCGCCCGTCGCGGGCATCGGCGTGGCCGGCGCCCCGAGCGGCGACCTGGACGAGAAGTTCGCCAAGGCCGGCGTCGACGCGCTCGGTAAGTAACGTAAGTAACCCGCACGGGTGGCCCGCCTAGGATCACGTGCGTGGAACACCGCGCGCTCTCCCGTCTCGCCGTCCCTGCCGTCGCCTCCCTCCTCGCCCTCACCACGGCGTGTACGGGGGGCACGGTGCAGGGACGGCCGGGCGCGTCGGGGCTGCGCGACCCGTACTTCCCCAAGGCCGGCAACGGCGGCTACCAGGTCGACCACTACGCGCTGGACCTGGACTACGACCCCGCCGACGGCGAGCTGCACGGTACGGCCGTCATCACCGCCCGCGCCGAGCAGGGACTCAGCTCCTTCAACCTCGACCTCAGCGGCCTGAACGTCGAGGGCGTGACCGTGCAGGGCGTCGGGGCCCGGTACAACCGGACCGGCAACGAGCTGACCGTGCGCCCGGCCGAGGACCTGAAGAAGGGCGAGGTCTTCCGTACGGAGGTCGAGTACGGCGGGAAGCCGAAGGCCCTCACGGATCCGGACGGGGCCAAGGAGGGCTGGATCACCACCGAGGACGGCGGGGACGGGCGGGGCAGCGCGGCGGCACGGGCCGGCGCGGTCGGCGTCGGCGAGCCGGTCGGATCGATGACCTGGTTCCCGGGCAACCACCACCCCAGCGACAAGGCCACGTACGACATCACGCTCACCGTCCCGCGCGGCTACGAGGCCGTGTCCAACGGGGAGCTGCGCTCCCGGACCGAAGGCCCGGACGGGCGGACCGCGTTCGCGTGGCACAACCCGGAGCCGATGGCGAGCTATCTGGCCACCGCCGTCGTCGGCCCGTACAAGGTGACGACGGGGCGGACGCCGTCGGGGACCGGCCTCTACAAGGCCGTGGCGCCCGGAGAGGCGGCCGCGAGCGCGGGCGCGCTCGCCCGGCTGCCGGAGATGGTGGAGTGGGGCACCGGCCGGTTCGGCCCGTACCCCTTCAGCACGGCGGGCGCGGTCGTGCTGCCGGCCGGGACCCTCGGCTACGCGCTGGAGACCCAGACGAAGCCCGTCTTCTCCGGTGCGCCCGAGAACGAGGAACTCGTCCTGCACGAGCTCGCCCACCAGTGGTTCGGCAACTCGGTGTCGCCGAAGACCTGGAAGGACATGTGGCTCAACGAGGGCTTCGCGACCTACGCCGAGTGGCTGTGGGCCGAGGACCACGGCGGGCCCACCGCGCAAGCGCACTTCGAGGCGTTCCTGGCCGGCGACACGGCCGTCGACGAGGAGGCCGCCTCCGACTGGGACGCCTTCCCGCCGGCCTCCCCGCCCGGGCCCGACCACATCTCCGACGAGCCGGTCTACTACCGCGGTGCGATGGTCCTGCACCGGATCCGCCAGGAAGTGGGCGACGAGAAGTTCTTCGCCCTGGTGCGCGGCTGGGCTGCGGACCACCGGCACGGGAACGCGAGCACGGCCGACTTCACCGCCTACGCGCAGGAGAAGACGGGGCACGGCCTGAAGAAGGTCTGGGACGTCTGGCTGTACGGCGAGGGCCGCCCCAAGTAGTACCGGTACCCGTGTACGGGCTGGTCGTGCGTGGGTGGTGGATGTGACCTGCCCGGTCACTCAGGGATGACCTGGGGCGGGAACGGCAGATTTCACATTGTTGCGGTTGATGCAACGCCTTCGTGGCTGATGATGCGCCGGGGTCGGCGCGGCTCGGAGGAACCGCCGGGCGGTCCGATTTCTGGCGTGTTCTGCCGGCCCCGTCGCCGCCGAGGGAGGTCCCGGACGAGAATCGGAGCCCAGGATTGTTGACGAAGGGGAGACGGCTGTGAGGCACACACTGAACTTGTGGCGTCAAGAGCTGGGAGAGGTGCCCGAGTCGGTCTGGCGACAGACCGAGCTCGATGTACTGATCCTTGCGGACAACGGACTTACGGCCCTACCACCGGACATCGGGCAGCTCCACCGGCTGAACACCCTGGACTTGGGCCACAACGCGCTGACGTCGGTGCCCGAAGAACTCGGCAAGCTCACCGAGCTCAGCGACTGCCTCTACCTGCACGACAACCAGCTGTCTCGGATTCCCGACTCTCTGGGAACTTAACCCGGTTGCGTTACCTCAACGTCGGTGAGAACTCCCTCACCACCCTGCCAGAGACCATCGGTGGGATGAGCGGCCTGATCGAGTTCAGGGCGCAGCACAACCGGCTCACCGCCCTGCCCGATGCCATCGGCCAGCTCCGCTGCCTGCGTGAGCTGTGGCTCCGAGGGAACGCGATCGAGCACTTGCCGTCCTCAGCAGCCGAGCTGCATGAACTGCGCCACCTGGACCTACGCGAGAACTCGCTGACCGAGGTGCCGGAGTCACTGGCCGGCCTCCCGCGGCTGCGTCAGATCGACCTGCGGAGCAACCGCCTCGGCCAGCTGCCCGACTGGCTCGCCGTGATGCCATCGCTGGAGAAGCTGGATCTACGCTGGAACGAGGTCGATCCCTCCCTGCCGCTCCTCAGCGAGCTGGAGCGGCGGGGGTGCGTCGTCTTGACGTGACGGCGACGACTCCCTCGCGCCACGGTGACGCTATTTCTCGTGAACAAGCACGCGCGAGTTGATCACTCAACGCCGCTGAAACTGGTCGACGAACGCTGTCGCTGGAGATGAACGAAGTCAGGTGGGTGTGGCGGGCTGACCACGGAGGTATCTCGCAGCCGACGGCCAATGCCGGCTCCTGGCCCTCGTTCTCACCGCCGGACAGGCCGGTGACGCAACCGCCTTCGCGGACGTCATGGCACGCGCACGCGTCCCACGTCGACGCGGACGGCCCCGGAACCGGCCAGACATGGTCTTGGCCGACGAGACCTACTCGTCGCACGCCATCCGCGCGCACCTGCGTAAGCGCGGTATCCGCATGGTGATCCCTGTCCCCGCGGATCAGCGGGGCCACCGGTTGCGTCGAGGCAGCCGTGGCGGCAAGCCACCCACCGTCGACCGTGCTGCATACAAACAGCGCACCACGGTCGAGCGGTGAGCCAACGCGTGCCGGCCAGGACGAGTGCCTCGATGGCGGGGCGCGCGCGGGAGCCTTGTCAGCGGACGACGTCGAAGACGTTCTTCTGCAGGCCGTTGGCGTAGGCCTCGTGCTCGACCAGCTTCAGCTTCTGGGTGTCCTTGTCGGTGGCGCTGAAGAGCCGCTTGCCCGCGCCGAGCAGCAGCGGGAAGACGAGCAGGTGGTAGCGGTCGATCAGGCCGGCGTCCGAAAGGGCCCGGTTCAGGGAGGCACTGCCGTGGATGATGATCGGGCCGCCCTCCGTCTCCTTCAGCGCGGCGACTTCGTCGAGCGTGCGCAGGATGGTGGTCTCGCCCCAGTTCGAGACCAGGTCGTCCTCGGTGAGGGTGGTGGAGACGACGTACTTCGGCATGACCTTGTAGTCGGCGAAGTCCTCCATGTCGGGCCACACCGGGCTGAACGCCTCGTAGCTGGTCCGGCCCATCAGGATCGCAGCAGCTTCCTTCTGCTCCCGGCCCTTGATCTCGAACGCCTCGGGGAGGAACTCGACGTCCTTGAAGGTCCACCCAGAGTTCCGGTATCCGGGCTCGCCGCCCGGGCCCTCCACGACGCCGTCGAGCGATATGAAAGCGGTGCTGATCAGGGTACGCATCTCAAGTTCCTCGGTGTCTCGTGTCTGGTTCTCAGCGGGTTCGGCCGGTGCACGCTTCGACCACACCCGTGGCTGCGGTGCAGCAATCATGATCTATGACTGTGGATCACGGAGAAACTCATCGGTCGTCGCCCGCCCTTTCCGGCGGCCTCGGCCATCCGGCTCACCTTGGTGAGCCGGATACGTGCCCGATCGTAAGAACCTTCAGCACCGCAACAGCGATGCGCGGTGCAAAGCCGCAACGGGTGGCGCGGCAACGTGTTGTAGTCGGACTCGGTGAAGCAAACGAGACGGCTTGAGCGGCTGCGGCCCAGCCCATGGCAGCCACAGCACGTGGAGGGGCCTGGTCACTGGTCGAGAGCTCTCATGCGGTTCGCGTACTCGCGACGGGCCTTTCGCTGCGCCAGGAGCGCTGAGCCGTCGCGCGGTTGACGGCGGTCAGGAGCGCTGGCACCTCAACATGCGGCCCTGACGGATCTGGGAGTCCGGCCCCAAGCTGAGGAGTAGCGCACAGTCGAAGTACTGCCTCTCCACCAGGATCTACGGGGCTTCGAGCGGCTTGCGCAGCACCGTGCAGCCGCGGCCGAGCCCGCGGTCCTTGGCCCGGCGCAGTTCGGCGTACCCCTGGGACTGCCAGAAGGCGAGGGCCTTGTGGTTGTCGTCCAGTACGGCGATCTGCACGCCCGTGCGTCCGGCGGCGCGGAAGCGGTCCTCGACGAGGGTGGCCACGGCGCGGCCGTATCCCTCGCGGTGCGCGGTGGCGTCGATGAGCAGCAGGCCGATCCACGGGTCGGTGCCGGCGGAGGCCGGGTCCGGGTGGTGGGCCAGGGTGGCGGCCAGGCCGACGAGGCGGCCGGCGGAACGGGCGAGGAGGACCTCGGCGCCGTCATGGGCGAGCTCGTCAGCGAGGGCGGCCGCGACCTGTTCGACGGTGATGCGGTCCGGGTCGGGGAAGTCGCCGCTGAGTTCGAAGAACGCGTGGTTCGTCGAGTAGAGGGCGGCGATTTCGGTGAGCACCGGGCCGGGGAGGGCGCCGTCGACGGGGACGAGCGGTTGGAGGATCACCTACCGAACGGTAGCGAAGCCCCCCTCCCCGGACGGCCGGGAGGGGGGCTTCGCCACCGCTGGTGTCCGCTCGGCGATCAGCGCCCGACCTGCAGGGCTGACCGCCGGGGCGGGCGGGCGGCTGCCGGACTCAGACGTTGACGCCGAAGTCCTGCGCGATGCCGGTGAGGCCGGAGGCGTAGCCCTGGCCGACCGCGCGGAACTTCCACTCGGCACCGTTGCGGTAGAGCTCGCCGAAGACCATGGCGGTCTCGGTCGCCGCGTCCTCGGAGAGGTCGTAGCGGGCGATCTCGGCGCCGCCGGCCTGGTTCACGACGCGGATGTACGCGTTGCGGACCTGGCCGAAGTTCTGGCTGCGGGCCTCGGCGTCGTAGATGGAGACCGGGAAGACGATCTTGTCCACGTCGGCCGGCAGGCCGGCGAGGTTGACGTTGATGGCCTCGTCGTCGCCCGCGCCCTCGCCGGTGCGGTTGTCACCGGTGTGGACGATGGTCTGGTCCGGGGTGGACTTGTTGTTGAAGAAGACGAAGTGGCCGTCGGAGACGACCTTGCCGGTCGGGTTGACCGCGATGGCCGAGGCGTCGAGGTCGAAGTCGACACCGGTCGTCGTACGGACGTCCCAGCCGAGGCCGACCGTGACGGCAGCGAGGCCGGGGGCCTCCTTCGTGAGCGAGACGTTGCCGCCCTTGGACAGGCTGACAGCCATGGGAATGTCCCTTTCCTCATCCAACATGCACGTACAGGCGGTCAAACTACCGCTGCCCCCTATAACGCGACGAGAGGCCTGTCGGGTTCCCGCCGTGAAATCTGAGTGACGGGGACGGGGGCGGGCACGGATCATAGGGGGCATGCCTGGTCCTTATGTCATCCGCGGTTCGGTCGTGCTCCCCGAGGGCGAGCTCGCCTGGCGCTTCTCGCGGTCCTCCGGGCCCGGCGGACAGCACGTCAACACCTCCGACTCGCGGGTGGAACTGATGTTCGATCTGGCGGCGACGAAGGCGCTGCCGGACGTGTGGAGGGAACGGGCGCTGGAACGGCTGGCGTCCCGCCTGGTGGGCGGGGTGGTGACCGTACGGGCCTCCGAGCACCGCTCGCAGTTCCGCAACCGCGAGATGGCGCTGGTCCGGATGGCTTCGCTGCTGGCGGAGGCAACGGCTCCGCCACCGAGGCAGCGGCGGGCGACGAAGATCCCGCGGGGGATCAACGAGCGGCGGCTGCGGGAGAAGAAGGCACGGGCCGAGACCAAGCGGGGGCGGACCGGAAGGGACTGGTAGCCCCCCGTGGCTACCCGCTACTGGCCCAGGTGCCGGTAGCGGCCGCGGAAGTAGGTCAGGGGCTGATGGTCCGGGGACGGGAGGGCCGCCGTCAGGACGCGGCCGATGACCAGGGTGTGGTCGCCCGCCTCGACGCGGTTCTCGGTGCGGCACTCCAGGGTGGCCAGGGCGCCGGTCAGCAGGGGGGCGCCGGAGGCCTCGCCGCGTACGTACGGAAGGTCCGCGAAGAGCAGCCGGTCGCTGATGCGGCCCTTCATCGCGAAGCGGCCCGCGACCTGGAGCTGGTGGTCGGCGAGGACCGAGACCGCCCACAGGGGCTGCTCCTCGAGCAGGTCGTCCATCCGGGAGCCCTCGCGCAGGCTCACCAGGACCAGCGGCGGGTCCAGGGACACGGACATGAAGGCGGTCGCCGTCATGCCGACGTCCTCGCCGCGCGGGCCGTCCGCCGCCAGGGGGGTCTCGTGCGCGGTGATCAGGCACACGCCCGCCGCCAGCGTGGACATCGCGGCCCGGAACTCGTCATTGCTCACTCCCTCAGCATGCGGGTCTGCGTGGGGCGGGCGGGGCACGGGGGTCGTTTTCAGCACGGTGGAACGCTAATCTCGCCCTTCGCTCCGCACATCGGGCCCTGGTCCGAGTCGCGCCCCCGCCCCTTGGCCTAGGCCCCGGGCGTATCGTTTGCTCTCGGGAATGCGGGGGAGCGCTCCCAGTCGCCAAGAGCCTCACCACGCACCGTTATTCATCTCATGTGACTTGAGTCACAGAGGGCAAGATTTGTTGACCCTGTGTACCTGCCGCACAGCTCACTGTGATTCAGTGGACGGGACACCGCAACGAACCGCCGATGACAAACCTGGAGTTGCTGTCGAGGTCTCGGGGAGAGCGAGCAATGGAGACCGAGTCGGAGCCGTACGTCCGTCTTGCGCCCCTGCGGCAGCTGCACCGGGTGGTGGCCGATCTCAATACGGCCAGGAGCCTGGCGGACACTCTGCAGACCGTCGTGGACGGCATCGTCGTGGGCCTCGGCTACGAACTCGCCTGTGTCAACCTCGTACGCCCGGACGGTGATCTGGTCGTCGCCGCCTTCGCCGGAGACCCCGCCGCAGAGGCCCTCATCACCGGCCGCGTCGGCTCCCGCTCCTCCTGGGAACGCCGCCTGACGATGGGTGAGAACTGGGACGGGCTCCGGTTCATCCCGCACACCGAGGGCTGGATCCTCATGGAGGACGACGTCCCCCAGTGGCACACGGACGGCCCCGATCCGCGCTTCGAGGACGAGTGGCATCCCGAGGACCGGCTCTACGCCCCCATGTACGCGTCCGGCGGGGAACTCCTGGGTGTCATTTCGGTGGACAGACCGCGCAACGGGCGCAGGCCCGGCGCCTGGGGCCGCGAAGCGCTCCAGATGTACGCCTTCCAAGCCGCGATTGCGATCAGCAATGCGCGGCTGCGCGCGAACATGCAGCGGGCCCTGGTCCGGCTGGAGCGTGAACAGCAGGCACTGCGCGCCAGCGAGGAGTCCTTCCGGCAGGCCTTCGAGTACGCGCCCAGCGGGATGGCCATCGCCGAGATGGGCGGGGACCAGCACGGCCGGCTGCTGCGGACCAATGACGCACTGTGCCGGCTGCTCGGCCGGCCGGCCTCCGTACTGCGCCGCTACTCCTTCTCCGACCTGGTCCACCCCGAGGACATCGGCACCCTGTTGCGCACCTCCGCCGAGGGCGGCCGCGCCGAGCTGCGCCTGGGCCGGCGCGACGGCACGTATGTATGGGTCTCGCTGCGCAACTCCGTCGTCGCCGACGCCGCCGACGGGCCCCGGTTCCTCCTCACGCACGTCGAGGACATCGAGGAGCGCAAGCGGCACGAGCTCCAGCTCGCCCACCGGGCCAGCCACGACTCGCTGACCGGCCTGCCCAACAGCGCCGAGCTGAGATCCCGGCTCGGCGCGCGGCTGTGCCGCAGGCCACAGTCCGTGCGCGCCACCGCGGTCGAGGCCCTGGACGCGGCCTTCGAGGGGCGCGACGGACACGACGGGCGCCCGGTGCACGACGGCTACGAGGTGCGTGCGGAGGCGGGTGGTGCCGGTGAGCACGGCTTTCAGGCCGACGGACCCGACCGGTACACGGGGTCCGATCCCTTCGAGTTCCCCAGGGCGCCGGCCGCGGCGCCGGACGGCCCCTACGACCACCACGTGCACACGGTGGCGCCCGCGACCGACATCGACGACGGTACGAAGGGGCTCGCGGTGCTCTTCTGCGACCTCGACGGCTTCAAGTCGATCAACGACCGGTTCGGGCACCACACGGGCGACGCGGTCCTGATCGAGGTCGCCCGGCGGCTGACGACGGGCGTCAGGGACGGTGACACCGTCGCTCGGCTGGGTGGTGACGAATTCGTCGTCCTCGCCGACGGCCTGGGTGCGGCGGACGCCGCCGATCTCGCCGTCCGGCTGCGCAACGCGATCATCCCGCCGATCCGGGTCGACGGCCGTGCGGTCCGTGTCGGAGCCAGTTTCGGCATCGGCTGGGCGAGCTGCGGGATGTCGGCGGACGAGGTGCTGCGCTCCGCCGACCAGCGGATGTACATCGAGAAGAGGTCCCGCTCCAAGGCGCACCGCCGGGCCGGCTGAGGCGATCGGACGCCCGTGGGCGCACCTGTTCGGGGTAGGCTCCCGGGGGTCGAAAGGAGTGACCTGCGATGACGACGCCCGCGAACAACGGCCCGCACGGTGGGGCGAACAAGCCCGAGGACGACGATCCGTTCGGCTACCTCTACGAGGATGGCCAGGCGGCCGGAGCCACCCCGCCCACGTCGGGCGGTGGATACGGCTACCCGGGGACGTCGGCCGGCGGTCACTCCGGAGCCCAGCCAGGCGTCCCCCGTACCTCGCACCACCAGGTGCGGACCGTCGGCGAGCGCCGCAACGGCGGCCAGCGCGGCCAGGTCCCCGCGCAGCAGCCGGCCTACCAGGCCCAGTACCAGGCCCCGGAGGCGCTCCAGGCGGGCGGCTACGGCGTTCCGCAGCAGCCGCAGGCCCCGCAGCACCAGGCCCAGGCGATGGCGCACTCCGGCGGCCACGGGGGCGGCCACGGCGGTGGCGGCGGCTCCAGCCGTCGCGGTCTGCTGATCGCCGCCGTCGCGGTGGTCGCCGTGGTCGTGATCGGCATCGTCGCGGCGCTGCAGTTCGGTGACAAGGACAAGGGCAAGAAGGGCCAGGACGAGGCGGACGGCGGCCAGCAGTCGGCGGCCCCGCAGAACTCCTCGTCCGTGCCCCCGAGCGGCTCTCCGGCGCCGTCCCAGGCCCCACTGCCCAAGGGTGAGGCGGCCGGCGCCGGCATGTCCATCACGGGCGGCGCGGCCCTGGAAACCGCGATCCCGGGGGCGAAGAGCTCGGGCGGCCAGTACGTCGGCGGGTTCAACCGACCCGGCGCGGCCGTGACCTGGACCCTGGACGTACCCAAGGCCGGGAAGTACAGGTTCTACGTGCGGTTCGGCATCCCGGGTGAGGACGCCAACGGCACCCTGACCGTCAACGGCAAGCCGAACGAGGCCCCGATCAGCATGCGCAACTTCGCCAAGTCGCCCAAGGGCGACTGGGAGAAGGGCTGGCAGACGACCTGGGGCCAGGTGAACCTCGACAAGGGCACCAACACGATCAAGCTGTCGTGCGAGGCCGGCAACAGCTGCAACGTCAACATCGACCAGCTGTGGCTCGAGAACTTCTGATCCCCTGGGGTTTCGCCTGGGCCGACGCCCTCCACCGACGCCCAACGCCGGGTCCGGCTCCAGCGCACGCGCGGCAGAGCCGGACCCGGCGTTCGCGTCGGACTTCTAGCCGCAGTGGACCCAGCCGCTGCCGCCGTGGTGCTCCTTCTCCAGGTAGCTGGAGTTCTCCGTCAGCCAGATGCCCGTGAGCTGGCCGTAGACCTGGACGCACCGGCCCGGCGCCTTGAGGTAGACCGGGCCCGCGAACCGGGTGTAGGCGCGCTGCCCGTCGGCGACGCTGTTGCCGGCGGAGTCCTTCAGCGAAACGCCCATGCCGTCGGTGACCTTGAACCTGGAGTCGCGGCGCAGGATCGCGCAGTTCGTGCCGGTGGAGCTGTTGTAGTACAGGAAGACGACGCCGGCTCCGGAGGCGCCCATGTTGTCGCCGAGCGGGAAGGCGTCCTGCTGGCGGTACCCGGCGCCGCAAGAGCCGCTGTTGATCGTCTGGGCCTGAGCGGGGACCGCGGCCAGTGTGGAGACGGCCACCACTCCGGTGGTGACGGCGAGCAGGTTGCGGAAGAATCGGTTCACTTGCACAGCCTCGTTGCTTTGAAGATCATTTGAGCTTGTTGATCCTGGATGGCCCCCATCCAGGGCCCCGCATCCGACGGCTCGTCAACGGCGTGAGCTTCACCGCACATTGACGGTCATTCAGCTTCCGCTCGCGACGCTGGCGCAGACGGCGTTCCGCAGCTCCTCGTAGACGCCGGGGTCGAACTCCCCCGCCGTCGGGGCCGCGACCGTGGCCGCGGACAGGGCGACCGCGCGGGCGAGGCGGTCCGGCCAGTCCGCCCCCTCCACCAGGCCCGACAGCAGGCCGGCGACGGCGGAGTCGCCGGCTCCGGTGGGGTTGCCGGACAGGGCGCGCGGCGGGGCCGCCTGCCAGGTGCCCTCGGCGGTGGCGGCCAGCAGGCCGTCCGGGCCCAGCGAGGTGACCACGGCGTGCGCGCCCCGGCGGCGGGCGTCGCGGGTGGCGGGCAGCGGGTCGCGGGATCCGGTGAGCTCGGCCAGCTCGGCGGCGTTCGGCTTGATGATCTCGGGCCGGGCGGCGACCCCGCGGCGCAGGGCCTCGCCGCTGGTGTCCAGGAGGACGGGGACGCCGGCCGCGCGGGCCGCCCGTACGAGGAGCGCGTACGCGCCGACGGGCACGCCCGGCGGGAGGCTGCCGCACAGGGCCACGGCGCGGGCGCCGCGGACCAGCTCCCCGTACTGCGCGAGGAAGCGGGACCACTCTGCGGGTGTGATCAGCGGGCCCGGCTCGTTGAACTGGGTGGTGTCGCCGGAGGACTCGTCGACCACGGCCAGGGTGCGGCGGCTGCCGTCCGCGCAGGGCACCAGGGCGTCCACCACCCGTGGGGACCGCGCGAGCAGTTCGCGTACGACGGAGCCGACCGGGCCGCCCGCGAAGCCCGTCGCCGTCACCTCGTGGCCGAGCGCGGCCAGGACGCGGGCGACGTTGATCCCCTTGCCGCCGGGGCGCTCGGTGGCGGCGGCGACACGGTGCGAGGCGTGCGGGAGCAGCCTCGGCACGCGGTACGTGACGTCGAGTGCGGTGTTGAGCGTCACGGTCAGGATCATGGGCACCCCCGGGTCTGTTGCTGCCGGGATCATGCCAAACCCGAGGCGGTCGGCCCAGCCCTCGGGCCCACCGCCTTCGCACGTACAGCCGCTTGGCCGTCAGACCGCCGCCGCGGAGCGGGGGCTGACGACCCATTCGCCGCGCCGCATGACGCCCTGGACGTCGAAGGCGGCGTCCAGGACGACGAGGTCCGCGTACTTGCCGGGTTCGAGCGAGCCGATCTCGTCGTACAGGCCGAGGAGCTTGGCCGGATTGGCCGAGATCGCCTGGACCACGGACTCCACCGGCAGCTTGTCGAGGGTCACCGAGCGCTTGAAGGCGGTGTCCTGGGTCAGCGTGGAGCCTGCGATGGAACCGCCCTCCACGAGCCGGGCCACACCCTCCTTGACCTCGACCTCCAGCGGGCCGAGGTGGTAGGTCCCGTCGCCGAAGCCGGCGGCGTCCATCGCGTCGGTGATCAGCGCCACGCGGTGCGCTCCCGCGTGGTGGAAGGCCAGTTCCAGGGCGGCCGGGTGCAGGTGGGTGCCGTCGTTGATCAGCTCGACCGTGATCCGCTCGTCCTCCAGCAGCGCGGCGATCGGGCCGGGTTCGCGGTGCGCGAGGGGCGGCATCGCGTTGAAGAGGTGGGTGGCCACGGTCACGCCCGCGTCGATGGCGGCGCGCGTCTGCTCGTAGGTGGCGTCCGTGTGCCCGATCGCGGCGATCACCCCGTGCTCGGCCAGCAGTCGTACGGACTCCAGACCGCCCGGGAGTTCGGTGGCGAGGGTGAACATGCGGGCGGTGCCGTGCGCGGCGTCGATCAGCTTGCGGACCTCGGCCGGGTCGGGGTCGCGGAGCAGGTCCTCCTTGTGCGCGCCCTTGCGGCAGGGGTTGATGAACGGCCCCTCGAAGTGGATGCCGGCGAGCTCGCCCTGCTGGGTGAGCTCGGCGAGCAGCCCGGCGCGCCGGGCCAGTTCGT
Organism: Streptomyces sp. NBC_01233; assembly: GCF_035989305.1. NCBI lineage: Bacteria > Bacillati > Actinomycetota > Actinomycetes > Kitasatosporales > Streptomycetaceae > Streptomyces > Streptomyces sp. NBC_01233. Next base: position 4,192,536 of record NZ_CP108514.1, on the reverse strand, counting down.
CCAGGTCGCCGGTGACGGTGGAGGCGACCAGGGTGGTGGTGCCGTGCTCGCGGTGGGTGCGGACGCCCCGGAGGACGTCCTCGGCGGTGCCGGAGGTGAAGGAGGCGCCGCCGCCGCCGTGGTTGTGCATGTCCACGAAGCCGGGGACGATCCAGTGCCCGGACAGGTCCACGGTCCGCGAGCCCTCGTGGGCGCTGCCGGCGATGCGGTCGCCGTCGACGATGACCCGGCCGCCCGCCACGGTTCCGGTGGGCAGCACCACCCTGGCGCCGGAGAGAACAGTGCTGTGTGCGCTTCCGGACATCAGGCAGGTACCTCCGTGGCGAGTAGGTCCCAGGCGAGCAGCCCTGCGCCCAGGCAGCCGGCGGTGTCCCCGAGGGCCGCCGGCACGATGTGGGGGAGCCGCTGGAACGTCACGCGCTCCTCCATGGCCGTCCGTAGTGGTGTGAACAGGGTTTCCCCCGCCTCGGCCAGCCCGCCACCGATGATCAGCGTGCGCGGGTCCAGCAGGGTGATCGCGGTGACCAGCCCGTCGGCGAGGGCGCCGACGGCGGCCAGCCAGACCTCCCGGGCGCGCGCGTCGCCGGATTCGACGGCCTCGGCGCAGTCCGCGGCGTCGGCCCCGGGGTCGCCGGAGGCGGCCGCCCAGGCGCGGCTGACCGCGGCGGCGGAGGCGAGGGTCTCCAGACAGCCGTACTGGCCGCAGCCGCAGGCGGGGCCGCCCGGGCGCACCACGATGTGCCCGATCTCGCCCGCGTAGCCGTGGGCGCCGGCCTCGATGCGGCCGGCGATGCCGATGGCGCCGGCGATGCCGGTGCCGAGGGGGACGAAGAGGAAGCGGTCGGCGCCGCGGCCGGCGCCGATGCGGCCCTCCGCGAGTCCGCCCGTGCGCACGTCGTGGCCGAGGGCCACCGGGATGCCGCCGAGGCGTCTGCTGAGCAGGGCGCGCATCGGCACGTCGCGCCAGCCCAGGTTCGCCGCGTAGACGGCGATCCCGTCGTCGGCGTCGACGATGCCGGGGACGGCGACTCCGGCGGCGGAGGCGGTCCGTCCGAAGCGTTCCCGGCCGGTGTCGAGCAGCTCGGCGGCGAAGTCCTGGATCGTCTCGACGACGGCGTCGGGGCCCCGCTCGCGGCCGGTGGCCCGGCGCGCTTCGTGGAGCAGGGTGCCGTCGTCGGCGACGAGGGCGGCCTTCATCCCGGTGCCGCCCACATCGAGGGCGATGACGTGTTTCACGGGTTTCACAGGGACAGTCTCGCGTGCTCGGCGGGGAAAGGTCTAGTCCATTGAGGGGGATTGTTGAGTGGCCATACAAATCCGGGGCCCCGGTCGGGATCCGGATGTGGACGAGCCGCCAAAGTGGTGTAGACCTTACGTGGATCGTACGTACAACAAGGGGTGGATCGAGAACTGTGAAGGGCCGTTACCTGAGCCTGGCCGCGTCCGGCGCCGTGCTGTGCCTGACTGCCGTGACGCTGACGGGCTGCGGAGCCCTCGGCGGACTCACCGGAGACAACGAGGTGACCCTGCGGGTCGTGGCGGCCGACTACGGGGACAATCCGCAGAACTCCTCGGCCGGGTACTGGAAGGGCCTCGCCGACGGCTTCGAGAAGGACCACCCGGGCGTCAAGGTCGAGGTCTCCGTCTACTCGTGGTCCGAGGTCGACGCCGAGGTCGCCGACATGGTCAAGGCCGGCAAGGCCCCCGACATCGCCCAGATCGGCGCCTACGCCGACTACGCGGCCGCCGGCAAGCTGTACTCCGCGTCGGAGCTGCTCTCCGTGAAGACCGAGGCCGACTTCCTCGGACCGCTCGCGGACGCGGGCAAGGTCAAGCAGGTCCAGTACGGGCTGCCCTTCGTGTCGAGCACCCGGCTGCTCTTCTACAACGAGAAGCTGCTGGCCGACGCGGGCGTGATCGGCAAGGACGCCAAGGGCTGGCAGCCGAAGAGCTGGGCGGACCTGGAGGCGGCGGCCAAGAAGCTCAAGGGCGCGGGCGTGCCCACCCCCTTCGCGCTGCCGCTGGGCCGCGAGGAGGCGCAGGCCGAGACGATGATGTGGATGCTCTCGGGCGGCGGCGGCTACACCGACAACGAAGAGCAGTACTCCATCGACTCCGCCGACAACGTCAAGGCGCTGGAGTTCCTGCGGGACAAGATGGTCGGCCAGGGGCTGACCGGCCCCGTCGAGCCGGGGAAGCTGGACCGGCAGGCCGCCTTCGACGCCTTCACCAAGGGCGAGGTCGGCATGCTCAACGGACACCCGTCGCTGATGAAGCAGGCCGAGGCCAAGGGCGTGAAGTTCGGCATGGTGCCGCTGCCGACCGCCACCGGGTCCGCGGAGCCGGCCATGGGCGTCGCGGACTGGGTCATGGCCTTCAAGAACGGCCACCGCGAGCAGTCCGGGAAGTTCCTGGACTTCATGTACCAGCCGAAGAACGTGGCGGCCTTCACGGACCAGTACGACCTGCTGCCGCCCACCACCAGCGGCTACCAGGCCAAGCAGGCCGCCACGAGCGGCCAGGCGGCCAAGCTGAAGCCCTTCCTGACGGCGCTGCCGGGCTCGCGGCTGTACCCGGTCGGCAAGAAGTCCTGGGCGGGCGTCAGCGAGGACATCAAGCAGAACATCGGCAAGACCGTCGAGCAGGGCGGACAGCCGGCGAAGGTCCTGGAGGACATCGCCACGGCGGCGCGGGCGTCGGACCCGAGGTAGCGCCGGTCGGGTACGGCGGGGCCGCTGTCGGCGGGCCCGATGTCGGCGCGGCCGCTGTCGGCGGGCGGCGTTAATCTGGCGGTATGACGGACGACGGGCAGCTGACGGCCACGGAGGCCGCGGTGCTCGCGTACGAGGGACGCACCTGGCCCGGGCCCGGAGCCAAGGAACGGGCCATACGGGAAGGACTGGGGATGACCCCCGTCCGCTACTACCAGCTGCTCAACGCGCTGATGGACGACCCGCGGGCGCTGGCCCACGCACCGGGCACGGTCAACCGGCTGCGGCGGATCCGCGAGGCCCAGCGGGCCCGGCGACAGCCCCCTCCCGTGCCATAGCCGTCGCAGGGCCGGGCCGTTAGGGTCGTGCGTATGGGGAGCCATCCGCACGACCTGCCGATGCCCGTCACCGCAGCCGGACGCGAGGGACTCGAAGCCCTGCTCCGCGCACCCCGCCGGTCCGTGGTCGCCCTGGACTTCGACGGCACCCTCGCCGAGATCGTCCCGGACCCGGACCAGGCCAGAGCCCACCCGGGAGCCGTCCCGGCCCTCTCCGCGCTCGCCCCCGAGGTCGCCTCGGTCGCCGTGATCACCGGCCGGCCGGCGGGCGTCGCCGTCCGCTACGGGGGCTTCGCCGGGGTCCCCGGACTGGAACACCTCGTCGTCCTCGGCCACTACGGCGCGGAGCGCTGGGACGCGGTCACCGGGATCGTGCACGCCCCGGCCGAGCACCCCGGGGTGGCGGCGGTACGGGCCGAGCTGCCGGGGTTCCTCGACTCGATCGGGGCCTGGCGGGGCACCTGGATCGAGGAGAAGGGCCGGGCGCTGGCCGTGCACACCCGCCGGGCCGCGGACCCCGCGGCGGCCTTCGCGGCCCTGCGCGAGCCCCTGACGGAGCTGGCGGCGCGGCACGGGCTGATGGTGGAGCCGGGCCGGGCGGTCCTGGAGCTCCGCCCCCCGGGCATGGACAAGGGCGTCGCCCTGACGGAGTTCCTGGCGGAGCGGGACGCGGAGGCGGTGCTGTACGCGGGCGACGACCTGGGTGACCTGGCGGCGTACTCGGCCGTCGAAAAACGCCGGGCCGACGGCTTGCCGGGCCTCCTGGTCTGCAGCGGCTCGGCCGAGGTCCCCGAGCTCGCCGCGCGGGCCGACGTGGTCCTGGCCGGACCGGGCGAGGTGGTCGCCTTCCTGGCGGCCTTGGCCAAGGCCGTGCGAGCCTGAAGAGACCGGGACTCCGCCCCGCACGCGGCCTGCACGTTCGCTGCCGGGCGCGGCGCCGGTCCGGGGGCCGGCCCCCGGACCCTCCCCCAGACTCCGTCTTACCGGGGCTCCGCCCCGGACCCCGGACCCCGGACCCCGGACCTCCAGACGCCGGACGGGCTGAAAGATCGCCTCAAACGCCGGCGGGGCTGGATTCGGCCGGCGTCAGCCTGCGACTTCCGCCCGCGAGGGCGGGTTGGCCGCGGAGCGGCTGGGATCGTGCGGCGGGGCGGAAGGGGTCAGGCCAGCAGGTCGGTCAGTTGGGCTGCGAGCCACTGGGCCGGGGGGAGGGCCGTGGCGGCGGCGGCCAGGCGCTCCGTGCGTTCCGCACGCTCGGCGGCCGGCATGGCCAGCGCCGCGTGCAACGCCTCGGCCGTCGCCGACACGTCGTACGGGTTCACCGTCAGCGCGTCCTGGCGGAGCTCCGCGTACGCCCCCGCCCCGGTGGACAGCACCAGCACGCACCCCGCCTCCGACACCACCGGGATCTCCTTCGCCACCAGGTTCATCCCGTCCCGCACCGGGTTCACCAGCGCCACGTCCGCCATCCGGTACACCGCCAGCGACCGCGCGAAGTCGTCCTGCACCGACACCAGCACCGGCTTCCAGTCCGCCATGCCGAATTCCTCGTTGATCTCCGCGGCCAGCTCCCGCACCGACTCCGTGTACGCCCGGTACACCGCCAGGTCCTGCCGCGACGGGTACGCCGAGGCCAGGTGGACGACCCGGCCCCGCCACTCCGGGTGGACCGTCAGCAGCTCCCGGTAGGCCAGCAGCCCCCGCAGGACGTTCTTCGACAGCTCGGTCCGGTCCACCCGGGCGATCGTCTTCAGGCCGCCGACCTCCGCCCGCAGCTGCGCCAGCTTCTCGTCCACCTCCGGCCGGTGCGCGAGCGCCCGCAGTTCGTCCGCGTCCACCCCGAGGGGGTAGTAGGTCACCTCGGTGAACCGCTGCTTCCCGAGGCCGCACCCGTCCGGGACCGTCCGGCGCTGCCACACCCCGCGCTCCGGGGTCCCGGTCGGGAAGAACGCTTCCGCGATGCCGCGCGCGTCCTCCCTGGTCGCGCCGGTGATGAAGTTGGCCGCCCACTCCCACGTGTGGAAGCCCAGCCGGTCCGCCCCGAGCATCCCCCACACCAGCTGGCTCCGGATGTCGTCCGGCAGCATGGCCATGAACTCCCGCGAGGCCCACGGCGTGTGCGTGAAGTGCCCGATCCGCAGGTCCGGCCGCAGCTCCCGCAACTGCCCCGGGACCAGCGCCAGGTGGTAGTCCTGCACCAGGACGCGGGCCCCTTCGGCCGCCTCCTGGGCGAGGGCGCGCGCGAAGGCCTCGTTGTACGCGACGTACGCGTCCCACCGCCGCCGGAACTCCGCGTCGAAGACCGGTTCGCGGGGGATGTCGTACAGGTGGTGGTGCGTGAACCACAGCACGGAGTTGGCGATGCCGTTGTAGGCGGCGTCGTACACCGTGGGATCGATGTCCAGCATCCGGACGCCCGGCTCGGCCACCCCCCGGCGGACCGCCTCCCGGTCCGCCTCCGACAGCGCCGCGCAGATCCACAGCGCCCCCGGCTGCTCCGCGAGGGCCGCGGAGAGCCCGGAGACGAGACCGCCCCCGCCGCGCCGGGCGCTGAGGCCGCCTTCGGCATCGATCGCGTACGAGAGGGGGCCGCGGTTGGCGGCGACGAGCACCTGAGAAGCCATGCGGCGAACCTAGCCCAGCCCGCACTCGCTCAAACTTTCCAGCCCGACGTCACGCCACGCGGCGCAGCGCGTACTCCTTGACGCCGAGCATCGGCGGCCGCTCCTCGGTGTCCACCGGGTAGGTCCGCGGCACGAAGCCCTCCGGCCCCCGCTCGAACTGCGTCAGCTCCGGCCGTACGTGGTGCCCGCGCGACAGCCGCAGCAGGGCGGTGCGGTAGATCGCCGCGGCCATCCGGCCGAGCGCCTGCCCGTCCTGGTGGCGGTGGACGCGTACGCCCACGTCCACCTGGGCCAGCGCGTCCAGCCCGACCGTGTGCAGGGCGTCGACCAGCAGGCCCAGCTCGACGCCGTACCCGACGGGGAACGGCAGCCGCTCCAGCAGGGAGCGGCGCACGGCGTACTCGCCGCCCAGCGGCTGGACGAAGCCGGCCAGCTGCGGCCAGTGCAGGTTGAGCAGGGGGCGGGCGACGAGTTCCGTGACCCGGCCGCCCTGGCCGGGGGCGTCGCCGAGCGGGCGGTCGTACATGGCCTTGACGAACTGCACGTCCGGTTCGGTCAGCAGCGGTCCCACGATCCCCGAGACGAACGTGGAGGAGAAGTCCCGCAGGTCGGCGTCGACGAAGCAGACGATGTCCCCGCTGGTGGCCTGCAGCGAGCGCCACAGCACCTCGCCCTTGCCGGGCAGCGCCGGGATCCTCGGCAGGATCTCGTCGCGGTGCACCACCCGGGCTCCCGCCTTCGCCGCGACCTCCGCCGTACGGTCGGTCGAGCCCGAGTCGATCACGATCAGCTCATCCACCAGGGGGAACGGCAGTCCCTCGATCAGCTCGCGCCGGATGACCTCGACGATCGCGCCGACCGTCGCCTCCTCGTCCAGCGCGGGCAGCACCACGCTGACCGTGGTCCCGGCCGCCCGTTTCCGGTCGAGCAGCTGGTCGAGCGGTCGGTCGGCGGCTGACCAGGAGCGGTCTGCCAGCCAGCGCTCCACCTCTTCCAGCACCCTCAGCACTCCCTGCTTGTCGGCGTTATCGGCCGTTATGTGATCCATCTCGCGGTTCGGACGGCTGTCTCAACCGCGCGGCCCTTCGGTTACAGTCTTGAACAACGCGAAGGACCACCGCATGCCGGGGGTCCCGCGTACAAACGCACCGGCGCGCCGCAGAGCGCGTGTGCCGGTGCCATACCGCTCATCCAGAGGGGCAGAGGGACACGGCCCGTTGAAGCCCCGGCAACCCTCCAGTCGGTTCTCGCGATCGCTCGTCAGCGACGTCAGCGAGGTCCCCGGCTAGGGAAGGTGCCAATTCCGTCTCATGGCGAAGTGCGCCATGGGGAAGATGAGGAGAAAGGGCCTCGCCATCATGGCTGCACAGACTGTCGCCACCTCTGTCGATCTCGGACCCGCCAACGGTCTTTCCTGTCGCGAGTGCGGTACCCGCTTCGAGCTCGGCCCGATCTTCGCGTGCGCCGAGTGCTTCGGACCGCTGGAAGTCGCCTACGACCTCCCGACCGGCGACCCCGAGGCCCTGCGCGCCGCGATCGAGGCCGGCCCCAACAACATCTGGCGTTACGCGCCGCTGCTGCCCGTCCCCGCGGACGTGGCCTCCAAGCCGAGCCTGAACCCGGGCTTCACCAAGCTCGTGGACGCCGCCAACCTGGCCAAGGAGCTCGGCGTCACCGGCAAGCTCTACGTCAAGGACGACTCCGGCAACCCGACGCACTCCTTCAAGGACCGCGTCGTGGCCATCGCCGTCGAGGCCGCCCGCGCCTTCGGCTTCACCACCCTCTCCTGCTCCTCCACCGGCAACCTGGCCGGCGCCGTCGGCGCCGCGGCCGCCCGGGCCGGCTTCCGCTCCTGCGTGTTCATCCCGCACGACCTGGAGCAGGGCAAGGTCGTCATGGCCGGTGTGTACGGCGGTGACCTGGTCGGCATCGAGGGCAACTACGACGACGTCAACCGCTTCTGCTCCGAGCTCATCGGCGACCCGCTGGGCGAGGGCTGGGGCTTCGTCAACGTCAACCTGCGCCCGTACTACGGAGAGGGCTCCAAGACCCTCGCCTACGAGATCTGCGAGCAGCTCGGCTGGCAGCTGCCCGACCAGCTCGTGATCCCGATCGCGTCCGGCTCGCAGCTGACGAAGATCGACAAGGGTCTGCAGGAGCTGATCAAGCTCGGCCTCGTGGAGGACAAGCCGTACAAGATCTTCGGTGCCCAGGCCGAGGGCTGCTCCCCGGTGTCGACCGCCTTCAAGGCCGGTCACGACGTGGTCCGCCCGCAGAAGCCCAACACCATCGCCAAGTCCCTCGCGATCGGCAACCCGGCGGACGGCCCGTACGTCCTGGACATCGCCCGCCGCACCGGCGGCTTCGTCGAGGACGTGAACGACGAGCAGGTCGTCGAGGCCATCAAGATCCTCGCGCAGACCGAGGGCATCTTCGCCGAGACCGCGGGCGGCGTGACCGTCGGCGTGACGAAGAAGCTCATCGAGAACGGGCAGCTCGACCCGACGCTGACCACCGTCGTCCTCAACACCGGCGACGGCCTCAAGACCCTGGAGGCGGTGGCCGCGGAGAGCGGGCAGACCGCCACCATCCGCCCGAGCCTGGACGCGTTCCGCGCCGCCGGCCTGGCCTGACCATCTCCCCCTGCTCTACCGGAAAGGCAGTAGCGCCATGAGCGTCAACGTCCGCATCCCCACCATCCTGCGCACCTACACCGGCGGTCAGGCCGAGGTGCCCGCCGAGGGCGCGACCCTCGCCGAGGTCATCCAGTCCCTGGAGGCGAGCCACCCGGGCATCGCCGCGCGCGTCCTGGACGACCAGGGCAAGCTGCGCCGTTTCGTGAACGTCTACGTCAACGACGACGACGTGCGCTTTGAGGGCGGGCTGGAGGCGAAGACGCCGGACGGCGCCGGCGTCTCGATCATCCCGGCCGTCGCGGGCGGCTGCTGATCCTGTCGGCCCCTTTGCCACCTGATAGGTGACACGCGCAAACCGAAATTGCCCCCTCCGTTAAAAGCGGAGGGGGCAATTCTGCTTGATTGGGCGGGGTAGAGTTGGGGAAGTCCCCTCCGCCGGACTTGCCCGCTGCATATGAACGGGTCGCGTGAGGGTCGACATCGGGTCAACATGCAAGTGCGGTATGGGGCTTTGGCGAGATATGTCAGGCCCGAGTTGCCCTGGAATATGGCAAATTTTCACTCTATTTCAATGTTTCCCCGTGTCCGGAATTCTCGTCGGATTGACCTGTTGCAGACAGCACTCGCGCAGATACATTCAGCCTCGGTCGACGCGTTCCGACGCAAGTTCTGACCCGGGAACGCGAAGTGCGTTCCCGCGCAAGGGCCAGTAATAGGGGAGTTAGGCATGGCTCAGGGCACCGTCAAGTGGTTCAACGCGGAGAAGGGCTACGGCTTCATCGCGGTCGACGGTGGTGCGGATGTGTTCGTCCACTACAGCGCCATCCAGATGGACGGGTACCGCACCCTTGAAGAGGGTCAGCGGGTCGAGTTCGAGATCTCGCAGGGCCAGAAGGGTCCGCAGGCGGACATGGTCAAGCTCGCGCTCGGCTAGTCCTGGAGCGATCGACCACCGACGCACAGTGTTTCAACGAAGACCTGCACGACCATACGAGGGGCCCACATCCTGGACACGGGATGCGGGCCCCTCGTATGTGCGCCCGCTCCACGCCCGGTACTGGGCGGGCGTTGGCCCGAGCCGCTTGCGCCCGCCCGTCGCCCGACCACCACCCCTCATCGAGGCTTCTTCGAAGCCGCTTGCACTCTCGGGGGTCGAGTGCTAATCATTGGCGTTAGCACTCTCCCGGTGAGAGTGCTACTGAACGAGGACCGGGTCGGTGAGGCCCGCAGGGTCCGGTGGGAAGGAACCGCCGGGCACGCAGGCCGTCCGTCGCGGGCGCGGGCGCGGTCCTGGGAGCAATCCACCGCTGTCCGGGAGGACCACTTCAGATGGCCAAGATCATTGCGTTCGACGAGGAGGCCCGTCGCGGCCTCGAGCGTGGGATGAACCAGCTCGCCGACGCCGTCAAGGTCACCCTTGGCCCCAAGGGTCGCAACGTCGTCCTTGAGAAGAAGTGGGGCGCCCCCACGATCACCAACGATGGTGTCTCCATCGCCAAGGAGATCGAGCTCGAGGACCCGTACGAGAAGATCGGCGCCGAGCTGGTCAAGGAAGTCGCCAAGAAGACGGACGACGTCGCGGGCGACGGTACGACCACCGCCACCGTGCTGGCCCAGGCGCTCGTCCGCGAGGGCCTGCGCAACGTAGCCGCCGGCGCCAACCCGATGGCCCTCAAGCGTGGTATCGAGAAGGCCGTCGAGGCCGTCTCCGCCGCCCTGCTCGCCCAGGCCAAGGATGTCGAGACCAAGGAGCAGATCGCTTCCACGGCCTCCATCTCCGCCGCCGACACCCAGATCGGCGAGCTCATCGCCGAGGCCATGGACAAGGTCGGCAAGGAAGGCGTCATCACCGTTGAGGAGTCGCAGACCTTCGGTCTGGAGCTCGAGCTCACCGAGGGCATGCGCTTCGACAAGGGCTACATCTCGGCGTACTTCGCCACCGACATGGAGCGCATGGAGTCGTCCCTCGACGACCCGTACATCCTGATCGTCAACTCCAAGATCGGCTCGGTCAAGGACCTGCTGCCGCTCCTGGAGAAGGTCATGCAGTCCGGCAAGCCGCTGCTGATCATCGCCGAGGACGTCGAGGGCGAGGCCCTGTCGACCCTGGTCGTCAACAAGATCCGCGGCACCTTCAAGTCCGTCGCCGTCAAGGCCCCGGGCTTCGGCGACCGCCGCAAGGCCATGCTCGGTGACATCGCCATCCTCACGGGCGGCACGGTCATCTCCGAGGAGGTCGGCCTCAAGCTGGAGAACGCCGGTCTCGACCTGCTCGGCCGCGCCCGCAAGGTCGTCATCACCAAGGACGAGACCACCATCGTCGACGGTGCCGGTGACAGCGACCAGGTCGCCGGTCGCGTGAACCAGATCCGCGCCGAGATCGAGAACTCCGACTCGGACTACGACCGCGAGAAGCTCCAGGAGCGCCTCGCGAAGCTGGCCGGCGGCGTGGCCGTCATCAAGGCCGGTGCCGCGACCGAGGTCGAGCTCAAGGAGCGCAAGCACCGCATCGAGGACGCCGTTCGCAACGCGAAGGCGGCCGTCGAGGAGGGCATCGTCGCCGGTGGTGGCGTGGCCCTGCTGCAGGCTTCCGCGGTCTTCGAGAAGCTGGAGCTCGAGGGTGACGAGGCGACCGGCGCCAACGCCGTGAAGCTCGCCCTGGAGGCCCCGCTGAAGCAGATCGCCGTCAACGGTGGTCTCGAGGGTGGCGTCGTCGTCGAGAAGGTGCGCAACCTTCCGATCGGTCACGGCCTGAACGCCGCGACCGGCGAGTACGTCGACATGATCGCCGCGGGAATCATCGACCCGGCGAAGGTCACGCGCTCTGCCCTGCAGAACGCTGCGTCCATCGCGGCCCTCTTCCTCACCACCGAGGCCGTCATCGCCGACAAGCCCGAGAAGGCCGGCGCCGGCGCCCCGGGCGGCATGCCGGGCGGCGACATGGACTTCTGATCGACCCCTGGCTCCGGCCACTGGTTGATCGGCTGTTCTCGAACGAGGGCGGCACCCCCTGTAGGGGGTGCCGCCCTCGGGCGTTTTCCCGGTCTTTCTAGAAGCCCGCGGTGTCGAGCGCGAAGCCGAAGGGCTCGGGGATCTGCAGGGGCTCGCCGAAGGACACCGTCGTGCGGGAGCGGTATCCGTGCGGGGAGGGGTCCCAGAAGCAGGTGATCTCCGAATCCTGCATGTCGACGACCAGGTAGACCGGGACCAGGCGTCCGTACACGTCCAGCTTCTCGTTCCAGTCGGCATCCCTGGTGGAGACGGACGTGAACTCGCCGACGAGCGACAGGGCCGCCCCGTCCGCGTGCCGACCCTCGCCCTCGAAGGCCGATTCGTCGGCCACGAAGAGGTCGGGCCCGTACGCGCGCTCCGCTGCAGAGAACCGGAAGAGGAAGGGCGCGATCTCCGCGATGTGCCCCTCGGGTGCGTGCGCCTGGAGCTGTTCGCGCAGCGCACGCATACGACGCAGAGAGCGCAGCGTGGAAAACGGCGACACGATGATCTTCCCCCGGATGAGCTCGGCCTTGAAGCCGTCTGGCGTGTCCATCTCCTCGACGGTGCGCAGGAGTGTCTCGAACGTCGGCGGTGCCGTCTGTTCTATCGGTGTGGCCCGTTCGATCATGATCGTCACCGTGGTCCTCCGCGTGGCGTGCCGTGCACTGGGCGTGAGCCTCGTTCCAGGCTAGCGGCGTGGGGAAAGGCGTGCCCGGCCCGCGCGGTGATCTCCGCCGATCGGGGGGTAAAACCGCTGGCCGGGGTGGGTGGGGGCGTGTGACCGTACGGCCATGGGGAATTCCGTCGCGTATCCGGTCTACCGCACCACCGATCCCGCCGAGGCGTACGCCAAGGCGCGGCTGCTGTGCGGGCTGCTGGCCCGCCGGTACGCGGAGGTGCGGGTGGGGGCGGAGCTGGGCACGGTCGCGGACGTGCGGCGGATGGCGGCGCTGCTGCCGGACGCGATCTACGACCACACGGGGATGCGCACGCACCCGGAGACCGGCGAGTTCCTCTACTTCGAGGCGGACGTGAGGACGGCCACCGACGCGGAGCTGGGGGCGGCGGTCCCGCTGGAGTTCGTCTGCACGGAACTGCCGGCCGCAGGGGACGAGGAGGAGTTCGTCCGCGCCGTGGGCGCGGGCCCCGCGTCCATCAGCTGGGAGGGCTGCTGGCCCGACGAGCCCGAGCTGGGCTCGCACGCCTCGCCCAAGTACGACGGCGTGCAGCTGGTTCTCAACAGTGACGAGTGCGAGTGGTCCCGGAAGGTCAGCGAGGTCCACACCGTCTACGTCCACGTCACCAAGTTCGGCGACGCGGGCCGCGCCGAGCGGCTCGCCGCCGCGATCGGCGGCAGCGTGCTGGGCGGGCCGGAGCGGGGCTGCTGAACAGCGATGGGAAGTTCGAGGGCCTACCCCGTGTTCCGGACCGACGACCTCGCCGAGGCCTACCGGCGGGCCCGCCTGCTGTGCGCACGGATGAAGCCGCTCGACGCGGAGATGTGGCTGGTTGCGCAGGCGCACACCGTCGAGGAGGCTCGGGGGCTGGCGGCGCTCCTTCCGAAGGGCCTGTTCGAGCCTTCGTACGACTGGGGCCGGGACGTCTGGTTCGCGGGCGCCGAACTGCCCGGTGACGACCGGGAGCTGGCGGCCGAACTACCGCTGACTGTGGACGCGGACGTGGCTCCGGGCCCCGTCGAGCAGGCCTTTCTGCGCGTGCTGGGCCGCGGAGCGGCCACGATGCGCTGGCGCGGAGAGTGGCCCCCCGAGATCCCGTCCGCGTCGCAGGACTCGACGAACCAGCGGGTGGAACTCGACGTCAACGAGGAGCATTCCGACGGCTGGCACACGGTCTACGTGCACTTCCGGACCGCCGACGAGGTGGGCGCGGCCCATCTGGCGGCCGCGATCGGCGGGTCGGTGCTGGGTCCCGTGCAGGTGGGCCGCTGACGCGGCCCGGGTCGGCATAGGCTGGGCGCATGGCTGATCTCTTCGTCAAGATCTGCGGGCTCAGGACCGCGCGGGACGTCGATGCCGCGGTGGCGGCCGGGGCCGATGCCGTGGGGTTCGTGTTCGCGCCCGGCAGTCCGCGTACGGTCGATGCCGCCACCGCGCGGGAGCTCGCCGGGCGGGTGCCGGACTCGGTGCTCACGGTCGGGGTGTTCCGGGGGCAGGCGGTCGAGGAGGTGCGCCGGTTCGCCGAGGAGAGCGGCGTACGGGGGGTGCAGCTGCACGGTGAGGAGGGGCCCGGGGACTTCGCGGCGCTGCGCGCCGAGGGCCGGACGCTGCTGCGGGCCACCGCCGAGCACGTGAAGCGCTGCGGCGAGTACGGCGAGGACCTGCTCCTGCTCGACGCCCCCGACCCGGGCTCCGGCAAGCCGTGGAACTGGGGCTCGGCGGACTTCACCGCGCCCGAGGGGCGGTGGCTGCTGGCCGGCGGGCTGAACCCGGGCAACGTGCGGGAGGCGGTCGGGGTGACCGGGGCCTGGGGTGTGGACGTGTCCAGCGGGGTGGAGCGCGAACGCGGGGTGAAGTCGCCGGAGTTGATCCGCGCCTTCGTCGAGGCCACGCGCGGCTAGCCGGGCCTCCGGGTTTCTGTAGTGGTTGCTACGAAAGTCGTGTCACGGTCTTTCTGTGCTGATCGCTATGGAATCGGGGGGACCCATGAACAACAAGAACGCGCTGGTCACGCGCGGCAGCAGGGGCATCGGCCGGGTCGTCAACATCTCCAGCGGCGCCGCCCGGATCGCCATGCCCGAGATCCTCGCCTACGGGGCGACCAAGGGCGCGCTCGACACCCTGACGCTCAACCTGGCGAAGGCCCTCGGCCCGCGCGGGATCACCGTGAACTCGGTCGCGCCCGGCATCGTCGACACCGACGTCAACGCCGACTGGCTGCGCGGCAACGCCGAGGCCGAGGCGCACGCCGCCTCGCTGGCCGCGCTCGGCCGGGTCGGCCGCCCCGAGGACATCGCCGACATCGTCGGCTTCCTCGCCTCCGACGACGCGCGGTGGGTGACGGGGCGGGTGGTCGACGCGACGGGCGGCGCGGGGCTCTGACCCCGCGTCCGGGCCGTCGACCCGGCGGGGACGGACCGTCAGGTGGCGGGCATCGCCTGCCGCCAGACGGTCATGTCCCCGGAAATCCATTGGGGCATCCCCATCACTTCCGCGGTCGACTTGTACCCGAGCACGTACAGCCCGACGTCCCCCGCCTTGTTCCTGATGCAGAATTGGCTGCCGCCCGCCGCACCGGCCAGCGTCCAGCTCCGGTCGGTCGTGAGCGCCAGCGTGCTCCGGCACGAGTCGAGGGACCCCTGCGTCCCGCCGTACAGCATGATGATCGTGGCGGTGTCGCTCTCCAGGCTGCAGATGCTCCTCTTGCAGCTCATGCGTATCTCTCCGCTGCGGTCGTTGCGCACGAGCGCTTCCCCCAGGGTGATCGAGCTCTGCTCGTCGTCCAGGCGCATCCGGGGGTACGGGTTCGCCTGGGGCGGCTGGGACGCGCTCGGTGCGGGTGCGGACCCGGAGCCTTCGGCCGCCTTTCCGCCGGTGGCCGAGCCTGCAGAGCCCGAGCCCGAGCCCGAGGCCGAGGCCGAGGCCGAGGCCGAGGCCGATGCGGCCGGGCCGGGCGACCGGGCCGCGGAGGCCTCCCGCCCGCGCATCCGGTCCGCGGTTTCCTTGACCATCCAGACCGCGCCGCCCATCAGCAGCAGTCCCGCCACCATCGCCGAGGGAATCGCCACCGCGGCACGCCGCCGGCGCTTGCGCCGCTCCTCCGGCGTCGGCGGCTTCGGCCCCCAGACCTTCGGCGTCTCGTGCCCCGTGGCGGGCCCCGGGGCCGGATCCGGGACCTCCACGTCCGGCCCCAGCACCTCCCGCCAGACGGCCGGGCTGCCGCCGCTCGTGTCGGAGGCGTCCTCGCCCAGCTGCTCCCGGCACCACTCCACGATCTCCGTCGGGGTGGCCCGCTCCTCCGGGGCGGAGGCCAGGCACCGGGCGAGCAGCGGCTGCAGCCGCTCCGGCAGCCGGGACAGGTCGGGGGCGGAGTGCACGATCCGGAACAGCACGGTCATGGAGGGACCGGTGCCGTACAGCGGCTCGCCCAGCGCCGCGTACGCCGCCGTCTGACCCAGTGCGAAGACGTCGGTGGCGGCCGTGGTCTCGCCCGCCAGCGCCTGCTCGGGAGCCATGTACTGGGGCGTGCCGATGGTGCTGCCGGTGGCCGTGGGCGCGGTGGTGTCGGACGCCGTCGAGATGCCGAAGTCGATGACCCGGGGCCCGTCGGAGGCCAGCAGCACGTTCGACGGCTTGAGGTCCCGGTGGACGATGCCCGCCTCGTGGATGGCCTGCAGGGCCTCGGCCACGCCCGCCATCAGCCACAGCACGGCGGGCACCGGCAGGGGGCCGCGCTTGGCGACGGCCTCCGTCAGCGAGGGCCCGGGTACGTACAGGGTGGCCAGCCAGGGCGGAGTCGCGTCCGTGTCGGCGTCGATCACCTCGGCGGTGTACGCCCCGCGGACCCGCCGGGCCGCAACGACCTCCCGCCGGAACCTCCGCCGGAACACGGGGTCTTCGGCCAGCTCCGGCCGCACCACCTTGATCGCCACCGGGCGGCCGCCCGGGGTGTGCGAAAGGTAGACCCGGCCCATGCCGCCCGCGCCGAGCCGGGCCGCGATGCGGTACCCGGCGACGGTCCGCGGATCCTCCGCGCGCAGCGGCTCGAACACGTCGGTCGCGCTGTTCATCGGCCTCCCCGATCCCCCCGACCCCCCGATCAACCGATGAGTTGATCCGCATCACTTTAAGCAACGCGTAAGGGCGGGGAGTTGCCGGGGAGCCCGCCGAGGTCAGACGCCGGGGCCGAACGAGGTCGCGCCGCCGTCCTTCTCGACCGACTCCACGACCGCGGTCGCCCGCAGGGCCTCGACCTGCTCGGGGGAGAGGCGTGCGGCGAAGCCGTTCAGCGTCTCGCGGTAGACGTGCAGGGGGGTGATCCCGTACGCGTCCGCGACGGCGGCCGGGTCGAGGCCGGGGTGCACGGTGACGATGTACGTGGAGTGGTCGGCGGGGGCCGTGTGGGGCACGGGCTCGGGTGCGGCGGTGGCGGCGGCTGCGGACACGGGCAGGGTGACGGCGACGGCGGCCAGGACGGCGACGGCCACGGGCAGGGCTCGGCTCAGACGGTTGCGCATGGGTGGAGGCCATCACGCACTGCGGTGCAGGTCAACGAGGTCCGGGGGTGAGGCGGGGGCACGGGCGGCGCACCGGCCGTGCGCTCCCCGGTGTGGGGGCGGGCCGTACGGGTGATCTTGAAAGGTTGGTCACGGTCGTACGGGCCGGGGCGCGGCCTGAGGGCACCGGGGGATGACCCTTCCTGCAGCTTGTGCGACCGGGCGTGTTGACGCGGACGCCGGACGATCGGCCGGGCGGGGGCGGTGGTTCAAGCCCCGTGTAGGTGGCACCGATGGAGAGGAAGCCGCACCCGCCGAAGCGCTCGATGCCGCGGGGGCGGCTCACTCATGCCGACCTTTTGCCCCGTCAGGGAGTTCTTTTCATGCGCCTGCTCGCACGTCTGGCCACAGCCACCCTCCTCACCGTCACCCCGGTCGCGGCGGGCACGGCCTCCGCCGCGGCCCCGGAGCCGACCCCGGCCCCGCTGGTCAAAGCCGCCAACCCGGTGCCCGGCAAGTACATCGTGACCCTGGAGAAGGGGCAGGACGCGGCGAAGGTCGCGAAGAAGCTGGGCCTGAAGCCGTCGTTCGTCTACGACACGGCGATCAACGGCTTCGCGGTCCCGCTGACCTCGCTGGAGCTGACGCTCGTCCGCAACAGCCTGGGCGTGAAGTCGGTCGAGGAGGACGCCGCGGTCCGGTCCGTGCCGACGCCGACCGCGCAGGGCGCGATGCGGGCCCCGTCGAACTCCTGGGGCCAGGACCGGATCGACCAGGCGAAGCTGCCGCTCGACAACAACTTCACCGTCCAGGGCAATGGCGCCGGGGTGACCGCGTACATCCTCGACACCGGCATCGACTACCAGCACACCGAGTTCGGCGGGCCCGACGCCACACGGGCCACCTTCGGCTTCGACGCCGTCAACGACGGCCGCAACGGCCAGGACTGCCAGGGCCACGGCACGCACGTCGCGGGCACGGTCGCGGGCAAGACGTACGGGGTGGCGCGCAAGGCGAGCCTGGTCAGCGTCCGCGTCCTCGGCTGCGACGGCAGGGGCACCTGGTCCGGGATCATCGCCGGCATGGACTGGGTGGCCAAGAACGCCAAGCAGCCGGCCGTGCTGAACGGCTCCCTGGGCGGGGACAGGTCGGAGGCCGTCAACAACGCCGCGACCGCCCTCTCCGACGCGGGCGTGCTGCCGGTCATCGCGGCGGGCAACGACGCGAAGGACGCCTGCGGGGTCTCCCCGGCCTCAGCGGCCCGCGTGCTCACGGTCGCCGCATCCAACCAGTGGGACGAGGAGACCTCCTTCTCCAACTACGGCCCGTGCGTCACCCTCTACGCGCCCGGCGAGGCCATCCTCTCGGCGAAGCTCGGCGGCGGCAGCGTGGCCCTCGACGGCACGTCGATGGCCGCCCCGCACGCCGCCGGTGTCGCCGTCCTCTACAAGCAGGCGCACCCCAGTGCCGCTCCCGGTGAGATCAACGAATTCATCGACGACGAGTCGACCAAGGACGTCCTGACCAGCGTCAGCAAGGGCAGCCCGAACCAGTTGCTCTTCACCGGCGGTCTCTGACCCGGGACCCGGTGACCCGAGCCCCCGACGGGCACGCCAACTAGGCTGTGCCCAAGGGGGATCATGGACAACCACACATCTCGGGGCGCGCGGTGGCTGCCGCGCGCCCTGTTCGTTGCCGGCACGGCGGTCGCCGTCGTGACCGTGCTGTACCTCGTCCTGCTCGGCCGGATGGCCTTCGTCGACTGGACCCGGGGCAGGGGCCGGCTGCTGCTGCTCACCCCCGCCCTGGGGCTCCTCGCGTACGTGCTGCTGGCCCGCGGGCGTCGTGCCGCCCGGGGCGCACTGGTCTGGTGCCTCGCCGCGACCGTCGCGCTGGCCGCGCTGTGGCCCGCCTGGCAGGCGTACGAGTGGATGCGCGGCCCACAGGCGTACGTGTGGACCTGGTGGCAGCGCGAGAAGCCGGAGTCGGCCCGGCCGGTCGGCGCCTGGCTTCGCCCCTCGTCGGGGCTCGTGCGGGTCCGCGAGGACGGCCTGTCCCTCTACGACGGCGGGGGCCGCTCGGCCGGCGGGCTGGGCGCGGGCGGGGTCGTCACCTTCTGCGCCCTGAGCCGCACCATCCCTCACGGCATCGGCCTGGTCGCCGCCTCCCGGTCGCCGGACGGCTGCGGCGCGCAGGTGCTGGCCGTGGACCTGGAGGACGGTGAGAAGCTGTGGGCCAAGGACCTCCCGGTGGCACCCGGCCGGGACGGGGACGAGGTACCCGTGGCCGCCGTCGGCGATACGGCCGTCGCCGTGACGGAGGGCGCCCTCCTCGGCCTGGACCTGCGCGCGGGCGACGAACGCTGGCGGGTGCCGGTACCGGCCGACTGCGAGGTCCGCGCGCTCGACGGAGCCGCCGACCGGGTGCTGTACGTGGAGGACTGCCCCGGCGGCGGCTCGGCGCGGCTGATCGCGCTGGACGCGCGGACCGGAGCCCAGGCCTGGCAGAGCCCGCTGCGCACCGCAGGCCCGTCGGCGGAGGTGCGAATGCTGTCGGCGCGGCCGATCGCCCTGCGCGCCGGGGACTCGGTGCTGCTGTTCGACGACGCCGGGCGGCAGCGGGGCGCGGTGCCGGTGGCCGGCCCGCAGGAGGACCTGACCGCGGAGCCGGGACCGGTGGTGAGCGGCGACCTGCTGATCACCCCGGTGAAGGGCAAGGTCCCGGGAGTCTCCGCGTACTCCGTGCTGGACGGCAAGCGCGTCTGGCACGCCGCGCTCGACGGCGCGACGGTCCTGGGCCTCGTGCAGGGCCGGGGCCCGGGCGGGGTCGACGTGGTGACGTCGACCGCCGCGCGGACGCATCTGTGGCACCTGGACGGGGCCACGGGCAGGCCGAAGGCCGAGCCCACGATCCTGCGCGAGGTCCCGCTGGGCAGACGGTTCGAGATCTACCCGCAGGGCTCCGAGGGCTACACGTTCGTGAACCTGGACCCGGCCGGCGAACTGCCGTCGTACGTGGTGCTGGCGCGGGTCAGAGGCTGGTGACGAACGCCGTCCAGGCGGTGTCCCGGAAGGTGAGGTGGGGCCCGTCCGGGACCTTGGAGTCCCGGACCGGAACGATCCCGGAGTGGCCGTCGGCGACTTCGAGGCAGTCGCCGCCGGTGCCGTCGCTGTACGTGGACTTCCGCCAAGTGGCCATCTCCAGGCAGTCGCCGCCGTCGCCGCCGCTGTAGGAAGACTTGTGCCACGTTGCCGTCGAGAGGTCGTACTCAGGCGTGCTGGTCATGTTCGTAATCCTCCGCGACCGATTCGATCAAGGCCAGAGATTTGCGTGGCGACAGCGCGTTGGCCGTGAGCAGATCGTAGGTCAGGGTGTGCTGGGTGACCGTGGCCGGATCGTCGAACAGCTGCCCTGTGCCCATGCCTTGAACGTAGGCGAGTGGCGGTGCGTCGTCGAACGACATCAGCTTGAGGGATCCCAGCATTCCCGCGTGGAAGCCCGCGCTGAAAGGAAGCACCTGCACGATGACGCGGTGCTGTCGGATCAGGCTTGCGATATGGCGGAGGTTCTCCGCCAGCACTGCCGGGTTCTCTCCGCACCGGCGCAGTACTGCCTCGTCAAGGACGCACCACAACATCGGCGTTGTTGGATCATTCAGCAGTGCGGCCCGTGCCAGCCGGTTCGTGACCAGCTCATCGATGGTTTCTTCCGTGGCCGTCGGCTGATACGCGCGGAAGACCTCTCGTGCGTACGCCGCCGTCTGGAGCAGCCCCGGGATCAGCTGGGGTGCGTACTCCCGGATGGCCGTCGCCAGAGCCTCCGCTTCGGCCGCCGCCGCGAAGTGGTCCGGGTACTTGGACTTGGCCGCAGCTCCGCAGTTGCGGACGAAGAAGCCGTTCGTGTCGAGGATGTCGTCTATCTGGCGCGCGAATTCGATGTGCATGCGGCGCGTGCCGGCTTCGAGCTGGCCGATGAACGAGCCGCTGACGAAGAGCGGTTCGCCCAACTCGGCCTGGCTGAGCCCGGCACGTTCGCGCGCCACGCGCAGCTCCGCGCCGAGCAGGGCGCGGGGTGAGGAGGACGGGTCGAGGTTCTTACCTGCCATGGCAACTCCCGGGCCAACAGGTGGGGTTGTTCTCGGTGCTTCCTTGAAGGCTAGCGAGCTCGTCGCCACGCTGTGTGTCGAAGTCGGATACACAGAGTAGAAAGGTGACATGTCATGGTGCTCACGCCACAGGAGCGCATGCAGGCGGCCGAGGAGGCGGTCCGGCAGCTGAAGGAGTCGCTGGCCGGAGTGGGGGTGCTGTTCCCCTCGCTGGACGTGGAGCGGGTCTCGGCGGCCGGCAGCTACGGGCTGCCGCTCGTCGATCTGGGCCGCTGCAACCTGGACACCGCCCTGCGGCTGGCCGCCGTACTGCACGAGCGGGCGGCGGGCGCGTGAGCGAGGCGGTCGACGCCGCCCAGTTCGCCTTCGAACTCGGCTGGAAGCTGCGCGGCTTGGAGGCCGCGCTCGTCTGTGGAGGGTGGAAGCGCAGGGGCACGGGACTTTCCGTACGCGTGCAGTACGACGAGGGCGGCGGGCAGTGGACCGCGGTCGGCGATGACGGGGACCGGCGGGAGAGGCGGTCGGCCGATACGGCGGACGAGGCGAGCGCGCTGGTGCACGAGGCCTTCGGGCTGACGGCGCGGCGGCCGCCGCCGGCTTCATCGCCGGGCCGACAGCGGTTCACGCTGGTCCACTGCCCGCTCGGGGAACACCCGGGGTTCGACGATCCGCGCTACGACGGGCTCAAGGCGGGGCCGCCGGAGGGGTGCGTGGTGGAGGACGTCGGCGGGTACTTCGGGCTCCGCTGCGAGCGGCCGGGCGCGCGGCTGCTGGACGCCGTTGCCGAGACCTGCCGGGAGGTCCGGGCGGAGCACGGGCTGCTCATGTCCGACCTCGGCATCGAGAAGCTGTGGGAGTGGTCGCAGGACGGTGCGGACGGCTGGGGCGCGGAGATCGTGGGCCAGCTGCTGCTGATGGCCGCCGAACGCGGCCCGAAGCTCGGCTACGGCACCGATGACCTGGTGCGGTTCCTGCGTACCGCCGCCGGCTGAGCCGTTTCGGGAAGCGCGTGCGGCCGGCGCTCAGGTCTTGGTGATGAGCTCGCCGTCGTACGCGCCGCCCAGGCAGACCCACTGGCCGGCGGTGGAGTCGTACTCCACCGTTCCGCTTCCGTCCACGCACGCCGGCCCGGTGACAGCCGGTACGGCGGCCTGCGCGACGGGGACCGTGGCACCGAGCCCGGCCAGTACGAGGGCGGCGGTGAAGCCGAGAAGTCGTGTTCGCATGAGAACTCCCGTGGGGACGAGGGACGCCAACACCTCCACACCAGCTTCCCCCTGCGCCGCGCCGGGCGCACCCTGACGTGCAGGCACACGTGCAGTGCGCGCTCCGGAAGCGCCTCCCGTGGACAAGCGGCAGGCTGGTGTCATGGCGAACACGCGCATCGTGACCGTGGGAGCGCCGGATGACCTCGGCTTGCGGAAGGTCCTGATCGACGGCAGGTCGGTGGGCAGGGTCTGGTCCGAGGAGGAACTCTGGAGACTCCTGAGTCGTGAAGGCGTGGAGGACGGACACCCCGTCCGTTTTCTCGGCGAGGACGGCACTCGCTGGCCGGACCAGGCGTGGAGCCGACGAACCATCGGCTTCATCGTGGTCTTCGGCCTCCTCGTGACCGCATGTCTGCTCTTCCGGGTCGGAATAGCGGACAGTGGTGATGCCCTGACCTACGGCGGGCGCATCGCCGGATTCACCATTCTCGTCCTGGCCTTGGTGGAGGTGATCGCCGCCGCGGCCGCTGTGGATTTCTGGGAAATGCGGCGATGGCGATACTCGGGGGTGGTCGTTCTGGTCGGAGTCCTCATCACCCTCCTCTGCAGTATTGCTGTCGTCCTGCTGCAGATAGGCGAGCGTTTCACCGGCTACACCCTGATCGCGATAGGCCTCCTCGTCTGGTCTTCGGCGGCCCTGCTCGAACTGGCGAAATGCCGGGCGTGGAAGGGTCTCAGCATTCCCAGGAAGATTGCGATCGGGGCGATCGTTTCCACCCTTCTCGCCTTCGCCAACCTGGCGTACGCGCAGATCTATGTTCCCTATGTGACGACCCCGCTGATACAGAGTGGGGCCGAGTTCGGGGAGTCGAGCCAGGTGAAGATCGGGGCGTCGATGTACGTGACGGCCCATCTGTCCGTGAAGAACGCCGGACAGGTTCCCGTCTACGTCCTCGGCAGCATCTACTGGATCCACGGCGGACCTGCGAGCGGTCCCTCCGAGGTGAAGCCCGTCGACTACGAATTGATTCACGACGGCGAGTTCGTGACTCCGGTGGGCCACGTGTTGAATCCGGGGGAAGAGGTCGCGCAGGACGTGGTCGTCGAGATCGAGAATCCTGAGAAGCGCGGATATGAGGCGATCAGGGCCCAGACCGAGGTGTACGTGATCAGGAAAGACAGAATGACCATGGCCACCGATTTCAAGCACGCCAACCTGGAGATGAAGGGGTGGCGTCCCGGAGTGATGTGCGAGGAGGGGGATCCGCGCGGTGCGAAATCAAGATATCGGACCACCATTTCGAACAGCACCGAAATGCTGAACGTGACACGAGGGCAGCAGCGCATCACCGTGTGGAGGGTCGACAGTGGTAACTGGCCGCGTGTCGATGTGCATGTGTCACCCCCGGGTGAACGGATATCCTTCGTTCCCACCATGCCCTTGGAGAACCAAGAGGCCAGTGAGCGGTACGGCCTCTCGCAGGTGCGCGGCTCCACAGCGCAGACGCCCTACCGGGAGCTCCTGGAGAAGGCACGTTCCACCGAGAAGGGCGCGAGCCCGCCCAAGTGACCCGGCTACACCGGGGAGTCGGTGCGCAGGCGGGCGTGGAGGTGCTCGTCGTGCCAGCCGTCCGTGTGCAGGAGGGCGCCGCGCATGGTGCCCTCCAGCGGGAACCCGGCCTTCGTGGCGATGGCGCAGGAGGCCGGGTTGGCCACGGAGTGGGTGATGCGGATGCGGTGCAGGCCGAGGTCGTCGAAGGCCCAGCGGCTGACGGCCTCCGTGGCCGCCACCATGAGGCCGCTGCCGCGGCCGGCGGGCAGCAGCCAGTACAGGATCTCGCCGCTGCTGCCGGTGAGGTCGAGGTCGGCCAGTCCGATCAGGCCGACGGCCGGGCCGCCGGCGGCGGGGGCGACGGCCCAGATCGCTGCCTTCTCTGCCTCCCAGTTGCGGCGGTAGCGCGTGATGCGCTTCTCGGCGCGGCCCTCGGTGAACCGGCCGGTGCGGTTCCAGTGCTGGATGTCGGGGTCGAGGCCGGAAGCGACCAGGGCGGGGGCGTCGGACGGCTCCCAGGGGCGCAGCAGCCACCCGTCGGCGAGGTCGAGCACGGGCTGGGGCAGGGCCCGCATCCGGCCGGCCGGTACGACCGGGGGGATCTCCTCGGCGGCGCGGAGGCGGGCGAGGAGTGCCTTGGCCGCCTTGCTCTTGCCGTCGAAGCCGTGGCCGCGGTCCAGGTGTTCGGGGACGGCCGGGCCGGTGAGCAGGACGATGTTGCAGGAGAAGCAGGGGATGACGTCGTAGAGGTGGTTCAGTTCCGCGTCGTGGGCGCGCAGGCCCCAGGTGGGGACGAAGCACCGGGCCCGGTCGCCCGGGGGCAGGGCTTCGATGAGGGCGAGGGTCTCGGTGGCCTGGGGCCCGGTCCACAGGGTGACGGGGGTGCCGCCGGATAGGGGACCCCAGGGGTGGCCCTGGCGGGGGTCGAGGCGGACGACTTCGAGGGCTGCCGCCCCGGCGGGGATCTCCATGGCGCCGAGTATGCCCAACCCGGTTCCGAACTCGAACACTTGGCGAGGGCCTGCCCCGCTTCACTCTCGACGCAGGCGGCGGAGCGGCTTCAGGAAGAGCCCCGTGATCCCCGCGGCGCAGGCACCCGCCGCGCACACCGCCGCCGCGATGCCGGCACCCCGGGCGTCGGCGAGTGCGCCCAGCGCGTTGTTGCCCACCACCAGCGCGAGACTCTGGACGAGCACCAGCAACGACTGCAGCCTCGCCAGGTGCGTGTCCGGGGTGTGGGCCAGTACCAGCGGACCGATGTGGCAGGCGAACATCCCGGAGCCTGCACCGACGACGATTCCTCCTGCCACGGCCACGGCGGCCGTCCCCGTCACGGCCACCGCGGCGATTCCCGCCGCCGCACCGCACAGCCCCGATGCCGCGCCCGCGCCGATCCGGTCCATGGTGCCCCGCCGCGAGACCACCAGCGCCACGGCGACCATCCCCAGGCTCTGGCCGCCGGCGACCAGACCGGCCGCCCCCGCGCTCCAGCCGTGCTCCCGTGCCAGGAGCGGGTTCAGCAAGGACACCACCGGCAGGAGGAAGCACGCGGCAGCGGCCGTCAGCAGCAACGCCGGCCGCAGGACCGGATCCGCTCCGGCGATCCGCACCCCGTCGGCCGCCCCCGCCAGGAGGCCCTCCGCGCGGGGGGACCGTTCGAGGTCGAAGGCCGGCCGGACGCGGACGAGTACGGCGAGGACGATCGCGAAGGTGGCGGCATCGGCGAACGCCGCGCCGGTCAGGCCGCCGGCCGCGACGAGTACGGCGCCCAGGGGAGCCCCGAGCAGCGAGGCGATCTGGCCGCCGGCCTGCTGCACGGCCAACGCCCGGGGGAGTTGTTCCTTCCCCACCAGCCGACGGGGCATGGACCCGGTGGCCGGCAGATAGAACGCGTCGACCGTGCCGACCACGGCCGCAACCGTGACGAGGAGCCAGGGAGAAGGGTCCGGGCGCAGGCTCGCGAGGGCCAGTACGAGCGTGGCCGTGAGCATCACCGCGTCCCCGATGATCATCACCCGACGGGCTCCGAACCGGTCGCCGACGGCGCCACCCGGCAACAGCAGCACGGTGCGCGGAAGGGTGATGGCGGTCAGGACGAGAGCGCCCGTCCCGCCGCCATGGGCACTGGCCGCCCAGCCGAGGGCGAAGTACAGGACGGCATCACCGAGGAGCGAGGCACGGGTGCCGACGAGCCAGAGGAGATACGTACGGGGAAGGGCCGGGCGCGCCGAGAGGGGCCGGGCGGTGTCGAGGGATGCCATGGCCGCTGACGCTAGGGCCCTCGACCAACTGGAGGGCAAGCTCCCTCGGCGCGGTCACGGCGAGGGCGGGCGTCAGGTCAGGGCAGGTTCCCTGGAGGGCTCGGCGGCCGGGGTGGCCGGGTCCGGGTCGGTGTTGAGGTCCGTCAGCATCTGGCGGGTGAAGCCGAAGAAGTAGGTGGCGGCGAAGCCGACCAGGTAGCCGACGGCCAGGCCGCCCGCGTAGATGGCGATGGTGATGCCGGGGTTCGACTTGCCGTCGAGCAGGGGGAACAGGGCCCAGCCCGAGGGGCCGATGGCGGTGGAGCCGAAGGCGACGCCGAGCTGGTTGAAGAGGCCGACGAAGGCGCCGCCGGCCGCGCCGCCGACGCAGGCCGTGACGAAGGGGCGGCCGAGGGGGAGGGAGACTCCGTAGATGAGCGGCTCGCCCACGCCCAGGAAGCCGGCCGGGAGGGCGGACTTGATGGTGGTGCGGAGCGAACCGTTGCGCGGGAGACGGTAGTAGACGGCGATGGCCGCGCCGACCTGGCCCGCGCCCGCCATGGCGAGGATGGGCAGCAGCACGGTGTAGCCGGACTGTTCGATGAGCGTGGTGTGGATGGGGATCAGGGCCTGGTGCAGGCCCAGCATCACGAGGGGCAGGAAGAGGCCGCCGAGGACCAGGCCCGCGAAGGCGCCGCCGGTCGCGAGCAGCCGGTCGGCGAAGGTGCCGATGGCCGCGGAGGCCTCACCGGCGAGGAACATCAGGCCGTAGAGGGTGACCAGGCCCGAGATCAGGACCGTGAGGGTGGGGGTGACGAGGACGTCCAGGGCCTCGGGGACCCACGTACGACACCACTTCTCCACGTACACGGCGAGCAGGGCGGCGGCGAGCGCGCCGAGGACGCCGCCCTGGCCGGGGGAGAGCTGCTGGCCGAAGGCGTCGATCTTGGCGACGCCCGGGAAGACGATCATCGCGGCGACCGCGCCGCCCAGGATCGGCGTACCGCCGAACTCCTTGGCGGTGTTGTGGCCGACGAACACGGCGATCAGCGACATGAAGCCGGACGCGATGGCGGCGAGCGCCGGGACGACGGCGGGCAGCCAGCCCAGGTTCGTCAGCAGGCCGTTGAGGCCCGCGATGACGCCGCAGCCGATCAATGCCGGGATCAGCGGGACGAAGATGTTCGCGATGCGGCGCAGGAGGAGCTTGAACGGGGTGGCGTTGCGGGCCTTCTGGGCCTCCTTCAGTGCCGCGCCCTGGGCCTGGAGGTCCTCCGCGGTGACGGCGTGCGGGGCGGGGGCGGCGGGCGGCGCCGAGCGGGCCTCCTCGACCAGCGCCTCGAACTCCGGGGTGACGCGGGCGACGGTGCCCGGGCCCAGCACGATCTGGTAGGTGTCGTCCTCGACCACGCCCAGGACCCCGGGTACGGCCCGCAGGGCCGCGTCGTCGACCAGGGAACGGTCCGACAGGCCGATGCGCAGCCGGGTCATGCAGTGCGCGATGGAGGTGACGTTGTCCGGGCCGCCGACCAGAGGAAGGATCGCGGCGGCTGTGGCGCGGTTCTTGTCAGTGGACATGTGGGGTCGCCTTGCGTTGGGGGATGCGGGCGGGGGCAGTGGGCGGGTCAGGGGGCGGCGGGGTCAGGGGCGGGGTCAGCGGGCCGCGGTGAGGGCCGTGCGGAGGCGGCCGTGCGAGGCGGCGAGCAGTTCGGCGGCCTTCGGCCCGTCGACGCCGCCGAGGATCACCAGGACGGCGTTCTTGACCTCGCCGTCGGTGGCGGTGAGCGCGGCCTCGATCTCCTCGTCGGGCGCGCCGGTGGCGAGCGCCACGATGCGGCGGGCGCGGGCGCGCAGCTTCTCGTTGGAGGAGCGCATGTCGACCATGAGGTTTCCGTACGTCTTCCCGAGGCGGATCATCGTGATGGTCGAGATCAGGTTGAGTACGAGCTTCTGGGCCGTACCCGCCTTCAGGCGGGTGGAGCCGGTGAGGAGTTCCGGTCCGACGACGACCTCGATGCCGTGCTCGGCGGCCGCGGCGAGGGCGGAGCCGGCGTTGCAGGAGAGCCCGACGGTGAGCGCGCCGCGCGTACGGGCGAAGGAGACGGCGCCGATCGCGTACGGGGTGCGGCCGGAGGCGGAGATGCCGATGACGGTGTCGTCCGGCCCGATCTCCAGCGCGGTGAGGTCCGCGGCGGCCAGCTCCGGCGAGTCCTCGGCGCCTTCGACGGCCTTGACCATGGCGGAGGGGCCGCCCGCGATCAGGCCGACGACGTCGGCGGGGTCGGTGTTGAAGGTGGGCGGGCACTCACTGGCGTCCAGGACGCCCATCCGGCCGGCCGTGCCGGCGCCCGCGTAGACGAGGCGGCCGCCTTGGGCCATCCGCTCGGCGATCGCGTCGATCGCGGCGGCGATGTGCGGCAGCTGCGCGGCGACGGCGGCCGGGACGGTGGCGTCCTCGGCGTTCATGGTCCGGGCGATGTCGAGGGTGGGCAGCCGGTCGATCTCGGCGAGGTCCGGGCGGAAGGCCTCGGTGGTGAGGGTTTCCAGCTGGGCGCGGAGGTCGGCGTACGCGGTCATGGGTGGGGCTCCCTGGTGGTCGGTGCCGGAGTGCGGGCCGGGCTTCGGGATCGGGGCTCCGCCCCCGGCCCCGCGCCTCAAACGCCGGCGAGGCTGGAATGCCGGGGCTCCGCCCCGGACCCCGCTCCTCACACGCCGGAGGGGCTTGATCTGGCGGTATGGCGGTGGGCCAGGGCCTCGTAGGAGGCGGCGAGGGCGGGGGCGGCGGTTTCGTACGTGCGCTGGGCCACGCCGACGAAGAGGCAGTCGACGACGAGCAGCTGGCTGGTCCGGCTGGACATGGCGGCCGGGCGCAGCCGGGTCTCGCGGGCGGCGGAGGTGGCCAGTACGAGGTCGGCGTAGTGGGCGACGGGGGCGTTCGGGCGGCCGGTGAGGGCGAGGGTGGTGGCGCCGCGCTCGAAGGCGACGCGGAGCGGCTCGATCACGTCGCCCGTGGAGCCGGAGTGGGTGATCGCGACGGCGACGTCGCCGGGGCCCAGCTGGACGGCGCCCGTGACGGCCAGGTGGGGGTCGCTGTGGGCGTGGGCGACGAGCCCGATGCGCAGCAGCTTCTGGGCGAGGTCCTGGCCGACGAGGGCGGAGGCGCCGACGCCGTAGACGTCGATGCGGCGGGCGGTGGCGAGGGCGGTGACGGCGGCGGCCAGCTGGGCCAGGTCGAGGGCGGCGGCGGTGTCGGTGAGGGTCTGCGCCTCCTCGTGGGCCAGCTTGGCGACGACGTCGGCGAGCGGGTCGTCGACGGCTATGTCGACGGTGACGGCGGGGGCGGCGCCGGACTCCTGCTGGGCGGCGAGCGCGGCGAGCGCGAGGCGCAGGTCGCGGTAGCCGGGGTAGCCGAGGAGGCGGGCGGCGCGGACGACGGTGGCCTCGCTGGTGCCGGTGCGCGCGGCGAGGCCGGAGACGGTGAGCCGCGCGCACCCGGCGGGATCGGAGGCGACCGCCTCGGCGACGGCCTGCACGGAGCGCGTCATGGACGGAGCGAGGCTCCGGACCCGGGCCCGGAGGGCGGAGGGCGCGGGAACGGGCGGGGCCGGCGTGAACGGGGCGGCGGCGCGGGCCGGGGCCCGTACGTCGGCCGGCGGCTGCACCCCGGGCCGGGCGCGCGGCCCGGGCGTCGTGCCGGGCGCGGTCCCGGCCGTGCTTCCGCCGGGCCCGCCCCCGGCGGCTCGGCCGTCGGCCGGGTCCGGCACCGCTGCCGGCGGCCGCGCCCTGCGCCGGGGGCGCGGCCCGGGCGGCGTCCCGGCGGCCGTTTCGGGCGCCGGGGCGGGCTCGGCCTGTGGCTGCCTGAAAGTTTCTTTCGGGTTCTCGCTCACATCTGAAACCTATTTTCGGCGGCCTGGGGCGTCAATACGCCATTGGGCCCCCGAAAAGAGGGCCTTCGTCACCGGGCCCCCTCAGGTCCACAATGGGCCCATGGAACCCGCGACCCCCTTGGAACAGGCGCTGCACGTCGCCCGTGCACTTGTTCTCGCCGATCTCGCCGCCGGCGAGGTCGCCGATGCCGATGTCGTCTCCCTCGTAGAGGACTCGGTCACGCACCGCCGTTGGTGGGTGGAGCAGTGGCCGGAGGGGGTCGGCTACCTCGCCGGACTCGTCGCCCAGGACGTGCAGGACGTGCTGCTGGAGAAGTACGGCCGCTGGCCGCTGTGCCCGGTCTGCACCCACGGCGATCCGCACGCGCTCGACGTGGAGCCGGAACTCGGACCCGACCCGCACTGGGTGTGCTCGGAGGCGGGCGTGAAAGTGGCCGCGGTCGGCGGCCTGGGCCCGGTCTTCGGTCTCCGGTGAGCCGCCCGTGACCGTCTACATCGACCCGCCGACCTGGCCGGGCCACGGCCGCATGTGGTCCCACCTCGTCAGTGACGTCTCGTACGAGGAGCTGCACGCCTTCGCGGCGGGGATCGGCTGTCCGCCGCGGGCCTTCGAGCGGGACCACTACGACGTGCCCTCGTACCGGTACGCGGACGCGGTCGACGCGGGCGCGGTGGAGATCGGCAGCAAGGAACTCGTCCGCCGCCTCACCGAGGCCGGGCTGCGGCGGCCGAAACATCGCCCGCCGATGGCCTGAATACCCGTCATCTCTCCTGCGTTCAGGGCGATTTGCTGCACTAGGATGACCGCGGTTCGGCCACTCGTATGACTCGTATGAGATGAGGGGGATCGGGGATCGTGCGTCGGTCAGTGCTGTTCGTACACGGGACCGGAGTCCGCGAGGCTTCGTACAAGAAGAGCCTGGACGACGTCCGCGCCGGTCTCGAAGGGATCCGGCCCGGGATCGAGGTCCGCGGCTGCTTCTGGGGGCGGGAGCAGGGGGCGGCCATGGCCCTCGACGGGGATTCCGTGCCCGGCTACCGGCAGACGGGCGGCGGCACCCGCGACGAGGACGCCGAGATCGGGCTCTGGGGCATCCTCTACGACGACCCCTGGTACGAGCTCCGGCTGCTCGGCCTGCAGCGGGCCTCGGCCCCGGGACTGGGCCGCGGGCCGACGCCCTCCGAGCAGTTCCTCGACGAGATCACCGAGTACGCCCCGTCGCCCGCCCTCACCGAGGCCCTCGACGCGCGCGGGCTGGCCGGGGACTTCGCGCAGGCCCTGCGCACCGCCGTGCGGGCGCCGGAGGTGCGCGACGCCGCGGCCACGGCGGACGCCGACGGGTTCGAGCACCGGGCCGCCTTCGCCCGCGCCGTCCTCGCCCTGACCCTCTCGCTCGCGGAAGACCGCGGCGTCGAGGTCTCCGGGCTCGTCCGTGACGAGCTGCTCGCCTCGCTGGGCGGGGAGCTGGCCACCGAGGGCCGGTCGCTGCAGGGCAAGGTGTGGAAGGTGGCCCTGGCGGGCGGCGCCCGGTGGGCTCGCAAACGGCGGGGCAAACTGGGCGACGCCGGTCTGCCCGCGATGGGCGACATCCTGCGGTACCAGGCCCGCGGCCAGGGCGTGCGCGATCAGATCAAGCGGACGCTGGAGAACACCCCCGGGGACGCGGTCACCGTGATCGCGCACAGCCTCGGCGGGGTCGCCTGCGTCGACCTGCTGGTGCGCGAGCGGCTGGAACGCGTGGACCAGCTGATCACCGTGGGCTCGCAGGCGCCGTACCTCTACGAGATCGGCGCGCTGGTGTCGATGGAGCACCCCGAGTCCCTGCCGCCCGGTTTCCCCGCGAAGTGGCTGAACATCTACGACGAGCGCGACCTGCTCTCGTACCAGGCCGCCAAGGTGTTTCCGGGCCGGGCGCACGACCAGAGGGTCGACAACCGGCAGCCCTTTCCTTCGGCCCACACCACGTACTGGTCGAACCCCCACGTCTGGAACGCCGTCGACACATGGCTGAGCTGACCGTCTCCGATCCGGCGCGCGTCCACGCCGTCGTGGTCGGCATCGAGCACTACCCGCGGGCCGCGGGATGGGACCTCGTGGGGGCCTGCGCCGACGCCGTGCGCTTCGCGCGCTGGCTACGGCACCGGGGTGTCCCCGCCGCGAACATCATGCTGCTGCTGGCCGCGGCGCCCTCCTCGCACACCGCCCTGAACGAGGCGGCCGACGACATCGACCTGAAGCCCACGTACGTCCGTTCGCGCGACCGCATCATGGACTGCTTCACGCCGCAGGGGCCCGTGCCCGAGGGCGATGTGCTGTTCGTCTACTGGGGCGGCCACGGGGTGCTCGACCACGGCGACCGGCGCCTGCTGCTGTGCCCGGACGCCTCGGACGCGGACCGGCGCTGCATCGAACTGACCAATCTCCAGGAGTATCTGACCGGGCAGAACGTGGCGCGCTTTCCGCAGCACGTCTTCCTGGTGGACGCCTGTGCCCGGTTCATCGAGGAACGCCGGACGGAGGACCAGACCGGACCGGCGCTCGCGGCCTTCCCGGCCGGCCGGCGGGAATCCCTCACACAGTTCACCCTGCTCGCCGCGGCGGCCGGGCAGGTCGCGGGCCAGGGCACGGTCGTGGCCGGGGCCGGTGACTTCTCGACGGTCGTCACGGGCTGGCTGGAGGAGCACTCACCGGAGCTCACCCCGGACCTCGACGCACTGGTCGGGCACGTCAAGGAACACTTCACCACCGCGGGCGGAAAGTCCCGCAGCCGTTCCCAGACCCCGGTGAGCCTGTTGATCCAGCCCCTCGGCGGCAACGCGCAGGTGTTCGCGCCGCCCAGGCCCTCCCGGTCGGAGCCGGCCCGGGCCGCGGCCCGCGCGGACGGCGCAGGCGGACGGGGCGAGGGCGGCCACCGGGCCGGCGTCTGGGCCGGGGTCGGGGCGCTCGCGCTGGTGGCCATGGTCGCGATCGTGGCGATGGCCCTGCACGGGCCTCGGGGCGGCGACGCACGGGCCGGCCAGGCGGGTCCGGCCGGCTCGGTCGGGTCCGAGTCGCCGGGGAAGGAGACGGCCGCCTCGCCGTCGCCCTCGCCTTCCCCGTTGGGGAGCGGTTCCGCCTCGCCGAGCGCCCCGGTTCCGGCGGCCGCGGCGCCCGCCTCGCAGAAGCCGGCCGCGGCGCCGTCGGCGAGTATCAGCGGCCAGTCGTGCGGAGCCGAACACACGACCGGCATCCAGGACGTCCTCCACACGGTCTGCTTCGTGCAGGTGGGCAAGCAGGTCACCATGGTGGGCATCGTCAGAGCGACCGTCCCGAAGACCGTGACGGTGAACCTCTGGCTGGTCGGCCAGCCGAGCGGTTCGTACGTGTTCCCCGACAAGGGGCCGCAGACATGGACGATCCAGGCCGGCGCCGAACCTCAGCGGTTCGCGATGCCGATCACTGCCGCGCTCACGCCCAAGGCCGCATACGAAGTCCGCATCGCCACGCTCCCCGCGGGCGAGAAGATGAACGCGACGGCCACCCCCATCCGCGGCCACTCCATGCCCTTCACGGCGAACTGAGGACGGTTCAGCCGCGGGCCGCGGCCTGGGGCAGACCGGTGGCCGGGGCTGCGGTGCCTCCCGAGGCGACCAGGCGGGTGGCCGGGGTCGGCCGCGTACGGCGGTCCAGACGGAGGGCGGCCACGGCCAGGGCGATCGCGGTGACCGTCATCGCGGCGCCCGCCCAGGCGGTGGCGGCGAAGCCCAGGCCTGCGTCGATGACGGTGCCGCCGAGCCAGGGGCCGCCGGTGTTGCCGAGGTTGAAGGCGGCCGTGGTGGTGGCGCCGGCCAGGGTCGGGGCGGCGCCGGCCACGTTGAACATGCGGGCGTTGAGCGCCGGGGCGGTGAAGAAGGCCGAGAAGCCGATCAGGAAGGCGAGGGCGACCGCCGCGACCTGGACCGGGGCCAGCAGGGCGAGCACGACGAGGAAGACGGTCGAGGCGGTGATGCCCCAGATCATCACGCCGAACAGGTTCGCGTCGGCGATCCGCCCGCCGACGGTGGTGCCGGCCAGCGCGCCGATGCCGAAGAGGGCCAGGATCCACGGGACCCACCGGGAGTCCAGCCCCGCCACGTCGGTGAGCAGTGGTGACAGGTAGCTGAAGGCGCAGAAGACGCCGCCCGCGGCCAGCGCCGTGACGGCGATGGACAGCCACACCTGTCGGTCGCGGTAGATGCGCAGCTCGCGCCCGAGCGAGGGCTTCTCGGCGGGCAGCGGGATCTTCGGGATCAGCGCCAGGATGCCGGCGAGGGCGATCGCGGAGGCCGCGCCGACCGACCAGAACGCGGAGCGCCAGCCCAGGTGCTCGCCGAGGAATGCGCCGGCGGGGACGCCGAGGACGTTGGCGATGGACAGTCCGCCGATCATGACGGCCATCGCGCGGGCCCGCTGGTCCCGGTCGACCATGGCGATGGCCACGGCCGCGCCGACGGCCCAGAAGCCGGCGCAGGCGAACGCCGAGACCACGCGGGACGCGAAGAGGAGCTCGTACGAGGGAGCCAGCGCGCCCGCGACCTGCCCGAGGCCGAAGAGGCTGATGAGGGCGATCAGGGTGGTGCGGCGCGGCAGCCGCAGGGTGGCCACGGCCAGCAGCGGAGCCCCGACGACCATGCCGATCGCGAAGGCGGATATGAGCAGGCCCGCCTGCGGGATGGTGACGTCCATGTCCTGCGCGATGGGCGGCAACAGGCCGGAGAGCATGAATTCGCTGGTGCCGAGCGCGAAGACGGACAGTCCGAGGATGGAGACGGCGACGGGCATGCGGGGGCGTGCGGCATCTGCGGGCATGACTGACACCAACCCTCGCGAACGCGATCAAATTCCCCCGAGCGGGTCGAGCGGGTCGAGCGCGGCGAGCTCGGCGGCGAGGTTGGCGCGGGCCGGGGCCTCCCAGTGCGTGGCGCCGTAGGGCGTGCGGAAGAGCCGGGGCAGGTCGAGCAGCTGGCGCAGCACGGCGGCGCGGCCGGTCCAGAAGGCCTCGTCCGGGACGAACCCGTACTCGGCGCGCACGGCGGCCGCGTAGGCGGCGTAGGCCTCCGGGGCGCCGGCCAGGACGGCCAGGTCGGCGTCGCAGAGCACCTCGCCGTCGGTGTCGCCGGGGGCCGGGTCGTGGGTGACGGTGAGCCGGACCAGCCGGGCCACCTCGGCGGTGCGGGCGGCCGCCATGCCGAGCTCGGGGAGGGCGCGCTCGGCCAGGGCGGCGCTGCGCTCCTCGTTCTCGGAGCGGTCGGGACGGTAGACGGCGTCGTGGAACCAGGCGGCGAGCTGCACGGCGGCGAGGTCGGTGGCGTGCGGAGCCAGTACGTCGATCCGCGCGAGTACGTCGGCCAGGTGCGCGGTGGTGTGGTACCGGCGCTGCGGCTCCGCCCAGGCGGCGAGCAGGCGGTCGGCGTAGGGGGCGGGATCGCGTTCGGCGGCGGCGCCGGCGGCGGTGACGGTCGCCCGCCAACGGGCCCGGAGGGCCGTGGTGTCGGGGCCGGCGCCACCGGGGGTGTCGCGGTGCTGGGTGCCTGTGTCCATGGGCACATTGTGGGGGTGGCGTGATTGTGCTGGTGAAGCGCGGGGGGAGGCCCGTACCCTGGATATTGGACTAGACCTATTTTTCATACCGGACGAAGGACGGCAACGAATGAGCAACCGTGCGCTCCTGGAGGTGATCGCCCTCGACGCGGAGGATGCGATCGCGGCCCAGGCCGGTGGGGCGGACCGACTCGAACTGGTCACCGACATGGCCGCCGACGGGCTCACCCCGCCGCGCGAGACCTTCGCGGCGATCAGGGCGGCGGTCGACATCCCGCTGCGCGTGATGCTCCGCACGACGGACGGCTTCGCGGCGGGCGACGTCTCCGTCCTGGCCCGCACGGCGCGGGAGCTGCGGGCGGAGGGCGCGCAGGAGTTCGTCCTCGGCTTCCTGAACCCGGACGGCACCCCCGACCTGGCCGCCGTCGAAGCGGTCGTCGCGGAGCTGGACGACTGCCGCTGGACCTTCCACCGGGCGATCGACCGCGCGGCCGACCGGGACCAGCTGCGCAAGGCGCTGGCCGACCTGCCCGGCCTGGACACCTACCTGACGGCCGGCTCGGCGGCCGGGGTCGACGCGGGGCTGCCGGTGCTGGTCGCCGAGGCGGCGCGGCGGGGGGAGCCGGGGTACGGGGCGCGGATGCTGGTCGGAGGCGGGCTGACCCTCTCGCACCTGCCGGTGCTGCGCTCGGCCGGCCTCGACGCGTTCCACATCGGCGGCGCGGCCCGTCCCTCCGGGTGGGGCCGCCCGGTCTCCGCCCAGGCCGTCGCCGAATGGCGCTCCGCCCTGGCCTGACCGGCGGGGACCCCACCCGAGTGCCGGCGGGGCTGACGGGCGGGGCGTGCGGTTGGCCGGATCCGCGGGTTATCGCGGGGCGGCCCGGCTGGCACGCTGCGACTGACCGCAACGCGCGGTACGGCGCCCCCGGGGCTGCCGACGGCTGAAGGGACGGTTCGTCGTGAGCGAGACAGAGCGCGCGGCGTGGCGCAAGAGCAGTTACAGCGAGCAGCAGTGCGTCGAGGTGGGCCCGCGACCCGCGGAGGCGCGGGCCGTACGGGACTCCAAGCACCCGGCGGGGCCCGTCCTGACCTTCGGCGCGGCGGCCTGGGCCGCCTTCGTCGAGGACCTGCGCGGCCCCGCCGGGCACTGACGTCAGCCCGAGAGCTCCGCGGCCATGGCGGGCTGTGCCTCACGTAGCAGGCCGTGGAAGTCCCTGGCCGCCGCACCGCCCTGCCGCGGGTCCAGCATCCTGCCGAACTGCAGCACCTGGGAGCGGATGCGCCCGGATCCGTCGACCCAGTAGTGGTGCAGGACGTCTTGGGCGAGGGCGGCCGCCTCGTCGTTCTCGCCCAGCAGGGCCAGGGACTGCGCCAGCCGGATCCGCCAGTAGGTGTCGTTGCGCGTGAAGTCGGCACGCGAGACGTCGGCGGACTCGCGGAGGAACCGTTCGGCCCGCGCGGGCTCCCCCAGATCGAGATAGGCGCTGCCGAGCTGCCGGCTGGTCTCACCCCGGGACAGGAACCCGAGCCACCACAGTTCGTCGGGGTGCCGCTCGGACATCTCGAACAGGGAGAAGGCCTCGCGCTCGCATTCCCGTACCCCTGCGGCGTCCTTGAGCAGGGCGCGCGCCTGCATTTCACGGATCCGGAACAGTGCCCGCACCTTCGGGTGCGAGAGCTCGTCGGAAGCCTCGCGGTGCACGGTGGCGATGATCGAAAGGGCGCCCGACGGATTGCCCAGGTACAGCTCCTGGTGGGACAGCAGGTTCGCCAGGTCGGCGAGCAGCAGCGAGTCCCCGGACATCAGGGCGTACGAGCGCGCCTCGCCGAACAGCACCCGTGCCAGGTTCGGGTCGCCGGAGTCGAACGCGCTCCACGCGGCGATCCTGCCGATCCAGCCGATCGTCGACAGGAGCTCCCGGCCCTCCCGGGTGCCCGAGCGTTCCGTGAGCCGCGAAAGGTGCTGGAACATCTTCAGCTGCGTCGTCGCCAGGTCGAGGACGGCGGCGCCGCCGACGCGCTGCTCCAGTGCGCTCAACTGGGCCGGCACGAGGCGCACGTCCGCCCCGACGTCCAGGAGGGAGGGCAAGGGCTCCCGCCCACGGCCTCCGGCCAGCGGCATGACGCCGCCGATCATCCCGGCAGTGAAGGCCCTGCGGTCCAGCACGTCCCCACCTCCGCCCGCCGCTGGGGCCGGTGCGGGCGCCGGCGCGCGGGCCGCGGAGTCCGGGCCGTTCCTGGGGGCGAACCCGAGCTCGGTGGGGGACAGGCCGAGCAGGGCCGAGAGGATCCGCCGGTAGACCGGACGCGGCCAGGTGATCTCCCCGTCCTCCCAAGCGGCGACATGGCGCTTGGTGCAGCCGACGTTCTCGCCGATGTCGCTGCCCATCCGGCGGATCGCGGCAGCGAACTCCTCTCTGCTCTCATTCCTCGACTCCCTGGTCTGTCGCAGGCGTTGATTGGGAACCTGGTGCGCCATGAACCCTCCCCCACTGTGGCCCCCCCGGTCGGGCGGGCGGGGCCTCCGGCATCCGTGATGCATCGGAAATGCATCACGGACGAGAGCACTCCAGCTGCATCGCGGCGAGCATCACTCCGCAGCGCCGACGGTTCCATTGTGGGCTCAACGCCCCCTCGGACAAGGAGAGTTCGATGCACTGGAACGCAGTCGCGCGGAATCGGCCGCAGGAGCAGGACGCCGTCCCCGCAGTGCCGGCCGCCCCGGCGGCACCCGCCGTCCCCGCCGTCCCCGAGGCCCCCGCAGCACCCGCCGCACGGTCGAAGTGGCCGCGCCGCGTCCTGGCGGTCGGGACCACCGTGCTCAGCTCGCTGGCGGGCAAGGTACTGGCGGACCTGCTGCAGGACGTCACGGGTCCGTAGGCCCGCCGTGGGAGCCGCGGGAGCCGCGGGTCAGGACAGGGCGGTCGGGAGGGGGGCCGCGTGGAGGGCCGTGAGGCCTGAGACGGCTCGGGTGAGGCAGACGTACAGGCGGCGCAGGCCCGTGCGTTCGTCCGGTTCGCCGTCGACGACGGCCGCGGGTTCGTCCAGGACCACGTAGTCGTACTCCAGACCCTTCGCCAGAGAGGCCGGGACCAGGGTCAGCCGGGAGTCGGCCGTGGTCTCCTCGCCCGGCGACAGGTACGGCAGGCCCGCCGCCAGCAGGGCCTCCGCCAGCGCGGGGATCCGCGCGTCCGCCGCGATCAGCCCGATCGACCCCTCGTGGGCGAGCGACGCGCGGCAGGCCGCCACCACGTCCGCCGTCAGGTCCGAGCTCTGCGAGATCCGCAGCGAGCCCGGGGTCTCGCGGACCGAGGAAACCGGGGCCAGCCCCGGGGAGATCGACGGCAGCAGGCGGGAGGCGTACGCGATCACCTCGCGCGGCACGCGGAACCCCGCCGTCAGCTCCTCCAGCACGGCCTGCGGCTTGCCCATGTGGGTCAGGGCCTCGTCCCAGCTGCGCGTGGCCCACGGGGTGGTGCCCTGCGCGAGGTCGCCGAGGACCGTCGCCGAGCCCGTCGTGCAGCGCCGGCCCACGGCCCGGTACTGCATCGGCGACAGGTCCTGGGCCTCGTCGACCACGACGTGGCCCAGCGAATGCGTCCGCTCCACCAGGTCGGCGGCCTCGTCGATCAGCACCAGGTCCGCCGCCGACCACTTCGCCGACTTCACGCTGCGGAACGGCTTCGGCCACAGGAGCAGCTTCTGCTCGTCCGCGGTGAGGACGTCC
Source organism: Streptomyces sp. NBC_01233 (assembly GCF_035989305.1). Taxonomy (NCBI): domain Bacteria; kingdom Bacillati; phylum Actinomycetota; class Actinomycetes; order Kitasatosporales; family Streptomycetaceae; genus Streptomyces; species Streptomyces sp. NBC_01233. The sequence goes on along the minus strand of NZ_CP108514.1, from coordinate 4,153,781 downwards.
GCCGCGTGCAGCGCGAGGAAGTCGGGGTCGGACAGGAGGCGCAGGACCAGCTTCGCCGGCTCGACGGGCGGCCAGACCGCCTTGACCGCGGCCTTCACCGCCGCGTTGCGGGCCACCGCGTCCTGCACGCGGTCGTCCGGCGCCTCGCCCGCCTGCTCCATCCGTACGAGCACCGCGTGCGCGATCCGCTGCGGCAGCGCGTCCCGGGCCGCGCCGTAGCGGATGTCGCGGTTCTGCAGCTCCTCGACCATCTCGGCGATCTCGTACGCGGGCACCCGCCAGCGGCGCGAACCGCGCACCACCATCAACGGCTCGGTCGGCGCGCTGACGTGCGAGACGAGCGCGCGGCGCAGCACCTCCGCCATCCGGGCGTCGCCCTTGACCACGGCGGTTTCGGCGGCGTCCGTGCCGTGTACCTCCAGACCCTCGCGGGCGACCAGGTCGTCGACGGTGGCCTGCTTGACCTCCAGCTCGCCCAGCGCCGGCAGGACCTGCTCGATGTAGTGCAGGAAGGAACGGTTCGGCCCGATGACGAGCGTGCCCGTGCGGGCGAGCCGGTCGCGGTGCGCGTAGAGGAGGTACGCGACTCGGTGCAGGCCGACGGCGGTCTTCCCGGTGCCGGGGCCGCCCTGCACGCAGACGGAACCGGACAGGCCGGAGCGGACGATCTCGTCCTGCTCGGGCTGGATCGTCGCGACGATGTCCCGCATGGGGCCGACGCGCGGGCGCTCGATCTCCTGCTGGAGCAGCTTGCTCACGGCGGCGGCCTCGGCGGGGTCGGACAGGTGCTCGTCCTCGTACGCCGTCAGCTCACCGCCGGTGTAGCCGAAGCGCCTGCGCAGCGCGATGTCCTGCGGGTCGGTCTTGGAAGCCCGGTAGAACGGCTGGGAGACGGGCGCGCGCCAGTCGATGACCATCGGATCGCCGTCGGCGTCGTGGACGTGGCGGCGGCCGATGTAGAACTGCTCGCCCTCCGCGCCCTCGGCGAGCTCGGCGCCGGGTGCGTGCAGGTAGTTCAGCCGGCCGAAGAAGAGGGGGGTGTGGGAGAGGTCGGCGAGGGCCTTGATGCGGTCGTCGATCTGGGCCTGGAGGACGATCGCGTTGACCCAGTTCGCGGTGACGTCGCGGATGTCGAGGGCTTCGACGTCCTCGCGCATGGCGCGCAGGGCGGAGCGCGAGGCGGAGAGGTGGGCCCGTTCGCGGGCGAGCGGGTCGGACTCGGGGGCGTGCGCGGGCACGGGACGGCCTCCAGCTGCTGGTACGGAACAGAAGCCCGCCGGTTCCGGCCGGGGGGCGGCTCTCCCCGATGAGGCGGTGGGAGGCTGGCAAGAGCGGAGATTCTAACGGCGGCGGCGCGGCGGCGCGAACGAATTGAAACGGACGGCGGGATTGCCGGGGGCAGCCGGAAGGCCTGGGAAAGGGTCCCCCGAAAGTCCGCCGCGAAAGTCCCTCGGAAGTCCCCCTCCGTACGGGACCGCCGTACGGGTGTCATACCGGGGAGTGTCATACCTCAGGGAGGTCCCTAGGGGTCGGCATGGGCCGGGAGGAGGAGGCCGCGGGGCCCGGGGTTACGCCCCCAGAGCGATGTGATCCGCGTGGCGCAAACGCACCATGGATACATGAGCACCGCAACCTTCACCCCGGTCCAGGGTGGCCGCCCGCGCGGCTCCACCTCCCTCTCCGACGCCCGCCCGCGCCGCCCCCTCGGCCGCGCACTGCAGGCGGCCAAGATCTTCGCGGCGGCCGCCGTGAGCGTCGTCGTCCTCGGCGAATACGCCGAGGACGCGGGCGTCATACGCCGCTGAGCGAGCACCCCGCCCACCACCGACGACCTCGGCTGCCCGCCTTGCTCGCCTGCCCGGTCCTGTGGGACCTCGGCCGGCCGGGCGCCGCGCTCGGCAAGGGTTTCGCGCTGGGCATCGCCGCCGGGATCACCCGCATCCCGGCGGCCTTCGTCCCGTACCTGCTGGCGACCCGCCGCGTCCGGGCCGGACCGACCGCGCCGGCCGCCCTCGACGGTACCGAAGCTGCTCGGGCTGCTGGTCCTCCCGTAGGACTCGGCCGCCTGCTGGACCCGGCAGCTACCCGCCGCCGACCGCGCCCCGCTACCGGACCGGCCGGCCCTGTGGGTCCGGTGCGTCCCCCTGCCGGCCCTGCTGACGGCCACAGCCCGCGCCCCGCAGGGCGGGCGGCGGGTCCGTGCTCAGTCGCTCGCCAGCAGCTCGTCGGCGTCCATGATCCGGTAGGCGTACCCCTGTTCGGCCAGGAAACGCTGGCGGTGCGCCGCGAAGTCCTGGTCGATCGTGTCGCGCGCGACGACCGAGTAGAAGCGCGCCTCGTGGCCGTCCGCCTTCGGCCGCAGGACGCGGCCCAGGCGCTGCGCCTCCTCCTGGCGGGAGCCGAAGGTGCCCGACACCTGGATGGCGACCGTGGCCTCCGGCAGGTCGATGGAGAAGTTCGCGACCTTCGACACGACCAGCACGCTGATCTCGCCCTCGCGGAACGCGTTGAAGAGCTTCTCGCGCTGCGCGTTGGAGGTCTCGCCCTTGATGACGGGGGCGTCCAGGTGCTCGCCGAGCTCGTCGAGCTGGTCGATGTACTGGCCGATGACGAGGGTCTGTTCGCCCCGGTGCTTGCGCACCAGCGCCTCCGTGACCTTCCGCTTCGTCGCCGTCGTCGCGCAGAAGCGGTACTTCTCCTCCGTCTCGGCGGTCGCGTACGCGAGCCGCTCCGACTCCGTGAGGTTCACGCGGACCTCGACGCAGTCCGCCGGCGCGATGTAGCCCTGTGCCTCGATCTCCTTCCAGGGCGCGTCGAACCGCTTCGGCCCGATGAGCGAGAAGACGTCCGACTCCCGCCCGTCCTCGCGCACGAGGGTGGCCGTCAGGCCGAGCCGGCGGCGGGCCTGCAGGTCGGCGGTGAACTTGAAGACCGGCGCGGGCAGCAGGTGCACCTCGTCGTAGACGATCAGGCCCCAGTCCCGGGAGTCGAAGAGCTCCAGGTGCGGGTAGACGCCCTTCCGCTTGGTCGTCAGGACCTGGTACGTGGCGATCGTGACGGGCCGGATCTCCTTGCGGGTGCCGGAGTACTCACCGATCTCCTCCTCCGTCAGCGAGGTCCGCTTGACCAGCTCGTGCTTCCACTGGCGGGCCGAGACGGTGTTCGTGACCAGGATCAGCGTGGTCGCCTTGGCCATCGCCATGGCCCCGGCGCCCACCAGCGTCTTGCCGGCGCCGCAGGGCAGCACGACCACACCGGAGCCGCCGTGCCAGAAGCCCTCGACGGCCTGCTGCTGGTACGGGCGCAACGCCCAGCCGTCCTCGGCCAGTTCGATCGGGTGCGCCTCGCCGTCCACGTAACCGGCGAGGTCCTCGGCCGGCCAGCCCAGCTTGAGCAGCGTCTGCTTGATCTGCCCGCGCTCGGAAGGGTGCACGGCCACGGTGTCGGCGTCGAGCCGCGCACCGACGAGCGGGGCGATCCGCTTGGACCGCAGGATCTCCTCCAGCACGGGCCGGTCGGTGCTGGTCAGGACCAGGCCGTGCACGGGGTGCTTGGAGAGGGTGAGGCGGCCGTAGCGCGCCATGGTCTCGGCCACGTCGACGAGCAGCGCGTGCGGGACGGGGTAGCGGGAGTACTCGACGAGCGCGTCGACGACCTGCTCGGCGTCGTGACCGGCGGCCCGGGCGTTCCACAGGCCGAGCGGGGTGATCCGGTAGGTGTGGATGTGCTCGGGGGCCCGCTCCAGCTCGGCGAACGGAGCGATGGCGCGGCGCGCGGCTCCGGCGAGCTCGTGGTCGACCTCGAGCAGGAGGGTCTTGTCGCTCTGGACGATGAGCGGTCCGTTCACGCGCGTCCCTTTCCGGCGGTGAGACGGCCGCCCGGGCGCGGGCGGCCAAACCGCCAGTCTGCCGCATCGCCGGGTGGGCCGGGTGGTTCTCGGGGCGCGGGACCGCTGCCGGTGCCGTTTCGGGAGCGCCGGGCGCGGGTCTAGGGCTGGTCCAGGCCGGCCAGGAGCAGGGCGAGGCCGCCGTGGAACTCGCGGTCCGGGGTGAGGGAGCGGGCGCCGCGGGCGGCTTCGGTCAGGTACGGGAACGCGTCCGCCGGGAGGTCGGCGATGGCGGCGGTGCCCGCTCCGGAGAGGGCACCGAGGTGTTCCTGCTGGATCGCGCCGATCACGTAGGCGAGGAGGGCGCGCAGGGCGATGATCCGCTCCTCGGCCCCCAGTCCGGCCTCGGTGAGCACCCCGAGGACGGTCTCGCCCCAGCGCAGTACGCAGGGGGAGCGGTGCCGGTGGGTGAAGGTGAGCGGCAGGACGGCGGGGTGCGCGCCGGCGGTGTCCCGCAGCCGGTCGACGAGGAGGGTGACCCGCGCCCGCCAGGGTCCGGCGGACGGGGGCGGCAGGGTGCTGTCGACGGCGCTGAGGACGAGTTCGACGACGAGGGCTTCGAGTTCCCCGCGGTCCTGGACGTACCGGTACAGGGCCATGGTGCTGATGCCGAGTTCGACGGCGACGGCCCGCATGGACAGCCCCGGGAGCCCCTCACGGTCGATCACGGCGAGGGCTGCGGCGGCCAGTTGGTCCTGGGTGAGAGAGCGGGGGCGCGGCATGGTGGTTGACAGCGTACGACATACGCCTACGCTGTTAGGTGTACGGCATACGCCTACGGAGGGGCCCGCGTGGCCCCGTCGCCGCCGCCCCGCTCCGCCGCGCCCCGCCTCGCCGCCTCGTCGCCCGTGACCTTGTGGAGGTCCTCGTGCAGCTCGACACCGGTTCCCTCGTCCGCACCCGCGTCCTCACCGCCGTCACGGACGGCTCGTCCGTCGCCGTCCCGGATCCCGAGCGGCTCGTCCACCTGCAGTTCCGCCGGTTCGCCGGCTGCCCCGTCTGCCATCTGCACCTGCGCTCGGTGGTGCGGCGGCACGCGGAGATCGAGGCGGCCGGCATCCGCGAGGTGGTGGTCTTCCACTCCGGCGCCGACGAGCTGCGCGCGCACGTGGCCGGGCTGCCGTTCGCGGTGATCGCCGACCCGGACAAGCGGCTGTACGCCGCATTCGGCGTCGAGTCGTCCTACCGCTCCCTGCTGAGCCCGCGCGCCTGGGGGCCGGTACTGCGGGCGGTCGCCCTCGGCGCGGTCGAACTGTTGCGGGGGCGGCAGAAGGCGCCGTCGCGGACCCAGGCCGGCGGGCGGCTCGGGCTGCCCGCGGACTTCCTGATCGCGCCCGACGGGACGGTCCTCGCCAGGTCGTACGGGGAGCACGTCGACGACCAGTGGCCGGTGGAAAAGCTGCTGACGCTGGCGGCGCGGGCGCGTACGGTCCGGGCATGAACCATGATCAGCAGACCTTCGTGCCCGCCGGCTTCGAGGTGCCGCAGACCCTCGTGGCGGACGGCTTCCGGCTGGAGCCGCTCGGCGAGCGGCACAACGAGCGCGACCTCGCCGCCTGGAGCGGCAGCATCGCGCACGTCCGGGCCACGCCGGGGTTCCAGGGGAGGAACTGGCCGCCGCTGGAGGGCATGTCCCCGGAGGCCAACCGCGCCGACCTGGTGCGCCATGCGCGGGACTTCGAGGCCCGGACCGGGTTCACGTACAGCGTGCTGGACGGTGACGACGTCATCGGGTGCCTGTACATCCACCCGGCCAAGGAGGCGCCCGGCCGGATCCACGTCAGCTCGTGGGTGCGCGCCGACCGGGCGCCGCTCGACGTGACCCTGTACGAGGCCGTGCAGGGGTGGCTCTGCGAGGTGTGGCCGTTCGACCCGGGGCTGATCGACTACGCGGCCAGGTGAGCCGGGCCGGTGGCGGGCCTGCGGCCGAACGGGTCGTCGACGGGGACCGGCGACGTTGCGGCCGGGTCGTCGCGAACGGGCGTCATACGGTGGCCGTCGCTCACAGGCGACGTAGAACGGACGCTCATGACGCATGAACGACGGGACCAGGCGCTCTTCCGTGCCGCCTCGGCCCCTGCCAATGCCACCACCGCCACCGCCACCCACGACACCGGCCTGCTCGTGCTCCGGCTTGTCGTCGGCCTCAGCATGGTCGGCCACGGCACCATGAAGCTCTTCGGCTGGTTCGGCGGCCCGGGCCTCACCGCGACCGGCAAGGGCTTCACGATGGCCGGCTATCCCGCGGGGGACGCCATGGCCGTCATCGCCGGACTGTCCGAGACCCTGGGCGGCCTCGGTCTCGCCCTCGGCCTGCTCACCCCGCTCGCCGGCGCCGCCCTGACCGGCATCTTCATCAACGTCCTCGACCTCCGCGGCCTGAGCGCCTACTTCCCGCCCAAGGGCGTGGAACTCGAAGTGCTCCTCTTCGCCGGGGTCGTCGCCCTCACCCTCACCGGCCCGGGCCGCTTCGCCGCCGACCACTACCTCCCGGTTCTGCGCGAGTCGCGGCCGCGCTACTCCTGGCTCGCCCTGCTGGTGGGCGTCGTCGCGGGATTCGTCGTCCTCCTCATCCGGGACTGACCGCCGCTCCCGTCCGGAGGTGCTCCAGCGGGCCCGACGGGTAGGGCGTCTCCACCGGGAGCAGGGCGCGGGCCGCCTCGGCTTCGCCGGACCGGAGCAGGCCGTGGACCTGCCGGGCCAGCGGGGTCACATCGCGGATCGAGACCGTCCACTCGTCGGCGTACGCGCGCGAGGCCGGGCCGGACAGGCCCAGCTGGAGCGAGCGGTACGGCAGCGGGTTCAGGTGCAGGTCGCGCTCCGGGTCCCACTGGACCCGGGCGGGCGCCTCGCGCAGGGACTCCTTCCAAGCGGCCCGGTCCGCGTGCACGCCCGGCTCGTAGTGGGAGAGGCAGGCCTCGCCAAGGGTCCGGTCGAAGCCCTCACGGGTGATCTCGACGGCGAGCACGGTCTCCTGGTCGGCCTTGGTCGCCCAGCCGCAGCGGTACATCATCCACAGGAACGAGGGCTTGATCCACGTCATCCGCTCCCGCTTCCAGGCGGGCGGGAAGCGGCCGTCGCGAGCCGCCGGGTCCCCCAGGCGGGGGGCGTAGGCCTGGTAGACGGTGATGGTGGTGTCGGTGTGCGAGGCGCGGATCTGGTGGGTGGGTACGGGCGCTGACATGGCCTCAGCGTGCGGGATGGCCTTGCGGCCTGCCAGCGGTTTTCGCTGCGGGTGCGGCGCCTTCCCGGCGTCCGGGGGACCACCAGGGGCGCCGCCCCCGGGCCCCCGCGCCTCAAACGCCGGCGGGGCTGGAAGATCGGGGCTCCGCCCCGGACCCCGCGCCTCAAACGCCGGCGGGGCTGGAAGATCGGGGCTCCGCCCCGGACCCCGCGCCTCAAACGCCGGCGGGGCTGGATGGTGCGGCGGGGCTGGATGGTGCGGCGGGGGTGGAAGGTCGGGGCTCTGGCCCGGACCCCGCGCCTCGAACGCCGGCGGGGCTGGATCGGCTAGACCTGGTCCTCTGCCAGTTCTGCTACGCCCGTGATGCGGTGGAGGGCGTAGGTGCGGACCTCGTCCGCCGTGTGGTCGTAGCCCGTGACGAAGCCGCCCTCCACGCGGACCGGGGCGATGACGCGCTGGCTGGCCGCGCCGTCCGCGTTCACGTAGCCGATCCACACCGCCGAGCCGGTCAGGGCCGCCGCCTGTACGGTCGCCAGGGTTTCCGCCGCGCTCGTGCGCGGGAGTTCGCCCGGTGCGCCGGTGGACGGCGCGGGTTCCTTGCGGACCGCCGTCGCCGCGAGGTCGCCCGCGCGGATCGCCCGTACGGCCGCTCCCAGCAGCGTCGCGTCCGGTACCGGCGGGCCGTCCGGCACCGGTACGGGCGCCGAGCGCGCCGGTGCACGGTGGGCGTCGGCCCGCGCCACCAGGACGTCGCCGGTCAGGGACTCCGCGGCCGGCGCGTACCCCATCGCCCGCAACCCCTCCAGCAGGGTGGTGGGTTCGGCCTGCGCGGCCAGGACGGTGGGGGCGAGGCGGCGCAGCCCGAGACCCGCCGAGCGCTTGTCGGCGAGGATCTCGCCGAGCATCGCGTCGTCGTCGCAGCGGACGTATGCGGAGGCCGCGCCGACGCGCAGGTGGCCGTGGCGCCGGGCCACGTCGTCGATGAGGTAGGCGAGGGGCTGCGGGACCGGGGTGCGGCTGTGTTCCTTGAGGAAGGCGTGCAGGTCGGCGGCGGCGTGCCCGGCGTCCAGGGCCCGGCGCACCGAGCCGGGCGTGAAGCGGTAGACCGTCGCCCCGCCCTTGGACTCCACGTCCGCCAGCACCGCCAGGGTGTCCCCGAGCGGCCGGCGCAGCGGGCCGGGGGCCACCGCCGTCAGGTCGGCCTGGAGCAGGACGTGGTCCACCGGTTCGGGGAGGAGGGGTGCCAGCAGCGGCGCCGGGTCCTCGTGCGCGAGCAGGGCCCGGCCGGGCCCGGACAGGGCGCCCCGGCCGGTCACGCCGAGGACCTCCGCCTCGGTCAGTGCCCAGCGTGCGAGGCGGGTGCGCAGATCGCTCGTACCGCGTACGGGGCGTTCCCACGCGAGCCGGTCCAGCACGGCCTGCGCGTCGGGCGACCCGCCCTCCGGCAGGGCGGCGAGGAGTTCCAGGACGCGCCGGCGCACCTCGGGGGCGGCGGAGCGGTCGAGGTCGGGGCCGAGCGTGGACAGCGTGCGTCCCTTGGCGTCCTGCTCGCCGACCAGGCCGGACGTGCGGGTGGCGGGCAGCCAGGCCTCCACCAGCGCCGTCCACCGTTCGGCGGGAGGGAGCTCGCACCAGTCGTCGAAGGCGGGAGTGGGCGCGTACCGCTCGTCCGCCTCCCCGTCACTGGCCAGCAGCCCGGCCGCGTAGGCGAGTTCGATCCAGAACGCGGCCGACGGCTCGGTCGTGTCCAGGGTGGCCGCCGCCCGCTTCAGGTCCCGTACGGAGAGCCCGCCCACCCGCAGCACCAGCGGAGCGGCGTGCTCCCAGGACTTCACCAGTTCCTCGACGGTGGACAGCGCGGCCAGCGCCTGCCCGGCGGCGTTCGCGTCCACAAGCTGTGGACGGTGCTCGCGGTGTACGGGCACCGGCGGAGCCACCGGCGCGGTGTCCCGGTGCGCGAGCCCGCCGCGCAGGTGCAGTGCCACCTCGCGGGGCAGGACGACGGTCCGCGCCGTCGCGGGCAGCAGCAGGCCCCGGTCGCGCAGCCAGCGCACGGGCGCGGTCGGATTCGGGGTCACCTCCCCGTACGGAGGCCCCCACACGAGCCGCCCCAGCACCTGGTGCGCCTCCGCCGGAGCCTCGTCCAGCAGCGCGGACATCCGCTCCGGGTCGGTGAACAGTCCGGTCAGCGCCGAGACCGCGGACACCGGGTCATGCGTCGCGGGCAGCCCGGCCGCCGCCACGATCTCCTGGATCCGGGTCGGGGACATGCCGGACGTGGCTTCGGCGACGGTGGGCCCGAGGCCGGTCGGGGAAGGCCGCTGTGCGGAGGGCGCGAGCAGCTCGCGGGCGGTGCGCACCAGGCGCAGCCGGTCGTCGTCGCCCCACACCAGGGCCTGGTCGCGCAGGGTGCCCAGGGCTCGGGGGAGTGCGGCGCGGGCGCCGTTGTCCTCACCGGTGGTGCCCTCCTCGCCGGTCAGCAGCGACTCCAGCACCGGGTACGGGCACGGGTCCGGGGCCACGGCGAGCGCCTCGGCCGTCTGCAGCGTGAAGCGGTCCAGGCGCTCCAGCGCCCGCACCACCGAGGCCCGGGTGCCGGCGCGGGTGGCCAGCTGCGTCACGTCGCCGGGCACCGGACCGAGCAGGTCCGGGCGCGTGTGCAGCAGGGTGGCGAGCGCCGCGTCGTCGCGGGCGCGCAGCGCCTCGGCGAGGGAGCGCGGGGCTCCGCTTGCGCCGGATCCCCCGGCAGTGCTTGCCTCGGGCACAGTCGCCTCCTGGTCGCGTCGGCCGGTCAGTCGGCCGGTCCCCATCCGGCCAACGGTATCCGCTGTGCCCGCGGCGGCTCCACGGGCGCACGCGCTACCTTTCGGGTGGGCGGTACGGGAGGAGCCGGGGCATGGGGATCGAAAGCGACCAGCTGGTCTACGAATATCTGAGCCGCGTCGGGGACTTGGCCCAGCGGCGGCAGCTTTCCTCCGGCGACCGGATGCGGCTGGTGGCGGGGCTGCGGGACGAGATCGACCGTCGGCGCGCCAAGTACGAACCGGAGACCCCGGCGGCCGTACGCCGCATCCTGGAGCGGATCGGCACGCCGGAGGAGGTCCTGGACACCCTCGGCTCCCGGCAGGGCTCCGCCGCCCCCGCCCCGGGGCCCGCCGCGCCCTCCGCCCCGGGCGCGTCGGTACCCGCGCAGCGCGCCCCCGGCCGCCTCCGCCGCCCGGGCACGTCCGCGCCGCGGCCGGCGGCGGAGCCCGAGAACGTGCCGCCGCACCTGGCCGGGCTCGACGAGCTGGGCCAGTCCGGCGGGGCCGAGCCCGACTGGTGGCGGATGTCCCCCGCCGCGTACGGCTCGGGCCCGCAGGCCGAGGGCTTCGCGGGCGGCATCGAGATCCCGGACCTCTTCAAGGAGGAGGCGGAGGAACAGGCCGACGGGACCGGGAAGGAGGAGCAGGCCATGCCCGGGCCCGCGCCGTCGGGAGCGCGGAGCCTCGTACGGTTCCTGCGCGAGCGGCGGCGGGCCGGGAGGGAGGCCGCCGCCGCGCAGCCGGAGGAGACGGCCGCGGCCCCGGCCCGGCCGCGCCCGAACGCCCTCCTGCTGCTGGCCGCGGCCATCCTCGTCGTCGGCGTGGTCACCGGGTACTGGCTGCTGCTGGTCGTCGGCTGGCTCCTGCCGTACGCCTCGCGCGTGCTGCGGCCGGCCGAGCGGAAGTGGGCCGTCTTCGGCCCGCCCGGCGTGGTCCTCGCGGGGGCGGCGGTGTGGCTGTGGGGCCGGATGAACGGCAGGTGGGGCGAGACGCTGGCCGACGAGCAGCTGAGCGGGGCCCTGCACGGGATGCGGCCGTGGCTGTTGCGCGGCGCCGCGCTCGCCTCCGTGGTCTACCTGGTGTGGCGGGCCCGCCGACGCTGAGGGGCGGGGCCGGGCCTTGCCCGGGCTCCCGGGGCTCCGCCCCGGACCCCGCGCCTCAAACGCCGGCGGGGCTGGAAGATCGGGGCTCCGCCCCGGGCCCCCGTGCCTCAAGCGCCGGCGGGGCTGGATGGTGCGGCGGGGCGGAGCTGGGCGACGGTCTCGACGCTGAGGTCCTCCCGGTAGCGCAGGACGACCATGGCCCGGGCCCGCGGCGGCAGTTCGGCCAGTGCGGCGAGCAGGGTGACGCGCAGCTCGGCGTGTTCGGGCAACGGTGGCCGGTCGGCGTGCCGGTGCGCGAGGAGGTCCACCCTGAGCGTCCGTTTCCCCGTTGTAGGTCCGGTGTCGGCCTCCTGTCACTCCGCCTCGGCACAATGGTTCGTATGAACCTCACCGTCGGCTTCGACCTCGACATGACCCTCATCGACTCCCGTCCGGGCATCAGGGCCGCCTACCACGCCCTGTCGGCCGAGACGGGCACGTTCATCGACGCCGACGAGGCGGTCACGCGTCTGGGCCCGCCGCTGGACGAGGAGCTCGCGTACTGGTTCCCGGAGGCCGAGATCCCGGCCGTGGCGGACCGCTACCGCGAGATCTACCCCGCGTACGCCATCGAGCCGACCCCGGCGATGCCGGGCGCCCGCGAGGCGATCGAGGCCGTCCAGGCGCTCGGCGGCCGCGCGATCGTCGTCACGGCCAAGCACGAGCCCAACGCCCGGCTGCACCTGGCGCACCTCGGCATCGAGCCGGACGCGGTCATCGGCTGGCTCTGGGCGGAGGCCAAGGCCGGCGCGCTGCGCGAGTACGGCGCGCAGGTCTACGTCGGCGACCACGTGGGCGACGTACGCGGGGCCCGTACGGCCGGTGCGCTGTCCGTGGCGGTGCCGACCGGCCCGTGCCCGGAGCCCGAACTGCGCGCGGCGGGCGCGGACGTGGTGCTGCCGGACCTGACCGCGCTGCCCGAGTGGCTCGCGCAGTACATCGCCGCACAGCCCGTCTGAACGGAACCGGGCTCAGGCTCGCGAGGCCAAGCCCCCGGTTCGGCCGCCGCGCAGCCCCCGGCTCAGGCCTGTGAGGCCCGGGCCGCCCTGCGCTGCGCCGCGGCCGAGCGGAGCACGCCCGCCGCGGAGATGGCGAAGCCGACGCCCATGAGCATGCACACCGCCCACGCGTACGGCGGGAACGGATCGACGTCGAGGAACAGCGGAGCCATCGTCGCGAGCGTGGCCACGGCCCCCGCGATGAACACGATGCCGCCGGCCTTGACCAGTCCGTCGCCGGGCCGCGCTTCGTCTGAATGAGGAGTAACAGTCACCTCACCAGGGTAGTTCCCTGGCCGAAGCAGCCGACCGCGAAGGACCGGGGAACGTCTTGTCACCCGGCCCCCGACCATTAGCCTTGAGGTGGCGGGTCACACATGGCCCGCTGCGCTGTTGTCCGGAGCCGTTCGCGGCCCTTCGGACCCCCGACGAGCACAAGGACAGAGGACGGACGTGCCTACCGGCAAGGTCAAGTGGTTCAACAGTGAGAAGGGCTTCGGCTTTCTCTCCCGCGACGACGGCGGAGACGTCTTCGTCCACTCGTCGGTGCTCCCTGCCGGGGTCGATGCCCTCAAGCCCGGTCAGCGGGTCGAGTTCGGCGTCGTCGCCGGACAACGCGGTGACCAGGCACTTTCGGTGACGGTACTGGACCCGGCGCCGTCCGTGGCGGCAGCCCAGCGACGCAAGCCCGACGAGCTCGCCTCGATCGTGCAGGACCTCACCACCCTGCTGGAGAACATCACCCCGATGCTCGAGCGCGGCCGCTACCCCGACAAGGTGCACGGCACGAAGATCGCCGGACTGCTCCGCGCGGTGGCCGACCAGCTGGACGTCTGACCGTCGTACGCACACCTGCGCCCCGCCACTCGAAAGGGCGGGCGCGGTCGTGCGAGGGGTGGCAGGGACTACGGGAAGGCCAGCGCGCCGGGCGCGATGGCCGGTACCAGCCCCTCCGCCGCCGCCCGGGTCAGCAGCCCGCGCACCGCCGCGTAGCCGGAGTCGCCGAGGTCGGCGGTGAACTCGTTGACGTAGAGCCCGATGTGCTGGTCGGCGACGGCCGGGTCCAGCTCCTGCGCGTGGGCGCGCACGTACGGGCGGGAGGCCTCCGGGTCGTCCCAGGCCATCCGGACCGATGTACGGGCCGACTCGGCCAGCGCGTGCAGCCGCTCCGCACCCAGCGTGCGCTTCGCGATGATCGCGCCGAGCGGGATTGGCAGGCCGGTCGTGGACTCCCAGTGCCCGCCCATGTCGGCCAGGCAGTGCAGCCCGTAGTCCTGATAGGTGAACCGGGCCTCGTGGATGACCAGTCCGGCGTCCACCCGGCCGTCGCGCACCGCCGGCATGATCTCGTGGAACGGCAGCACGACCACCTTGCCGACGCCCTCGGGCAGGACGTCCGCCGCCCACAGCCGGAACAGCAGGTAGGCGGTGGAGCGCTCGCTCGGCACCGCGACCGTCTTCCCCGCCAGGTCCAGGCCCGGCTCACGGGTCAGCACCAGAGGCCCGCAGCCGCGCCCGAGCGCACCGCCGCACGGCAGCAGCGCGTACTCCTCCAGCACCCACGGCAGCACGGCGTACGACACCTTCAGCACGTCCAGCTCGCCGCGCTCGGCCATGCCGTTGGTGAGGTCGATGTCCGCGAAGGTGACGTCGAGGGCGGGCGCGCCCGGGACCCGGCCGTGCGCCCAGGCGTCGAAGACGAAGGTGTCGTTCGGGCAGGGCGAGTAGGCGATCTTCAGCGGTTCACCGGTGCTCATGGCGTTCTCCCCAGTTCGCGAGTACGGGGCCCAGCACGCGGAAGCCGGCGGTGAGCGCGGCCAGCGCGTCCCCGATCCGCCAGGCGGCACGGTCGCGCGGGCCCACGGCGTTGGACACGGCGCGGATCTCCAGCACGGGCAGCCCGTGCGCGGCCGCCGCCTCCGCGACCCCGAACCCCTCCATGGCCTCGGCCCCGGCCATCGGGTGCCGGGCGGTGAGCTCGGCGGCCCGGGCGGCGGTCCCGGTGACGGTGGAGACGGTCAGCACGGGCGCGAGCAGCGCCCCGGTCGCCTCGGCGGCGCGCGCGGCGAGTTCGGCGGGCGGCAGGTGCACGCTGCGGCCGAAGCCCAGCGCGCTCACGTCGAGGAAGCCCTCGGGGGTCTCGGCGCCCAGGTCGGCGGCGACGATCGCGTCCGCGACCACCAGGGAGCCGAGCGGGGCGGCGGGATCGAACCCGCCGCCGATGCCGGCGCAGACGACGAGCTCGTAGTCGGCGAGGGCCAGGGCGGTGGCGGTGCCGGCGGCGGCGGCCGCCGGCCCGACGCCCCCGACGAGCACGTCGAAGGCGATGCCCGGAAGGTCCCGGCGGGTGATGAGGTACCTGCCGGGGAGGGTGCGCGGCTCAGGACCGGGAGCGTCCGGATGAGGGGTCAGACCGGTGGAGACGGAGTCGGCCTCCGCCACCACCGCGGTCACGACGAGCGCGCGCACCGGTGCCGTCCGGTTACTTGAGCTTGAGGTTGAAGGACCAGACGGCGAGCGGCTTGCCGTCCTCGCCGATCTGCAGGAAGGCCAGCTTCTTCGCCGCCGGGGCCTCGCCCTGGCCGCCGGTCGCGAAGACGTCGGCGCCCGGGAAGCTGCGGTACGTGTTCGAGGAGGGCTCGGTGATCGGCTGGCCGTCGAGCACTGCCGACCACGTCTTGCCGTCCTCGACGACCTCAGGCTCGACCCCGAGGCGCAGGGTGTCGCCACGGGCGTACTCGATGGTCTTGGGGTCCTTGAGGTTGGTCAGGCACTCCTGGACCTCCTCCACGGAGAGCGCCTCCTTGCCGCCGTGGCAGGAGGCTTCGGCGGACACCGACGAGCTGCCGACCGTCACGGTCGCCAGAGGGGTCGGCTTTTCTCCGCCGCAGGCGGAGAGGAGGAGGAGTCCGGCGGACACGGCTCCGAGGGCCGCGACGCTGCGGCGGGCCCTACCCGAGAAAAGCGGTGCGGTCATGAGCCGAAGGCTATCGGGCCCCTGGGCTGCGCCGCTGCATGGGGTACCAGTGGCCTGCGGCGTGGCTCCCGCCGGGGTGACCGTGCCCCGGCCGGGTGCGGCGCCGTTGCGGGGGCTCTGCCCCATCGCCCCCGCGCCTCAAACGCCGGCGGGGCTGGAATATCAGCCCGCCCGGCGTTTGAGGGCGCGGGCGCGAAGCGCACGTACGGGGCGGAGCCCCGGCAACGGTGCCGGGGGCGGGCGGGTTACGCCACGCGGGGGCGGGAGGCGCCTTGGTGATGGCGGGGGGCGGAGGTGACGCCGCGGAGGGCCATCGTCGTGCCGAAGGCGACGATGGCCGCGGCGACGGACATGCCCAGTACGCCGTTCAGCGGCAGGACGATGCCGATCGCACCGCCCAGCACCCACGCCACCTGCAGCAGCGTCTCCGATCGGGCGAACGCCGACGTGCGCACCGCCTCCGGCACGTCCCGCTGGATCATCGCGTCCAGCGAGAGCTTTGCCAGCGCCTGGCAGAAGCCCGCCGTCGCGCCCAGTACGGCCATGAAGAGCCCGCTGAAGAAGACGGCCGCCAGCACCGCGACCGCGAGCGTCAGGCACAGCACCGCCGCGATGATGACCTCCGGTGCGCGGGCCCGCAGCCACGCGCCCACCGCCGTACCGCAGGCGTTGCCCACGCCCGCCGCGACGGCCACGATGCCCAGCGACACCGCCGCGCTCTGCCCCTCCAGGGGATGCTCGCGCAGCAGGAACGCCAGGAAGAAGATCAGGAACCCGGACAGCGCGCGCATCGAGGCGTTCGCCAGCAGCCCGCACAGCACCGAGCGGCTGATCGTCCGCAGGCCCGGCCGCTTCGAGTGGGCCTCGTGCGTGGACAGCCGCGCACGGCGCTCGCCCTTCGCCTCGTCCACCCGGTGCGGCAGCGTGAACGCCGCGAAGGCCCCCCACACGAAGATGACGCAGGCCCCGTACAGCGGCCACTGCGGCCCGATCGCGTTCAGTCCCGCGCCCACCGGCGCCGCCACGCCCGTGGCCAGCAGGCCGGCCAGGGTGACCCGCGAGTTCGCCTTGACGAGTGAGAATTTCGGCGGCAGCAGCCTCGGTACCACCGCGCTGCGCACCACCCCGTACGACTTGGACGCGACCAGCACGCCCAGTGCCGCCGGATACAGCTGGATCCCCCCGGTTTCCACGGCGCCCGACATGATCAGCGCCAGCAGCGCCCGGGCCAGCATCGCGGCCGCCATCGACGCCCGGCGGCCGTGCGGCAGCCGGTCCAGCAGCGGCCCGATCACGGGGGCCAGCAGGGTGAAGGGGGCCATCGTGATCGCCAGGTACAGGGCCACGCGGCCGCGCGCCTCGTCCGTGGGCACGGAGAAGAACACCGTGGAGGCCAGCGCCACCGTGATCATCATGTCGCCGGCGCCGTTGATGGCGTGCAGCTCGATCAGCCTGCCGAGGCCCGATTCCCCGGCCCCGTGCGCGTGCGTGGCCCGCCGGATCCCGCGCGCCGTACCCGTGAACGGAAGGTGCAGGGCACGCCCGACAGCCCGGCCGGCCCGCTTGGCCGGTCCCGAGCCGTCGTCGGACGACCGTGCGGGTGCCACACTCGACATAGTGCCCCACCGGGCCCTCGTGGGCGCCTCCCGGCGCGTCGCGGAGCCGGTGGCTTGTCCGCGAATCGGACCTTGCATGTGTGCCCGAGGCTTAAGAGGAGGTAGCGTGCGTAGCGCGCCACCGGCGGTTGCTCCTGGCCGCGCGCCTCTTCGTGATCCCGCAGAATGGGTTGCAGTGAGGTGCGCCCGGAGTCCGATCGGGTGCGGACGTCGACGCGGCCCTCTGGTCCGCTCCGCCCGCGCCACGTACGGACAGCACCGACGGGTCGTTGTGGACGACAGTACGGACGGCGCACACGTGAGACGGCGTAGGAGAGAACGAGACCAGTGAGTGCTGCGACGACGCGAAGCCGTACCCCGCGTACCCCCGACCGCCTGTGCGTCGAGGCGGTAGAGCTCGCCCGCGCGGCGGCCGAGGAGGCCGCCTTCCCCGGAGTGGTGGGCGCGCACGTCTCCGCCGTGGCGGAGGGCGACCGTGTCGTCACCCACTTCTTCGAGTCCAAGGAACCGGGCTACCGGGGCTGGCGCTGGGCCGTCACCGTGACCCGCGCCTCCCGCGCGAAGAACGTCACGCTCGACGAAACGGTGCTGCTGCCCGGCGACGACGCCCTGCTCGCCCCCGAGTGGGTGCCGTGGAGCGAGCGGCTGCGCCCCGGCGACATGGGCCCGGGCGACCTGCTGCCCACCGACGCCGAGGACCTGCGCCTGGAGCCGGGCTGGTCGGGCGAGGACGCCCCGCCGCCGAACTCGGTGGTCTCCAGCGAAATGGCCGAACTGGTCGAGGCCGAGGACGCCGACGTCACCGACCGCGCGGTGGTCCCCGTACGCGGCTCCATCACGTCGGTCGCCGAGGAACTGGGCATGCGCCGGGCGCGCGTGCTGTCGCGGTACGGGCTGCACAGCGCGGCCGACCGCTGGGACGAGGGCTTCGGCGCGAAGACCCCGATGGCGCAAGCCGCGCCCGCGTCCTGTGTCTCCTGCGGCTTCCTGGTCGCGATCGGCGGCTCGCTCGGCCAGGCCTTCGGCGTCTGCGCGAACGAGTTCAGCCCGGCCGACGGCCGGCTGGTGTCGCTGTCCTACGGCTGCGGCGGCCATTCGGAGGCCGCGGTCATGCCGACGCCGCTGCGGCCCGCACCGCCGGTGCTCGACTCGATGGCCTCGGACGAGTTCACCCTGCGGCCGGTCGCCGCCACGGACACGGGCTCGGTCCCGGTCGAGGACCTCCCGGCCGCGGACCTCGGCCACTCGTAACGACGAGCCGCCGCCGCCGGGTCGCTGCGCGGCCCGGCGGCGTACCCTCGCCCCATGGGGGACACGGGCGCGGACACGGACATGGTGGGAATGACCGGCCGGGTGACCGGGACGGTCGGACCGGGCCTCGTGGGCGAGGTCATCGTACGGATCCGGGGCGGGGCGGAGCACTTCCTCGCCCACCCGGTCCACGGCACCGGCCGGCTGGCCGTCGGAACGGTCGTGACGGTGGTCGAGTACCAGCCGCCGCGCACGGTTTACGTGATGGCGGCCTACGACAACTGAGACGACCGCCATGCACGTGCGACCTGTGCGTATCAAGATGGCGACAAGAACGCGCCCCCGTCTTCACGCCGGATCGCGGCAGGCGCAGACTCGCCCTCATCGGTGCCGAACGGCACTGGCATAAGGGGGCGTTGCCGATGGCTATCGGCGTCGTGGCGGGAATCGTTCTCGCCGCAATCGTGGCCGTGATAGGCCTGTTCAAGCTCATGTGGCGGGTCGCCGAGCCCAACGAGGCACTCGTCATCTCCGGTTCCACGCACAAGACCGAGGGCCTCGGTCAGGGCATGGGGTTCCGGATCGTCACCGGGCGCGGAACGCTCGTCCTGCCGGGGGTGCAGGCGGTGCGGAAACTGTCCCTGGACCTCAACGAGACGCAGCTGTCCGTGGACTGCGTCACCCACCAGGGCATCCCGCTGCGGGTGAAGGGCGTGGTCATCTTCAAGGTCGGCGACGACCTGGTGTCGATCGCCAACGCGGCCCGCCGCTTCCTGGACCAGCAGAAGATGATGCCGGAGCGGGTGCACATCGTCTTCGCGGGCCATCTGAGGTCCATCGTGGGCGGGTTGACGGTCGAGGACATGATCCGCGACCGGGAGAAGCTGACCGGCCAGACCCGGATGGCCTGCGGCACCGAGATGGAGAAGCTCGGACTGATCGTCGACTCGCTGCAGATCCACGAGATCGAGGACCCGACCGGCTACATCAAGAACCTGGCGATGCCGCACGCGGCCGCCGTGCAGCGGGACGCGCGGATCGCGCAGGCCGAGGCGAACCGGCTGGCCACGGAGGCCGAACAGGCCGCCTTCGCCCGGATGGCCGAGGCGACGCGGGACAGCGAGATCCTGCAGGCCGGCTACCAGGCCGAACGCGACAAGGCGGCGGCGACCGCCCGCCAGGCGGGCCCGCTGTCCGAGGCGGCCGCACGGCAGGAGGTCGTCGTCCAGGAGACCCGCGTCGCGGAACTGGAGGCGCACCGGCGCGAGCAGCAGCTGCAGGCGGACGTACGCAAGCCCGCGGACGCGGCGGCGTACGAGACGCGGACCCGGGCGGAGGCCGATCGCGACGCGCGGATCTCCGCGGCGCAGGCGAAGGCGAAGGAGACCGAGCTCGCGGCGGCCGCGGAGGCCACACGGGTGACGACGGCGGCGACCGCGGACGCGACGGCCACGGAGGCGCGGGGTCTGGCGTCGGCGAAGGCGACGCGGGCCACGGGCGAGGCGGAGGCGGCGGCGACCCAGGCGCGGGGCCTCGCGGAGGCGGAGTCGGCGAAGGCGCGCGGTCTGGCCGAGGCCGAAGCGATCAAGGCGCGGGCCGCCGCGCTGGCGGAGAACCAGGAGGCGGTCGTCGCGCAGCAGCTGGCCGAGAACTGGCCGGCGATCGTGGAGGCGGGCGCGGGGGCCTTCGGGAACGTGGAGCACATGGTGCTGCTGAACGGGGCCGAGGGCATGTCGGAGATGTTCGCCAAGGCCCTGACGATGGGCGGCACGGGCCTGGGCGTGGCCCGCCAACTCCTGGCCACGATGGGCCAGGCCCCTGCGGGAGGCTCGGCCGGTGGCTCCGCCGGCCCCGCGGTCAACGGCCGCGTCCCCATCCGGGAGGAGTAACACCCTGCGGCGCCGTCCCGGGGGCGCTGCCCCCGCACCCCCGCGCCTCAAACGCCGGCGAGGCTGGATCTTTCAGCCCCGTCGGCGAGGCTGGACCTGGATTTTGCCCGGCGGGAGCCAAGGGGCGCGGGGTCAGTCGCGGGCACGGCGGCGGAGGAGGCGTTTTGCTGCGAAGACGACCGCCAGGCCGACCGCCAGGACCACGGCTCCCTTGCCGAAGCCCCCCGTCGGCTCCGGCGACGACGCGGCTTCCGACGGGGACCCCGGCTTCGGCGCGGCCGAGGCGCCCGGGGAGCCCTGGCTCACCGGGACGGCGATGACGCGGCTGCCCTCGCCCTCCGCGCCGAACATCAGCGTCGAGCCGTCCGGCGTGTACGTCACCGACTCCGCCTGCCCCTGCCACGGCGCGTCGACCCGCTCGCCCTCGCCCTCCGGCCTGCCGTCCTTCCACGGGTACGTGCGCGCCGTGAAGTAGCCCCGCAGGGTCAGCCGGTTCCCGTCGGGGGAGAACGCCCCGTCCGTCACCCACGGCATGTCGGCGACCCGCCGGAACACGTTCGAGCCGTCCGCCGACAGCTCCGCGGGCCCCTCGTACAGTCCGCCCTTGCTCTCGTCCTTGCTCCCGATGTAGACCCGCCCCGTCACCGGATGCACCATCAGCGTCTCCGCGTTGCGCGCCCCGTCGGCGTACCGCACCGTGAACTGCGTGGCCTTGACCGTGACGTCGCCCAGTTGCTTCGGCTCCGGGAAGCGGTAGATCCACACGTGGTCCCAGGTCCCGTTCCGGTTGTCGCCGATGTCGCCGACGTAGAGCTGTCCGTCCGGCCCCAGCGAGATCGCCTCGACGTCGCGCGGCTTGCCGATCCCGGTCAGCGTCACCCGGGCCACCGTCCTGCCCGTGGCCGAGTCCACCGCGTAGACGTACGGGCCGTCGTCGCTGTCGTTGTGCGTCCAGTACACGCCCGGGTGGATCCGGCTGGCCGCGAGCCCGCTGGACTCCTTGATCCGCGGATCGGAGATGGTGAACGAGGCGGCTGCGGGGGCTTCCGCCGCGAAGGCCGCGCCCGGCAGCACGACGAGGGCGGCAGTGGCGACGGCAGCGGCGGCGGACGGC
Source organism: Streptomyces sp. NBC_01233 (assembly GCF_035989305.1). NCBI lineage: Bacteria > Bacillati > Actinomycetota > Actinomycetes > Kitasatosporales > Streptomycetaceae > Streptomyces > Streptomyces sp. NBC_01233. The sequence continues at coordinate 4,132,920 of NZ_CP108514.1, read as the reverse complement.
AGGAGCATGCGCATGCGCCCAGCCTGCCAGTACGGGCCCCGTGTCCGGCGTCACAGAGGTTTCTGTCGCGCGATCCGCGATGATGACCGGATGCGTTTCATGTTCGTCGGCGACTCCATGACCATCGGACGCGCCGGCGATTTCACCTGGCGCTACCGGATGTGGCAGCACCTCAACTCGACCTTCGGCGGCCCCTACCGGATCGTCGGCCCGCGCAGCGAGCTGTACGAGGGCTCGGACGCGTACGCCGACCCGGCCTTCCCCGCGGACGCCCGCCGCCACCTGGCCGGCTGGGGCGAGGGCTGGCAGCACATGGCCCCCCTCATCGGCCCCGCCGCCGGCGCCGCCCGGGCCGACGTCCTGCTCGTCTCCCTCGGCCTGATCGACCTCGGCTTCTACACCGATGCCGAGCAGACCGCCGCCAACGTTCGCCGCTTCATAGCCGGGGCCCGCGCCGGCCGCCCCGGCGTCCGGATGGTGCTGCTGCCCGTCATCCCGAACAGCCGGGCAGAGGAGGACGCGCCGTTCGCGGCCGAGGTCGCCCGTTTCAACGAGCTCCTCGCGAAGGCGGTCGCCGATCTGACGACCGCCGCCTCACCGGTCCTGCTGGCCGCGCGCCCGGACGCGTACGACATCCACCGGGACACCTACGACGGCACCCACCCCAACGCCTCCGGCGAGCACCGGCTGGCGGGGGAGTTCGCGGCCGTGCTGCACCAGGCGTGGGGGATCGGCGGCCCGTACACGCCCGAGCGGGTGAGGTAGCAACCCGCTGTAACACCCCTTTCATGAAAGGGTCTTGCTTCGAGCGCACTCCAAGCAGTTGGCTAGTGCCCCATGAAGTACACACAGCTAGGACGTACCGGCCTCAAGGTCAGCCGACTTGTACTCGGCACCATGAACTTCGGCCCCCAGACCGGTGAGCCCGAAAGCCACTCGATCATGGACTCCGCCCTCGACGCAGGCCTGAATTTCGTGGACACCGCCAACGTCTACGGCTGGGGCGAGAACAAGGGCCGCACCGAGGAGATCCTCGGCACCTGGTTCGCCCAGGGCGGCCGGCGCCGCGAGAAGACGGTGCTCGCCACCAAGGTCTACGCCAGCATGGCGCCCGAGGGCGAGACCTGGCCCAACTACGACCGCCTGTCGGCGCTGAACATCCGTCGGGCCGTCGACGCCAGCCTCAAGCGGCTGCAGACCGACTACATCGACGTCTACCAGTTCCACCACGTGGACCGGCGGACGCCCTTCGAGGAGATCTGGCAGGCCGTCGAGGTCCTGATCCAGCAGGGCAAGATCCTCTACGCCGGCTCCTCGAACTTCCCCGGCTGGAAGATCGCCCAGGCCAACGAGGCCGCGGCGCGCATCGGACGGCTCGGACTGGTCAGCGAGCAGTGCCTCTACAACCTCGCCGAGCGGCGCGCGGAGATGGAGGTCATCCCGGCCGCGGAGGCGTACGGGCTCGGGGTCATCCCGTGGTCCCCGCTCCACGGCGGCCTGCTGGGCGGGGTCATCAAGAAGGAGGTGCAGGGCGGTCGCCGCGCCTCCGGCCGGTCGGCGGACGCGCTCGCCAACAGCTCCGTACGCGCGCAGGTGCAGGCGTACGAGGACCTGCTGGACAAGCACGGCCTGGAGCCGGGCGAGGCCGGGCTGGCGTGGCTGCTGACGCGTCCCGGGGTCACCGGGCCGATCGTCGGGCCGCGCACGCAGGAACAGCTCGACTCGGCGCTGCGGGCGGTGGAGCTGGAGCTCTCCGAGGAGGTCCTGGCGGGCCTGGACGAGATCTTCCCCGGCCCGGGAGCCTCCCCGGAGGCCTTCGCCTGGTAGCTACTGCCCGACGGCAGCCGCCACGGCCACGACGACGAACATCAGCACGAGCACACCGGCCATCACACGGTTTCTGGTCTTGGGATCCACCCGTCGAGCCTAACGCGGCCCGCGGGTGGTCCCGCACGCGGTACGGCTCAGCCGCGCAGCGGCCAGGCCCCGACCGTCTCGTAGCGGGGCTGCTCGCCGGGCACCCCGCTGACGGGCAGGTTGCTGCGGACGAGGCTGAGCGTGTCGACCTGCCAGGGCGTGCCCTCGAAGTCCGCGAGGGCGTCCACGTACGGGCGCAGGGGCGTGGCGGCGCTGTGGCTGCGGGCCAGGGTGAGGTGCGGGGTGTACCGGCGGTGCTGTTCCATCGGCACCCCGGCCCGCCGGGCTGCGGCGTCGGCCCGCTCCGCGAGCATCCGCAGGACGGGCAGCTCCCCGGCCGCGCCCACCCACAGCGCGCGGTCCCCGAAGTGCCCGCAGCCGTGCAGGCGCAGCGGGAAGGGGGCCGTGCGGTGGGCTGCGCGCTCCAGGCGGGCGTGCAGGTCGGGGAGGACGTCGTCGCGGACCTCGCCCATGAAGGCGAGCGTGAAGTGCCAGCCCGCCCGCGCGGTCCACGTCAGCCGGTCGTCGTGGACCGCGTCCACGGCCTGGGCCAGCTCGGCGACGGCCGCGTCCGGTGGCAGGACGGCTGCGAACAGTCTCATGCGCCGAGCGTAGCCGCGCGCCGCCGCTGCGGGGGCTCTGGCCCCGAACCCCCTACGGCGCTCCGCGCCCGCGCCTCAAACGCCGGCGGGGCTGAAATACAGCCTCGCCGGCGTTTGAGGCGCGGGGTCCGGGGCGGAGCCCCGGGAGGCCGGGCCGCAGGGTCAGGCGGCCGGGACCAGCTCGGGGGCGGGGGCCGCCGGGACGAAGGTCACGCCGCGGCGGCTGACCCGCAGCCGGAGGTTGCCCACCCGGGCCAGGACGACCGCGATGGCGACAGAGGCGGCCAGCGAGATCGCACCCCCCGCGGCCATGCCGATCCGCGCGCCGTACGTGTCCGTGATCCAGCCCAGCAGCGGAGCGCCCAGCGGCGTGCCGCCGGTGAAGACCATCATGAACAGGGCCATGACCCGCCCCCGCATCTCGGGGTCGGTCGCCATCTGCACGCTGGAGTTGGCCACGACGTTGACCGTCAGGCCGAAGACCCCGATCGGCACGAGCAGCGCCGCGAACAGCCAGAAGCCGGGCGCGAAGGCCGTGACGAGCAGCAGCACCGAGAACAGCACGGCCGCGACCGCCAGCAGCCGCAGGCGGGAGTGGCCGCGCCGGGCCGCGAGCAGGGCGCCCGCAAGGGAGCCGGCCGCGATCAGGGTGTTGAAGAGCCCGTAGGTGCCCGCGTCCCCGTGGAAGACGTCGCTGACGAACGCCGACAGCCAGATCGGGAAGTTGAATCCGAAGGTGCCGATGAAGCCCACGAGCACGATCGGCCAGATCAGCTCCGGGCGGCCGGCGACGTAGCGCAGGCCCTCGCGCAGCTGCCCCTTGGCGCGGGGCCGGGGCTCGACGGGGTGCAGCTCGTGCGTGCGCATCAGCAGCAGGCCGGCGATGGGCGCGGCGAAGGACAGTCCGTTCAGCAGGAAGGCCCAGCCGGAGCCGACGGCGGTGATCAGCACGCCGGCGATCGCCGGGCCGACCAGCCGCGCGGACTGGAAGTTGGCCGAGTTGAGGCTGACGGCGTTGGCGACCTGGTCCTTGCCGACCATCTCGGAGACGAACGTCTGCCGCGCCGGGTTGTCCACGACGGTGACGAGGCCGAGCAGGAAGGCGGCGAGGTACACGTGCCAGACCTGGACGTGTCCCGCCAGGGTGAGGACGGCGAGTGCGACACCGGTCAGGCCCATCGCGCTCTGGGTGGCGAGCAGCAGGGGCCGCTTGGGCAACCGGTCGGCGAGTACGCCTCCGTAGAGGCCGAACATCAGCATCGGCAGGAACTGCAGGGCGATGGTGATGCCGACGGCGGAGGCGGAGCCGGTCAGCGAGAGGACCAGCCAGTCCTGGGCGATGCGCTGCATCCAGGTGCCCGTGTTCGAGACGACCTGCCCGGTCGCGAAGAGCCGGTAGTTCCGGATCCTCAGCGAGCTGAACATCGAGTTCTTGCCCGCACGGGCCGTAGTAGGGGTGGATATGTGGCCGGGTGCGGAGTCTGCTCCGGTTCCCGTACTCAAAAGCGTTCGCCTCCTGGCGTCGTTCCTACAGGTGCGCGAGCTTCTCCAGGACGGGTGCGGCCTCGCGCAGCTTGGCCCATTCGTCCTCGGTCAGCTCGGCCGCGAGCCCGGCCAGGAAGGCGTTGCGCTTGCGGCGGCTCTCTTCGAGCATCGCTTCGGCCTCCTCCGTCTGGCGGACCACCTTCTGGCGGCGGTCGTCGGGGTGCGGTTCCAGCGTGACCAGTCCCTTGGCTTCCAGCAACGCGACGATGCGCGTCATCGACGGCGGCTGGACGTGCTCCCGCCGCGCCAGCTCGCCGGGTGTGGCCTGGCCGCAGCGGGCGAGGGTGCCGAGCACCGACATCTCGGTGGGGCTCAGCGACTCGTCGACGCGCTGGTGCTTCAGGCGCCGCCCCAGCCGCATGACGGCGGAGCGGAGGTCGTTCACGGCGGCAGCATCGTCGCCATGGGAAAGGTCAGGCATGTATTTAGAGTAACTCATTACTCTCCCTAAGGAACACCATTTTTGGCCGTCATGCACGGGTCACTCGTACGGGTGAGTCGGCGGCCGAAAGCGACACGCGCCCACGCCCTCTGCCCCGACTCTTTCGGCATGGGGACACATGTGCTGAGCATGCGCATAGACGGGGAGCTCCTCGACAGGCTCCGGATCCACGCCGCCAAACGCGGAATGAGCGTCCAGGACTATGTGGTCCGGACGCTCATCCGCGATGACTTCGACGAGCGCTTCAAGGCGGCCGTCGACGAGACAGAGAAGTTCTACGGGCTGACGTGAGCCCGGGCAGGGCCTACGCGAGGCCGAGGGCCGGCATCGCGTAGGAGAAGACGAACACCGCCGCCACGACGTACATGGCCACCGGGACCTCGCGGCCCCGGCCGGTCGCCGCGCGCAGGGCGCAGAAGCTGATGAAGCCGATGCCGATGCCGTTGGTGATCGAGTAGGTGAAGGGCATCATCACCATGGCCAGGAACGCCGGAACGGCGATGGTGAAGTCGCTCCAGTCGATGTCCTTGACCGAGCCCGCCAGGATCAGGAAGCCGACCGCCACCAGGGCGGGGGTGGCCGCCTGGGACGGGACCATCGTGGCGAGCGGGGTGAGGAACAGCGCCACGCCGAACAGGGCGCCCGTCACGACGTTCGCCAGACCCGTACGGGCTCCCTCGCCGACCCCGGCCGTGGACTCCACGAAGCAGGTGGTGGCCGAGGAGGACGTGGCGCCGCCCGAGGCGACGGCCAGGCCGTCGATCAGCAGGACCTTGTTGATGCCGGGGAACTCGCCGGTCTCCTTGTCGATCAGCTTGGCCTCGTCGCCGACGCCCAGGATCGTGCCCATGGCGTCGAAGAAGCAGGACAGCAGCACGGTGAAGACGAAGAGGATGCCGGTCAGCATCCCGACCTTGCCGAAGCCGCCGAACAGGCTGACCTGGCCGACCAGCCCGAAGTCGGGCGCGGCCACCGGGTTGCCCGGCCACTCGGGGATGGTCAGGCCCCAGCCCGTGTCGGGCACCTCGGCGATCAGCTGGACGACGACCGCGACCAGGGTCATGGCCACGATGGAGATCAGGATCGCGCCGGGGACCTTGCGGATCAGCAGGGCGAGGGTGAGCAGCACGCCGATCGCGAAGATCAGGACGGGCCAGCCGTCCAGGTGGCCGGTGCCGCCGAGCTGGAGCGGGACCGCGGTGTGGGCGGCGTCCGGGATGCGGGAGACGAAACCCGAGTCGACCAGGCCGATCAGCATGATGAACAGGCCGATGCCGATGGCGATGCCCTTGCGCAGGCCCAGCGGCACGGCGTTCATGACCCGCTCGCGCAGGCCGGTCGCGACCAGCAGCATCACCACGAAGCCGGCCAGGACCACCATGCCCATGGCGTCGGGCCAGCTCATGCGCGGGGCGAGCTGGAGGGCGACGACCGTGTTCACGCCTAGGCCGGCGGCGAGCGCGATCGGGACGTTGCCGATGACACCCATGAGGAGGGTGGTGAAGGCGGCCGTCAGGGCGGTGGCCGTCACGAGCTGACCGTTGTCGAGCTGGTGCCCGTACATGTCCTTCGCGCTGCCCAGGATGATCGGGTTGAGCACGATGATGTAGGCCATCGCGAAGAAGGTGGCGAAGCCGCCGCGGACCTCGCGGGCCACGGTCGAGCCGCGCTCGGAGATCTTGAAGTGGCGGTCGAGTCCTCCGGAGGGTCCCTGGAGGGAAGGGTTCGGGGCGGTGGCCGTGGGGGTGCTCATACGGTCCTCAGTAGGTGGTTCATACGAAGAAAATGGGACACGCCCAAACCGTTTCAGTATGAACACATGAACGAAAGGGCGTCCATCTCCGCGCGTAGACCACGAATCCGCGCGCCTAGACTTGCTGCATGGCGAAATGGACTGCGAAGCATGAGGCGCCCGAGCCCCTCGAGGGCCCCGTCGTCGCGACGGTCACGGGTGGCACGATCCTGTGGTTCGCCCTCTTCCTCGTCCAGCTCCCCTTCTACGGATGGTTCGCCGACCGCGGCCAGCTCTGGTGGGTCTGGACCTGCGCGGCCGGCGGCTTCCTCGGCCTGATCGGCATCTGGTACGTCCGCGGCCGCGAAGCTGCGCTCAAGCGTCACGCGGCCGCCGCCGAGCAGGCCGGCCCGCCGCAGCAGGAGGGCCGGGCCTGACCCCGGAGCCTCTCCGGGCGAACGTCTGGCGCCGCTGCACGGGCTCCAGCCGGAGCCGCCGCGGTGCCGAGCGCAGGTGGGACGACAGGTCCGGCAGCGGCCGGGCCTCCCCGGCCGCGAACCACACGAGGACGTCCTCACCCGTACGGACCGGCAGCGCCGGGAAGGTGTTCTCCGCCTGCTCGGTGCGGTACACGGCCGGCGGCGCGGATCCGGCGGCGGTGAGCGCCGGCCGCAGCCGCCGCTCGAAGTGGCGGGCGAAGGCCTCCGGGTCCACGGGATGACAGACGGTCGCGACGACCGGCCCCGGGGTGTCGGGGGCGGCGAAGCCCGGCCCTCGCAGGAGCAGCACGTCGTCCGAGTCCAGCATGGTCGCGTTGGCCGCCTCGCGGTGGGCCTGCCAGACGGGGCCGCCGTAGAAGGCGCGGAGCGCCCGCTCGCGCGCGGCCATGTCCGGGAAGCTGCGCAGCCAGACGAAGCGGTCCGGGTCGTCCAGGTCCCGGAACCGGCCTCCGAGGGTGATCCCGGCCGCCTCCTGGCCGGTGACGAACTCCCGCTCGAACAGTTCGATCAGCGTGTCCCGGGCGCCGGGCCGCAGGGTGTACTGCCGCAGTTCGACGATGGCGTTCGCGGCCGCGTTCACAGCCGCGTTCGTGGTGGTGATGGCGTTCATGGCCCGCAGGGTAGGACCCGTCCACTGACACCGGCCGTCAGGGGAAACCCTCCTGCGGCGGATCGGCGAGGGAGACCAAGGGAGGATTGGGGTCATCCCGAAGTCGGATCTTCGCACTTCTCGGCGGGTGAAGGGTTCGAACCGCCCTTACCGTCGAAAGCATGACGCAGCGGGCGAAGATCGATCGGGACGGGCCGGAGCGAGCGGGCGCCGCCATCGACGCGGGGGCGGAGCTCGATCCGGTCCACCCGGTCCGGCCGCCCGCGCCCCGGTTCAAGCCCGGCGGGCTGACCACCGCCGAGGTCGCCGAGCGCGTCGCGCGCGGCGACGTCAACGACGTCCCCGTCCGCAGCAGCCGCTCCACCGTCGACATCGTCCGCGCCAACGTCTTCACCCGCTTCAACGCGATCATCGGCGTGCTCTGGGCGATCATGCTCCTCGTCGCCCCGATCCAGGACAGCCTCTTCGGCTTCGTGATCATCGCGAACACCGGCATCGGCATCATCCAGGAACTGCGCGCGAAGAAGACCCTCGACGGCCTCGCCGTCATCGGCGAGGCCAAACCGAGCGTGCGCCGCGACGGCCGCACCGCGGAGATCTCCACCTCCGAGATCGTCCTCGGCGACGTCATCGAACTCGGCCCCGGCGACAAGGTCGTCGTCGACGGGGCCGTCGGCGAGGCCGAGGGCCTGGAGATCGACGAGTCCCTGCTCACCGGCGAGGCCGACCCCGTCCTCAAGAAGCCCGGCGACCCGGTCATGTCCGGGTCGTTCGTCGTCGCCGGCGGCGGTGCGTTCACCGCCACCAAGGTCGGCCGCGAGGCCTACGCCGCCCAGCTCGCCGAAGAGGCCTCCCGCTTCACGCTCGTCCACTCCGAACTGCGCTCCGGCATCTCCACCATCCTCAAGTACGTCACCTGGATGATGATTCCGACCTCCATCGGTCTGATCATCAGCCAGCTCGTCGTCAAGGAGAACAACCTCAACGACGCCATCGCCCGCACCGTCGGCGGCATCGTCCCGATGATCCCCGAGGGGCTCGTCCTCCTCACCTCCGTGGCCTTCGCGATCGGCGTCATCCGCCTCGGCCGCAAGCAGTGCCTCGTCCAGGAGCTGCCCGCCATCGAGGGCCTCGCCCGCGTCGACGTGGTCTGCCTCGACAAGACCGGCACCCTCACCGAGGGCGGCATGGACGTCACCGAGCTGCGCCCGCTCGGGGGCGCGGAGGCGGCGTACGTCAAGAAGGTGCTCGGCGCCCTCGGCGAGTCCGACCCGCGGCCCAACGCCAGCCTCCAGGCGATCATCGACGCCTACCCCGACAGCGCGGAGTGGCGCTGCACCGAGTCCCTGCCCTTCTCCTCCGCCCGCAAGTACAGCGGTGCCAGCTTCAGCGAGGGCGACGGCGAGAACAACACCTGGCTGCTCGGCGCCCCCGACGTGCTGCTCCCCGCCGGGGACCCGGCCCTCGACGAGATCAACGAGCTCAACGAGCAGGGCCTGCGCGTCCTGCTGCTGGCCCGCTCCGGCCGCGAGCTCGACGACGAGGCCGTCGCCACCGGCGTGCGGCCGACCGCCCTGGTCGTCCTGGAGCAGCGGCTGCGCCCCGACGCCGCCGACACCCTGCGCTACTTCGACGACCAGAACGTCAAGGCGAAGGTCATCTCCGGCGACAACGCGGTCTCCGTCGGCGCGGTCGCCGGCAAGCTGGGGCTGCCGGGCGCGGAGAACACCGTGGACGCCCGCAAGCTCCCGGCCGAGCAGGCCGACATGGCGCGGGTCCTCGACGAGAACTCCGTCTTCGGGCGCGTGACCCCGCAGCAGAAGCGGGACATGGTCGGGGCCCTGCAGTCCAGCGGCCACACCGTCGCCATGACCGGCGACGGCGTGAACGACGTGCTCGCCCTCAAGGACGCGGACATCGGCGTCGCGATGGGCTCGGGCTCGGAAGCCACCCGGGCCGTCGCGCAGATCGTCCTGCTCGACAACAGCTTCGCGACCCTCCCTTCGGTGGTCGCCGAAGGCCGCCGCGTCATCGGCAACATCACCCGGGTCGCGACCCTCTTCCTCACCAAGACGGTCTACTCGGTCCTCCTCGCGATCCTGGTGGTGTGCTCGCAGGTCGAGTACCCCTTCCTGCCCCGCCACCTGACCCTGCTGTCCACGCTCACCATCGGCATCCCGGCCTTCTTCCTGGCCCTCGCCCCGAACAAGGAGCGCGCGCAGCCGCACTTCGTGAAACGGGTGATGCGGTACGCGATCCCCGGCGGCGCGATCGCGGGGACGGCCACCTTCGTGACGTACCTGATCGCCCGCCACTACTACACCGGCCCGGACGCCCTGAAGGCCGAGACCAGCGCGGCGACGCTCACGCTGTTCCTGACCTCTATGTGGGTCCTGGCGATCATCGCCCGCCCGTACACGTGGTGGCGGGTCGGCCTGGTCGGCGCGATGGGCGGAGCCTTCCTGATCGTCCTCGTGGTGCCGTGGCTGCAGGACTTCTTCCAGCTCAAGCTGGTGGGCACGACGATGCCCTGGATCGCGGTGGCCGTCGCCGCGGCCGCCGCGATCCTGATCGAGTTCACCTTCCGCTGGGTGAACCGCAGGTTCCCGGCCTAGGGCCGCGCTAGGCGAGGCCGTCGGCGACCAGGCCGGACAGGACTGCCTGGCCCAGGGCCTGGACGGCGGACCGGGGGCGGACCATCACGGTGAACTCCTTGACCCGGCCCGCCTCGTCGAACTGCAGCAGGTCGATGCCGTGGATCTGCTTGCCGTCCACGGTGGCGCGGAAGGCCAGGATCGCCGAGGGGGCCTCCGTGCCGTCGGTGCTCGTCTCGGCCGTCCCCTCGAAGTGGCCGACGTAGCGGAAGTCCTCGAAGATCCGCAGCAGGACCCCGAAGAGGCCCAGCACCATGGGGCGGCCCTCGAAGGGGGTGAACTTCACCGGGCTGTAGAGCCGGATGTCCTCGGTGAACAGGTCCTCCAATGCGGCGGCATCGTGCTTCTCCACCGCGGCGCGGAAGCGTTCGGCGGTCTGCTGCTCCTTCATGGACCCCTCCTCATACTCAAGAAATTGAGTAGTCATATTCATGAGTATGATGCGGGGGAGGGCGAGGAAACGGAAGGGGGCTGCTGCGATGGCTCTGCGACACGCCGTACTGGCGGCGCTGCTGGACGGCGAGTTCAGCGGGTACGAACTGGCGAAGTCGTTCGACATCGGCGTCGCGAACTTCTGGCACGCCTCCCCCCAGCAGCTGTACGCCGAGCTGGCCAAGCTGGAGAAGGACGGGCTGGTCGAGGGCCGTCAGGTGGTCCAGGAGACCCGGCCCAACAAGCGCCTGTTCCAGGTCACCGACGTCGGCCGCGCCGAGCTGGAGGCCTTCGCGGCGGCCGCGTCGAAGCCGCTGGTCATCCGCGATGACCTCCTCGTCAAGGTCCAGAACGCCGACCGGATCGGCATCGCGGCGGTGATCGAACAGCTGGAGGAGCGGGCCTCCGCGGCCGAGGCCAAGATCGAGCTCCTCGGCCGGGTGCTGCGCAAGATGCGCGGCGACATGGACGAGGAGGAGTACCTGCTCCGGGGCGAGCGGATCGGCGGGTACCTGACCGGCCTGCGCGGCATCGCCTTCGAGCAGGGCCACCGCGACTGGTGCCGCCGCAGCGCGGCCATCCTCAGGGAAAGGCAGAAGACTCGTGCCGAACGGTGAATACCTGCGCTACGTCGCCCTGGGCGACAGCCAGACCGAAGGCCTCGGCGACGGGAACGACACGGTGGGCCTGCGCGGCTTCGCCGACCGGCTGGCCGGGCACCTCGCGGCCGTCAACCCCGGCCTCCAGTACGCCAATCTGGCCGTACGCGGACGCCTCGCCGGCCAGGTCCGCGCCGAACAGCTCGGCCCCGCCCTGGCCCTGCGCCCCGACCTGGCCACCGTCGTCGCCGGGGTCAACGACATGCTCCGGCCCCGGTTCGACGCCGCGGAGGTCGCCGGGCAGCTGGAGGAGATGTTCGCCGCGCTCACGGCCGCAGGGACCCACGTGGCGACCGTGACCTTCCCCGACCTGGGCAGGATCGTGCCCCTGGCCCGGCCCGTCTCGTCGCGCATCACCGACCTCAACGACCGCATCCGCGCCGCGGCCGCCCGCCACGGGGTCACCGTCGCCGAGACCGCCCGGCCCGCCATCGTCACCGACCCGCGGCTGTGGACCGACGACCGGCTCCACGCCAGCTCCCTCGGCCACGAACGCATCGCCGCGGCCCTCGCCCAGGCCCTCCGCCTGCCCGGCAGCGACGACGGCTGGACCCTGCCGCTGCCGCCGCGGCCGAACCCCGCCGGCCGGTCGGCCGCGGCGGCCGCCGCGGCCGAACTGCGCTGGGCCGCCGCGTTCCTCGGCCCCTGGCTGGGCCGTCGGCTGCGCGGCCGCTCCTCCGGCGACGGCCGCACCGCGAAGCGCCCCACCCTGCTGCCGCTGAGCGATTCGCCGGCCTAGCCGGCACCCCTCCGACCGCCCCCGGCCCCGCACGAGCGGCGCAGCCAACCGGCATGGTCCGGGGGGAAACGCCCTAGTCGAACCAGCGGTCCCGTGCCAGTTCCGCCGTCCGCGACGGGTCCTCCAGCAGCGCCGCCACCTCGAAGCGGCGCGGCCACTGGCCCGCCGACCAGGCGAGACCGGCCGCCACACCCTCCAGCGTGGACGCGTGGAGGGTGCCGTCGGGAGTGCGGCGCCAGTCGAGTTCCGTGCCGCCCGCGACCAGTTCCTCGTGCTCGACGTACGTCGCCGGGGTGGCCGGTCCCAGCAGCACGTGCACCGACTCCGGGACCTCGTGCTCCTCGCCCGGCGTCGTCACCTCCGCCGGGACCGTCTCCGACAGGCGGCGCACCTGGAGCAGCTCCGCGAGGTCCGCCGCGCGGGACGGCGGCACCGGCAGCAGCGGGAGCCCCTCCGTCAGCGGCAGCAGGTCCGGGGCGTCCGCGATCACGGCGTCGGCCGCGTCCACCACACGGACCTCGCCGTCCACCACCGCGCGCAGCTCGTCCGGCAGGGTGACCTGCTCGGGGTCCAGATCGGCCAGCGCTCCGTACAGGCCGTGCAGCTGCCGGCCCGTCACCTCCCGCTCCGGGTCGGCCAGCCGGGCCAGCAGCTCGGCCGCGCCGCCGGGCTCGTCCAGCAGGGCCGGCACGGTGGTCCGTACGCCCAGCGCCCGCAGGACCTGCTCGTCCTCGAAGCCCGTGGCGTCCGCCGGGGTGTAGAGGCCCGCCAGCAGCGGGTCGCCGCCCGCCGCGCGCAGGCCCGCCGGGCGGCGGCCGTCGAGCACCGGGTGGTCGCGCAGCCACCACGCGGTGTACGGGCGCACCGACTGGGTGGTGCCGTCCGGCAGCAGCACCCGTACGGGCTGGGTCAGCGCGTCGCGCAGCGGCGGCTGCGCGAGCATCGCCAGGGCCTGCGGCCAGCAGTCGTCGTCGACCAGGTCGAGGTCCCGTACGGCGACCAGCTCGGTGGCCACCGGCGGGACCGGGGTGTCCGGCAGCTGGTCCAGCAGGTCCTCGCACCACACGTCCACCGCGTCGAGCAGCCCCGCGTCGTCGGGCTCGGCGAAGTCCCCTTCCCGGGGCTCCAGTTCGTCCGGGTCGAGCACCACATCGGTGGCACGCACCAGCTGGAACGTCGCCAGCACCCCGCAGGCGGTGAGCGGGCCCTCGCCCCAGCGCTGCGCCAGATCGGCGTCCACGTACGGGACCTCGTCCTCGCGGATGACCGAGGCGAGCGCCGAGCCCGGCATCAGCAGTTCGCCCGCCGGAACGAGTTCCCCGTCCTCGTCGGGCAGGGCCAGCGCGCCCAGCCAGGGCTCGTCGCCCGGCGCCAGGTCGGCCTCCCGGACCAGCCCCAGGACCACCTCGGCCAGCTCGTCGGCGTCCAGGGTGTCCGCGTCCTCGTCCCAGACCTCCCCCGCGTCCAGGGAGCCGGCGACGGCAGCCCGCACCTGCGGGGTCGTCAGCACGGCCCGCGCCGTGGCCGGCAGGGCTCCGAGCTTCTCCAGCAGCGGGTGCGCCGCGTCCGGGTGGGCCACCTTCAGCCCCAGCCGGGCCAGGTCCGCCGGGGTGTCCGCGTACGGGAGGAGGACGTGGCGCGGCCCGATCGTGGTGCGGCCGTCGGCGAGCGGCACGGGCAGGCCGGACAGCCGGTCGGGGTCCACCCCGGCGAGGCTGTCGTAGAGCCGGTACCACCACTCGGGGGTCCGCTCGATGCCCGCGATCCGCTCGATGGCATCGCCCAGCGGGAGCCGGCCCACGCCCAGGGTGCGCAGCTCGGCGCGGCGCTCCAGTCCGGCCGGCAGCAGGGTCGGCAGGACCTCGGCGAGGACGCGTACGGTGTCGGCGCCCGCGCCCTCCACCACCTCGGCCTCGAAGGGGCGAAGGGCGGCCCGCTCCTCGGCGTGCTCGGGCGGCGCGGCCGGCGCGAGGAAGGCCGTACGGGGGAGCCGCTGGAGCACGGCGGCGCGCAGGGCCCCGTCCAGTTCGCCCTTGCCGAGCGGGCCGGGGACCAGGTCGACGAGGCCGGTGCTCACCGGGTCCCAGGCGCCGAGGAGTTCGGCGTACGCGTCGGCCGCGCGCTCCACCAGGAAGTCGGTCAGCGGCCCGGGTGCGGGGTGCCGGCGGGTGGTGTCCAGCGGCAGGGTCGCGATGAGCAGGGCCGGGATGCCCAGCGGCTCGTCGGTGGGGGTCGGCGCGTGCACCACGGGCGCCGTGGCCGGGCGCAGCGGGGCGCCGTCGGGGTCGACGGGCACGGCCCAGGACACCGCCCAGGCGGGTCGCAGCCGTTCCTCCACGGGCCGGTCGGCGAGCAGGGCGCGCTCGATGGGGCCGCCGTGGCGGACGGTGCGCCAGCGGTTGGTGCGCGTGCCGGAGGCGGTGGTGTCCTCGATGACGGTGTACGGGCCCTCGTCGCGGCGGTACAGCGCGCGGGAGCCGCCGGTCGGGGTCTCGACGACCACTTCGCGCAGCCCGGGCAGGCTGAGCAGCAGGGCGTCGTCGATGCCCGCCAGCAGCCGCTCCACCAGGTCCTCGGCGGCGGCGTCGCGCAGCGGGAGGACGACGACGGTGTCGTATCCGCCGGGGGCGGTGCCCTCGGCGGGCAACGGGAGCCGCAGCAGTGGGACGTGGCCGTCGCGGCGGCGCAGTTCGTCGCCGAGGCCGGGGCTGCCGACGGAGGCCTCCCGGGCCAGCTCGCGGGCCTCGGCCAGGGACCAGCGGACGCCGCCGTGCCGGCCGAGCACCGCGGGCTCGTCGGAGACGGCCAGGACGGCCGCGAAGCCGACGCCGAAGCGGCCGACGCTGTCACCGGAGGGCTCCCGCTTGGCGGAGGCGCGCAGGGTGCTCAGCGACTCCACGCCCGTCGCGTCCAGCGGGGCACCGGTGTTGGCGACGGCCAGCAGCGCGTGGCCGTTCTCGCCCTCGTGCAGGGTGAGCCGCAGCCGGCCGGGCACCTTGGCCCGGCCCGCGGCGTCGGCGGCGTTCTGCGCCAGCTCGATGACGAGCCGGTCCCGGTAGCCGCCGAGCGCGAGGTCCTCCTCGGCGTTGGCGTCCTCGCGGAACCGGGCCGGGCCCGCGCCCCAGGCGTCGAGCACCCCGCGCCGCAGCCGGGCCGTGCCGAAGGGGTCCACGCCGCTCTGTGCCGCCGTCACTCGCACGCTCACGCCGCTGCCTCCACGCTGTGCCGCCTTCAAGAGTTGCCCTCCGGACCCCTGAAGGTATCGCGTACGGAACCGGGCCTCGCCCGTGAGGTGCGCGAACACGACGACGTTCGCATCCCGGTGGCGGTCGGGAGCCGGCCTGCCGCCGCAGGTGCTCAGACGCAGCTCGGCCCCGCCGTGGGCGTCCCCGCAGACCTTGTCGGTGGGGAACGCGTCCTCCTCGGCCCTCGCCGTCGCCCTCGCGGAACGCGAAAGCGCCGCCGCTCCGGACGCCCGGCCACGGGAGGGGGTGGCCCGGCGTCGCGGGAGCGGCGGCCGGCAGCTCGTGGGCCGTCCCCACCGGGTCAATCGACGAGTTCGGTCCACTGGAGGTCGGCCGAGAGCGGCGGGACCGGTGAGCTGCCAGGTGATCGGGCCCTTGACCTGGGGCGACAGTAGGCGTCGCCCCCTCGGTCGGATCAAGCTCTCTCGCCGGCCCGCGACCGTCGAATGGCTTGAACTCATCGGTGACCCGAAGGGGGTTCCCACCCCGCCGGACACTGCTGCGCCCTGCCCGGTGAGTTCTTCCGCGGCACTAACTGGAATGCCGATTTTCCGTGTACTTGAGCTTGGACGCTGGCCGAAACCGCGCGTGACCGCGCGGAGTTCCCGCACCCGTGGAGAGGCCGGGAACGCCGAGGCCCCCGGCGACTTCACGTCACCGGGGGCCTCGGTACCGATCGTCAGAGCTTCTCGATCACGTAGTCGACGCAGGCCGTCAGCGCCTGCACGTCGGCCGGGTCGACCGCCGGGAACATCGCGATGCGCAGCTGGTTGCGGCCCAGCTTGCGGTACGGCTCGGTGTCCACGATCCCGTTGGCACGCAGCACCTTGGCGACGGCCGCCGCGTCGATGTCGTCCGAGAAGTCGATCGTGCCGATGACCGAGGAGCGCTTGTCGGCGTCCACGACGAAGGGGGTCGCGTACTTCGACGCCTCCGCCCAGCCGTACAGGTTGCGCGCGCTGGCCGCCGTACGGCCGGTGGTGAACTCCAGGCCGCCCTGGCTGTTCATCCACTCCAGCTGCTGGTCCAGCAGGAAGAGGGTGGCCAGCGCCGGGGTGTTGTACGTCTGGTTCTTCAGCGAGTTGTCGATCGCCGTCGGCAGCGAGAAGAACTCCGGGATGTGCCGGCCCGACGCGTGCACGCGCGCGGCGCGCTCCAGGGCGGCCGGGGAGAACGCGGCCAGCCACAGGCCGCCGTCCGAGGCGAAGGACTTCTGCGGGGCGAAGTAGTACACGTCCGTCTCGGTGATGTCCACCGGCAGACCGCCGGCACCCGAGGTCGCGTCCACCAGGACGAGTGAACCGGCGTCGGCGCCCGCGACGCGCTTGACCGGCGCGGCGACACCCGTCGAGGTCTCGTTGTGGGTGTACGCGTACACGTCCACGCCCGCCTCGGCCACCGGCTCCGGGTGCGTGCCCGGCTCGGAGGCGATCACGGACGGCTCGTCCAGCCACGGCGCGAGCTTCGCGGCCTTGGCGAACTTGGAGGAGAACTCGCCGAAGGTGAGGTGCTGGGACTTCCGCTCGATCAGGCCGGCGGTCGCGATGTCCCAGAAGGCGGTGGAGCCGCCGTTGCCCAGGATCACCTCGTAGCCCTCGGGGAGGGAGAAGAGGTCCCGGATGCCCTGGCGTACCGAGCCGACCAGGTTCTTGACCGGGGCCTGGCGGTGTGAGGTTCCGAGCAGGGAGGTACCGGTGGCGGCGAGGGCGTCCAGCGCCTCGGTCCGCACCTTGGAGGGGCCCGCGCCGAAGCGTCCGTCGGCGGGCTTGATGTCAGCGGGAATCTGGATCTCAGCCACGAGCGGAGCGTATCCGGTCCAGGTCCGCGCCTTGGAGGCGCGTCCACCCGATGAGACGCAGCCGGACGGTGCGAGTGTGGGACCGTGACGTCACCCGGGGAACTCGAACGGACATTGCGGGCGGAGCTGCGCGGCGAGGTGGACTTCGGGGCCGCCGCCCGGGCACTGGCGACCATGGACGCCTCCAACTACCGGCGCGTCCCGGTCGGTGTGGTCTCCCCGCGCGACGCCGAGGACGTGGCGGCCGCCCTCCGCATGTGCGCCGCGGCCGGCGTCCCGGTCGTCCCGCGCGGCGGCGGGACCTCCATCGCCGGCCAGGCCACCGGCACGGGAGTGGTCCTCGACCTCACCCGGCACATGAACGCCCTGGTGTCGGTGGACCCGGCCGCCCGCACCGCCGTGGTCCAGCCCGGCCTGGTGCTCGACCGGCTGCGGGACGCGGTGCGCCCGTACGGGCTGACCTTCGGGCCCGACCCCTCCACGCACTCCCGCTGCACCCTCGGCGGCATGATCGGCAACAACGCGTGCGGCGCCCACTCGGTGGCCTGGGGCACCACCGCGGACAACGTGGCCGAGCTGGCGGTGACGGCGTACGGGGGCGCCACGCACCGCATCGGGACGGGCTGGCCGGGGGCACCGCGGGGCCTGCGGGAGCTGGTCGACGGCAATCTGGCCGTCCTGCGCACCGGGATGGGCACCGGCTTCTCCCGGCGGATTTCCGGCTACGGCGGACTGGACGCGCTGCTGCCCGAGCGCGGGGTGCAGCTCGCGCGCGCCTTCTGCGGGAGCGAGGGCACGCTCGGGGTGGTGACCGAGGCCGTCGTGCGCCTCGTGGAGGCGCCGCGCGCACCGGTCCTGGCCGTCCTCGGGTACGCCGACGAGAGCGCGGCGGCGGACGCGGCCGCCGGGCTGCTCCCGTACCGGCCGCTGACGGTGGAGGGGATGGCGGAGGACCTGGTGCGCGGGGCGAGGGGACTGCCGCGGGGCCGGGCCTGGCTGTTCGTGGAGATGCGGGACGAGGCCGCGGCGCGGGAGCTCGTACGGGGCGCCGACGCGCTCGACGCGGTGGTGGTCGCCGACCCGGCGGGCCGGCGGGCCCTGTGGCGGATCCGGGAGGACGCGGCGGGCACGGCGACGCGGCTGCCGGGGGGCGAGATGGCCTGGCCGGGGTGGGAGGACTGCGCGGTGCCGCCGGCCCGGCTGGGCGCGTACCTGCGGGAGTTCCGCGCACTGCTGGCGGCGCACGGGCTGCGCGGGTCCCCGTACGGGCACTTCGGCGAGGGCTGCGTGCACGTACGCATCGACTTCGACCTCGTCTCGGCGGCCGGCGTGGCCCGCTTCCGGGCCTTCTCCGGCGACCTGGCCGATCTGGTCGTCGCGCACGGCGGATCGCTGTCGGGGGAGCACGGCGACGGACAGGCACGGGCCGAACTGCTGCCGCGCATGTACGGGCCGGAGGTGATCCGGCTCTTCGGCGCGTACAAGGACGTGTGGGACCCGGCCGGCGGGATGAACCCGGGGATGCTGGTGCGGCCCGCGCGGCTCGACGAGAACCTCCGCTTCGCGGTGCTGCCGGCCACGCCGTTCGCGGCGGAGGTCGCGCGGTGCGTCGGCGTCGCGAAGTGCCGCACCGCGGACGTCGGCGGCGGGCCGGGGGTCATGTGCCCGTCGTACCGGGCCACGGGCGAGGAACAGCACTCCACGCGCGGCCGGGCCCGGCTGCTGCACGAGATGCTCGCGGGGGAGATCGTGCGGGACGGCTGGCGCTCGGCGGAGGTCGCCGAGGCGCTGGACCTGTGCCTGGGCTGCAAGGGCTGCCTCAGCGACTGCCCCGTGGGCGTGGACATGGCCACGTACAAGTCGGAGTTCCTGCACCACCACTGGTCGGGCCGCATCCGCCCGCTCGCGCACTACGCCCTGGGCGGCCTCCCGACCTGGCTCCGCCTGATCGCTGCGCTGCGGATGGCGGGCGTCGTGAACGCGGCGGGACGTTTGCTCCCGGTCCCGGGCCTGACGCGGGAGCGGTCCCTGCCGGAACTGGCCCGAGTGCCGTTCACCCGCTCCCTCTCAGCCCCGCCGCACCATCCGGCCCCGCCGGAGAGCCGCCCGCAGGGCCCCACCGTCACCCTCTGGCCCGACACCTTCACGGAGTACCTCGCCCCCGAGGCCGGCCGCGCAGCGGTACGGGTGCTGGAGGCCGCGGGCCTGAGAGTGTCCGCACCCGGCAAAACGGTCTGCTGCGCCCTGACCTACGTCTCCACCGGCCGCCTCGACCGCGCCCGCAAGGTCCTCCACCGCACGCTGACCGCCCTCGGCGACGTCCGGGCACCCGTGGTGGTGCTGGAACCCAGCTGCGCCGCGGCCCTCCGTACGGATCTCCCCGCCCTCCTCCCCGACGACCCCCGCGCGGCCCGCCTGGCGGCAGCCGTCCGCACCTTCGCCGAGGCCCTGGAGGAGTACGCCCCGGACTGGCGGCCGCCCCGCCTCGACCGCGCGGTGGCCGGGCAGACCCACTGCCACCAGCACGCGGTCCTCGGCGACGCGGCGGACCGGCGGCTGCGCGAGCGGGCCGGCCTCGTGGGCGGGCTCAGCGGCGGCTGCTGCGGTCTGGCGGGCAACTTCGGCTTCGAGCCGGGCCACCACGAGGTGTCGGTGGCCTGCGCGGAGGAACAGCTGCTCCCGTCGCTGCGCGCGGCCGGTCCGGACGTCCTGATCCAGGCGGACGGCTTCTCGTGCCGCACCCAGATCGCCCAGCTGGGCGGGGTCCGGGCCCGCCACCTGGCGGAACTCCTGGAGGAGGGCCTGGCGGCGGGTCTGTAAGGCAAGACCCGGCTCGACACTCCTTACGGAGCGCGTAATCTGGATAAATGCCCGCACCTTCCGCATCCCCCTCGCCCTCGCCGGCCGCCACGGCCCCCGCCCCCGTATCGGCCCCGCTGCCCGCCGAGGGCCGTGGCCGTGGTCTCGGGCCCGTCGCGCTGGTGATCTCGGCGGGGATCTCGGTGCAGTTCGGCGCCGCCCTCGCGGTCATGATCATGCCGAGGGCGGGCGCGGCGGGCGTGGTCACCCTGCGCCTCGCGGCCGCCGCGGTCGTGCTGCTGCTCCTGTGCCGCCCCAAGGTCCGCGGCTACTCCCGCTCCGACTGGGGCACGGTCCTCGCCTTCGGCGTCGCCATGGCCGCCATGAACGGGCTCTTCTACCAGGCCATCGACCGGATCCCGCTCGGCCCGGCCGTCACCCTGGAGGTGCTCGGGCCGCTGGCCCTGTCCGTCTTCGTCTCCCGGCGCCTGGTGAACGTCCTGTGGGCCGGCCTCGCCCTCGGCGGCGTGGTCCTGCTCTCCGGACACGGCGGGGGCGGCGGCTTCGGATCCCTCGACCCGCTGGGCGCGGCCTACGCGCTCGGGGCGGGCGCGATGTGGGCGGCGTACATCGTGTTCAGCGCGCGTACGGGCCGCCGCTTCCCGCAGGCGGACGGTCTGGCCCTGGCGATGGCCGTGGCCGCGGTCCTCTCGCTGCCGCTGGGCATCGTCGGCGCCGGCTCGGACCTGCTGGTCCCGACCACCCTCGCGCTGGGAGTCGGCGTGGCCGTACTGTCCTCGGTCCTGCCCTACACGTTGGAAATGCTCGCACTGCGGCGGATGCCGGCCCCCACCTTCGCGATCCTGATGAGCCTGGAGCCGGCCATCGCCGCCACCGCGGGCTTCCTCGTCCTGAACCAGGCCATGTCCGCGCTGGACGCCCTGGCCATCGCCCTCGTGATCGCGGCCAGCATGGGCGCGGTCCGCTCCCAGATCCGGAAGCAGCCCGTCTGATGGACGTCGTCACCTACCTGGCCGGGACCCCCGAGGCCCGCCGCCCCGCCCTCACCCTCCTGCGCGAACTGTGCCTGGCGGAACTGACCGACTTCGAGGAGGTCATCGCGTACGGGATGCCCGCGTACGTGCGGCCGGGCGAGAGCGTCGGGGAGATCGCCTGGGCGAACCAGAAGCAGTACATCTCCTTCTACCTGCTGCGCACGGACGTGCGGGACGCCTTCGCGGACCGCCTGGCCGCCCACGACATGGGCAAGGCCTGCCTCCGCTTCCGCAACCCGGCCAAGGTCGACTTCGACCTCCTGCGCGACCTCCTGCGCGCCACGGCGACGGCCGCCCCGGGGCCGGTCTGCGCGTAGCGGGGCCACGGAGGCCGGCGGGCCGAAGGGCCACGCGCTCAGAAGCCGAGGGCGAGGGCCGCGGCCGCCGGGGCGGCGTAGATCATCGGGAAGGCGACGTGTGCGTAGGAGCGGGCGCGCAGGACGGTGACGACGGCGCCGGTGAAGTAGAGGACCAGGCCGATGGCGGCGGCGATGCCGACGGCCGGGATCCAGAGCCCCACGACCAGGCCGGCGGCGCCGGCGACCTTGGCGGTGGCGAGCCGGTTCCACCAGCTGCGCGGGACGCCGTACTCGGCGAGCGGCTCGACGGTGAACTTGGCGCCGAAGAAGATCGAGGCGCCGGAGAAACCGGCCATGAAAGCGGCGACCAGGGTGACGGCGGTGGCGGTGGTGGACATGATGCGGGCTCCCTCTGCTCGGTGGCTCTCTGCGTGCCCTTCACTCCACTGACCCGGGGGAACGCAGGAGTGTGACCGGTCGGGGAAAGTTTTTTCTCCTATGCGTACCGGGCCGCCGTCGCCGTCAGGGCGGCCTTGATGCGGGAGCGCAGGGAGGGAGGGGCGAGGACCTCGGCGTCCGCGGCCAGGGCGAGGAACTGCGCCTGCGCGTGGTCCTCGGACTCGATCGGGAGCACCGCCCGGATCCAGCCCGGGAGATCGGGGTCCGGTGAGCCGGAGGCGAGGGCGCGGGCCTGGGGGCCGGCCAGCGCGGCCGCGGCGCGCGGGGAGAGCCGGACCAGGGCCTCTTCCGGGTACAGCCGCTCGTGGAAGTCGGCCTGGGTCCGTCGCCAGTGCTCCGCCAGGTCGAAGCCGTCCGGGAGCTCCGCTTCCCGGTCCGTCCCGCGCAGCGACAGGATCTGGTCGACCCGGTAGGTACGGGGGCCCTCCGGGCCTGCGACCAGGTACCAGCGGCCCGCCTTCAGGACCAGGCCGTACGGGGCGAGGCGGCGCTCCACCTCGCGCGGCTCCTTCCACCGCCGGTAGCGCACCTCGATGACCCGGCCCCGCCACACCGCGTCGGCGACCTGCGGCAGGTACGGGGTCTCCTCGTGCTCCGCGTACCAGCCCGGGGCGTCCAGGTGGAAGCGCAGCCGCATCCGGTCGGCCTGCTCGCGCAACTCCGGCGGCAGGGCGGCGCGGAGCTTGAGCTGGGCGGCCGACAGGGCGCCGCCGAGGCCGAGTTGGGCCGCCGGACCCGGCATGGCCGTCAGGAACAGGGCCTCCGCCTCGCCCGTGCTGAGCCCGGTCAGCCTGGTCCGGTAGCCGGCGAGCAGCTGGTAGCCGCCGCTGTGCCCGGCGTCCCCGTACAGCGGGACGCCCGCCGCGGCCAGCGCCTCGGCGTCCCGGTAGACGGTACGGACGGACACCTCCAGCTCCTGCGCGAGCTCGGCGGCGGTCATCCGGCCCCGGGTCTGGAGCATGAGGAGGATCGAGAGGAGCCGGCTGGACTTCACTGACACAAGATGTCAGGAGAGCGGTCCTACGGTCCCCGCATGAACGATTTCGACTTCCTCATCGGCACCTGGGACGTCGCCAACCGCCGGCGCGCCGACTTCCTCGACGCGGACAGTGCGTGGGAGGAGTTCCCGGCCGTGTCCCACGTTTCGCGGCACTTCGACGGCGGCGCCAGCTTCGACGAGATCGACTTCCCGACGAAGGGCTTCGGCGGTCTCACCCTGCGGCTGTTCGACCGTGAGCGCGCGCAGTGGTCCTTGTACTGGTCGAGCCGTCGCACCGGCACGCTCTTCCCGCCCGTCATCGGGCGGTTCACGGACGGCGAGGGCGTCTTCGAGGGTGAGGACACGCATGCCGGGAAGGCGGTGCGCGTGCGGTTCGTGTGGTCGGGGACCACGTCCGGCTCCCCGCGCTGGGAACAGTTCTTCTCGGTCGACGGGGGCGACACCTGGCTGCACAACTGGACGATGGACTTCTCCCGCCGTCCCTGACCCGTACGCCCGCCCCGGCGGCCGCCGGGGGCACCTCCGGCGGTAGCCGGGGGAGGGGTCGGGCACTGTTGGTCCTTTGATTCGCTCTTGTGAGTGATAGTGCATTTGGGTGAGTGTCGTTCGTCGTGGATCGAACGTGGTGCGCTCGCCCGGGCCCGGAGCGGAACGTTCAGTATCGACGGGACATCCGGTGACGTATCGCGAGTTTCCGGCTTACGGCCTGAATCGCCCCTCCGTGCCCGGCGGCCGCCGCGCCGCGGGACCTGCGGTCGGCTGGGCGGCGCGGCAACTCCCCTTCTGCTGCCGCGGTTTGGTGCGGGTGGCGGGAAGGTGCCGCCTTCCGAGAAAATCATGCAAGCGTGCTTGATTGTTTTATCGGGTGCTGCCAGTCTTCCCTCACGCCGAGAGGGGAGCGCACCGTGCCCGATCCGTCCGCCGTCGACGCCGCCGTCGCCGTCCTTGCCGATCTGCGCGAGGAGGGTCGTGAACTCGAAGCCCTGGTAGGGGAGTTGTCCGCGGCCGACTGGGCCCGGCCCACTCCCGCGCCCGGCTGGAGCATCGCCCACCAGATCGCCCACCTGCACTGGACCGACCGGGCCTCACTGCTCTCCCTCACCGATGCCGCCGGCTTCGGGCTCATGGTCGAGGAAGCCCTGAAGGCCCCCGACTCCTTCGTCGACGAGGGCGCGGAGGAGGGCGCGGCGCTGCCGCCCGCCGAACTGCTCGCCCGCTGGCGGGCCACGCGCGCCGCCCTGGACGAGGCGCTCGCCGCAGCCTCGCCCGACACCCGGTTCCCCTGGTACGGGCCGCCGATGAAGGCCGCCTCCATGGCGAGCGCCCGACTCATGGAGACCTGGGCGCACGGCCAGGACGTCGCCGACGCGCTCGGCGTGCACCGCACCCCGACCGCGCGGCTGCGGCACGTGGCGCGGATCGGCGTACGGGCCCGCGACTACGCCTACGCCGTACGCGGACTGCCCGCGCCAGCCGAGGAGTTCCGGGTCGAGCTGACGGCCCCCGACGGCGCCGGGGTGTGGACGTACGGGCCGCCGGACGCCCCGCAGCGGATCACCGGCCCGGCGCTCGACTTCTGCCTCCTGGTGACCCAGCGGGCCCACCGCGCCGACCTGGCCCTCACCGCGACCGGCCCCGACGCGGACCGCTGGCTGGACATCGCCCAGGCCTTCGCCGGCCCGGCGGGCGCGGGGCGCGAGCCGGGGGCCGCCCGATGACGCCCCGGCCCCCCGCCGGCCGGCCCCCTGCCGACCGCCCGCTCCTCATCGGCAACGCGTCCGGCTTCTACGGCGACCGCTTCGACGCCGTGCGCGAGATGCTGACCGGCGGCCCGCTCGACGTGCTGACCGGGGACTACCTCGCCGAGCTGACCATGCTGATCCTCGGCCGCGACCGCCTGAAGAACCCGGACCTCGGCTACGCCAAGACCTTCCTGCGCCAGCTGGAGGAGGGGCTCGGGCTCGCACACGAGCGGGGCGTGCGGATCGTCGCGAACGCGGGCGGTCTCAACCCGGCCGGACTCGCCGACGCCGTACGGGCCCTGGCGGCCAAGGTGGGCGTCCCCGTCACCGTGGCCCACGTCGAGGGCGACGACCTCACCCCGCACGAGGACGGGGCACTGACCGCCAACGCCTACCTCGGAGGCGCCGGGATCACCGCCTGCCTGCGGGCCGGCGCGGACGTGCTGGTGACCGGCCGGGTCACCGACGCGGCGCTGGTCAGCGGCCCGGCGGCCTGGTGGTTCGACTGGGCCCCGGACGACTACGACAAGCTGGCGGGGGCGGTGGTCGCGGGCCACGTCCTGGAGTGCGGAACCCAGGCCACCGGCGGCAACTACGCCTTCTTCACCGCGCACGACGTCCGCCGCCCCGGGTTCCCGCTCGCGGAGATCTCCGCCGACGGCTCGGCGGTCATCACCAAACACCCCGGCACGGGCGGGGCCGTCACCCCCGGCACCGTCACCGCCCAACTCCTCTACGAGACCCAGGGCGTGCGCTACCTCGGCCCCGACGTGACCGCCCGCCTGGACACGGTCCGCCTCTCCCCGGACGGCCCCGACCGCGTCCGCGTCTGCGGCGTGCTCGGCGAACCCCCGCCGTCCACCCTCAAGGTGGGCGTCACCCGCATCGGCGGCTGGCGCAACGAGGTCGTCTTCGTCCTGACCGGCCTGGACGTCGAAGCGAAGGCGGCCCTGGTCCGCACGCAGCTGTCCGAGGCCCTGGAGGGCGTGGCCGCCGCCGACTGGACGCTCGCGCGCACCGACCACGAGGACGCCCCGACGGAGGAGACGGCCAGCGCCCTGCTGCGGCTGGTGGTCCGCGACCCGTCCCCGGACCGGGTGGGCCGCGCCCTGACCTCGACGGCGATCGAACTGGCCCTGGGCAGCTACCCGGGCTTCCACGTCACCACCCCACCGGGCCCGGCCCAGCCGTACGGGGTCTTCACCTCGACCCTGGCCCCGGCGGAGTCCGTCCCCCACGTGGCGGTCCTGGCGGACGGCACCCGCCTGCCGGTGCCCGCTGCGGGGGGCCTTTCCCGCACCCTGCCCCTTCCCGAACTCGGGCTCCGCCCCGGACCCCCCTCCTCAAACGCCGGAGGGGCTGGAAATCCAGCCTCGCCGGCGTTTGAGGCGCGGGGGTTCGGGGGCGGAGCCCCCGCGGGGTCCGGGGCGGAGCCCTGGGACGGGGGTCCGGGGGCGGAGTCCCCGGTTTCGGGAAGGCGCGGGGTGGGGGAGAGCCCCGCAGGGCCCACCACCCGCGCCCCCCTTGGGGCACTGGCCGGGGCCCGCAGCGGAGACAAGGGCGGCGACGCCAACATCGGCGTGTGGGTCGAGTCCGACGCCGCATGGGACTGGCTGCACCACACCCTCACGGTGGAGACCCTCCAGGACCTGCTCCCCGAGACCGCCGGTCTCCCCGTCACCCGTCACGCGCTGCCGAACCTCCGCGCCCTGAACTTCACCATCACCGGCATCCTCGGCGCCGGCGTCGCCTCCGGCCACCGCTTCGACCCCCAGGCCAAGGCCCTCGGCGAATGGCTCCGTGCCCGCCACCTCGACATCCCGACCCACCTGCTGCCCGAAACCGCCCCGGAGGGGACCGGCCCATGACCCGCCTCCGCACCACCGTCGACCCGCACGCCCCCGAGCACGCGCAGGCCCGTACCGCCGCCCTGGAACGCCTCGCCGCCCTCGACGCCGAGCACGCCAAGGCCCTCGCGGGCGGCGGGGAGAAGTACACGGCCCGCCACAAGCAGCGCGGCAAGCTCCTGGCCCGCGAGCGCGTCGAGCTGCTGCTCGACCCGGACACCCCGTTCCTGGAGCTGTCCCCGCTGGCCGCCTGGGGCAGCGACTACCCCGTCGGCGCCTCCATGGTCACCGGCATCGGCACCGTCGAGGGCGTCGAGTGCCTGGTCACCGCCAACGACCCGACCGTCCGCGGCGGCGCCAGCAACCCCTGGACGCTGAAGAAGGCGCTGCGGGCCAACGAGATCGCCCGGCAGAACCGCCTGCCCTGCATCAGCCTCGTGGAGTCCGGGGGCGCCGACCTGCCCTCCCAGAAGGAGATCTTCATCCCGGGCGGCGCGATCTTCCGCGACCTCACCCGGCTCTCGGCCGAGGGGATCCCGACCGTCGCCGTCGTCTTCGGCAACTCCACCGCCGGAGGCGCGTACGTCCCCGGCATGTCCGACCACACCATCATGATCAAGGACCGTTCGAAGGTGTTCCTCGGCGGTCCGCCGCTGGTCAAGATGGCCACCGGCGAGGAGAGCGACGACGAGTCCCTCGGCGGGGCGGACATGCACGCCCGTACCTCCGGTCTCGCCGACTACTACGCCCTCGACGAGTACGACGCGATCCGCCAGGCCCGCCGCGTCGTCGCCCGGCTGAACCACCGCAAGGCCCACACGGATCCGGCCCCGGCGCAGGAGCCGAAGTACGACCCCGAGGAACTCCTCGGCATCGTCCCGCCCGACCTCAAGACGCCCTTCGACCCGCGCGAGGTCATCGCCCGCATCGTCGACGCCTCCGACTTCGACGAGTTCAAGCCGCTCTACGGCACGAGCCTGGTCACCGGATGGGCCACCCTCCACGGCTATCCGGTCGGCATCCTCGCCAACGCGCAGGGCGTGCTGTTCAGCGCCGAGTCCCAGAAGGCCGCCCAGTTCATCCAGCTCGCCAACCAGCGCGACATCCCGCTGCTCTTCCTCCACAACACCACCGGCTACATGGTCGGCAAGGAGTACGAGCAGGGCGGCATCATCAAGCACGGCTCGATGATGATCAACGCGGTCTCCAACTCGAAGGTCCCGCACCTGTCCGTGCTCATCGGCGCGAGCTACGGCGCCGGCCACTACGGCATGTGCGGCCGCGCCTACGAGCCCCGCTTCCTCTTCGCCTGGCCCAGCGCCAAGTCCGCCGTCATGGGCCCCCAGCAGCTGGCCGGAGTGCTCTCCATCGTGTCCCGGCAGTCCGCCGCCGCGAAGGGGCTGCCGTACGACGAGGAGGCCGACGCCGGGATGCGCGCCTTCGTCGAGGCGCAGATCGAGTCCGAGTCCCTGCCGATGTTCCTGTCCGGGCGGCTGTACGACGACGGGGTCATCGACCCGCGCGACACCCGTACCGTCCTCGGCCTGTGCCTGTCGGCCGTCCACAACGCCCCCGTCGAGGGCGCCCGTGGCGGCTTCGGCGTCTTCCGGATGTGAGCCCGCACATGACCCAGCCGATCAGCTCCCTGCTCGTCGCCAACCGCGGCGAGATCGCCGTACGGATCTTCCGCACCGCCCGAGCCCTGGGCCTGTCCACCGTCGCCGTCCACTCCGACCCGGACGCCGACGCCCTGCACGTGCGCGACGCCGACGCGGCCGTACGCCTGCCCGGCGCGGCCCCCGCTGACACCTACCTGCGCGGCGACCTGATCATCAAGGCCGCCCTCGCCGCCGGCGCCGACGCCGTCCACCCCGGCTACGGCTTCCTCTCCGAGAACGCCGGCTTCGCCCGCGAGGTCCAGGACTCCGGCCTGACCTGGATCGGCCCGCCGCCCGAGGCCATCGAGGCCATGGCCTCCAAAACCCGGGCCAAGGACCTGATGCGCGCCGCCGGGGTCCCGCTCCTCGACCCCGTCGACCCGGCCGCCGCCACCCCCGCGGACCTGCCCCTGCTCCTGAAGGCCGCGGCCGGCGGCGGCGGACGCGGGATGCGCGTGGTCCGCGACCTCGGCAGCCTCAAGGAGGCCCTCGACGGGGCCTGCGCCGAGGCCCGCTCGGCCTTCGGCGACGGCGAGGTCTTCGCCGAGCCCTACATCGAGCGCGGCCGCCACGTCGAGGTGCAGATCCTCGCCGACGCCCACGGCACCGTCTGGGCGCTCGGCACCCGCGACTGCTCGCTCCAGCGCCGCCACCAGAAGGTCATCGAGGAGGCCCCGGCGCCCGGCCTGCCGCAAGCCCTGCGCGAGAAGCTCCACTCGGCCGCCGTCGCCGCCGCCCGCGCCGTCTCCTACCGGGGCGCCGGCACCGTCGAGTTCCTGGTCACCGCCGACGGACGCCCGTACTTCCTGGAGATGAACACCCGCCTCCAGGTCGAACACCCCGTCACCGAAGCCGTCTTCGGCCTCGACCTCGTCGCCCTCCAGCTGCGCGTCGCCGAGGGCGAGGCCCTGCCCCCGTCGCCGCCGGAGCCCACCGGCCACGCCGTCGAGGCCCGCCTCTACGCCGAGGACCCGGCCCAGGACTGGCGTCCGCAGACCGGCGCCCTGCACACCCTCGCCGTCCCCGGCGACGTCCGCGTGGACACCGGATTCACCGACGGGGACACGGTCGGCATCCACTACGACCCCATGCTCGCCAAGGTCATCGCCCACGCCCCCACCCGCGCCGAGGCCGTACGGGCCCTCGCCCACGCCCTCGCCGGAGCCCGCATCCACGGGCTCACCACCAACCGAGAACTCCTCGTACGGTCCCTGCGCCACCCGGAGTTCACCGCCGGGCAGCTCGACACCGGCTTCTACGAGCGCCACCTCGACGCCCTCACCCAGGGGGCACCGGACGCCACGCATGCGGCCCTCGCCGGCGCCCTCGCCGAGGCGGCTCCCGCCCCGGACGCCCCGCTCGCCGCCCGCCTCGGCGGCTGGCGCAACGTCCGCTCCCAGCCGCAGATCCGCCGCTACGCGGTGGCCGGTGCCGAGTACGAGGTCCGCTACCAGGCCGGCCGGCTCGTCGACCACCCCGGTATCCGGGTCCTGGCCGCCACCCCCGCCCTCGTCACCCTCGAAATCGAGGGAATCCGGCGGGTGTTCCACGTGAAACGCGATGCGAACAGGGACGACGCGACCGAGATCTACGTGGATTCCGTACTCGGTGCCCACACCCTCACCCCCGTCCCCCGCTTCCCCGACCCCCAGGACCGGACCGAACCGGGCTCCCTGCTGGCCCCCATGCCCGGCACCGTCGTCCGCATCGCCGAGGGCCTCGCCCCCGGCAGCCCCGTCACCGCCGGGCAGCCCCTGCTCTGGCTGGAGGCCATGAAGATGGAGCACCGCATCCTCGCTCCCGCCTCCGGCACGCTCACCGCGCTCCACGCCGTCACCGGCCAACAGGTCGAATTCGGTGCCCTGCTCGCCGTAGTCCAGGAGGAAACGCTGTCATGAGCTCCGCCACCAGCACCGTCGAGACCGAAGAGCACCAGGCCCTGCGCACGGCGGTCGCCGCTCTCGGGCAGCGCTACGGCCGCGAGTACCTCGCCCGCGTCGCCCGCGAAGGCGGCCACCCCGACGAGTTGTGGGCCGACGCCGCGAAGCTCGGCTACCTCGGGGTCAACCTGCCCGAGGAGTACGGCGGCGGAGGCGGCGGCATCGCCGAACTGTCCATCGTCCTGGAGGAACTGGGCGCGGCGGGCTGCCCGCTCCTGATGATGGTCGTCTCGCCCGCCATCTGCGGCACGGTCATCTCCCGCTTCGGCACCGAGGCCCAGAAGCAGGCCTGGCTCCCGGGCCTCGCCGACGGCAGCCGCACCATGGCCTTCGGCATCACCGAACCCGACGCCGGCTCCAACTCCCACCGGATCACCACCACGGCCCGCCGCGACGGCGACGACTGGATCCTCACCGGCCGCAAGGTCTTCATCTCCGGCGTCGACATCGCCGACGCCACCCTGATCGTCGGCCGCACGGAAGACGCCCGGACCGGCAGCCTCAAGCCCTGCCTGTTCATCGTCCCCCGCGACGCCCCCGGTTTCTCCCGCTCCGTCATCGACATGGAACTCCAGGCCGCGGAGAAGCAGTTCGAGCTCGTCCTCGACGAGGTACGGCTGCCCGCCGACGCGCTCGTCGGCGACGAGGACGCGGGCCTGCTCCAGCTGTTCGCCGGACTCAACCCCGAGCGGATCATGACCGCCGCCTTCGCCATCGGGATGGGCCGCTACGCCCTCGCCAAGGCCGTGGACTACGCGAAGACCCGGCAGGTGTGGAAGGAGCCCATCGGCGCGCACCAGGCCGTGGCCCACCCGCTGGCCGCCGCGCACATCGAGCTCGAACTGGCCCGCCTGATGATGCAGAAGGCTGCCCGCCTGTACGACGCGGGGGACGACATGGGGGCGGGGGAGGCGGCGAACATGGCGAAGTACGCGGCGGGGGAGGCCTGCGTCCGCGCGGTGGACCAGTCCGTCCACACCCTCGGCGGCAACGGCCTCACCCGCGAGTACGGGCTCGGCTCCCTCATCACCGCCTCCCGCGTGGCCCGGATCGCCCCGGTCAGCCGCGAGATGATCCTCAACTTCGTCTCCCACCAGACCCTGGGCCTCCCCAAGTCCTACTGACCGCACCCGCCGCGCGGGGCCCTCCCCGCCCCACCCTTCCACCGTTCCCCGGGCCCCGCCCGGACCCGCGCCTCGATCGCCGGCCACGTCCAGCCTCGCCGGCGTCTGAGGCGCGGGGTCTGGGGCGGAGCCCCAGGAAGCCGAGCCGCAGGCGGCCCGCTTACCCTCCCCTGGGAGGATCCCGCCCTCACCCGCACACCCCCTCCGGAGGAGACATGGCCCCACTCGTGCCCGTCACAACGGCGGCCGGAGTCACCACCCTCACCCTCGACTCCCCGGCCAACCGCAACGCCCTCTCCGCAGAGCTCGTCGCCGCGACCCGCGCCGCCCTCGCCGCCGCCGGGGCGGACCCAGGGGTCCGGGCCCTGGTCCTCACCCACACCGGCAACACCTTCTGCTCCGGGGCCGACCTCAAGTCCCCCAGCGCCCCCGCCGACTTCCTGGCCCTGCTCCGCGAGATCGCCGAGCTGCCCAAGCCCGTGCTCGCCCGCGTGACCGGCCACGTCCGGGCCGGCGGTCTCGGGCTGCTCGGCGTCTGCGACATCGCCGCCGCCGGGCCGAAGTCCACGTACGCCTTCACCGAGACCCACCTCGGCCTCGCCCCCGCGGTGATCTCCATGCCGCTGCTCCCGCGCCTGGACCCGCGCGCCGCCGCCCGCTACTTCCTCACCGCCGAGGCCTTCGACGCCGCCGAGGCCGCCCGGATCGGGCTGCTCACCCTGCACGCCGAGGACGTGGACGAGGCCCTGGAGCCCGTACTCGCCGGCCTGCGCAAGGCCTCCCCGCAGGGCCTGGCCGCGACCAAGGCGCTGACCGCCGCCGCCGTGCGCGAGGCACTGCAGCGCGACGGCGCCCGTCTGACGGAGCTGTCGGGGGAGCTGTTCGCGTCCGCCGAGGCCCGTGAGGGCATCACCGCCCGCTTCGAGCGCCGGGAACCGTCATGGGCACTGTGACCGGCGCGGCCGGCCCCAAGCAGGCGCGCAGCCGCGTCACCCGCCGCCACCTGCTGGAGGCGGCCGTGTCCTGTCTGGCGGAACACGGCTGGGCCGGTTCCACCGTCTCCGTCGTCGCCGAACGGGCCGGCGTCTCGCGCGGCGCCGCCCAGCACCACTTCCCGACCCGCGAGGACCTGTTCACCGCGGCCGTCGAGTACGTCGCAGAGGAGCGGTCCACGGCCCTGCGCGACCTGTTCCACGCGGGCCCGGCCGCCCGCCCCGTCGTGGTGGAGGCGCTGGTGGACCTGTATACGGGCACCCTGTTCCGGGCCGCGCTCCAGCTGTGGGTCGCCGCCTCCAACGAGGAGCAGCTGCGCCCCCGGGTCACCGAACTGGAGGCCCGGGTCGGCCGCGAGACCCACCGCATCGCCGTGGAGCTGCTGGGCGCCGACGAGTCCGCGCCGGGCGTACGGGAGACGGTGCAGGGGCTCCTCGACATGGCCCGCGGCCTGGGCCTGGCCAACGTCCTCACCGACGACACGGCCCGCCGGGCCCGCGTGGTGGCCCAGTGGGCCCGCATCCTCGACGCCGCCCTGGCCTGAGGGCCCCGGCCGGGGAGAGGGCGGGGGGAAACGACGGGGCGCCGCATCCCCGTATCGGGATACGGCGCCCAGCGGTTGCCCGTTGACGCGTTTACGCGGTCGCGGCGATGTCCTCGTAGCCCTCGATCTCCTGCGGGTTGCGCCGGCCCGGGCCCGTGTAGCGGGCCGACGGCCGCACCAGGCGGCCCGTGCGCTTCTGCTCCAGGATGTGCGCCGACCAGCCGGCGGTGCGGGCGCAGCTGAACATGGAGGTGAACATGTGCGCCGGGACCTCCGCGAAGTCCAGCATGATCGCGGCCCAGAACTCCACGTTGGTGGCCAGCACCCGGTCGGGACGGCGCGCGTGCAGTTCCTCCAGCGCGGCCTTCTCCAGCGCGGCGGCCACCTCGTAGCGCGGCGCGTCGAGTTCCTTGGCGGTGCGGCGCAGCACGCGGGCCCGCGGGTCCTCGGCGCGGTAGACGCGGTGTCCGAAGCCCATCAGCCGCTCGCCCTTGTCCAGGGCCTTCTTCACGTACGCCACGGCGTCGCCGGTGCGCTCGATCTCCTCGATCATGCCGAGCACGCGGGAGGGCGCGCCGCCGTGCAGCGGTCCGGACATGGCGCCCACGGCGCCGGAGAGCGCGGCGGCGACGTCCGCGCCGGTCGACGCGATCACGCGCGCGGTGAAGGTGGAGGCGTTCATGCCGTGCTCGGCGGCCGAGGTCCAGTACGCGTCGACGGCCTTGACGTGCCGCGGGTCCGGCTCGCCCCGCCAGCGGATCATGAACCGCTCGACCACGGACTCGGCCTTGTCGATCTCCCGCTGCGGCACCATCGGCAGGCCCTGGCCGCGGGCGGACTGGGCGACGTACGACAGCGCCATCACGGCCGCGCGCGCCAGGTCGTCGCGGGCGGTCTGCTCGTCGATGTCCAGCAGCGGCTTCAGGCCCCACACGGGGGCGAGCATCGCGAGCGCGGACTGCACGTCGACGCGGATGTCACCGGAGTGGACCGGGATGGGGAAGGGCTCGGCCGCGGGCAGGCCGGGGTTGAAGGCACCGTCGACCAGGAGGCCCCAGACGTTCCCGAAGGAGACGTGCCCGACGAGATCCTCGATGTCGACCCCGCGGTAGCGGAGGGAACCGCCTTCCTTATCCGGTTCGGCGATCTCGGTCTCGAACGCGACGACCCCTTCGAGCCCGGGTACGAAGTCGGACATCAGGCGGCTCCTCAGATAGTGCGAACACGCGCGGCTCCCGGCGTGACTCGCGGTCCGGCGCGGTCATCCCCGTTGATGCCCGGCACGGCCGTTGGTCACCCGCGTGGGGACCTTCGGACCGGCCCCAAGATTTTGGCCGCTCCGCCTCGACTGCGGAAGCGTGACATACGGCACACCGCCGACGGCCCGGCTGCGGCAGGATGGCCAGCGTGACCGACCAGGACATTGACCCCGCCATGATGCGCAAGCAGTACCGCTCGGAAATCGTCCTCGAGGAGACCCTCGCCGAGCATCCGATGGACCAGTTCGCCCTGTGGTTCCAGCAGGCCGCGGACTCGCACCTCTTCGAACCGAACGCCATGGTCGTCTCGACGGCCACCGCCGACGGCCGGCCCAGCTCGCGCACGGTGCTGATGAAGCAGTTCGACGGGCGCGGCTTCGTCTTCTTCACCAACTACGCCTCCCGCAAGGGCCGCGAACTCGCCGAGAACCCGCACGCCGCCCTGCTCTTCCCCTGGCACCCCATCTCACGCCAGGTGATCGTCACCGGCACCGCGTCCCGCATCGGCCGCGACGAGACGGCGGCGTACTTCCGCTCCCGCCCGCACGGCTCCCAGCTGGGCGCCTGGGCGAGCGAACAGTCGAGCGTGATCGGCTCCCGCGCGGAACTGGACCGCCGCTACGCCGAGCTCGACGCCCGCTACCCGGAGGGCGAGCAGGTCCCGGTCCCGCCGGAATGGGGAGGCCTGCGCGTGGTCCCCGAAGAGGTGGAGTTCTGGCAGGGCCACGAGAACCGCCTGCACGACCGGCTGCGCTACGTCCTGGACGCGGGCAAGTGGCGCGTCGAGCGGCTCTGTCCGTAGCCGTGCGGGGCCGGGCGGTTGCCCTGGCCCCGCCCCGAGCGGGAGCGGCGAACGCAGGCGACCCGCGGGCTCGGGTCTCTCCCCTGCAGTGGGAGAAGCCGGCCGGACGTACCGGCGAGCCCGCGGGTCGGGTGACTGCTGTGGATTGGCGCCTGGCGATCCCGCCGGGCACCGCACTGGGTGCGTGCGACGACGGGCGCTTAGCCCGCAGCCACCTCACGCGTCCGGTTTCCGTACATTGCGGCAACCACCTCCCTTCTCGTGTACGTCCGAGCCTAGTACTGCAACCGCATGTGGCGTGACGGTCGGTGAGGTTGCTCGTTGTTGTGACTGTGTGATGAATCGCTGACGGTTGAGCAGATCGAGTCGTGGTCCGAGGGTGTAGCGGGGTTGCATGCCCGGTTCGGGCATCGTTTTGGCAGGTCGGAGCCACGTGATCGGGCTCTGGACTACATGACGGGCCTGCTTGCGCCGCTAGAGAAGAAGAACGGGTGGACGCTGGCCGAGCAGGTCGGCCAGCTCCGCCCGGACGGTGTGCAACGCCTGCTCAACCACTCCGAATGGGACGAGAACGCGGTCCGCGACGATGTCCGGGACTTCGTCGTGGAGACCATCGGCGCCAAGGATGGCGTGCTCATCGGGGACGACACCGGGTTCCTGAAGAAGGGCACCAGGTCAGCAGGGGTCCAGCGGCAGTATTCCGGCACCGCTGGCCGCACCGAGAACTGCCAGATCGGCACCTTCCTCGCCTACGCATCCGCCAAAGGGCGGGCGCTGATCGACCGGGAACTCTACGTCCCGAAGTCCTGGACGGACGACCGCGACCGCTGCCGGGCAGCCGGGATCGACGACACCGTGCCGTTCGCCACGAAGATCGAGCACCTCAAGTGGATGCTGCAACGCGCCATCGACGCGGCTGTTCCCTTCGCCTGGGTGACCGCGGACGAGGCATACGGGCAGGTCAAGCACTTCCGCGCCTGGCTGGAAGAACGCCAGGCCGCGTATGTGCTGGCCACCAAGGTCAACGACACCGTGATCACCGCCGACGGCCGGGACGCCCGCGTCGACGAGCTGATCGCGGCCCTGCCGAAGCAGGCATGGAAGCGGATCTCCGCCGGAGCAGGCGCCCACGGCCAGCGGATCTACCACTGGGCCCGCGTCGCGATCCGGCCCGCCGGGGAGGGCGGATCCGGGCACTGGGTGCTCGCCCGCCGCAACCTGTCCGACCCCACCGACATCGCCTACTACGTCTGCTACGGCCCCGTCACTTCCCGGCTGAAAGACCTGGTCAGGACCGCCGGAGCCAGGTGGGCGGTGGAGGAATGCTTCCAGACCGCGAAGGGTGAATGCGGGCTCGATCACTACCAGGTGCGGCTCTACCGGGCCTGGTACCGGCACATCACCCTGGCCATGGCCGTCCTGGCCTACCTCACGGCCATCCGTGCCGCAGAAGCCGCAAAAGGGGCAGCGGAGATGACGAGCAAGACCTCATACCCCTCAGCGTCCCGGAGATCCGCCGGATGATCGGGCACGTCGTCGTCACGCCCCGCTGCCACAGCAACGAGCACCGTCTGCACTGGTCACGCTTCCGGCGCCGCAGCCAGGCCCGAGCCCGCCGCTGCCATTACCAACGCCGAGGCCACGACCCACACATGCGGTTGCAGTACTAGGCAGGCGTCGCGGCAGCCACAACCGTTTATTTCCCCGCCGCGGCGGGAGAGGGTGGCGCCTGTACGGAGCAAGATCCAAGGGGGAGACATGTCGGAAGTGATGCGGCCGCGCGAGTACCGGGTGGGACCGCGGGACTGGCGTTTTCACGCCGTGATCATCGTTGGGGCGGGGGCCCTCTGCCTGAAGCTCCAGGACGCGCCCTGGTCCGGTGAGGTCAAGGTGCTGCTCACCAGCCTGGCCGTGCTCCTCACCGCACTCGGCGTGTACAGCCTGACGGGCAGATTCACCACCGTCGACGATCAGGGCATCACCACGGGCAGCTGGTGCCGCGTGCGCCGGCTCCCCTGGGACGGTATCCACGACATCCGCACTGTTGCCGTGCCCGAGATCCTCTCCGGACCCAGGACCCTCACGTACGCCTATCGATCCGACGGCCGGCGCGTCCTCCTGAGGTGCGTGGACGACGAGGAGCTGCCGGTCCTCGACCTGGAAGTCGCCGTGCTTCGGTCCCTCCTGCGGGAGCGGCGCCCGGCCGACTGGGCGCCGGACCCGCGGGCGGAGCCGTACATCGCGCGCCAGACGGCGCGGACGGACCGGACGGATCGTTTCGCCCTGTGGCTGACGGGGTGGCGGGGGGTCGTCGTGGCCGTCGCCCTCGTCGTCCCCGTCGGGACGGGGTTCATCGGCTACCACATCCTCTTCGGCGGCTCCTGACCGGATTTCCCGCACCCAATCCGCGGAAAGCAGTGTGGGCTGCGTCACGTTCCAGTTGAATGATCCGACGTGCCGCACACGCGAACACCTGCTGGGGGTGCCAGGTGACTGCTTCCGGACGTAACGAGACCGCAGGCGATCTGCTCGCAGCGCTGCTGGACGGGATGGACGCCGCCTTGTGCGCGTTCGACGCCGACGGCGTGATCACCCACTGGAACCGCGAGGCCGAGCGGATCCTCGGCTGGTCCGCCGGCGAGGCCGTGGGGCGCAAGGGGTTCGAGGGGTGGGCAGTGCGGGCCGCCGACGCGCACGACGTGCAGGACAGACTCATGGCCGCCCAGCACGTGCCCGGCCGGCAGGTGCACGAGTTCGCGCTGCTGACCAAGGACGGCGGGCGCGTCCTCGTACGGACGCAGTCCGCCGGGGTGCCGGGCGCGGACGGAAAACCCGCCGGGGTGTACTGCGCCTTCAGCGAGGTGCACGCGCAGATCGACCTGGAGCGGTCCATCGCGCTGAGCGAGGCCCTGATGGAGGACGCCTCGTGGGGCGTCGTCCTCGTCGACGTCGACCTGAGGCCCGCCGTGGTCAACGCGCACGCCGCGCGCGCCTTCGGGACCGGCCGCACCGCCCTGCTCGGGCGCCCGCTCGGGGAGCTGTTGACCCAGGGCGTGGAGGAGCTCGAGGGCGCACTCCAGCACGTGCTCGCCGAGGGAGCGCCGCCCGCGCCGGTGGAGATGTGGGTGTCGGTGCGGACCGCCGAGGGGGTGCGGCGCAGGTGCTGGCGGTGCGGGTTCCTGCGGCTGGCCTCGCCGCTCGCGGAGGAGCCGGTGCCGCTGGGCGTCGGCTGGCTGTTCCAGGACGTCACCCAGGCCCGGCAGGAGCAGCTGGACACCGCGCAGCTGCGGTTCCGGTCGCACCAGCTCCACCGTGCGGGGCGGGCCGCAGCCGAGTGCGAGGACCCGGCCGAGGCGGCCGCCGTACGCCTGGACTTCGCCCTGGCCGGTTTCGCCGAGCACGCACTGCTGGATGTACTGGATCCCGCGGCCGACCCCGAGCGGCGAAGGCTCGTACGGACCGCGGCGTCCCCGCCGGTGCTGCCGGGGCCCGGGTCGATCCCGGTCCGGTACGCGGCCGGGCATCCGGCCCTCCAGGCCCTGGACCGGATCGGCTCGGTGCGCACCAGCGCCCCGCGCGGCGAGGCGGACGCGGAGTGGGCGCGGGCCCGCCAGTGGCCCGAGGGCGCGGCGCACGTGCTGTGCACGGTGCTGCGCAGCCGGGGGCGGACCCTGGGGGCGCTGACGTTCCTGCGCGGGCCCACGCGGGTGGCCTTCGAGCGCGCGGACGCGGAGTACGCGGAGGAGGTCGCGGCTCGGGTGGCCGCCGATCTGGACCTGGCGGCGGGAGGGCACCCGCCGGGCTAGCGCTCGCCCTCGTTCCCGTTCCGGTTCTCGCCGGTCTGGGACGGGGAGGGCAGGGACCACAGGTGGTCCGTGGTGACGATCTGCGTGACGGCCCGGCCGATCGTGGTGCTGTACGAGCCGCCGCGGTCGACGTCGGAGTTGACCAGGACGACCAGCGTGGCCTTCTGCTGCGGCAGTTGGGCCGCGATGGTCTCGTAGCCGGGCAGCTCGCCGTTGTGCCCGAGCCGGCCGTTGACGTCGGCGATGCCGAGGCCGTACGAGATCCCGGGCACGCCGACCGGCCCGGTGCGCAGCCGCTGCGCCTGCGTGGCGGGGGTCAGCAGCCGGCCGTCCGCCAGCGCCGGGGCCCAGGTGTGCAGTTCGTCGAGGTCGGAGACGACGGCTCCGGCGGCCCAGGCCCAGGAGGGGTTCCAGTCGATGGCGTCGGTGACGGTGCTGCCGGGGGTGAAGGCCGGGTAGCCCTGCGCGTGCGGTTCGGGCAGGGCCGAGCCGGTGGGCAGGGAGGTACTGGTCAACTTCAGCGGCTCGGGGCGGGAGTGGCGGACATGCCCGGCCACCTCTGATGTGCGGGGCCCCGAGTTCCGTACCCGTTCATCGTAGGAACGGGACGCGGGCGCGGCGACCGCTCGGTCAGTGGCGGAAGAAGATCCGGTCGCCGTACTCCTGCATCACGCGGCCGTTCCACTCGTGGCCGCCGTCGACGTTGCCCGAGCGCAGCAGCGGTGGCTCCACCCCGCGGCCGGCGAGCTCGCCGGCCGCGGCCGCCATGACCGCCTGCATGATCGCGCTGGTCACGACGGTGGAGGCGGGGGCGAAGGGCGCGTCGATGCCGTCGATGCTGAGCTCGGCGTCCCCGACCGCGATCTTGCTGTCGAGGACGACGTCGCAGTGGTCCTTGAGGAAGCTGCCGGAGACGTGGCGCGACTTGGTCTCGGTCGCGTACGCCACCGAGGTCACGCCGATGACCTTGAGGCCGATGGCGCGGGCGTTCATGGCCATCTCGACGGGCAGGGCGTTGCGCCCGGAGAGGGAGATGATCACGAGGACGTCGCCGTCGGAGGCGGGGCTGCTGTCGAGGACGGCGCCGGCGAGGCCGTCGACCCGTTCCAGGGCGCTGCCCAGGGTCGCGGGCATGACGTCGATGCCGACGGTGCCGGGGACGGCGAGGAAGTTCATCAGGGCCATGCCGCCGGCCCGGTAGACCACGTCCTGGGCGGGCAGCGAGGAGTGTCCGGCGCCGAAGGCGAAGAGCCGGTTGCCGGAGGCGACGGCGTCGGCGATGAGGGAGCCGGCCTCCGCGATGTGCGGGGCCTCCTCGTCCCGCACCCGTTCCAGCAGACCGATGGCGGCGTCGAAGAACTGACCGGCCAGCTTGCTCTCGCTCATACGACGATGGCCCTTCCGGAGGTGGGGGTGCGTCCGTGTCCGCCGCTCACCGTGCGGTCTGGACCAAGGGCGTGTCAATACGAACGCCGTGAGATGTCCGGGACCGGTCTTGACCCCCGGCACGGGACGGTTGTCGGCCCGATGCGTCAGAATTGGGGGCAGGGCCAGCGCACGCAATCCGAGGGGCACGAATGTCCGGACTGATCGATACCACGGAGATGTATCTCCGCACCATCCTTGAGCTGGAGGAGGAAGGTGTGGTCCCCATGCGCGCCCGTATCGCCGAACGGCTGGACCAGAGCGGCCCGACGGTGAGCCAGACGGTGGCGCGGATGGAGCGGGACGGCCTGGTGGCCGTCGCCAGTGACCGGCACCTCGAGCTGACCGAGGAGGGGCGACGGCTGGCGACGCGCGTGATGCGCAAGCACCGGCTCGCGGAGTGCCTGCTCGTCGACGTCATCGGCCTGGAGTGGGAGCAGGTGCACGCCGAGGCCTGCCGCTGGGAGCACGTGATGAGCGAGGCGGTGGAACGGCGGGTGCTGGAGCTGCTGCGCCACCCGACCGAATCGCCGTACGGGAACCCGATCCCGGGGCTGGAGGAGCTGGGCGAGAAGGCCGAGGCGGACCCGTTCCTGGAGGACGGCATGGTCAGCCTGTCCGAGCTCGACCCGGGTGCGGAGGGCAAGACCGTCGTCGTGCGCCGGATCGGCGAGCCGATCCAGACGGACGCCCAGCTGATGTACACGCTCCGGCGGGCGGGCGTACAGCCCGGCTCGGTGGTGAGCGTGACGGAGTCCCCGGGGGGTGTGCTGGTCGGCAGTGGCGGCGAGGCGGCCGAGCTGGGCGCGGAGGTCGCCTCCCACGTCTTCGTGGCGAAGCGCTGACCTGGACGACCCGGACGACCTCCACGGCCTCGGCGCGGGCGATCGCGAGCGCCGGCGTCGATTCGTTGCCGGAGCGGACTCGGTTCGTTGGACTGGTGGGAAGTGGGCGGTCCCGGCGCCTTGCGGCGCCGGGACCGGTCCTCCCCTTTGTGACCCGGAGCCCCGAGCTCTCAAGGTCTCCCCTTCGGACCGTCTTCCCCGAGCGGCCCGCCTCCCTGTTGAAAGGATCTCCATCGGCAGCGGCGGCCAATCCTTGAGCAAGGTCACTCGAAAGAGCGGTGTTGTCGGCGAGAACCCTGTTTTCGAATACGGGTTCGATAGTCTGGCGGGGAGCGAAGGGGGTGCATCTGCGGTGGTACAGCGCATCGATGTGACAGGGGCCGGGGGTGTCCGCCTGGCCGCCTGGGAATTCCGCGAAACGGCCGCCGAGGCCGACCCCCGCCCCGGGGTGCTGTTATTGCACGGGCTGATGGGCCGCGCCTTCCACTGGTCCGGCACCGCCCGCTGGCTCCGTGAGCACCGTCGTGTGGTGGCCCTGGACCAGCGCGGGCACGGGCAGAGCGACCGCCCGCCCGGAGGCCCCGACGTCCACACCTCTTTTGGGCGCGAGGCCTTCGTGGCCGACGCCGAGGCCGTCGTCGAGCAGCTCGGCCTGGCCCCCGTGACCCTGATCGGCCACTCCATGGGCGCCCTCACCGCCTGGCAGCTCGCGGCCCGCCGCCCGGACCTGGTCGAAGCCCTCGTCATCTGCGACATGCGCGCCTCGGCCCTCGGCGCGGCCTCCCAGCAGGAATGGGAGGACTGGTTCCACCGCTGGCCCCTGCCCTTCCCCACCCAGGACGCGGCCCGCCGCTGGTTCGGCGAGGACGACCCCCGGGTGGAGCGCCCCGACCCGGGCCGCGGTGCCTTCTTCGCCGAGGTCATGCACGAGGCCCCGGACGGCTGGCGCCCCCTCTTCTCCCGCCGCCAGATGCTGACGGCCCGCGAGACC
The DNA here is from genome assembly GCF_035989305.1 of Streptomyces sp. NBC_01233. NCBI lineage: Bacteria > Bacillati > Actinomycetota > Actinomycetes > Kitasatosporales > Streptomycetaceae > Streptomyces > Streptomyces sp. NBC_01233. Next base: position 4,091,457 of record NZ_CP108514.1, on the reverse strand, counting down.
TGGGTCCACGACGCCCACTGGGAGGAGCTGGCCCAGGTGCGCTGCCCGACCCTCGTGGTCCGCGGCCTGGACGGCGAGCTGGGCCGGGCCGAGGCCCAGGAGATGGTCCGCGTCCTCCCGGCCGGCCAGTACGCGGAGATCCCCGACGCCGGCCACTACCTCCACTACGACCAGCCGACGGCCTGGCGCGCGGCCCTGGAGCCCTTCCTGGACGGCATCAAGGCCGAGGCGCCGTGACGGGCCTGCGGGAGGTGCGTCAAGTACCCGCCGCTCGGTGAGGTTCCGGCGGCGAGGGGCGTGCCGGCGGGGTGTCCCTGCGGGCGTGCCGGTGGGGCGCGTCAGTGGAGCGTGCCAGCGGTCTGTCAGCGGAGTGTCCGGGGGCTGTCGGCGGGCGACGCCATGGTGGCGACGTCACCAGGCAGGTCCCCAGCAACGAGCAACCCCCGATGAACGCCGTCGCCGTTCTGCAGATCCTGCTCGCCGCCCGGTGACCCCCGCCGCACCGCGCCGGACCCGCAGGCGCCGAAAGGGCCGGCCTCCGCTCCCTCTCGGGAGCGGAGGCCGGCCCTTTCGCTGTACGTCAGCCCTTGCTGACCGCCGACAGGATCTCCGGCAGCTTCCGCGCCACCGTCGGGGCCGCCAGCCGCAGGCCCGCCCAGGTGGCCAGCGCGCCCCAGGCCACGCCCACGGGGAGCACGATCCAGGAAACGTCCTGGTGGTCGGCCACGTTGAGCCAGATCGTCAGGGCGATCACCGGGGCGCAGACCACCGCCGAGGCCAGCATCCCGCCGAAGATGCCCGACCAGGCCAGCCCGGCCTGGCCCGGGGCGACGTTCTTGAAGGCGCCGTCCGACGGGATGGAGTACGGGAAGCGGGCCGAGGCCAGCGCCCCCGTGCACAGCATCGAACCCAGCAGGGCCAGCGCCAGGCCCGTGGCCGCCGGGAAGGCGCGCCAGTTGCCGACCAGCGCGGCCGTGACCACGGTGACGAGGACCGTGTACGGGACGGTGACGAGGGCCAGCGCGGCGGCGCGGGCGCGCAGCTCCACGTACGCGTCGCGCGTGCCGGAGATGGTCTGCGCGACCATCCAGAACGCCGAGGTGTCCTGCCCGAACTGGTTGTACATCTGGATGCCCAGCATGCCCGCGCCGAAGCAGGCGAGGTAGAGGGATCCGGTGCCCTGGAGGGCGTTGAAGACCGGGATGATCAGGCCGATCGCCAGGGCGGTCACCCAGGAGGCCTTGGTCTTCGGGTCGCGGACGGCGTAGCGCAGGGTGCGCTGCATGGCCGCGCCCGTCCGGCCTGCGGGCAGCAGGGACCAGACGCCGGCCGTGCGCCGCTCCTTCGGCGGCCGGGCGGCCGCGATGGTCGAGCCGTCCGGCGTGACCATCAGCTTGGTCAGGCTCCGCTCCCAGAACCACAGGAGGCCGGCCAGGGCGGCGAGGGTCAGGGCCAGCTGGGCGGCCGCCTCCCCGTACGCGCCCTCGCTCGCCGAGTCCACCATGCCGACGGCGGTCGCCGGAGGCAGCCACCGCACCACCGCCTCGACGGGCTCCAGCGTCGACAGGCCGCCCGCCTGGAACAGGTGCTGGCTGCCGAAGTTGACCAGCTGCCCGCCCACCGCGATCAGCAGACCGCTGAGCACGGCCAGGTCTCGCCCCTTGCGGCTGGTCAGCAGCCGCACGTTGGCCGTGGCCACCGCCCGTGCGAGGGCCACGCAGCCGAGCAGCAGGAGCGGCGCGGCCACCACCGCGGCCACCGCCCCGGCGGCGCCGCGCGCGACGGCCACCACCGAGCCGACCGCGAGGCACAGCGTGAACATCGGCCCGATGCCGACCAGCGAGGAGGCGAAGAGGGCCCGTACGAGGGGACGCGGGCGCAGCGGCAGCATGACCAGCCGGCTGGGGTCGAGCGTCTCGTCCCCGGTGGGGAAGAACAGCGGCATGAACGCCCAGGCGAGCGCCAGGATCGCGGCCAGCAGGACGACGACCGTGCCCGCGTGGGCGTTCCCGTGCAGCAGGGCCAGGCCGAGCGTGAGGAAGAAGCCGACGAGCAGGGCGAACGCGAGCGTCGAGAAGTAGGCGGCCTTGCGCTTCGACGAGCCCTTCAGGCCGTTGCGCAGGAGCGACAGCTTGAGGCGGACGAAGACCGGGGTCAGCGGGACCGACGCGACGGAGGTGACGGAAGCCGCCGACGAGGCGGCCGTGCCGACACCGGCACCGACGCCGCTACCGGCCCCGGCGGCACCCGTGGCGGGGGTGGCGGGCGAGCTCATCGCGCGACCGTCCCGGAGCCGCCGCCGAGCCACTCCAGCGAGTCCCCGGCCGCGTCGCGTCCCTGCGCGCCGACCAGTTCGAGGAAGGCAGCCTGGAGGGAGGGCGCGGAGCCCCGTACATCGGCCAGCGGGCCCGCGGCGCGGATCCGGCCGGCGGCCATCACGGCCACCCAGTCGCACAGCGACTCGACGAGCTCCATCACGTGGGAGGAGAAGACGACCGTGGCACCGGACGCGGTGTAACGTTCCAGCACCCCGCGGATGGTCTGCGCCGACACCGGGTCGACGCCCTCGAACGGCTCGTCCAGGAACAGCACTTCGGGGTTGTGCAGCAGTGCGGCCGCCAGGCCGATCTTCTTCCGCATGCCCGTCGAGTAGTCCACGACCAGCTTGTGCTGCGAACCCGCGAGGTCGAGGACCTCCAGCAGCTGCGTCGCCCGCTTGTCGGTCTCCTCGCCCGGCAGCCCGCGCATGCGGCCCATGTAGCCGAGCAGTTCGCGCCCCGACAGCCGCTCGAAGAGCCGCAGTCCCTCGGGCAGCACGCCGATCCGCGCCTTCACCTCGGTCGGGTCCGCCCACACGTCGTGCCCCGCCACGAAGACCCGCCCCATGTCCGGACGCAGCAGGCCGGTCACCATCGACAAGGTCGTCGTCTTGCCCGCGCCGTTCGGGCCCACCAGGCCGATGAACTGGCCCGCGGGCAGCTCCAAGTCGATCCCGGCGACGGCCACCTGCTCGCCGAAGCGCTTCCACAGACCTTCCACCCGCACGGCGGACGGCGCGGTCACCGCGCCACCCGTCCCGTACGTTCCACCCATCGCATCGCCCTGGTCCGGCATGCGCCTGCCTCTCGTGCGTCCCCGTTGGTCGTTCCTTCCTCACCATAGGAGGAGGGGGAGAGGCCCGAGCAGTTACTTATGTCATGAGTTTCAGCATGATCTAGCGAGGAACCCGGGCCTTCAGGCCCGGGAGGAATCGCTTCTCTGGACTGCTCTGACCCGCAGGCTAACGCGGACGTTTCTGCTGCTCGATGTACTCCTTGATGATTGCCAGCGGTGCGCCGCCGCAGGACGCCGCGAAGTAGGACGGCGACCAGAAGTGATCTCCCCACAGGTACTTGCGGATGTGGTCGGGGAACTCCTGCCGGAGCCTGCGGGCTGATACGCCCTTGAGGGAGCCGACCAGGCGGGACAGGGCGACCTTCGGCGGGTAGTGCACGAGGAGGTGCACGTGGTCGTGCTCGCCGTTGAACTCGACCAGTTCGGTCTCGAAGTCGGCACAGACGGCCCGCATGACTTCTTCGCAGCGCGTCAGGATCTCGTCCGTGAACGGGCCGCGCCGATACTTTGGTGTGAAGACCAAGTGTGCATGGAGGCTGTAGACGACGGTTCTACCCCTACGAGTGTTGGGGTTTGGCTCCCAGCGTGGTGACATAGACCAATGCTACGATCATGGGTGTGAAGATCGTGGCGCAGGTGAAGCTGTTGCCGGAGGCCGAGCAGGCCGCCGCGCTGCGCTCCACCCTGCGCACGGTCAACGAGGCCGCGTGCTGGGTGTCCGGTGTGGCGTTCGAGCACGGTGTGCCGCGTGAGTACGAGCTGCGCAAGCACACCTACGCCGAGTTGAAGGCGCGCGGGCTCGGGGCGCAAGCCGCTCAGCACGTCATCAAGAAGACCCGTGACGCCTACACCACGTTGAAGGCGAACATCACGGCCGGGAACCTGGGCAAGCCGGGATCGAAGCGCAGGGTCAAGGCGGAGTCGAAGCCGATCACGTTCCGGCCCCAGGCCGCGCAGCCGTACGACGACCGGTGTTTGAGTTGGCAGTACGACGCCGGAACCGTGTCGATCTGGACGACGGCCGGACGGCTCAAAAGCGTTCGCTTCGCCTGCTCCCCGGACGCGCTCAAGATGCTCCGCGAGCACCGCAAGGGCGAGTCCGACTTGATCGAACGCGACGGCGTGTTCTACCTGATCGCCGTCTGCGACATCCCCGAGGCCGAGCAGTATGAGCCTGACGGGTTCATCGGAGTCGACCTCGGCATCGCCAACATCGCCACCACCTCCACCGGCTACCGGGCCGCCGGTCGCGGCTTGAACCGGCACCGGAAACGACAGCTCGATCTGCGCAGGAAGTTGCAGGCCAAGGGCACCAAGTCCGCGAAGCGCCTCCTCAAGAAGCGCTCCCGCAAGGAAGCCCGGCACACCGCCAACGTCAACCACATCGTCTCCAAGACCATCGTCACCACCGCTGAACGCACCGGCTCCGGTATCGCCCTGGAAGACCTCACGGGCATCCGAAGCCGGGTACGGCTCCGCAAGGACCAGCGGACCTCCCTGCACTCGTGGAGCTTCCACCAGCTCGCCGCCTTCGTTGAGTACAAGGCGAAGCGGGCCGGGGTGTCGCTGGTGTACGTCGATCCGGCGTACACCAGCCGGCAATGCTCCGAGTGCGGCCACATCGACCGGCGCAACCGCGCCGATCAAGCGACGTTCGCGTGCCGGTCCTGCGGGGCCCTCATGCACGCGGACGACAACGCGTCCCACAACATCCGCCGCAAGGGCGAGACCGTGTGGACAGCGGGGCGTGAGTCACGCGTCCCTGCCACCCCATAGGGGTGTCTGGACGGAGGAGCCAACCCAGCAGCCAGTTGGGCGCTACCTCCAAGCCCGGCCCTTCAGGACCGGGTCAAGTTGACGGCTGGCGCCGCTTGCGGTCCGCCGCGGCCTCGCTCCCGCACGCGTACGCCAGCGCGTCGATCAGCTCCTCCGTGTCCGGCAGCCACCGGTTCGCCGGAGTGGGCCGCCGGGCCCACTGGACCGCGCCCCGGCCGCCGAAGCGGGTGGGCGGCGCGGCCACGTACTCGCCCTCGCCGCGGGCGATCAGGTCGATGCCGGTCGGCGACCAGCCCAGCTTCCGCACGAGGTCGGCCATCTTGACGCCGGCGCCCGGCAGGACGAAGAACAGCATCCGGTGGTCGGGCGTGAGGGTGACCGGGCCGAGGGTGCGCTGCATCCGCTCCAGCCGCGCCAGCGCCAGGAATCCGGCCGACTCCGGCACGTCCAGCGCGTCGAACGTCCGACCCGTCGGCAGCAGGATCGAGGCCTCCGGGTGCTTCGCCCAGACCCGCCGGACCTGGACCGCGCTGCCCGTGGCCTGCGCCGCCCAGTCCTTCACCGCCGGGTGTGCGCCGGGCGCGGGGCAGTCCGCCGCCCCGCAGGAACACAGCTCCCGGCCGTCGCCGGGCTCCAGCCAGGTGCCGGCGAAGACGTCCCAGTGCCGTTCTTCCGCGTACCGCACGGCATGGTCCAGCAGCAGTTCGCCGCGCTGCTTGGGGATGGGTGCGGTCTCCGTGACTGTGATGGTCTCTTCCACGCCCATCACAACTCCCCGGGCCACCCGGGGTTACGGGCGTAAACCAGCGGGTGGACGGAGCATCGATCCTGCATACGGGGCGCATTGATGCACACGTGGGGGCGCGTGGGAGGCCGGGGCGCTGGAGTTGGGTAGCGACACGACGCAGAGCGGAAGATTCTCCGCACATCAGGCGGGAAGTGATCATTCCAACGGATCACCCGCGGTCAGCAGGGGGTTTTCATGGCAGCCAGGCCTCTCGTCGCCCGCCAGCCGAACGAACGGCTGCAGGCGCTCATCCAGGAAGCCGGGTGCTCCAACGCCGGGCTCGCCCGGCGCGTGAACATGTGCGGGGCCGAGCACGGCCTCGATCTCCGCTACGACAAGACCTCCGTGGCCCGGTGGCTGCGCGGCCAGCAGCCGCGCGGCCGGGCGCCCGGAATCATCGCCGAGGCGATCGGGCGCAAGCTCGGCCGGACCGTCACCATCGACGAGATCGGCATGGCCAACGGCAAGAACCTCGCCTCCGGGGTCGGCCTGCAGTTCTCGCCCACCGTCATCGGCGCGATCGAGCAGGTCTGCGAGCTGTGGCGCAGCGACGTCGGCCGCCGCGACTTCCTGGCGGGTTCGAGCGTGGCGGCGTCCGCGCTCGTCGAGCCGAGCCGCGACTGGCTGATCACCGGGGCCGACACCCAGGTGGCCCGCAGCGGCGGCTCGCGGGTCGGCATGCCGGACGTCGAGGCGGTGCGGGCGACCACCGAGGCGCTCAAGGACCTCGACCACCGCTTCGGCAGCGGGCACGTCCGGCCGGTGGTCGTGCACTACCTCAACTCGGTGGTGTCCGGGCTGATCGGCGGCTCGTACCGGGAGCCGGTGGGGCGGGCACTGTTCGCCGCCGTGGCCCGGCTGACGGAGCTGGCGGGCTACATGGCGGTGGACACCGGACAGCCCGGCCTGGCACAGCGGTACTACATCCAGGCGCTACGTCTGGCCCAGGCGGCCGGCGACCGGGCGTACGGGGGGTACGTGCTGGCGGCGTCCATGAGCCACCTCGCCGCCGAGCTGGGCAACCCGCGGGAGATCGCGCAGCTGGCGCGGGCCGCCCAGGAGGGGACGCGGGGACAGGTCACCCCGCGCGTCGAGGCCATGTTCTACGCCGCCGAGGCGCGCGGGCACGCGCTGCTCGGGGACACCCGGGCCACGGCGGTGCTGTCGGCGCGGGCGGTCAGCGCGCTGGAGCGGGCGGAGCCGGAGTCGGGCGACGACCCGGTGTGGATCAGCCACTTCGACGCGGCGTACCTCGCGGACGAGCTGGCGCACTGCCACCGGGACCTGGGCCAGGCGGACGCGGCGGGCAAGCGGGCGGAGGAGGCGCTGCGGGGCCTCCCGGCGGGCAAGGCGCGGCGCCGGGCCATCGGGCTGCTGCTGCTGGCGGCGGCGCAGGTGCAGCAGCGGGAGGTGGAACAGGCCTGCCAGACCGCCACGAAGGCGGCGGAACTGCTGGAGGGGCTCCGGTCGAACCGGGGGGCGGAATACCTGGAGGACTTCCGTTCCCGCCTGGAGCCCTACCGGGAGGAGGCGGCGGTACGGGAGTTCGGCGCGCGGCTCGAAGCCCGGGTCGCCTGACCTCCCGGCGTCCCCGGCCCCACCTGCCCGAGGGCCGTCACAAAACCGGCGGGGCTGGGTGCGGCGGTGCGTGACCGGGTAGCGTGACCGACGGTTCCGTAGGGTCGGGCGAGTCGGAGAAGGAGTCCCGGTGACGCAGAGCGGACAAGGGGGCGCCCCCCAGCCGGGTGCCCCGTGGGGTCCGGACCAGGCGTCCGGGTATCCGGTGTACCCGGAGCAGCCGCAGCCGGGGCCCGCGTACGGGTACCCGCACGTGGCACCGGGGCACGTCGTCGGGCCGGGCTACGAGGGGCCGGGGGAGCCGCACGGCTACGGGTACCCGCCGCTGCCCGAGGCCGCCACCCAGTACATTCCGCCCGTGCCGGCGGCCCCCGTGCACGGCGATGCGGCAACGCAGTACATCCCGCCCGTGCCGGCCGCCTCCGCGCACGGCGATGCGGCAACGCAGTACATCCCGCCCGTGCCGGCCGCCTCCGCGCACGGCGATGCGGCAACGCAGTACATTCCGCCCGTGCCGGCGGCCCCCGTGCACGGCGATGCGGCAACGCAGTACATCCCGCCCGTGCCGGCCGCCCCCGCGCACGACGAGGCGGCGACGCAGTACATACCGCCGGTGCCCGCCGACCGCGCCGTTGAGGGGTTCGACGGGCTGTTCCGGGGCGACGACGACTCCGCCGGGCACACCCAGCACCTGCCGCCCGTCCAGGAGCCGGTGCTGCGTCAGCCGCCGCCGCGCCCCTACCCGCCGCGCGCGCAGCGCCCCGTACCCCCACACCCCGCACAGCAGCACCCGCAGCAGCAGTACGCCCCGCCCCCGCCGCCGGAGGCACCCCGCCGGATCTCGCCGGCCGTCATCGCCGCCGTGGTCATCGGCCTGGCCGTGATCGGGCTGGGCGTCGGCTCGCTGCTCAGCGACGGCAAGCCGCAGAACAACGACCCGGGCGCGGTGCCCGCCGCACCGGCCGCGAGCGGCGCCTCCGCCGCGCCCGGCGGCGAGGCTCCCGTGGACCCGGCCCGCCCGCAGGCCGTCCAGCTGGACAAGCTCCTCGCCGACAGCAATGACAGCCGGGCCTCGGTGATCAAGGCCGTCGAGGACATCAAGAGCTGCAACAACCTCGACCAGGCGGGCGCCGACCTGCGCGACGCGGCCCGCCAGCGCGAGGAACTCGTCACCCGCCTCCAAGAGCTGAAGGTGGACAAGCTCCCGGACCACGTGAAGCTGTCCGCGGCCCTCACCAAGGCCTGGCAGTCCTCCGCGGACGCCGACGATAGCTACGCCGCCTGGGCGGACGACGTGGACGATGACAAGTGCAAGGACGGCAAGGCCAAGGTCACCAAGAACGCCTCCGACGGCAACAGGTCGAGCGGCGAGGCGACGAAGGCCAAGGAGTCCGCCGCGGTCATGTGGAACACGATCGCGGCCAAGTACGGCCTCACCAAGCGCGACAAGTCCCAGCTCTGAGCGTCAGGCCGTGCGGGGGGCCTGGACCAGGGTCGGGGTCATGTCCAGGGGCTGCTCGCCGGGCTGCGCCACGAGCCGCCCGGCCTGGACGATCTGGAAGGTGACCTGGCCGTTGACGATGCGGGGGAAGCCGGCGACGGCCCGCATGTCCTGGTAGCGCCAGCTCAGGTCCGGGGTGAGGCCGCCGGTCCTGACGGGCTGGGACTCGTTCAGCGACCGCTTGACCATGCGGGCGCTGATGTCCTCGTCCTCTTTGAAGCGCTTCACGATCTCGCTCAGCACGGTGTAGGCGATCCAGGTGGTCTGCGCCCCGCTGTCGTCGGGGTCGACGTTGTCGTCGCCGAAGGCGAACTCGGTGACGACCGTCCGCATCGGCGTCCAGACCGGATCGGAGGCCACCGGGTACCAGCTGGTGAGGTACGCGCCCTCGAAGGGGCTCTCCTTGCCGCCCGTGCGGTCCACCAGGGACTGGCTGACACTGCCCAGCACGGAGGAGATCTGCGGCTTCTTGCGCTGGGCGTCGGTCCGGCGGAAGGCGTCGAAGAAGGTCTCGGTGCGCTCGCCCAGGACCGCGGTGACGCAGCCCTTCTCCTTCTCCTTCTCCTTGCCGGTGCCGCTGGTGTGGGAGAGGGCCTCCCGGGCCTGCGGTCCGAAGTCCGCGGAGTCCTCGGCGGCCCGGATGTCGGCGGCGTCGGCCATCTTGTTGGCCCGCAGTCCGGCGTTGAGCAGCACCGGCAGCGTGTCGCCCGCGATGGTGTCGGGGCGGACCAGCGCGACCTGGTCGCAGGCGCGTCCCAGCTGGTGGCCGGCGCCGGCGATCAGGACGGACTGGCCGCCGTTGACGGGGTAGGAGAGCGGGGACTGGAACTCCTCGGAGGAGACCCCGTAACCGCCGATGAAGGGGATGCCCTCCGCCTCCAGCGGGGCCATGAAGGCGCGTCCGTGCTGGCTGTACGAGCCGACGACGGCGACGGCCTTCTCGGCGACGGCCTTGCGGGCGCAGTTGGCGGCGCCGGTGGGCGTGTTCTTCTCGTTGCAGGTCAGTACGCGCAGTTTGTGGCCGTTGATCCCGCCCTTGGAATTCACCCAGCGCTCGTACGCCTTGGCCATGCCGGTCATTCCCGGCATGTTGGTTGCTTTGGTGGCTTCCGGGGCGAACGTCATGACCGTGATGGTCTCCCCGGAGCCCGCCGAGCCTCCGGGGAGCACCCCGCACCCGGCGACGAGACACGCACCCATCGCCGTGGCCACGAAGGTGCGGGACAGGGATGTTGCGCGTCGCGAGATGGTCATGTCCATGCACCATTCCGCCCCGCAGGTAACTGTCGAGTGAGATGGACACAACATCGGGTGACGCCCAGGTGAATTGCGGGGGTGCGGTCCGCCGCAGGCGCCTGAAGATCGCGTTCAACGGGAACGTACGATCGAAAGCGTGACATTCGCCCAAGGTTCGAAGAACTCTTCCCGCCGCGGCGGCCGCTCCTCCACCATGGGTGGCATGCCCCTCAACGACATGCCGTGGTGGCGCTGGCGCAGCAACGTGCGCTCGGCGCTGCACATGCTTTCCGATCCGGCCTTCCACAAGGACACGTGGCTGACCGGCGCCGATGGGTACGGAGACATCACCGACGCCGTGTACCGGCTCGTCGAGGACACCTGGCTCGACAGCTGGTCGGCCGAGAAGTACGTCGGCACGATCTTCCGCGACTCGCAGGAGGCCGCCCTCGTCGACCTCGCGGTGCTGCGGGTGCTCCGCATCCTCCACCAGGTCGGGCCCGACGCCCCGGTCTCCGCCTACCTGGAGCACCACGCGTGGCCCGAGGCGGTCCGCGCCGCACGCGAGGCGCACGTACGGCTGGCCGAGGCGGACGGGGACGACCCGGACGTCCGGCCGACGTCGCTGGAAGTGTTGAGGATCCTCACCCGCGCGGTGTGAAAGGCTGTGCGGTCATGAGCGACCCGCACAATGAGGCCCAGGCCCAGCCCCAGTACGTCCTGACCGTGTCCTGCCCCGACAAGCAGGGCATCGTGCACGCCGTGTCGAGCTACCTCTTCATGACCGGCTGCAACATCGTGGACAGCCAGCAGTTCGGAGACCGGGAGACCGGACTCTTCTTCATGCGGGTGCACTTCGAGGCCGAGCCCGCGGTGACCGTCGAGAAGCTGCGCGCCAGCTTCGCCGCGATCGGCGACTCGTTCAAGATGGACTGGCAGATCCACCGCTCCGAGGAGCGCATGCGGATCATCCTCATGGTGTCGAAGTTCGGCCACTGCCTGAACGACCTGCTGTTCCGCTCGAGCATCGGCGCCCTGCCGGTCGAGATCGCGGCCGTGGTCTCCAACCACACCGACTTCGCCGAACTGGTCGGCTCTTACGACGTCCCGTTCGTGCACATCCCGGTGACGAAGGACACGAAGGCGGCGGCGGAGGCGCAGCTGCTGGAGCTCGTGCGCGCGGAGAACGTCGAGCTGGTGGTGCTGGCGCGCTACATGCAGGTGCTGTCGGACACCCTGTGCAAGGAGCTGAGCGGGCGGATCATCAACATCCACCACTCGTTCCTGCCGAGCTTCAAGGGCGCGAAGCCGTACCACCAGGCGCACGCGCGAGGCGTGAAGCTGATCGGCGCGACCGCGCACTACGTGACGGCGGACCTCGACGAGGGGCCGATCATCGAGCAGGAGGTCGAGCGGGTGGGGCACGAGGTGACCCCGGACCAGCTGGTGGCGGTGGGGCGGGACGTGGAGTGCCAGGCGCTCGCGCGCGCGGTGAAGTGGCACAGCGAGCACCGCGTACTCCTGAACGGCTCCCGCACGGTCGTCTTCGCCTGACACCACCCTTCTCCGGCCTCCTCCGGGCAAACCCAGCCCCGCCGGCGAGGCTGGGTTCGCGCTACGCGTCAGGGGCCTCCACGCCGCAGTACGACGCGAAGGCCGCCAGGATCTCCTCCTCCGAGATGCGGCCGTCGCCGTCGGCGTCCAGCGCGGCGGCCAGCTGTGGAGCCAGTTCGGGCGAGGTGCCCAGGACGCGCAGGACGCGGGCGGCGGCCTGCGGGGTCGCCCCCGCGCCGTCCTCGTCCGCCACCGCGATCACGGCCCGCAGGAACGGCCGCGCGATCTCCGCGAACCGCTCCGGGTTGTCGCGCAGCCGCTTCGCGGCCCCGGTGATGAACTCCTCGCGGGACACCCTCTGGTCCCCGTCGACGTCCGCGATCCCGGCCATCCCCTGCCAGAAGGCCTCGGCGCCCGCGAAGACGGCCTGGCCCCTGTCCGACCGGGCGGTGGTACCGAATTCGGCCAGGACGGCCTTCGCGGCCGCGCTGAAGTCCTCCCGGTCGATATACCCGGACCCGTCCTGGTCGAAGGTGGCGAATCGGGCGGCGATCTTGCGCTCGTATTCTGCGCTGTCCATGTTCGGCGTTCCGCCTTCACGTATGCGGTGGGGTTCAGTTCAAGACAAGGCAGGAGCGTAAGGCCTACGTGGCCTGCGCGTTAAGCGAAGTGGTCAAGGAGGCTGCCGCATCGAACCCGCGCACGGGAGCGCGGTGGGGCGCGTACACCTGTCCCCATGTGGCGTCGGCCGTACCACCGTTCACGCCCTGCCACACCCCTATCAACGGAGGGCTCACTTCCAGGGCGAGGTTCTCCCAAAACGGGCGCGAACCGCCATGTGCCCACTACATTCGTTGCGTCGACACACGGCTGGGGGCACTAATGCCGAAGGACGTACCACCGCGCTGGGACCGCCGCATGCAGCAGCGCCTGGCCCGCGGCGAGGCCGCCGCGCTCGGAGAGCTGTACGACCGCTTCGCCTCGCTCGTGCACAGCCTGGCGCACCGGGTGCTCGGCGACGAGAAGGCGGCGGACCGGATCACCCGCGAGGTCTTCGGCTACATCTGGGAGAACCCGGACGCCTACGACCCCAAGCAGGGCTCCATGCGCTCCTGGGTCGCCCGGATCACCCAGGGCCAGGCGGTGGCCCGGCTGCGCCAGGCCGAACTGGGCCGGGGCTCCCGCGAGGAGCTGGAGCAGAAGGTGCGCAGCGCCAACGCGGCCGCCCGCGCGGACTACATCGTCACCTCCATGCCCGCGCCGCTGCGCGCCGCGCTCGAACTCGCGTACTTCAAGCGGCGCGACTACCGACAGGCCGCCGCCGACCTGCAGATCAGCGAGGACGAGGCGCGGCGCCGGCTGCGGCTCGGCCTGCAGCTGCTGTCGACCGCCAACACCCTCCCGCAGGAGGACACCGCCCGGTCCGGATACGGAACGCCCCGATGAACGGCCCTGCCGAGTCGCCCGACGACGGACACGAGCGTCCCGGCGGCCAGGCGCGGATACCGGGTCCGCGCGGAGCCGCCGACGACCTGGACCCGCGGTACGCGCCGCAGCCGCCGCGCATGCCGAGGCCGCTCCCGGAGCCCGTACCCGTACCCGAACCCTTCCCGGAGTCGGTACCCGTGCCGCCTCCCTCGCACGCCGTACTGAAGTCCCTGCTCGGCGCGTGGGCGCTGGCGGCCTGCTCCGCCGAGGAGACCCAGGCGGTCGAGGACCACCTCACCGAGTGCGCACCCTGCGCGGAGGAGGCGTTGCGGCTGCGCGACGCGGTGGGGCTGCTGCACCCCGAGGAGACCCTCGACCTCAAACCGCTGTTGCGCTCGCGCGTCCTGGAGGACTGTCTGGGCAAGCGGCCGGCGCGCATCCCGGTGCCGGTGTGGGCGAGTCCCTACGACACGGAGACCGCGCGGCTCGACGCGCTGCTCCAGGACTTCGGCGACTCGGAGTGGCACACCCCGGTGCGGCTGAAGTGGTTCGAGGAGGAACGGCGCCGTTCGCAGCGGACCACGGTGGCGGGGGTGATCGGTCACCTGATGACGGTGGACGGGCTGATCGCCAACGCGCTGGGGCTGGACGACCCGTTGGGTCCGGACGCACCGAAGGGCGGTCCGACCGCACGGACGGAGCACTTCTGGAACGCCTCGGCGTACCCGGCGACACGGCAGGTCCGCGAGCCCTGGCGCGAGCAGGGGCACACGCTGGTGCGCACGGTGTCCTTCGCGGGCCGGGGCGTCGCCGAGCTGTCCGTGGACTACGGGAGCTTCGCGCTGCCGCTCGGGGACGCGTTCCTGGAGCGGGCCTTCGAGTGCTGGGTGCACGCGTGGGACATCGCGGAGGCGGTGGACTACCCGTACGAGCCGCCGTCCGGGCCGCACCTGCACGGGATGATCGACTTGGCGGCGCGGCTCCTGCCGGGCGCGCTGGCTCAGCGGCGGCGCGCGGGCCTGGCGGCCCCGGCACGGGGCCTGGTCGCGGCGGGCGCGCCCGGGCGGACCCTGCACCTGGAGATCGAGGGCGCGGGTGGCGGCGGCTGGGACATCGCACTGGACTCGCCGGGGGCGAAGCCGTCACCGGAGCGCACGGTGGCGGAGATCGCCCTGGACGGCATCGAGTTCTGCCAGCTGGCGGCCGGCCACATCTCACCCCAGGACGCGGCCGTGGGCCAGCACGGCGACCGCGAGGCCATCCGCGACGTGTTGTTCGCGGCGGCGTCTCTGAGCCGCCTGTAGCCGGAACGTCGTCTCGGCCGTCCTCGACATTCCGGCGGGTCGTATCCGCCTCATCGCCGCGGACCGGGCGGACACCCGGGTCGAGGTGCTGCCGGCGAACGCGTCGAAGGGCCGTGACGTGAAGGCGGCGGAGCAGACCACCGTCGAGTACGGCGAGGGGGTTCTCCGGATCACGACGCCGGAGGGGAGGAACCGGCTCCTCGGGGCTTCCGGGTCGGTCGAGGTGACGGTCCGGCTGCCGGCGGGTTCCCGGGTCGAGGCGAAGGCGGCCAGTGCCGAGTTCCGCGGGGTCGGACGCCTCGGTGACGTCGCGTTCGAGGCGGCGCAGGGCACGGTCAAGCTCGACGAGACCGCCGGTGCGCAGCTGACGCTGTTGGCGGGTGACGTGTCGGTCGGCCGGCTGGGCGGTCCCGCCCGGGTCAGCACGCAGAAGGGCGACATCAAGGTCGCCGAGGCGGTGCACGGTGTGGTCGAGCTGCGGACCCAGGCCGGTGACGTGTCGGTCGGCGCCGCCCGCGGGGTCTGCGCCTCCCTGGACGCCGGTACCGGCCACGGCCGGATCCACAACTCCCTGCGGAACAGCGACGGCGCCACCGCCGCCCTCACCATCCACGCGACCACCGCCTACGGCGACATCACCGCCCGCAGCATCTGAGGAAGCGGCCGTCAGGCGCGGCCGTCCCGTGCCTTCGGCGGGCTTTCGCCCCGCACGGTAGGCGCCGTCAGGCGTACCGTTCGCGGAGTTTGTACTTGAGGATCTTGCGCAGGGCCTCGTTGCGCGGGAGGGATTCCAACAGCTCCAGTTGTTCGGGGAGCTTGTGCGTGGCCAGGCCTTCCGCGCGGAGGTGGGCCGTCAGTCGGGGCAGGGTCAGGGGAGCGGCGCCCGGGGTCTGTTCGACCACCGCGCAGACGCGTTCGCCGCGGGCCGGGTCGGGGAGGCCGATGACCGCGACGTCGGCGATGCCCGGGAGGAGGTGGAGCAGGTCCTCGATCTCCTTCGCCGAGATGTTCTCGCCCTTGCGGATGATGACGTCCTTGCTGCGGCCGGTGAGGACCAGGTAGCCGTCCTGGGTCAGGTGGCCGAGGTCGCCGGTGATCAGGTAGCCGTCGGCGTCGAAGACCTCCGCCGGCTGGTCCCGGTTCAGGTAGCCCTGGCAGACGGCCTCGCCCCGGAGCCGGACCTCGCCTTCCGTGTTCGGGGGGAGCGGGGTGCCGTCCGGGGCGGTGATGCGGATGGACATGCCCGCCGGAGGGCGGCCCTCGGTGGTCGCCAGGTGGTCGGGGGTGTCGTCCGGGGCGCCCATGGTGATCATCGGGACCTCGGTCATGCCGTAGCCGTGGGTCAGCTGGCAGCCCATTTCGCGGACGACGGCGTGGTAGATCTCCGGCGGCTTCGGGGCGCCGCCGCCCGCGAGGAGGCGGAGGGTGGGGATGAGCGGGGCCGAGGGGTTCTTGCGCTGTTCCGTCAGGAACATGGAGTAGAAGGCGGTCGATCCGCCGGCCACCGTGACCCCGTGGCGGCGGTAGCCGTCCAGCGCGTCCGGCATCGCGAACTTCTCGAAGAGGACGGCCGGGAAGCCGTAGAGGAGCAGCATCACCGTGTAGTCGGGCCCGGCTATGTGCGCGAAGGGGAAGGCCATCGAGCCGACGTCGTACGGGGTCGGCTGCAGGGCGTGCGCGAGGCAGGAGCCGCCCGCGATCAGGGAGCGGTCGGTGTGCAGGACGCCCTTGGGGTCGGAGGTGGTGCCGGAGGTCCAGTAGATCCATCGGACGTCCGTGCCGGAGACGGGCGGCGACGGGAGTGCGCAGGGGTCGCCGTCCGGGAGGTCGTCGTAGGCCTCGAAGACGCCGCGCGCGCCGAGCCGACGGGCCATCGCGGGGTGGTCGAAGCCGCGCCAGATCCCGGGGACGGCGAAGAACTCGGCCTTGGACTCGCGGAGCGCGAAGCCGACCTCGCGGTCGCGGTAGAACGGGATGACCGGGGTCTGGACGGCGCCGAGCCGGGCGAGGGCCGCGGAGAGCAGCACGGTCTCGATGCGGGTGGGGAGCTGCCAGGCGACGACCGTGCCGGGGCGGACGCCCATGTCGTACAGGCCGGCGGCGACGCGTTCGGAGCGGTCGCGCAGTTCCCCGAAGGTCAGCCGGCGGTCCTGCGCCGGGTCCTCGGCCGCCTCGATCAGGACCGTGGCGTCGGGGGTCAGTGCGGCCCGGCGGGTGATCAGTTCCCACAGGGTGCGGGAGCCGCTCAGTTCTGTCGCGGTCGCGGTGTCCGTCATCCCAGACCTCCCCATAGCTGACGGATAGTCAGATCAAGCGCAGAGCGTAGGGCTCCGGCGCTTGTCGGTCCAGGGGTGGCGGGGCTAGCTTGTTTCTGACGATCCATCAGATTGGCATCGGATTGGGGAGCCCATGGAACTGCCTCGGATCATCAGCGTCGACGACCACGTGATCGAACCCGCACACCTCTTCGACGTCTGGCTGCCCGCCAAGTACCGCGACCGCGGGCCCAAGGCGCTCACCGCCGGCATCGGCGAGCTGGCGTACACGGGCGGCAAGTACGTGATCACCATGGACCCCGAGGGCCCGCCGACCGACTGGTGGATCTACGAGGACCTGAAGTTCCCGTACAAGCGCAACATCGCCGCCGTCGGCTTCGACCGCGACGACATGACGCTGGAGGGCATCACGCGGCAGGAGATGCGCCGCGGCTGCTGGGATCCGAAGGCGCGCCTCGCCGACATGGACCTCAACCACGTCGAGGCCTCGCTGTGCTTCCCCACCTTCCCGCGCTTCTGCGGGCAGACCTTCGCCGAGGCCCACGACAAGGAGGTGGCCCTCGCCTGCGTGCGCGCCTACAACGACTGGATGGTCGAGGAGTGGTGCGGCGACAGCGGCGGCCGGCTGATCCCGCTGTGCATCATCCCGCTCTGGGACATCGACCTGGCGGTCGCGGAGATCCGGCGCAACGCCGCCCGCGGGGTGCGCGCCGTGACCTTCTCCGAGATCCCCACCCACCTGGGCCTGCCGTCCATCCACTCCGGCTACTGGGACCCCTTCTTCGCCGTCTGCCAGGAGACCGGCACGGTGGTCAACATGCACATCGGGTCCAGCTCCCAGATGCCCGCCGCCTCCCCCGACGCGCCGCCCGCCGTCCAGGCCTCGCTCAGCTTCAACAACGCGATGGCCTCGATGATGGACTTCCTCTTCAGCGGCGTCCTCGTCAAGTTCCCGACGCTCAAGCTCGCCTACAGCGAGGGCCAGATGGGCTGGATCCCGTACGCCCTGGAGCGGGCCGACGACGTCTGGGCGGAGCACCGGGCCTGGGGCGGGGTCCGCGACCTGATCCCCGAGCCGCCGTCCACGTACTACTACCGGCAGATCTTCTGCTGCTTCTTCCGCGACAAGCACGGGATCGCCTCGATCGACGTCGTCGGGCGCGACAACGCCACCTTCGAGACCGATTACCCGCACGTGGACTCGACCTTCCCGCACACCAAGGAGGTCGCCCTCGACCACGTGAAGGGCCTCGACGAGGAGACGACCTACAAGCTGATGCGCGGCAACGCCATCCGCATGCTCGGCCTCGATCTCGACCGTGACCGTGACAAGGACCGGGCCAAGTAGTGGACCTGACCTACACCGAGGAGGAGCAGGACTTCCGGGCGCGGCTGCGCGCATGGCTCGCCAAGGTGCTCCCCGAGCTGCCGGCCAAGCCGTCCCCCGACGACTGGCCGGGCCGGCGCGCGTACGACCTCGGCTGGCAGCGCAGGCTGTACGAGGCCGGGTACGCGGGCCTGCACTGGCCGGTGGACGCCGGCGGCCGCGGGGCCACCCCGACCCAGCACCTGATCTTCCTGGAGGAGACGGAGCGCGCGGGGGCCCCGTACGTCGGCGCGAACTTCGTCGGGCTGCTGCACGCCGGCCCGACCATCGCCGCCGAGGGCAGCGCCGAGCAGCGGGCGCGCTGGCTGCCGCCCGTACTGCGCGGCGACGAGGTGTGGTGCCAGGGGTTCAGCGAGCCGGACGCGGGATCCGACCTGGCCTCGCTGCGTACGAGGGCGGTCCGCGACGGCGACGCGTACGTGGTCACCGGGTCGAAGATCTGGACCTCGCACGCGGAGGTCGCCGACTGGTGCGAGCTGCTGGTGCGGACCGATCCGCAGGCCCCCAAGCACCGGGGGATCTCCTGGCTGGCCATGCCGATGGACGCGCCTGGGGTCACCGTACGGCCGCTGCGCACGCTCGCCGGGTCGACGGAGTTCGCGGAGGTGTTCCTCGACGAGGTACGGGTCCCGGTCGCGAACCGGGTCGGGGCCGAGAACGACGGCTGGCGCGTCACCATGGTCACCCTCTCCTTCGAGCGGGGCACCGCCTTCGTCGGCGAGGTCGTCGCCTGCCGCCGGACCCTGGGCGAGCTGGCCCGTACGGCGAAGGCGAACGGCCGCTGGGACGACCCGGTGCTGCGGCGCAGGCTGGGGCGGCTGTACGGGGAGTTCGGCGCGCTGTGGCGGCTCACGCAGTGGAACGTCAGCGAGTCGGAGGGCTCCGGTGGGGTCCCCGGCATCGGCGGCTCGGTCTTCAAGCTCGCCTACTCGCACGCGCGGCAGGAGCTGTACGACGTGGCGGCGGAGGTGCTGGGCGCCGCCTCCCTGTCCCTGGAGGAGGAATGGACCCTGGACCGGCTCTCCTCGCTCTCGTACACGATCGCGGCGGGCACCTCGCAGATCCAGCAGAACATCGTCGCCGAGCGGATCCTCGGCCTCCCGAAGGGCCGGTGAGGGGCGTGCACTTCCAGCCGACCGAGGACCAGCGGGACCTGCGGGCAGGTGTACGGGAGCTGCTCGCGGGGCGGTACGGGCGCGGGGCGCTGCGGGCCTCGGTGGACACGGGCGCCGCCGTGGACCGGGGGCTGTGGCGGGAGCTGGGCGAGGCGGGCTTCTTCGCCCTGCGGCTGCCCGAGTCGGCCGGCGGCGTCGGCCTCGGTCTGCCGGAGGCGGTGCTCGTCTTCGAGGAGGCCGGGCGGGCGCTGCTGCCGGGGCCGCTGGTGGCCACGCACCTGGCGGCCGGGGTGGTCCCGGGGGCGGCGGCGGGGACGGCGGTGGTGACCGCCTTCGACCTGGAGGGCGGCCTGGTCGCGTACCTGGAGGAGGCGGACGCGGTGCTCGGGGAGCCCGGGGTGCCCGCCGGCTCACCGGTCCGCTCGGTGGACCCGCTGACGCCGCTGCACCGGGTGGCCCCGTACGGGGACCGCACGGACGGGGACCGTTCCCCGTACCGCGCGCAGGGAGCGCTGCTGACGGCGGCGCTGCAGGTCGGCAGCGCCCTGCGGACGGTGGAGCTGGCGGTCCGCTACGCGGGCGAGCGCGAGCAGTTCGGGCAGCCGATCGGGGCGTTCCAGGCGGTCAAGCACCTGTGCGCGCAGATGCTGGTGCGGGCGGAGGTGGCCCGTACGGCCGTCTACGCGGCGGCGGTGACGGGAGATCCGGGGGAGGTCGCGGCGGCCAAGCTGCTGGCGGACGAGGCAGCGGTACGGGGCGCCCGGGACTGTCTGCAGGTGCACGGCGGGATGGGCTTCACGTGGGAGGCGGACGTGCACCTGCACCTGAAGCGGGCGTGGGTGCGGGCCGAGCAGTGGCGGACGGCGGGGGAGGCGGAGGAACTGCTGGCGGCGGAGCTGCTGGACTCGGCGGTGTAGCCGGCCGCGGTCGTGCGTCTCCTGGCGCGGCCTTCGCGGGGCACGGGAGGGACGCCACGGGACGCATGTCCGATTACAGAGAGTTGATATCGGTTTGTGTCCTTCGCCCCTCTCGTTACGGACCGGAGTCGGGGGGCTGCTCCGGTACGCTCCCACAAATGCGAGCGGTTGAGCGGCGCGAGCGTCGCACAGTATGCACCACGCCCACTCCTTCGCGCGGGAATATGCCCGAAGCGCTTGTTGTGGTGACTGTACGTCAACCAAGCTGCTCCGCAAGGGGATCACAGTGGGTGATCCCATCCTGTCGCGAGGCGAAGTGTCCGCCGGTTCGGATGGTGTGAGCGGTGCAGGTGCTTCAGGTTCAGCTGGAGGTAGGCCCGGACCCAGCCGAGGTCGGCCGGGCCCGCCGTTGGGCCCGGTCCCGGTTGGCGGGGTCGGGCATAGGGGATGACGAGCCGCTCGCCGAGACGCTGATCCTGCTGATCTCCGAGCTGGTCACCAACGCGGTCGTGCACACGGGCTGTCCGGCGGTGCTGCGGATGCTGTTCGGGGGACCCGGGGTGCGGGTCGAGGTGGCCGACGCGAGCGACCGGGCACCGGCCCGCCGGCAGGCGGCCGGGGACGACACCGGCGGTCGCGGCCTGGAGCTGGTGGACGGCCTGGCGGACCGCTGGGGCTGGCAGCGCGAGGGTGCGGGCAAACGCATCTGGTGCGAGATCGACCGCGCGAAGAAGGCGGCGTCGGACTGCGCCTCCGACGGGCCGTCGGAAGTTCACCCCTCCGTGCGGGAACCGCGCGTGTACCTCTAACGAGGTGTTGACGTTCCGTCACATCTTGATCACCCTGGTGTGGAGCGATTCGACGCGAGGGGACGCCAAGGACACGCCTTGACGAGTGCGGGTCGCGGGGTGGCGGCTGCCGTGCCGCGCTCGGGGCGTGCACGCGCGCCGCCGCCACCCGCAGTACCTCCGAAGCGGCAGCCGGCGGTCCCTACGGGCTCAACGGTGGCCAGTCGTCCGCGAACGGGCTGTCGACACCGACCCAGTCGAAGGTGAACCGATGGTCGGATCGGTCGTAGCGGACCGCACTCCCGCAAGGCGGGAGGTGAAGGTTCTGGTGGATCCAGCCGTCGATTGCGAGGGCGGCGACTTCGGCCCGGTAGTCGGCAATCGGGTATACGAGAGAGGCGACATCCAGAACCAGGTGATCGCTGCCCGGTCGCCTCTCGGCCAGCTCGTCTGTGTGCAGCGACATCCCGAAGGCGAGCCAGGCGGCGTCCTTCCAATGCAGTCCACTGGCGGGCAGGCGAAGGTGGACGTTCCCGTATATGCGCAGCGCGTGAGGGGGAGGGGAGTCCACCTCAGCCGCTGCGGCGGTGATGTTGGCGGCAAGCCCCACGCCGCCGCTCATGAATCGATATGTGAAGGTCTCAGCCATGTCTTGCTCCCGGACGGTGGGTGCCTAGGGCTCCCAGGGCGGCGCGTGTCACTTGGGCTCTCTGATCGGGGCCGTGACCAGTTGAAAGCGCTTCAGAGCAGCGAGATAGTCGTCCGAAGCATGATGCTCAGGGTGCGGTGGCGCGAGGTGTCGGCTCGCCAGCTCCTCCGCTGCCGAAAGCACCGCTTCGGCGAGCTCGGCATGGCTGACGTGTGCCACCGGTCCGGATCCACCCTTCACGGTGATCGTCTTTCTCGTCGTCCGGAAATCGAGCCTGAAGGAAGAATCGATGGCAGCGAAGGACGCGCTGACGGAACGTCTGGTCAGCAGCCCGGCGAGGGAATCGAGAAGCTCGGGTACGGAAAGGTAGAGCATCATCCCCTGGTCGGGTACCTGCCCCACGGAGCTCGCTTCGCCCAGCGGGCCGGAGCAGACGATGTCTCCACGGTCGAACCCACTGGGTTCCCCCTGATCGGCGCGCACGGTGAATTTTACGATCACGGCTCGTGACTCTCGCCTCCCGGGAATTTAAGGGTCCGCCTTGCTTGCCTTCATTGCGAAGGTGGAGAGTTGGATGAGGTGTGAGGGTTGGAGACGCGCACCTGTCGGCGGTGCACATTGATGTACTCCACCTTGACTTCGAACTCGTCACCAACGGCGGCGTGATTTAGGCCCACATTCCGGGGCTCGCTTTTTGGTAGGAGGGCCTCGATTCCTGACGGGAAGCGCAGGAAGATTCCAATCGCGGTGAGTTTCGTAACTTTCCCGAGAGCGATCTGCCCAAGCTGAGTGCGGGCGAATTCAATAAAAGGGTCGGGTTCGATGTCTTTTAGCGATAGGGAGATAATGTTGCGATCGAGATCGGCGCTCAGGAAGACGACGGTTACGCTCTGGCCAACTTGTGCAACCTGTGAAGGGTGGTCCACCCTAACCCATGACAGGTTCGCGGATGTGATTGTGCCATGCGCTCCTCCTTCCAGCTCAACGTTCAGGTAGTGGTCGCTCACCGTGGTAACGATTCCTTTGCAGACCTGTCCGGGCTGCAACTCTTGGATCATTTGCATGTAACGGATGTCTCCTTTACGGAAGATGTGTGAAGACTGTAATCAATCTAGCCAGCGGTATCCTTCGTACCAGTTGATCCATGTGACGTCGTCGATGAATGAGTTGAAGTGGGGGATGTCGCCTTGATCGATGATCCACTGCCACTCGCCCGGCCTATTGTCGTGTGGGATTCGGAGTTTTGGTCCGCCGGGATGTCCATCCGGTGGGAATGCCTCCAAGAATCCTGGCTTCATGACGAACTCGTGGTATCCGTCCTCGTACCCTCCCTGGACTGCGTACCTACGAGCGACCTCTTCGCTCTCTCCGAGATAGGCGGTGCCAGCGCCGCCTTTCGTTGTGGCCGGGTGAAGGGAAGGGTCAAGGCCGTGAGCCTCGAGTGCTTTGTTGCCCGCGTGTGGAGATCGATACAGCTTGACAGGTTCCTCGGGGCACCCCTCCGGAGCAAGTCCGTGAGGATCCGACCAGGTGTGGGGGTTGTGGACGTAGGTGCCCGGGTTCGGGGCGGGCGTCAGGCCCAGGGGGTCCGGGGTGAGGTAGCGGGCTGTTTCGGGGTCGTATGTGCGGAAGTAGTTGTGGTGGAGGCCTGTCTCGGGGTCAAAGTACTGGCCCGGGAAGCGGAGGGGGGTGTAGGCGGTGGCGTTGCGGGTCCAGGTGGTGGAGCCCCAGAGGGTGGAGCGGGCGCGCCAGGCGATGTCGCCGGACTCGTCGATCAGTTCGCGGGGGGTGCCGATGAGGTCCGTGACGATGGCGAAGAAGCGTTCGTCGGTGGTGCCGAGGACGCGTTCCGCCTGGGTGAGGGGGTGGAGGCCGTTGTGGGTCCAGGTGAGGGTGACCTGGCCGGTCGTCTCCTCGCACAGGGTGGTGCTGTCCCACGTGAAGAGGGTTTCTTCCGACACCTCGCCGGTGGGCGCGAGGCGTTGTTTGGCCGTGCGGCGGGACAGGGCGTCGTAGCGGTAGCGCCATCGTGTGCCGTCGGGGGTGGTGACCCCGGTCAGGCGGTCTTCCGCGTCCCACTCGTAGCACCACGTGTCGGGCTTGCGGGACAGGCGGGTCTTCTGGCGGAGGACGACCCGCCCGAGGGCGTCGTGCTCGTAGCGGATCGAGCCGGCGCGGGTGATGCGGGTGCCCTGGTATGAACGGTCGCCTTGGGACTCGGCGCCTGGGTGGCGGGTCGGCCAGGAAGCGCTGGTCTGGTTGCCGGCCTCGTCGTAGGCGTAAAGCTCCGACCAGTTGGACGCGTCGACTGCCGTTACCCGGGCCGCCGCGTCCAGGGTGAAGGTGCGGAGGCCTGCGAGTGCGTCGTCGATGGCCGTGAGAGCGCCGTCGGCGCGGTAGCTGTAGCCGCGGCGCTGTAGGGTGCGGCCGTCCTGGCCGACTAGGTGCTGGTCGGTGAGGCGCCCGAGTGGGTCGTACGCCTGCACCAGGTCGAGGTCCGCGCCGATGGTGCGGGTCAGTTCCCGGCCTGCGGCATCCCGTTCGAAGGCCAGGGTGCGGCCAGATGCATTGAGGGCGCTGCGGCGGCCGGCCGCGTCGTAGGTCCACTCGGACTGCGCCCCGGCGGGGGTGGTACGGCCGGCTCTGCGGCCCGCGGCGTCGTAGGTGTGGGAGAGGGCGCGTCCGTCGACTGTTTCCGAGACGACGCGTCCGAACCGGTCCCGTAGCAGGGTCAGCGTGGTGCCGTCCGGCGAGACGGCCCGGGCGAGCTCGCCGAAGACGTCGTACGCGTACGACGTGATGCCGTCCGCTGTCTGCTTGCGGAGGAGCTGGGAGAGGGAGTCGTGCGTGTAGGTGGTTGTGGCGCCGAGTGCGTTCGTACGGGAAGCAAGGCGGCCCGCGGCGTCGTACGCGTAGGTCAGGGCGCGGTCGTCGAAGTCGGTCTCGGAGGCGAGGCGGCCGACCGGGTCGTAGGTGTAGGTCCAGGTCAGGCCCTGGGGGTTGGTGACTCCGGTGAGGCGGAGCTCCGTGTCGTGGGTGAAGGAGTAGCGGACCCCGTCCGGGCCGGTGCGGGAGGTCAGGAGGTCGAAGTCCCCGTACTCGGAGAGCGTCACTCCGCCCACCGGGTCGGTATGGGAGGTGCAGTTGCCCTCGCCGTCGTAGGTCCAGGATTCCGTGTTGCCGTCGGCGGTCGCCCGGTGGAGCAGGCGTCCCTCCACACTCCAGGTGAGACGGGTGGTGTGGCCGAGGGGATCGGTGATGGCGGTGGGACGGCCGAAGGAGTCGCGGGTGTAGCGGGTCGTCGCACCCAGCGGGTTGGTGATCTCAACGGGCAGGCCGGCTGGGTCGCAGCGGACCGTGGTGATTGCGCCCAGGGCGTCCGTCACCGAGGCCAGGTGGCCGCGGGTGTCGTAGGTGAAGTGGTTCGTGGTTCCTGCCGGGGCGGTGGCGGAGATGCGGTTGCCGCGGGCGTCGTACGTTGACTGCGTGACCCGGCCGTCCGGCTGGATCACCTTGACCGGCAGGCCCAGGGCGTCGTACTCGGCCCGTACCTCGCGACCGTCCGGGCGGACGACCGTGGTGAGCCGCCCCTGCTCGTCGTAGACGTAGCGCGTCGTGTGGCCCAGCGGGTCGGTACGCGTCAGCAGGCGGTTGTACGCGTCGTGGGTGAGGTGGGTGGTGGCGCCCGTGGCGTCGATCTCCGCCGTGATCTGGGCGCGGTCGTTGACCAGGTACCGGGTTCCGTGGCCGAGGGAGTCGGTGTAGGTGGTGGAGCCGTCCCCATAGGTGAAGCGGACGTTGAGGTGGCCGTTGGTGCCGGACTGGGCGGTGCAGCGGTGCCGGTCGTCGTAGACGTAGGCGAAATGGCGGTCGTTGGTGTCGGTCCAGGAGGTGATCCGGCCGAGTTCGTCGTAGCCGAACCGGAGGGGGCGGCCTGAGGAGTTGGTGACGTGGGTGAGGTGGCCGTCCGTGTACGCGTAGCGGAGCACCTCGGTGCCGTCGACGAGGACGAGGCCGGTTATTCGGCCTTCCCATGAGCTGAGGCGCACCTCGTAGCCGCCGCTGTGGGACAGGCCGGTCGGCGCGCCCGTCTCGTCGTACGCGAAGGCGATCCAGGCGCCGCCCCGGTCGTCGAGCTGGCTGAGGAGGCCCTCGTCCGTGAAGTGACGGACGTGGCCGGACTCGGGGTCGGTGACCGTGTATCCGCCGTCCGCGTCGAGGACGAGTGGCCAGCGCTGACCGTGGCCGGGGAGCACGGGGGTTCCGGGCTCGGGGTGCGGATAGGCGAGCAGGCTGCCGTCCTCGCGTACGAGGATGACGCCTTCCTCGTCGATCTCCAGGCGCTGGTCGACCGTGCACGCCCAGGACGGGCCGAACCAGCGGCCCGCGCGGTACGAGGACTCGAAGGTACGGGTGAACACGAGCGGCAGCGAGCCCGGGAGGACCAGGTCGGTCTGCGGCAGGACCATCCGGCCCGTCGCGACGTCGACCGGGTCGCCCTTGCACTCCAGGTCGGCCTTGCGGCGGGCCGCAGCCTCGGCTTCGGCCTTCGTGGCCGCCCGCGCGGTGCCCGTGGTCGCCGCTTCCTCGGCGAACCGTGCGCCGGCTCGGAGGGTGGGCAGGCCCTTCGAGCCGATGAGATCGGGGACGAGACGGCCCAGGAATTCGCTGGGGTCCTTCATGAAGCTGTCGATCATCGGGCCGGGGATGCGTTCGGGGTGGGACGCGGTGGAGACGAGACCGGCCAGCGTCATGCTGAAGTTCTGCTGGAAGTCGGCCGGGTGCGTCAGGTTGTACGGGTCGAAGGGGTTCAGGCCGCGGGCGAAGTTCAGCGTCCCCGCCGCGCCCTTGGCCACCCCGCCCACGAAGTGGTTGAGCTCGACGGCCTCCGAGCCCACGTAGTCGCCGAACCCGGCCAGGAGCTGGTCCATCGCCGGGGGGTCGGCCGGTGCGTGTTCCATGGCGGCCTTGAGGGTGCGCTCGGCCGTCGTGGCGGCATCGTCGCGCTGTCTGCGAGCCTCGTCGAGGATCTCCTTGGCCCGCTTGCGGGCGGCCTCACCCGGGTCGGTGCCCTCCATCGGCACCGGGCCCGGATCGCGGCCGGCTTTCGACGCGGCCTTGTAGGCATCCTCCTTGGCGACATGTGCGTCGTGGGCGTCCTTCGACGCCTTCACCGCAGCCTTGTGGAGCGCGATGGCCTCCGCTGCCTGTGTCTGTGCCCAATCCACCGTCTCCGCGTAGTGGGTGAGCGCGCCGCTCGCCGACTCGCACGCGTCGGAGGCGCGCAGCCAGTCGGTGGGGTGCATCGCGAACTTCTCGCGGAACGCGTCGGCGGCCTGCCCCTTCCACCGGTCAGAGTCGAGGGCCTTCATGCCCTGACCGACCCGCTCGAAAGCCGCCTGGAAGTCGGTGAAGTGCTTGGCGGCCGTCCGGATCGCCGACGACTTGCCGTGGACCAGCTCGTCCGCCTGCTCGCTCTGGCCGAGCTCCTGCTCCCGTACCGAGGCCCCGAGACGGGAGGCGACGCCGTCGCCGAAGTCCTCGACCTTGTCGGCCCAGTCGTGCGCGCCGGCCCGGTCGAGTGCGCCACCGACCTCGTCGGTGGCACGGTCCACCCCGTGGCCGATGACCTTCTTCGCCGAATCGACCCCGTCCCCGATCTTGTCGAGACCCTTGTCGACCAGGCCGCCCCAGTCCGTCATCAGCCCTCACCACCCGGCTGCGGCTCGGGTGCGGGGCCGACGAACTCGTTCACCATGCCGTCCATGTCGTCGCGTAGTCCGACGGCGTCGAGGATCTGGTTGGACAGGAGGATGTCGGAGCTGTTGACGTCCCGGACCGCGGTCTTCCAGGCCTCGTTGCCGTTCTCCGTGGCCCGGCCGAAGGATTCGGGGCTGTAGTCGGCATCCCGGATCTGGGTGATCGGGTTGTCGGAGAAGACCTCGCCCCAGTCCTTGTCGATGACGTCCTTCTCGGAGGCGTACGGATTGCCGAGCGCCGCGTTCGTCACGACCTTGAAGCTGCCCTGGATGTACTGGTCCTGCTCGTGCATCACGCCCGCCGACAGGCCCACGTTCTGGGCGAACGCGTTCCCCTGCTGCACCAGCGAGCGGACCCCCCCAGCCCCAGCGTTCGCAGAACGTGCCCAGCGTGGACGTCAGACCCTCGTGCCCAGTCTCCATTCCCGTGAGCCCCAGCTCGGTGAAACCGCCGCCCATGCTCGCCGTGCCCACCGACCCGAGTTCCTTCAACTCGGCCAGACTGTCCGTGATCCCCTTGGCGATCTCGCCCAACGCCTGCTTCGAGACGTCGAGATCCGCCCCGTCCCCGCTCACGCGGCCGCCTCCCCGTCCAGTGCCGCCGCGTCCGGCACGATCCCCCGCATCGGGGGAAATACGATTCCCTCAGGCCCCGCCGCGTCGAGCGCGACCCCGCACGGGAAGTCCAGCGCCGGTATCACCTCGTCCAGCAGCCGCGCACCGATCACCCGGCGGTACGTCCACTCCTGCGCGGCCTCGTCCCGAGCCACGGCGAAGCGGCTCAGGGTCTCCTCGTCCGAGAACGCGCAAATCCAGTCCAGGCCGCCGAGTTGGGTCGTCCAGAGGCCGCCCCGATCGTCTGACGGTACGAGCACGACTCGGCTACGGAAGTCCGCCAGCCGCGCAGTCGCCGCCTCCCGCGCGGCCGTCACCGGATCGACCTCGATGGCTGCGACGACAGCCGGAGCCGCGGCCGCGCGACCAGCTGCCCCCGCCCGCAGCTGAGCCCACTCCTCGTCAAACCCCACCAAGCCCCCCGTACGCCCCCGTCAAACGAACAAACCTTCGCATGATCTTTGCGTACTGGCGAGTTGCATTGTTCGGGAGTGCACACATCGAGCCAGGCGAGGTCTTGGCTCGTGGCCGTGCGGCTCAAGCTACCGCCTCGGGCAGGCCGTTGCGGCAGCAAGCGTGATGGCGGTGGTGGGCCATCGGCCGGTTCTTAGCGGTGCGCGACGGTCAGGGAGAGGTAGTCGACGGGGCGTACGCGCCACTCGGCGCGGATCCCGTTGCGCAGGACGATGCTGAAGCCGGCGACTTCGCCGCGGTGGAGTGCGGTGAGGGTCGGGATGCGGCCGCCGCTGTCCGACCAGGCGAGTGCGCGGTCCACCTCGGCCGGTGACAGGGCGAAGGGCTGGGTGGTCCGGATCTGGATCCGGACCAGGCGGACGGCCTCCTCGGGGGTGTCCAGCATGACCCGGTCGAGCAGTTCGGGCGTCTGGTCGTACGCGTCCACGTAGCAGAGGGCCTCGAACCAGTAGCCGTAGTGGATGCCACGGTGGCGTTCCGGGGGGATCGGGGTGGGGTGGTGGAGGGGATGTTCTGTCGCGCGAGCATGCGGTCACTCCTGCCAGTGCGGCGGGGCCGCCCCCTCCTGGCCGTGACGAGCGGCGGGGAGGGAGCGGCGGTGAGACTCTCCCCAACTGGCGCAGGGCAGGGGAGAGTTCGGCCACCCGCGCCGCGACCTGGCGGACCGCTCACCACGTGGTGACGTACAGCGACGGTAGCGTCACAGGAGGGTGCGTCGCAATGGTGCGACGTCCCAAAGTTGTATCGGCGCGTGTCAAACGCCCCTCACCTGGAGAGATGGGGGGCGTCTGGGTGTCGCGGCTCGTCAGATCAGGTGATCGAACTCGCCGGCCTTGACTCCGAGGATGAACGCCCGCAGCTTCTCCACCGACGTGGTCACGACCACGTCCGGATCGTCGCTCTCGCGCATCTTGATCACGCCGGCGATGGGCGCGAGCTCAACGCAGCTCTGATTGTCGTCCGGCCCTGAGAATGAGGACTTCTGCCACTTGATTTCGTCGGTCATGCGCCTTGACTCACACTTCCTGAGCGATGCGGTGAATGTGTTCTCTCGACTCTTCCGCGCCGAGCGAGATCGACTCGATGGATTCGAGCAACCCTCGGTACTTCACGAGTTGAGCCTCTGCGTCCAGGAAGCCACTGTCGAAAGCGCTGTCGATCTGGACGGTGTCGAGCGCCGGAATGGCAGCCCCTGCGTAGAGCATCGAGTGCACTGAGCCCGTGATCTGCCGATCGAACGGGATGATGCGCACGATGACTGAGGGCCAGTGCGACGCCTCCAGCAGGGCGGTGGCTGTTCGATACGGGGGGCCGTGGGCTGGCGCTGCTGCGGGCGTACGCCGACGACTGGGCGGTGCTCACCGAGGAGGGCGGGAAACGGGTGTGGTTCCGGCTCGTCGGTTGAGCGGCGGGCACCACCCCGGGGCCGGCGGCGCCCCCCGGGGTGGCGGCTGCTCTGCCGCGCTCGGGACGAGCGTGCGTGCGCGCCGCCGCCACCCGTAGAACCCGCAGAGGTCAGCCGTCGGTGCAGATCACGTCGTACGGGCGGCCGATCGCCATGGTCAGCTCGATCGGGTCGGTGGTGCCGGAGGGGCACTCGGACTTCGTCTTGACGAGGCCGAGGACCTTCTGGGCGCCCGAGCCGCCGCAGGCGACCTCCTTGGCCTGAGAGGTCACGCAGTCGCCCTTCACCAGCTGGCCGCCGCCGGCGCCCGCGTCGCCGGGGTGGTCGTTCGACAGGTTCCGGCCGCAGACGGTGTTGGTGGGGATGCCGCTCGACTTGCCGCCGCCGTAGGAGATGCTCACGTCGATCATCAGGTCCGTGCCGGGCGGGCACTGGATCGCACCCGGGAGGATGCTGGCCTCCTTGATGTCGATGGCCTTGAAGGTGGCCCCGGAGTCGGAGCATCCCGTCCGCTTGTACCCGTCGGGGGCCTTGGCCGGGTCGGGGCCGCCGCAGTCGCCGACCTTCCACGCGCTGGAGGTGTCGGAGGAGGACTCGGGGGATCCGGGGTCCTTGGCCGTGGGCTTGGCGGAGGGGGACGCCGAGGGGGAAGCCGACGGCTTGCCGTCGTCCTTGCGGAGCGACTGCAAGGCGAAGTAGCCGCCGATGATGATCACGGCGAGGACGATGACGGCGACGACGTTGCCGCCCGAGCGGCGCCTGGGGGCGGGCGGCGGCGGCGGAACCTGGTACGGGTTGGCCATGCGGGCTTCTCCTGCAGGGAAAGGTGGCGGGGGCGGGGGGTGACGCGCGAACGGTGACGCGTCATGAACACCTCATGGTTCCACGAGGGTCGGACACCCGCGTCGCCGCAGTTGCGGCCCCCTCCGGCCGCGGCGCTTCCCTGCTGGTCAGAGGA
This sequence comes from Streptomyces sp. NBC_01233, assembly GCF_035989305.1. Classification (NCBI taxonomy): domain Bacteria; kingdom Bacillati; phylum Actinomycetota; class Actinomycetes; order Kitasatosporales; family Streptomycetaceae; genus Streptomyces; species Streptomyces sp. NBC_01233. The sequence goes on along the minus strand of NZ_CP108514.1, from coordinate 4,060,836 downwards.
TGGCCACGGGGGCCACCGGGGTGCCCGTTCCGCCGACGAAGGGTTCCGGCATCGCGGAGAGGAGGAAGGAGTACCGGTTCTCTTCTGCACAGGCTGTGGACAACTTTTCGAGATCCCAGTTCTGGCCCTGGTGCATGCCCATCTCGACCAGGTCGAGGGCGTGGACCGGCAGCCACAGGTCGTCGATCTCCGGCGGGAAGATCTCGAAGGTGAGGGTGTCGTTCGCGACGGCCGCCACGTCGCGGGCGTGGAACCACTCCGGGGTGCGGACCGAGAGGCCGGGCGAGGGGAAGCCGTAGCCGTGTTTGTCGCCGGCCAGGTAGACCTGGATCTGGCCGGTGCGGACCAGGACGATGTCGCCCGGGCGGACCGTGAGCCCGCCGAACTCCTCGGCCTGCGCCAGGTCTTCCGGGGTCACCGCATGGCCCCCCTCCAGCCGGTCCAGGCCCTTCGCGCGGGCCACGTCCAGGAGGACTCCGCGCGAGACGATGGGGCCGGCCTTGTCGATGCCGCTGTACTCGGCGCGGCCGTGCGCCGTGATGGTGCCGGCCGGGCGGCCGTTGTAGATCTTGCCCGAGTGCGAGACGTGGGTGAGGGCGTCCCAGTGGGTGCCCGCCTGGAGGCCCATGCTCACGGCGTCGTCGCTGCACGCCACCGTGCCCGGGCCGAAGATCTCCTGATTGATCTGCACCATCGTGTGCAGCGGGTTGATCCGGCCCGGGATCATGCCGACCTGCACCCCGTCCTCCTTGAGGGGGAGGGCGAGGGGGACGCGGCGGCCGCTGCGGATCTCCGCCGCGGCGGCCCGGACGACCTCGTCCGTGATCAGGTTCAGGGTGCCGATCTCGTCGTCGGCGCCCCATCGTCCCCAGTTGTTGACGCGCTTGGCGATGTCGTGGAAAGCGGCGGGCAGGGTCATGGGCGTCGACAGCTCCTTGCGTGGATACGGCAACGAGGGCTTGTGCAGGTACATCTGACTACCCATAGAATCTAACGGTCCGTCAGAAAACGCGGGAAGGGGCCGGACGTGGGGAACTTCTTGGCAGGCAAGGTCGTCGCCGTCACCGGCGCCGGCCGGGGCATCGGGCGGGCCGTGGCACTCGCCGCGGCCGCCGAGGGCGCCAAGGTCGTCGTCAACGACTACGGCGTCGGGATCGAGGGCGGCGAACCGACCAGCGAGGTCGCCGACGGCGTGGTGAAGGAGATCCAGGCCGCCGGCGGCGAGGCCGTCGCCGTCGCCGACGACATCTCCACCATGGCGGGCGGCCAGCGCATCGTGGACACCGCGCTCACCGAGTTCGGCCGCATCGACGGCGTCGTGTGCGTGGCCGGCATCCTGCGCGAGCGGATGCTGTTCAACATGTCCGAGGAGGAGTGGGACCCGGTGGTCGCCACCCACCTCAAGGGCACCTTCACCGTCTTCCGCGCCGCCTCCGCCGTCATGCGCAGGCAGGGCTCGGGCACCCTGATCGGCTTCACCAGCGGCAACCACCAGGGATCCGTGGCGCAGGCCAACTACAGCGCGGCCAAGGGCGGGATCATCTCCCTCGTCCGGTCCGCGGCGCTGGGCCTCGCCAAGTACGGGGTCACGGCCAACGCCGTCGCACCCGTCGCCCGTACCCGCATGTCGGCGAACGTCCCCATGGAGCTCAAGGAGATCGGCGAGCCGGAGGACGTGGCCGCGCTGGTCACCTACCTGCTCAGCGACCGCGCCAAGGCCGAGGACATCACCGGGCAGGTCTACACGATCGCCGGACCGAAGATCGCCGTCTGGGCGCAGCCGCGCGAGCTGCGCGCCGGGTACGCCGAGGGCTCCTGGACCCCGGAGAAGATAGCCGACTTCCTGCCCGGGACGGTGGGCACCGACCCGATGCCCATGCTGGCGCAGCTGGAGGCCATGGCCAAGGCGGCGGCCGCCAAGGACCGCCCCAACACATAGGGGGCCTGAGCAGGATGGACTTCAGCTTCGGGGCCGAGGACGAGGAGCTGCGCGGGCACGCCCGGGCGTGGCTGACGGAGCACCTCGTGGGCCCGTACGCGCAGGTCGTCGGCCTCGGCGGGCCGGGCAGCGAACACGAGGGGGTCGAGGCCCGGCGCGCGTGGGAGCGCGAGCTGGGCCGGGGCGGCTGGATCGGGCAGGGCTGGGAGGCCCCGGCCGGGGCGTACGGGCAGCAGCGGCTCTCGCTGACCGGCCAGGTGGTGTGGGCCGAGGAGTACGCGGCGCTGCGCGCGCCCGGCCGGGTCGGCCACATCGGGGAGAACCTCCTCGCGCCCACGCTGATCGCGTACGGCAGCCGGGAGCAGCGGGACCGCTTCCTGCCCGGGATCGCGCGGGGCGAGGAGCTCTGGTGCCAGGGCTACAGCGAGCCGGGGGCCGGCTCCGACCTCGCGGGGATCCGTACGGCCGCGGTACGGGACCCGGGCGACGGGCTGTACCGCGTCACCGGGCAGAAGATCTGGACCTCCCTGGCCCGGGACGCCGACTGGTGCTTCGTCCTGGCCCGCACCGAGCCCGGATCGCGGCGCCACCGGGGGCTGTCGTTCCTGCTCGTGCGGATGGACCAGCCGGGGCGCGTCGAGGTCCGGCCGATCCGGCAGATGTCGGGGACCTCCGAGTTCAACGAGGTGTTCTTCGACGGGGCGGTGGCGGCGGAGGTCGTCGGCGGGGAGGGCGACGGCTGGACCGTGGCCATGGGCCTGCTCGCCCTGGAACGCGGGGTCTCGACGCTGGTGCAGCAGATCGGCTTCGCGGCGGAACTGGAGCGGGTGCTGGCGGCGTACGCGGCGGGATCGGGTCGGGGCCCGGGCCCCGCCGCCGCCCCGGCCGCCGCCCCCGATCCGGTCTCCGTCGCCGGGGATCCCGTCCTGCGGGACCGGCTCGTGCGGCAGTGGGCCGAGCTGCGCACCATGCGGTGGAACGCCCTCCGCACGCTGGGCGGAGCCACCGACGACGCGGGCGCGCCCAGCGTGGCCAAACTGCTGTGGGGCGGCTGGCACCGGCGGCTCGGGGAGCTGGCGGTGGAGGTGCGCGGAGCGGCGGCCACCGCCGGTCCGGCGGCCTGGGCGCCCGGGCTCCCGTACGAACTCGGACTCGACGAGGAACAGCGGCTCTTCCTGTTCACCCGTGCCGACACCATCTACGGCGGCTCGGACGAGATCCAGCGGAACATCATCGCCGAGCGCGTGCTCGGCCTGCCTAAGGAGTCCAGGTGAGAGGCGTCGTGTTCGACGGCAAGCAGGCCCAGGTGGTCGACGACCTGGAGATCCGCGACCCGGGGCCGGGGGAGGTGCTGGTCGCGATCGGGGCGGCCGGGCTGTGCCACAGCGACCTGTCGGTCATCGACGGGACGATTCCGTTCCCGCCGCCGGTGGTGCTGGGGCACGAGGGTGCGGGGATCGTGGAGGCCGTGGGCGCGGGGGTCGCCCACGTGGCGCCCGGCGATCACGTGTCGCTGTCCACGCTGGCCAACTGCGGTGCGTGCGCCGACTGCGACCGGGGCCGGCCGACGATGTGCCGCAAGGCGATCGGGATGCCCGGGCAGCCGTTCTCGCGGGGCGGGAAGCCGCTGTTCCAGTTCGCCTCCAACTCCGCCTTCGCGGAGCGCACGATCGTCAAGGCAGTCCAGGCCGTGAAGATCCCCGCAGACATCCCGCTGACCTCGGCGGCGCTCATCGGCTGCGGGGTCCTCACGGGAGTGGGCGCGGTGCTGAACCGGGCCCGCGTCGACCGCGGCGAGTCGGTGGTCGTCATCGGCACCGGCGGCATCGGGCTGAACGTGCTCCAGGGGGCCCGGATAGCGGGGGCCGCGACGATCGTCGCGGTGGACGCGAACCCGGCGAAGGAGGCGGTGGCCCGCCAGTTCGGGGCCACGCACTTCATCGACGCCTCCGCGGTGGCCGACTCCTCGGCGGCGGTGCGCGAGATCCTGCCGACCGGCGCCGACCACGCCTTCGAGTGCGTGGGCAACGTCAAGCTGATCCGCCAGGCCGTGGACCTCCTCGACCGGCACGGTCAGGCGATCCTGCTCGGCGTGCCCGGATTCACGGAGGAGGCGTCCTTCCTCGTCTCCTCCATGTACCTGGACAAGACGATCATGGGCTGCCGGTACGGGTCCTCGCGCCCGCAGCGCGACATCGCCCTGTACGCCGAGCTCTACCGGCAGGGCAAGCTGCTGCTGGACGAGCTGGTGACGGAGGTCTACCCGGTGGAGGACTTCGCCAAGGCCGTCGACGACGCCCACCACGGGCGGGTGGCGCGCGGGGTGCTCACCTTCTGACCGAGGGTGCCACTGACGGGGCGGCCGGGGATCCCCCCGGCCGCCCCCTGGTGTGATCACGTGCTCGCCGTGCCGGCGGCCTCGCCGACCCACCGACGAGGAGCACCTGTCGGTGATCCCGTTCCCGGGCCGCGAGATGCGCGAGAACGGCCGGGACCGGTTCGCCCGGCGGAAGGCCGAGCGGTCCGGCCGCCGGGGCGCCGCCGCCGGCGGATCAGTCGCTGAAGCGGCCGAAGCGGCCCTTGTGGAAGAGGAGCGGATCGCCCTCGCCGGCCGCGCCCATGGCCACGACGCGGCCCACGACGATGAGGTGGTCCCCGCCCGTGTGCACGGCCTGGATCCGGCAGTCGATCCAGGCGGGCACGGCGTCGAGCTGCGGTGATCCGGTGACGGGGGCGGGGGTGTGGCTCACCCCGGCGAACTTGTCCGCGCCGCTGACGGCGAAGGACCGGCACAGTTCGCCCTGCTCGGCTCCGAGGATGTTGACGCAGAACACCCCGGCGCGGGCGATCCGAGGCCAGGCGGTCGACGTACGGGCCACCATGAAGGTGACCAGGGGCGGGTCGAGCGACAGCGAGGCGAAGGACTGGCAGGCGAAGCCGGCCGGGCCGTCCTCGTCCTCGCCGGACGGCGCGGTGACGACGGTGACCCCGCTGGCGAAGTTCCCGAGCACGGCCCGGAACTCGGCGGGACTGACCGGCGCGCGCTCGTCCTCGCCGACGGCCCGCAGATCGGGGCGCGGCAGGGCGTCGACGGGCTCGGGTTCCCGCTCCGTCGCGGCGGAGGTGGGGGCGCCGACTGACCTGAGGTATCGGACGACGGTGGCCGCCATCCCTGCATGTCCCATCACACCGATGATTGAAGCTGACGGTTCGTCAGATAGGAAGGGGTGGACGAGAGGTGCGTGGGCGGATCGCGCTGACCTCGGGCCTTCGTGCCGGGCTCCGGCTGGCCTCCGCGATCCGGCCACTGGCCTGAACTCCCTTGTGCGCTGGAGACCGTGAACATGCTGGCCACCAGCCACTCCGACCGGCTGGGCAACCGGCTGCGGCAGTTGATCGGCGAGGGCGAGGGAACCGCCGACTGCTTCAGGGAGGCGGAGCAGCGCTCGCTGCGGCTCAAGGTGGGCTTCTACGACCAGTTCCTGCCGGCGCTGGAGCGGGTCGCGATCTGAAGCGGGGAGCCTGAGGCGGGACGCCGCCCCCGTTTACACCCACACGGGTGAAACCCCCCGCCTCCGTGGGTCCGTACTCCGGGGCGGGGGCGGAGGCTCGGCATCGTGGCAGCGACCTCGTACCGCCGCCGTACTCCCGGGAGGACCCCCATGCTCGGCACCGACTTCAGCACCGGATCACCCAACTGGCTCGACCTCGGCAGCCCCGACACGGAAGCCGCCGCCGCCTTCTACGGAACCGTCTTCGGCTGGGACTTCGCCTCCGCCGGGCCCGAAGCGGGCGGCTACGGCTTCTTCCAGCTCAACGGGAAGACCGTCGCCGCGCTCGGGCCGCTCACCGAGGAGGGGGCGACGTCCGCCTGGATGCACCACTTCATGACCCCCGACATCGAGGCCACCGCCGCGGCCGTCCGCGACGGCGGCGGCACGGTCCGGATGGAGCCCGGGGACGTCATGGGGGAGGGCAAGCTCGCCCACTTCACCGACCCGCAGGGCGCCGAGTTCGCCTGCTGGCAGCCCGGGAACACCGCCGGGATCGAGGTGGCCTCCGCCGAGAACGCGCTGGTGTGGGCGGAGCTCCACGTGCCGGACCCGGTCGCGGCCATCGGCTTCTACGCCGGCCTGTTCGGGTGGCGGTACGCCGAGATGGAGGTGCCCGGGATGACGTACCGCGTCCTGAGCACCGCCGACGGGGACCAGCAGGACGCCTCCTTCGGCGGGGTCGCACCGCTGGGCGAGGGCGCGGGCGGCGAGCAGGAGAAGGCGCGCTGGGTGCCGTACTTCCACGTGGCGGACGTGGACGGCACCATCGCGAAGGCGGAGAAGAACGGCGGGTCGGTGCTCATGCCGGCGGCGGACGTACCGGACGTCGGGCGGCTCGCATGGCTGGCGGACCCCTTCGGCGCGGTGTTCGCGCTGCTCAAGCCGAACCCCGAGATGTAGCTCACCGGCCCAGGTACTTGGGCGTGCGGCGCTCCACGAAGCTCGCCACGCCCTCGTTCGCGTCGGCCGTGGTCATGTTGATCTCCTGAGCGGTGGCCTCGGCGGCCAGGGCGGCCGCCCGGTCACCGTCCAGGGAGGCGTTGACCAGCTGCTTCGTCAGGGCGAGGGCGCGGGTGGGGCCCTGCGCGAGCCGCTCGGCCCACGCGCGGGCCGTCTCCTCCAGCTCCTCGGCCGGAACCACCTTGTTGACCAGGCCGAGGCGCTCGGCGTCGGCCGCGGGGAGGGCGTCGCCGAAGAACATCAGCTCCTTGGCCTTCTGCGGGCCGACGAGACGGGGCAGCAGGTACGCGCCGCCGCCGTCGGGGACCAGGCCGCGGCGGACGAACACCTCGATGAAGCGGGCCGGTTCGGCGGCGATGACGAGGTCGCAGGCGAGCGCCAGGTGGGCGCCGATGCCGGCGGCCGTGCCGTTGACGGCGGCGAGGACGGGCTTCTCGCAGTCCAGCACCGCGGTGATCAGGCGCTGCGCGCCGAGGCGGATCATGCGGGCCACGTCGCCGGCGACCCTCTCGCCCGCGGGGGCGCCGCCGCCGCGCAGGTCCGCGCCCGCGCAGAAGCCCTTGCCGGTGGCGGTGAGGACGACGGCGCGGACGGCGGGGTCGGCGGAGGCGCCGGCGAGCAGCGCGATGACGCGTTCGCGTTGGGCCCAGGTGACGGCGTTCATCGCCTCGGGGCGGTTCAGGGTGATCCAGGCGACGCCGTTGTCAACGCGGTGGAGGACTTCGTCCCCGGGGATGCCGGTCATGGGTGAACTCCCTTTCGTCTTCAGCCCGGCGGGGCTGGATGGGGCCGGTCAGCGGCAGATGGCGAGGGCGTCCAAGGCCACCGCCCCCTGGCCGCGGGGGAGGACCATCAGGGGGTTGATGTCCAGCTCGGACAGCTCGTCGCCGAGTTCCAGCGCCATCCGCTGGATCCGCAGGACGACCTCCACCAGGGCGTCCACATCGGCCGGGGGTGCCCCCCGTACGCCCTCCAGCAGCGCGTGCCCCCGCAGTTCCGTGAGCATCGCGCGGGCCTGGTCCTCGCCGAAGGGCGGGACGCGGACCGCCGCGTCGTGGAGGACCTCGACCAGGACCCCGCCGAGCCCCACCGTGACCGTCGGGCCGAAGAGGTCGTCCTGGGTGACGCCGACGACCATCTCCACCCCCCGCTCCACCATCTGGCAGACCAGGATCCCGTCGAGCGGCACGTTCTCGTAGCGCGCGATGTCGGTCAGCTCCCGGTACGCGTCGCGGATCTGGCTCGCCGAGGTCAGGCCGATCTTCACCAGGCCGAGTTCCGTCTTGTGGCCCAGCTGCGGGCCCGAGGCCTTCATTACCACCGGGTAGCCGACCAGGCCGGCCGCCCGGACGGCCGCCGCCGCGCTCGTCACCAGCTGCTCGCGGGGGACCCGTATCCCGTAGGCGCGCAGGAGCTGCTTCGCCGCGTGCTCGCTGAGCTGCTGGCCGGGCCGCATGAGGGCCTGCGCCTTGCGGTACGAGGGCGAGGGCGTGCGTGGTGCGTCCTCGAAGGGGGAGCGGTAGCCGGCGGTGAAGCGGTGGTGGCCGAGGTAGGCGCGGACGGCGGTGATGCAGTTGCCGAAGGTACGGAAGGTGGCCACGCGGGAGGAGCCGAGGAGGGTGGTGCGGTAGGCGTCCTCGGTGCCGACCGGGGAGCCCCAGATCACGCAGATGAGCTTGTCCGTGGCCTCGGCTGCGTCGACCAGGTCCTGGGCGAGCCTGTCGCTCATCGGGGGGAAGGGGCCGGTGATCGGGCAGATCAGGACGCCGACGGACGGGTCGGCGAGGATCGCGTCGATGATCTTGCGGCCGCGCCAGTCGCCGACCGGGTGGCCGCCGTTGTCGACGGGGTTGGCGACGTTCAGGTACTCCGGGATCCACTGGTGGAGCTCGTCCTGCTTGGCCTGCGAGAGGGTGGGCAGGGTCAGGCCCGCCTCGGTGGCCAGGTCGGAGAAGTGGGCTCCGGTGCCGCCGGAGATGGAGTAGACGACGACCCCTTCGGCCTTCGGCTTGCGGGCGCGGGCGAGCAGGGCGGCGGTGTCCTGGAGTTCGTCCAGTCCGTCGACGCGGATGACGCCGAACTGGCGCATGGCGGCGTCCACGACGGTGTCGGCGCCGGTCAGTTTCCCGGTGTGGGAGGCGGCCATGCGGGCGCCGGTCTCGGTGCGGCCGACTTTGACGGCGACGACGGGGACGCCGTTGCGTGCGGCCCGGTCGGCGGCGAGGAGGAAGGAACGGCCGTCCTTGAGGCCTTCGACGTAGCAGGCGATGGCCCCCACCTCGGGCTGCTCGGCGAAGTAGGAGATGAAGTCGGAGGTCTCCAGGTCGGCTTCGTTGCCGGTCGGCGCCCAGTGGGAGAGCCGGATGCCGAGTTCCTGGAGGGTGTAGACGGGCCGGCCCTGGTGGCCGGACTGGGTGATCAGGGCGATGGCCGGGCCGTCGAGGTCGTCGCGGAACTCCTCGAAGGCGTTCAGGTTGGTGTTGGGGCCGAGGAGGCGCAGGCCGGAGCGTCGGACGGCGGCGCCGAGCTGGTCCTGGGCGGCGGCGCCCGCGTCGCCGGTCTCGGCGAAGCCGGAGGCGAAGGCGACGGCGAACTTCACCTTGGTCTCGGCCAGTTCCTCGATGACGGGGAGCGGGTCGGCGACGAGGAGGACGGCGAGGTCCACCTGTTCGGGCAGGTCGGCCACGGAGGCGTGGCAGGTCAGCCCGAAGACGGTGGGGCGGGTGGGGTGCACGGGGTGGATCCGGGCGCCGACGCGTTCCGCCCAGGCGATGAGCTGGCGGGTGATGCCGGTGTTCGCTCTGCCCTCGGCGTCGGAGGCGCCGATGACGGCCACGGACTCGGGCCGGAAGAACCGGTCGAGGTCGGGCACGTCGGCGTGCAGCGGCCGGCCGCTGACGTCCACGGCGACCGCGTCGTCGGCGGAGGGGGCCGCCGATGAGTGGACGGCCGTCCTGGGGGACTCCCCGCAGGCCTCGACACGTGCGCGGAAGTCGGTGGTGAGGGTGCCGTGAGTAGATCCAAGCATCGTTCCGCCCGCTCCTGCTCGATGAACCTTGATGGAACTGGAACTCAATAACTGACGTGTAGTCAGATTACTGAACTGACGTGCCGTCAGGAACAGGGCTGCGCAGGAAAGCTGGTGGAGGTGATGTGGTGAACGGTGTCGAATCACGGTGTCAGATCCCCGCGGGGTCGGTCCAGGGCGCGGTTCGGCCAAGGGCGTCCCGCTCGGCGGCCGCCTCCCGCGGGGCGTCCTTCGGGCGGCGCGGGACCGTGAAGGCGATGGCCGGAGCGGCGACGAGGAGGGCCGCCCCGACCGCGAAGGCCGGGTGGTAGCCGCCGGTCAGGGCCTCGGGGGCGGGGCGTCCCGTCTCGGCGAGGGACTCGGTGCGGGAGGCGGCCAGGGCTCAGGCCTGCCGGGGTGAAGCCCGGGTGTCAGCCCTTCTGGCGTGCCCGCCGGGCCGGCCGCGGCCCCTCCTCGGGTGTCTGCAGATGCCCCGTGACCAGGCGGTTCAGTGCGCGGAGCAGTACCTCGCGCTCGTCGTCCGGCAGGGCGCCGAGCGCGCTTCCGTGCACTCGGTCGACGATCTTCTGGCTCTCCTGCGCGACCTTCGCCCCCTCCTCGGTCACCGCGATGATCCGGGCCCGCCGGTCCGTGCCGGACGGCCTGCGCTCGGCCAGGCCGGCCTTCTCCAGCGCGTCCACCGTCACCACCATCGTGGTCTTGTCCATGTCCCCGATCTCGGCGAGCTGCGCCTGGGTGCGCTCCTCCTCGAGGGCGTGGACGAGGACGCAGTGCATGCGCGGGGTGAGTCCGATCTCGCCGAGCCGTGCGCTCATCTGGGTCCGCAGCACGTGACTGGTGTGGTCCAGGAGGAACGACAGGTCCGGTTCGGTGCGGGTGCGCGTCATGGCGGTCATGTCCGTCAGGGTAGCGAAAGTCGATCCGTCGCGGATTATCGACAAACGGACGACTGGCTCCGGCGGCCGGCTCTACCGGGACGACGCCCGGCGCGCCTGCCGGGCCACGGCCTTGGCGATCTTCTCCGCGTCCATGGCCATCTCCCGGAACATCCCGCTGATGGGATTCGTGAAGCCGGTGAAGTACAGCCCGCGGGCCTGCTGCGAGGTGCGGGCGCCGTGCGTACGGGGCCGCCCCCGCTCGTCGAGCACCCCGAGGCCGCCGACCAGCCCCTCCAGGGCGCGGCGGTAGCCGGTGGCCGCGATCACCGCGTCCGGGGTGATCCGCGAGCCGTCCGCGAGCACCACCTCGGCGCCGTCGAAGGACTCCACGGCGGCCACCGGCTCCACCGCGCCGCGGCGCACCGCGTCGACCAGGCCGACGTCCTGGAGCGGGATCGCCCCCTCCTTGACCCGGCTGTAGAGGCCGGTGGCGGGGCGCGGAAGCCCGTACGCCGACAGGTCCGGGACCGAGGCCCCGGAGACGAGCCGGCCCAGGCCGTCCACGAGCCTCACGGGCAGCCGGCGGACGAGGATCCCGCTGCGCTGGGCCGGCCAGCCGGCGGTGGAGCGGCGCATGATGTGCGGGGCGGTGCGCACGGCGAGCCGCACCCGCGCCGCCCCGCCCTCGACGAGGTCGACGGCTATCTCGGCGCCGGTGTTGCCGACGCCGACGACGAGGACGTCCTGGCCGGCGTACGGCTGGGGGTTGCGGTAGTCGGCGGCGTGCAGCAGCCGGCCGCCGTACGTGTCCAGGCCGGGCCAGTCGGGGATCACCGGCGTGTGGTTGTACCCGGTGGCGACGACGACGGCCGCGGCGGTCAGCACCCGCCCGCCGCTGGCGTGCAGGGTCCAGCCGTCCTCCCCTTCGGGGGCGGGCTCGATCCGGGTCACCTCGACGCCGGTCACCAGCTCCAGCTCGTGGAACTCGGCGTACTTCTCCAGGTAGCGCACGACGTTGTCGCGGGAGACCCAGCGCCCGAAGCGGCGCGGCATCGGCAGGCCCGGGAGGGCGGAGAGCCGGCGCGTGGTGTGCAGGCGCAGCCGGTCGTAGTGCCGGCGCCAGGACGTACCGACCGCGTCGGACTTCTCGACGACCACCGCGCGGACCCCGCGGGCGCGCAGTGCGGCGGCCACGGCGAGGCCGCCGGGGCCGGCCCCGATGACGTACGCGGGGCGGGGCTGGGTGGTCATGTCGGGTGCTGCGGGGACTCCAGGCATGAGGTGTGATCGTATCGCCACGCTGAGTTGATGGGTCTCGGACAAGGAGGGAATCGATTGCGGATCGGTCACGGGCGGGGCGCCGGGCGGCGCGTCCTCCCCGGTGGCGCAGGGTGAAGTCCCCGCTTCCGGAGGGGCCGGAGTGACCGATGGGGCGACCGGACGGCTGGGACGTGCGTGCCTGCCCTGGTGTCCTCATCCCGCGCGCCGACGTCGGGCCCGAGTCGGAGCCGCGCGCCTTGGCCCCGGCGGATGTGGGTCTGCACGCCGCCCGGGTGGCGTTCGGCGCGATGGGCCGCGGCGGTGCGATGGATCCGACCATCCCGCTCGCCCCGGTGCGGGCCGTCGCCGAGCCGCCGCACGTCGACCGGGGCGAGCGAGCTGCCGGCGGCGGCGCCGGTGGCTGCGACCGGCTCCGCCTTCACCGGCCCGCGTACGCGATCGGCGCCCGGGGAGGCGCGGATGCCGGCCCGCCTCTCGGCGCGCGCCCACGGGCTGCCGGTCGTCGCCCGGTGCGCCGCGGCGGCCGAGGCGCTGCGGATCCGCGTGGGGTCCTTCGCCCCGGACGAGGCCGAGGCGGTGGTCATCGGCGGCAACGGCTTCCGCGCGGTCGGCGTGATCGAGGCGTTGGAGGCGGCCCCCGGCCCCGGCCCCCGGCCCCCGGCCCCGGCCCCCGGCCCCCGGCCCCGGCCCCCGGCCCTCGGCCGTCCCGTCCTCACCGCGGACCAGGTCCTGCTGCGGGCCGCCCTGCGCGCGGCGGGCGCCGCCACCGCCGGGGTCGAGGGATGCGGGAGGCTCTTCGCCGACCCGTAGCCGGCCGGGGCCTTGCGGGATCGCCCTGCATCCGCTGAACTGACGTACCGTCAGATCAGTGATGAGAGGGGTGGGGGCTGCCGATGCAGACCATCTGGCTCAGTGGGGCCGAATGGCTCGCCGTGCTCCGGATAGGCCTCGGCCTGTGGTGGCTGGAGAGCTGGCGGCACAAGGACAAGAAGGGCTGGTTCGAACGCGGCACCGGCATCGCGTGGGCCGCCGACGTCGCGAACAAGCACCGTTGGACCTTCGTCAAGGGCGGCTTCGAACTGGTCGTCGCGCCGCGCCCGAAGGCGATGGCGTACATCGTCGTCTACGCGGAACTCGCGCTCGGGCTGGGCCTGGTGCTCGGCCTCCTGACCCCGGTCGCCCTGGTCGGCGGGCTGCTGCTGAACCTGCTCTACCTGGTGCTGATGATCCACGACTGGGCCGAGCAGGGCCAGAACGCGATGATGGCGCTCATCTCGCTCGTCGCGCTCTTCGCCATGTCCTGGCAGACCTGGTCCCTCGACGCGGCGATCGGACTCTTCCTGTGAGCGGCGGCGCGGCGCGCTACGACCTCCCGGAGACCGACGACTTCACCCGCACCTACTGGGACGCGGCGGCGGAAGGCAGGCTCCTGCTGCGCCGCTGCGGGGACTGCGGGCGGGCGCACCACTACCCGCGCGAGTTCTGCCCGCACTGCTGGGCCGGCGAGGACCGCGTGAGGTGGGAGCCGGCGAGCGGCCGGGCGACCCTCTACACCTGGTCGGTGATCCACCGCAACGACCTCCCGCCCTTCGGCACGCGCGTCCCGTACACGGCGGCGGTGGTCGACCTGGCGGAGGGCCCGCGGATGATGACCGAGGTGGTGTCCTGCGAGGCGGTGGACCTGCGCATCGGCATGCCCCTGACGGTCACCTTCCGCGAGGCGGCGGACGGGGTGCGGGTGGCGGTCTTCCGGCCGGATCAGGGCCAGAGCAGCTCGCGGACCCAGGAGCTTCCCGCGTCGGCATCGGCGTCGGTGTCGGTGTCGGCGTCGGTGTCGGCGTCGGGGCCGGTGGTGCGGCGGTAGCGCAGGCGGGTGTGGCGGCGGGTGGGGTCGCCCTGGAAGAACTCCACCTCGTCGGCGTCCAGTACGTACCGCGTCCAGGTCGGAGCGGGTGCGTCCGGCTCGGCCCCGGCCCGTTCCCAGGCCCGCTCCGAGGCCCGGACCAGGTCCTCGGCCGACTCCAGCACCTCGCTCTGGCGCCCGGTGAGCGCGGCGGCGAGCGCCCCGCGCGAGCGGACCGCCAGGTCCGCGCGGCTCTCCTCGGGCCCGCAGGCGGTGACCCGGCCCCGGATCCGGATCTGCCGGGCCACGGTCGGCCAGTAGAACCCGAGCGCCGCCCGCGGCTGCGCGGCCAGCTGCACGCCCTTGGCGCTGGTGACGTGCGAGGCGAAGTGCCAGCCCCGCTCGTCGGCGTCGTGCAGCATCAGGGTCCGCACATCGGGCCGCCCCGCGCCGTCCACCGTCGCCAGGCTCATCGTGTGCGGCTCCAACTGCCCCGCCCGGGCGGCGTGCACGAACCACTCCCGGAACAGCGGGAGCGGCTCGGCGGGTGCGGCCCCGGTGTCGAAGCCGGGAAGCGGGGAGTCCCACACGCGCAGGGAGTGCAGGGTGGCGTGGAAGCCGTCAGTGCCGTCAGTGCCGTCAGTGCCGTCCGTGCCGATCTCGCTGATCTCGCTGATCTCGCTGATCTCGCTGGTCATGCCCCCAGGCTAGGGTGCCGCTTCATGGACGTTCACAGAGGTGTCGCACGCGGCCTCGTCACTCTCGCGCCGGCCCTCGCGGTGACCGCGGTCGTCGCCCCGCTGTACGACCACCCGGGCGGCCCGGCCGTCCTGGCCGACCTCGACCACCCGGTGCTCCTCGCCGTCCTCGCAGCCCTCTCCCTGACGGCGGGGGTCCTGCTCTCCTCGCGCCGCCCCGAGGTCCGCAAGGCCACCGTCGGCGCCCTCGTGGTCGCGGCTGTCTTCGGCGCGCTGGCCACACCGGTGTACGTCATGGCCAGCGACCCCTTCCCGTCCCTGGAGTACGACGTCCCGGCCCCGGGCGGCGCCCCGCGGCGCCTGGTGGTGGAGCGCAGTTCCCCGCTCACCGACCCCGTCTGGCGGATCTACTTGGACACGGGCCGCTTCCCCACAGCCCGCCGCTGGCCGGTGGCGGAGTACGAGGAGTCCGTCTGGCCGCAGGGCGTTCTCCACGCCGAGTGGATCGGCCCGGACCGCATCCGCCTGATCGACTACGACCACAGGGACCACGAGGTCGAACTGGCCCGGGACGGCCGCCCGTTGAACGGGGTGGACTGGTAGGAGGCGGCCGTTTCCGCGGGATGCGGAAATTCACCGCAGGACCGATGAGTTCGGCGTCCGGTCGCGGTCGTACATGCAAAGGCGCCGCGACGAAGGAGACGGACACCATGGCCGAGACCGTGAAGGGCCCCGCCGCGTACTTCCCCTCGATCGAGAAGAAGTACGGCCGGCCGATCGCCGAGTGGAAGGACCTCATCAGGTCCTCGCCGCTGACCAGGCACATGGAGCTCGTCACCTGGCTCAAGACCGAACACGGCCTGGGCCACGGCCACGCCAACGCCCTCGTCGCCCACACCCTTGCCGAGGGCGAGTAGCCCGCCGGTCCTCTCCGTACCAGCAGGCGTAGCCGTCCGGGCCGGGGGGCCCGCGCCTACCCCCGGCCCAGCAGGACCGTGCCCGAGGAGCAGAACCAGCCGCCCGTGCCCGAGGCCAGGGCGATCTCCGGGAGGCGCCCACCGCGTTTGGTGACCTGGCCCGGGCCCGCCTCGCCGCGGAGCTGGCGGACCGCCTCGACCAGCAGGAACAGGCCGCGCATGCCGGGGTGGCAGGCCGAGAGGCCACCGCCGTCGGTGTTGACCGGGAGGTCCCCGTCGCGCAGCAGGCGGCCCTTCTCCACGAAGGCCCCGCCCTCGCCCTTCGCGCAGAAGCCGAGGTCCTCCAGGGTCACCAGGGTCATGTACGTGAAGGCGTCGTAGATCTCGGCGAGGTCCACGTCCGCCGGGGTGAGGCCGGCCCGCTCGAAGGCGATGCGGCCCGAGACGGCTGCCGGGGACACGGTGAAGTCCTCCCACTCCGACATGGTGGTGTGCGAGACGGAGGTGCCCGCGCCGAGGACCCAGACCGGAGCCTTCGCGGTGTCCGGTACGTAGTCCTCCGCCGCCAGCAGCACGGCGCAGCCGCCGTCCGAGCGGATGCAGCAGTGCAGCTTCGTGAAGGGGTCCGCGATCATGTCGGAGGACAGGACCTCGTCCACCGTGATCGGGTCCCGGAACATGGCGTCCGGGTTGGTGGCCGCGTTCGCCCGGGCCTGTACGGCCACCGCGGCGAGCTGCTCCAGCGTGGTCCCGTACTCGTGCATGTGGCGGCGGGCGGCCATCGCGTACTTGGAGATCAGCGTGTGCCCGTACGGGACCTCGAACTGGAGCGGTCCGCGGGCCCCGAAGGAGAGGTTCGAGGTGCGCCGGCGGGCCTTGATGTCGGCCCGCGCCGTGGAACCGTAGACCAGCAGGACGGCGTTGGCGTGTCCCGCGGCGATGGCGTCCGCCGCGTGGGCGGCCATGACCTCCCAGGTCGAGCCGCCCACGGAGGTGGAGTCGACCCAGGTGGGGCGCAGGCCGAGGTACTCGGCCACTTCGACCGGCGCGAGCGTGCCGAGGCCGGCCGAGGCGAGGCCGTCGATGACGGAGCGGTCCAGGCCGGAGTCGGCCAGGGCGCGCCGGGCGGCCTGCGCGTGCAGGGCGTAGGGGGTGGGGCCGTCCACCCGGCCGCAGTCGGAGAGGGCCACGCCGACGACCGCGACCCTCCGGCGGGCGCGGGACACGGTTCCAGGTGTGAGTCCAGGCATGGGAAGGACGGTACAACTGACGTATCGTCAGATGCTAGGGGTTCGGGCGCCGTCCCGCCCGCAACCCGCCCTCGCCGCCCCCTGTGCATCTGCCACCGCCGGGCCTAACATGACGGTCCGTCAGATCTGCCCCCGGCCACCGCCGGGAGGTGCCCCCAGGAGGAGCCAGACGATGGATGCCGCCTTCACCGCGGAGCAGGCCGAGATACGCCGTACCCTGCGCGAGATCCTGGGCAAACGCTGCGGCCCCGACGAGGTCAAGGCCGCGGTCCGCACCGCCGCCGGACATGACCGCGAGCTGTGGCAGCAGCTCGCCGAGCGGCTCGGGCTGCCCGGCCTCGCCATCGCCGAGGAGTACGGCGGCGTCGGCTGCGCCCCCGCCGACCTGGCCCTGGCCTGCGAGGAGACCGGGCGGGTGCTGCTGCCCTCGCCTCTGCTGGCCACCGCCGTGCTCTGCGCGCCCCTGATCGCCGCCCTCGGCACCGGCGCCCAGCGCTCCGCGCTGCTCCCGCCGCTGGCGGCCGGCGGGCTGACCGCCGCCCTCGCCGTCCCGGGCCCGGCGCTGGCCACGGCGCTCGCGCTGACCGGCGACGACAGCGCCGGGCAGTGGTCCGGCGGCGGCCGCGCGGGCGGGGTCCAGGCCCGCGCCGACGCCGCGGGCGGCGGCTGGCGGCTCTACGGGGAGGCCGCCCAGGTGCTCGACGGGCACAGCGCCCCGCTGCTGCTGGTCGCCGCGCACGCCGGGGGCTTCGCCCGCAGCCGTACGCTGCTGTTCCTCGTACGGGAGGACGCGCCCGGGCTCGTACGGTCCCGGCAGGCCGTACTGGACGAGACCCGCCCGCAGGCCAGCATCCAACTGCGCAATGTCCCCGCCGAGTTGCTCGGCGACGAAGAGGGCGACGTACCGGGCGCCCTCGCCGCCACCGGGCGCACCGCCTCCGCCGTGCTCGCAGCCGAAGCGGTCGGCGCGGCCGGGCAGGCGCTCGCCCGCACCGTCGAGTACGTACGCCAGCGCGAGCAGTTCGGCCGGGCGATCGGCTCCTTCCAGGCCGTCAAGCACCGGCTCGCCGACCTCTACGTACAGGTGCAGGCGGCCCGCTCGGCGGCCTACTACGCCGCCTGGGACCCGGACCAGGGCGGCCTCGCCCTCGCCCAGGCGCTCGAAGCCCTGCGGGTGACCGCCGGCGAGGCGATCCAGCTGCACGGCGGGATCGGCTTCACCTGGGAACACGACGCACACCTCTACTTCAAGCGGGCGGCGGCCGACGAGCTGCTCTTCGGCCCGGTCCACCGGCTGCGGGCGCACGCCGCGGACCGCGCGGGCCTGTTCGCCGCCCCGGCCGCGGCCCCGGCCGTGCCCACGGCGGCTGCGGCCGCGGCTCCCGCCGCGACTGCGCCCCACGTCCCGCCCGCCCAAGAGAAGGTGGCCGTCTGATGGCTCGCGTGGCTCCCGGCGTCAAGCTGATGCAGAAGGTCTCCTCGACCATGCTCTTCGCCAAGATCGCACCGCACTTCATCCCCGCCCTGGACAAGGCGGTGCACAAGCTCACCCGCGGCAAGGTCATGCTCAGCGCCCAGATGCTGCCGGGCGTGATCCTCACCGCCAAGGGCGCCAAGACGGGCGAGCCGCGCACCACCCCGCTCGCCTGCATGCCGGAGAACGGCGGCACGAGCTGGGTCCTGATCGGCTCCAACTTCGGCCGGCCCGGGCACCCGGCATGGACCGGGAACCTACTCAAGCACCCGGACGCGGACGTGAGTTGGCAAGGCCGGGACATCCCCGTACGGGCCCGGCTGCTGGCGGGGGAGGAACGCGCTGCGGCGTGGCAGGCGGTGCTGGGGTTCTGGCCGCCGTACGCGACGTACCAGGCGCGCATCGAGCGCGAGATCCGGTTGTTCCGCCTGGAGCGTCGCTGATCTCAGGCGGTCGTACACGACGGCACGGAGCCGCCCAAGGCGGCGGACCCCGGAAGGGATCCGCCGTTACTTGGTGGGCTTCTTGCCCGTGATGCCGAGGTGGACGAGCAGCGCCAGGTTCGGCTTGAGCTCGGCCTGCTTGACGCCCCAGGTCTGGAAGCCCTTCTGGTGCGAGGCGACCGCGGCCAGCATCGCGACCAGCGAACCGGCCATGGCCGCGGGACTGACGTCCTTGTCGACCTTTCCCTTGGCCTGGAGCTCCTTCATCGACTCCGTCAGGGAGTTGGTGACCGAGTTCAGGATCTTCATGCGGATCTTGTAGAAGCGCTTGTCGCCCTCGGCCGCGCCGAGGTCGACGACCCGCAGGATCGCGTCGTTGCGGCGCCAGAACTCCAGGAAGCCCTCGACGAGTTCCTCGGCGGCGGCCCAACCGGACTTGCCGACCCAGGTCCGGCCCTCGACGAGCGACGTCAACTGCGCGCCCTCGGTGGCCATTTGTTCGGCGATCTCCAGGACGGCGCCCTCGACGTCCGGGAAGTACTGGTAGAAGGTCGCGGGGGAGGTGCCGGCCTTGCGGGCGACGTCGATCACCTTGACGTCGCGGTACGGCGAGGTGCTGAGCATCTCGCTGAGGCAGTCGAGCAGCTTCTGCCGCGTCGCCTGGCCGCGCCGGCCGGCGACACGCCCGTCGACGGTGCGTACTTGTCCTGTCATGCCGTCAGCTTACCGAGGGGTGATCGGCGCGCTATTCGGCCGCCTGCAAATGGGGTTACGGAGCCCCTGGCCTGGGCGGGAAGCGGTCCGCAGGGTCGCGGAGGCGGATTTCCGGCCGGGCGCGCCCCCGGTACGCCCCGTAGTCGCGGGCCGGGCGTGTCGCCCGGTTCCGCAAGATTTCCCCCGAATAGTCTTATCAACAGGCTGTGGACAAGTCTTCGGACGGACCATGGCTGAGAGAGGTGAGAGGGTACACACCCCCGCACAACGGAAGGAACCGGGCCCATGGCCGCATTCGCGGAAGGCGCACCCTGCTGGGTGGACGCCTCACTTCCGGACGTCGAGGCGGGCAAGCGCTTCTACGGCGAGCTGTTCGGGTGGACCTTCGCGGACAGCGCGGGAGCCGAGTACGGCCACTACACGCAGGCCTACAGCCGCGGCCGCAACGTCGCCGCCCTCGCCCCCAAACCGGACGGCCGGATGCCCACCGTCTGGGGCGTCTACCTCTACACCACCGACGCCTACGCCTGCGCCCAGCGCATCCGCGCCGCAGGCGGCCAGATGGTGATGGACCCGATGCCGGTGGGCCCCTACGGCACCGCCGCGATGGCCGCCGACCCCGGCGGGGCCGTCTTCGGCCTGTGGCAGCCCGGCACCCACTACGGCTTCGAGGCCCAGCAGGAGCCGTACACGTACTGCTGGTCCGAGGTCTACACGCGGGCCCGCGACGCCGTCGACGTCTTCTACGCCAAGGTCTTCGGCTACGTCCCGCAGGACCAGGACGACGCCGGCGTCGAGTACCGCATCTGGTCTCCGCCCGGCAGCGCGCCCGGCACGGACAGCGCCGTCCTCGGGCGCAGCCTGATCACCGACGCCTTCCCGGAGATCATGCCCGCGCACTTCCTCGTCTACTTCGCCGTCCCGGACTGCGACCAGTCCGTGGCCACGGCGCAGCGGCTCGGCGGCCGGGTCACCGCCGATCCCTTCGACACCCCCTACGGGCGGATCGCGGTCGTCGCCGACAATCAGGGGGCCGTCTTCGGGCTGCTCTCGGAACCCCGCACCAAGGCGGACTAGGTGTGTTGTCCGGGGCGCTCCCCGCAGAGCGCCGAACGGCATCCGGCGCGCCGGTTCCGCCGGCGCGCGCCCGGCCCCACCTCTCCCACAGGCCCCGGCCCCGCGCGAGCGGCGCAGCCAACCGGCCCTTGCCCCGGCCCGGCCCCGAACGGTCCCGAAACGGGCGCCGACCGGGTCCCGCAGGCCGTTCGCCGGGCAGATCACACCGCGCTGCTCGACGTGCCGGGGCCGGACCCGGCCCGGGCCTGACAGAATCGGGGTTGCGCGACCCGGGCGGCGCCCGGAGTGAGACGCTGCACGGGGCCCAGGGCCCCGTGCCGGTGGAAGCGGGCCCGGCGAGGGCCCGTACGGGGAGGTGTGGAGGCGAGTGGTGGAGCAGCTGACGCAGCACGACCCGAGACGGATCGGCCCCTTCGAGGTGCTGGGACGGCTCGGCGCCGGCGGCATGGGGCTGGTCTATCTCGCGCGGTCCGCGTCCGGACGGCGGGTCGCGATCAAGACGGTGCGGACCGAGCTCGCCGAGGACCAGCTGTTCCGGGTGCGCTTCACCCGCGAGGTGGAGGCGGCCCGCGCCGTGTCCGGCTTCTACACCGCGGCCGTGGTCGACGCCGACCCCCGCGCCGCCGTGCCGTGGCTGGCCACCGCGTACGTCCCGGCGCCCTCCCTGGAGGAGATCGTCAACGAGTGCGGGCCCATGCCCGCCCAGGCCGTACGGTGGCTCGCGGCCGGCATCGCCGAGGCCCTGCAGTCCATCCACCAGGCGGGCCTGGTCCACCGCGACCTGAAGCCGTCCAACGTGCTCGTCGTCGAGGACGGCCCGCGCGTGATCGACTTCGGCATCGCCAGCGGAGTCTCCAACACCCGCCTGACCATGACGAACGTCGCCGTCGGCACCCCCGCCTACATGTCGCCCGAGCAGGCGAAGGACTCCCGCAGCGTCAAGGGCGCCAGCGACGTCTTCTCGCTCGGCTCCACCCTCGTCTTCGCCGCCACCGGGCACCCGCCGTACCACGGGGCGAACCCGGTGGAGACGGTCTTCATGCTGCTGCGCGAGGGGCCCAACCTGGACGGGCTCCCCGAGGAGCTGCGGCCGCTGATCGACTCCTGCATGCAGATGGACGCCACGCAGCGGCCGACCCCGGCCGACCTGCAGGCGCAGCTCGCCCCGCACCTGTTCGACGGCGGCGACGACAGCGGCACCGCCTCGGCGTGGCTGCCCGCGCGGGCCGTGGCGATGATCGAGGCCCGGCGCGCGGGCAACCGTACGCCCGCCGCCGCGGTGCCCGCGCCCGTCCCCGGCCCCGGCGGCCCGGCCTCCGGGCCCGCCACGCACCGCCGCCCGCGCGGCGGCGCCGACCCGTGGGTGGACCCGCGTACCGGGCAGGCAGTACCGCAGCGCCCGCACCACCCGCCGATGTCCCCGGCGCCCTCGGGCGAGCCGGTGCGCCTGGGCGGCTCGCCGGTGCCGATCGGGCCCGGTCCGCGCGTGACCGCCGCGGCTCCGGCCGCGCACGCTTCCTCCGCCGACTCGGCGACCGGCTGGGTCCGCCCGCCCGGCGGGGCGGCGGCGGTCACCCCCTCCGCCGTGGCGGTACCGAGCCCGGGCCCGGCCCCGGACAGCGGCCGCTGGCGCCCGTGGCGCTTCCGCATGTCGAACGAGGTCTGGGGCACCCCGACCGTTGCCGGCAACCTGCTCTACGTCACCTCCTTCGAGGTCCACGCGCTGGACGTGGCGAGCGGCCGCCGCCAGTTCAAGACCCGCGACGTCGCCTGGTCCATGGCGGTCGCCGACGGGCGGATCCACGCCTCCGACGGCCCCTCCCTCTACGCGCTCGACGCCTCGGACGGCTCCGAGCGGTGGCGGCTGTCCGCCGACGCCTGGGTGTACGCGCTGCGCGCCGACCGCGGCACGGTCGTCACCGCCACGCGCGGCGGCGGGGTGCAGGGCTGGGAGGCCTCCAACGGCCAGAAGCTGTGGGAGCTGACCGGCGCGCAGAGCGACTTCGAGACCCCGGAGGCGGCTCCCGTCCTCCACGACGGCACCGTGTACGTGTGGCAGGACGCCCGGCTGCGCGCGCTGGACGCCCGCAGCGGCCGCGAGTCCTGGTCGTACCCGGTCGGCGACGCGGCCTCCTGCGGGAACGTCCCCGTGCGGGTCACCCCCGCCCCCGACGGCAACGTCTACATCACGGCCGGCACCCGGGTGCTCTCCGTGGACCGGGCCTCGGGCCGGGTCCGCTGGCACTTCGAGGCCCCCGCGGTCTTCCTGGCCGCCCCGGCCTTCGCGCCGGGCGCGGCCGTCACCGGCGGCGGGGTCTACCTCGCGGACTACCTGGGCACCGTCTACGCCCTCGACGCGGCCACCGGGCACGACCGCTGGCGGATCGCGACCGAGGCCCGGCAGTCCTCGGACCCGGTGCTGGTCGCGAACGGCAACGTGCACCTGGGCGCGGGCAGCGCGCTCTACACCCTCGACGCGGTCACCGGTACCCCGAAGTGGCGCTTCGCGGCGGGTGGCGAGATCACCGGCCTGCCGGCGGTCGCGGACGGCCGGGTGCACTTCGGCTCCGCCGACCACTGCCTCTACACCCTGGACGCGGCGGGCGGCCAGCTCCGCTGGAAGCTGGCCACGGGCGGCGAGATCACGGGCGCGCCGGTGGCGGAGGCGGGCGTGGTGTACGCGTGCAGCAAGGACCGCTGCGTGTACGCCCTGGACGCGGCGAAGGGCACGGGCACCCGTACGAGCGGTTGACCTGCCCGGAGGCGGGGCTGCGGCCCCGCCGGGTAGCGCACCGCACCGGGAGTGACAGGATGGACCCCATGAGCGACAACGTCTACTTCGACATCACCATCAACGGCGCGCCCGCGGGCCGCATCGTCTTCAACCTCTTCGACGAGGTCGTCCCGAAGACCGCGCGCAACTTCCGGGAGCTGTGCACCGGCCAGAACGGCTACGGCTACGCGGGCTCCGGCTTCCACCGCGTCATCCCCCAGTACATGCTGCAGGGCGGTGACTTCACCAACCACAACGGCACCGGCGGCAAGTCCATCTACGGCGAGAAGTTCGAGGACGAGAACTTCCAGCTGAAGCACGACCGCAAGTACCTGCTGTCGATGGCGAACGCCGGCCGCAACACCAACGGCTCGCAGTTCTTCATCACCACGGTCCTCACCCCGTGGCTCGACGGCAAGCACGTCGTCTTCGGCGAGGTCGTCTCGGGCCAGGAGCTCGTGGACCAGATCGAGGCCCTGGGCTCCCAGTCCGGCGCCCCCAAGGGCAAGGTCGAGATCGCGGCCTCCGGCGTCGTCGCCGCCTGATCCCACCCGCCTGCCCGGCCGGTCGGCCCCGCCCCCACCCGGGGGCCGGGGCCGCCGCCATGTCCACGCCGTTCGTGCCCGCTGCGGTGAGGTCCGTCACCCGCGCTGCGTGTGGTCCTGGGGCGGGGCTTGCGGCTACGGCTCCGGGGCGGTGGTCGTCGTCGGGGGGAGGGCGCGGGCCCGGCGGGCGGGGCGGCCGCGCATGACGGCGGCGCCCAGGAGGATCAGCGCGCCTGCGCCGAAGGCGTTGGCGACGCCGTCACCGAGGCCCTGGCCGTCGCCGCCCACCGAGAGGCTCCCGGCGGCCTGCCCCTGGCGGACCGTCCACAGGACGGCGAAGCCGAGGACGACGACCCCCGCCAGCGCCATGAGCAGCCGCGAGCGGAGCACGACGGCGGCCACCGCGAGGGCGGCGGCGAAGACGAAGGGGAGCACGAGCGAGCCCAGCAGGGCGGGCTTGTGATCGGTGATCCCGGCGGCGGTGAAGAGCTCCTGGACGCGGTAGTCGCGTCCGTGACGGCCGTCGTACCAGGCACGGAAGGGGCTCCAGACGGCGGCCGCCGCTCCGATCAGACCCATCAGCGAGCCGAGTACGTTGCGGAGCATGCCCGGCCCTTCGCGGTAGTGGTCTCGATCCCGACGCTACGCCCGGCTCCGGTGCCGCGCATACGGGGACGGCCGGACGGAGTCCGGCCCAGCGGCCCGAAGCCGCTGAGGCCCTCCGGGGCCGAGGGGTGCGAGGGGTGCGTTGAGGGGAGGTCGCTACGCCCGGCTCCGGTGCCGCGCATGCGGGGACGGCCGGACGGAGTCCGGCCCAGCGGCCCGAAGCCGCTGAGGCCCTCCGGGGCCGAGGGGTGCGAGGGGTGCGTTGAGGGGAGGTCGCTACGCCCGGCTCCGGTGCCGCGCATGCGGGGACGGCCGGACGGAGTCCGGTCCAGCGGCCCGAAGCCGCTGAGGCCCTCCGGGGCCGAGGGGTGCGAGGGGTGCGTTGAGGGGGGTCGCTGCGCCCGGCTCCGGTGCCGCGCATGCGGGGGCGGCCGGACGGAGCCGATCTCTCCCCGGCCCGTTACCGGCGCGGCGGCGCGCTGATAGCGTGGCCCGCCGTTGTCCAGGGGAGGAGTTCGGGCCATGGTGGCTGGACGTCGTATCAGGTTCACCGCGGTGCTCGTGGCCGTCGTCTTCGCGCTGACCGGGTTCTCGTCACACGGCGGAAGCAGCAGCAGCGGAAGCAGTGGCAAGAGCAAGGGCAAGAGCAGTAGCAGCGGGGGCGGCTGCTCCAGCTCCAAGAGCAAGAAGAAGAAGAGTCACGGCACCGGGAGCAGCAGCAGCAGCCCGACGCCCTCGGCGAGCCCGACGTCGCCGCCCGCGCGGGCCGTGCTCGTCGGTTGCGTCGCGGCGGACAAGAAGGGGGCCACCGTCCAGGTCACCTCCACCGTGGACGCCGAGCGCACCGTGCGGGTGCCGGTGACCTTCAGCGGTGCGAACGGTGCGGCCCTCGACGCCGGCTCCCTGAAGATCACGCTCAAGCCGCGCGAGAGCCGGACCGTCGTGGTCCCGATGACGGTCCCGGGCAAGGCCGCAGAGGTGAAGAACTGCCTGGTGGGCGCGGTGGAGCGGGCGTAGCCCGCACGCGCCCCGCCCCGCCCCGCGCCTCACCGCACCCGCGGCTCCGGCGCCCCGCGCCGCCCCGCGAACAGTTCGGCCTGCCGCTCCGGCGCCAGGTTCCCCAGCGCGATCAGCGCCGGGGCCTGGGCCAGGGCCTGCTGGAGCGCGGCCTGCTTCGCCGACCACAGGGCCCGTACGGTGCCCTGCACGGCCTCCGTCGGGAAGCCGGCCAGGGTCTCCGCCGCCCGCAGGGCCGCCGGGAGCAGCTCGGCGGGCGCGGTCAG
This sequence comes from Streptomyces sp. NBC_01233, assembly GCF_035989305.1. Classification (NCBI taxonomy): domain Bacteria; kingdom Bacillati; phylum Actinomycetota; class Actinomycetes; order Kitasatosporales; family Streptomycetaceae; genus Streptomyces; species Streptomyces sp. NBC_01233. The sequence continues at coordinate 4,035,573 of NZ_CP108514.1, read as the reverse complement.
CTCCGAGATGAGCCCGATCTCGTGGGCCCGGCGCGCGGAGAGCCGTTCGGCCGTGCCCATCAGGGACATCCGGGCGGCCTCGCCGAAGGGCATGCGCTGCGCCATGTAGACGGCCTCGTAGGCGCTGACCATCCCGTACGTCGTGTGCGGATCGAAGAACGTCGCCGTCTCGGAGGCGATCAGGAACTCCGCCTCGCCCAGCAGGTAGAAGGCCCCGCCGCAGGCCATGCCGTTGACGGCGGCGACGACCGGCTTCCACAGGTCGCCCGCCTTGGGGCCGATCGCGATGAGCGGATCGTCGGCCGAGTACGGGGATCCCGGCTGCGGCACGTCGACACCGCGGTCGATGCCGGTGCAGAAGGCGGCCGCCCCCGCCCCCGTGAGCACCACCGCCCGCACCTCGTCGGCGAACCGGAACTCCCTCCACACCGCGCTCAGTTCGTCCGCCGTCGCCAGGTCGATCGCATTGTGCCTGCGCTCCCGGTCCAGGGTGACGACCGCGACCCCGGTCGCCTTGTCCCGCTCCACCCGTACGGTCACGACTTCTCCAGGAGCCAGCGCGGCACGGCCATCCCGCCCGTCTCGGTGAAGACCACCTGGACCCGCGCGCCGATGCGCAGCCGGGCCGGGTCCATCGAGTCCAGCGGGGCGTCGGCCGAGGTCACCAGGTTCCCGGCGAGCCGGATGTGCGGGGCGTCGGCGAGCTCCACGAGGACCACGTTGTACGGGGCCTGCGCGGCGTAGGCGGGCAGCAGCGGCGGGTGCGGCCGGACGTACGACCAGATGCGGCCGCGGCCGCTCATCCGGCGCCACTCGCTGTCGAAGGACCTGCAGTGCGGGCAGCAGGGGCGGGGCGGGAAGCGCAGCCGGCCGCAGGCGGCGCAGGCCTGGATGCGGAGTTCGCCCCGTGCGGCGTACTCCCAGAAGGGGGCGCCGTCCTCGTCGGGGACCGGCAGGAGCAGCTCGTCTGCGGATGCGGCGGTCATCGGTCAGCTCCTCAGCAGGATCGCGGACGTCGGGACACCCTCGCCCGCCGTCACCAGGCAGGTCGCGGCGTCCGGCACCTGGGCGGTGGAGATGCCGCGCAGCTGCTTGACGCCCTCGTTGATCAGGTTGAAGCCGTGCACGTACGCCTCCGACAGGCCGCCGCCCCCGGTGTTGATCGGGAGCCGGCCGCCCGTCTCCAGGGCTCCGCCCTCGGTGAAGGCGGCGCCCTCGCCGCGCCCGCAGAAGCCGTAGCCCTCCAGCGAGAGGGGGATCAGCGGGGTGAAGGCGTCGTAGATCTGGGCGACGTCCACGTCCTGCGGCCCGAAGTCGGCCTGCTTCCACAGGTGGCGGGCGGCGGTCCAGGCGGGCCCGGAGAGCGGGTCGTCGTTCCAGTAGTTGACCATTCCGTGGTGCTGGGAGGGCAGGCCCTGGGCGACGGAGTGCACGTAGACGGGCTTCTGGCGGCAGTCCCGGGCCCGCTCGGCGGAGACGATCACGCAGGCCAGCGCCCCGTCGGTCTCCAGGCAGTTGTCGAAGAGGCAGAGCGGGTCGCTGATCATGCGGGAGGTCATGTACATCTCGCGGGTCAGCGGGCGCTCGTACATCATCGCGGCCGGGTTGGCGTTGGCCCGGTTGCGGCAGGCCATGGCCACGTTGAAGAGGTGGTCGCGGGTGGCGCCGTACTCGTGCATGTAGCGGCGGGCCAGCATGCCGATCTCGTCGGCGGGGCGCAGCAGCCCGAAGGGGCGGGTCCACTGGCCGGGGGTGGGCAGCTGGACGGCGGTGTTCTTCCAGGGGCGCGGGCCGGAGCCGCGTTTGCGGGAGCGCCAGGCGACGCCGACGGTGGCCTGGCCGGTCGCGATCGCCGAGGCCAGGTGGCCGACGGTGGCGCAGGAACCGCCGCCGCCGTAGCCGATCTTGGAGAAGAAGGTGACGTCGCCGGCGCCGATGGCCTTGGCGACCTCGACCTCGTCGGTCTCCTCCATGGTGTAGGAGGAGAAGGCGTCGACCTCGGAGGGATCGATGCCGGCGTCGGCGAGGGCGGCCAGGATCGCCCGGCAGGCCAGTTCCTTCTCGGACTGCGGCAGTTGTCTGGCAAAGGCGGTCTGCCCGATGCCCACTATCGCCGTAGCGTCCTTGAGCGTTGCCGCCATCGCCACCTCCGGGGTGCGCCAGTACTGACAGCCGCGAAGGCTACAGCTAATCTGACGGTTAGTCAGCTACTGGGTTCGCGGGAGGATGACACGCATGGGCGACGACGCACGCGGGGCCGTACGCGACGACGTGAGCGACGACGTGAGCGACGGCGTGAGCGACGGCGTACGCGCAGACCTGCGCTGGGGCAGCATCGCGGGGCTCGTCCGGACGGCAGCCGTACGGTACGCCGACCAGGAGGCCGTCGTCGACGGCCGCGTCCGCATCAGCTACGGGCAGCTCGGCGAACGCGTCGAGCGCGCCGCGGCCGCCTGCATCGCCGCCGGGGTCGAGCCCGGCGACCGGGTCGCCGTCTGGGCCCCCAACACCCTGGAGTGGATCGTCTCCGCGCTCGGCGCCGTCTCGGCGGGCGCGGTGCTGGTCCCCCTCAACACCCGTTTCAAGGGCGCGGAAGCGGCGTACGTCCTCCAGCGCAGCCGGGCGCGGCTGCTCTTCGTCACCGGCACCTTCCTGGGCACCTCCTACGTCGCCTCCCTGCGCCGGGCCGCGGGCGAGGGCCCCGGCACCGGGCCGCTGCGCGGGCTCCCGCACCTGGAGCAGGTCGTCGTCCTCGCCGAGGACGCACCCGAGTCCTTCCGCACCTGGAAGGATTTCCTGGCGGGCGGGGACCGCATACCGGCCGAAGCCGTGCGCGAACGCGCCGCCTCCATCACCTCCGACGCCCCCTCCGACATCATCTTCACCTCCGGCACCACCGGCAGTCCCAAGGGCGCCGTCATCACCCACGCCCAGTCCCTGCGCTGCTACGACGTGTGGTGCGAGCTCGCGGGACTGCGCGAGGGCGACCGCTACCTGATCGTGAACCCCTTCTTCCACACCTTCGGCTACAAGGCCGGGATCATCGCCTGCCTGATGCGCGGGGCCACGATGGTCCCGCAGCCCGTCTTCAACGTGGACACCGTCCTCGCCAACGTCGCCGCCGAGCGGATCTCCGTACTCCCCGGACCGCCCACCCTCCACCAGTCCCTCCTCGACCACCCCCAGCGCGACCACCACGACCTGTCCGCCCTGCGCCTGGTCGTCACCGGCGCGGCCGTGGTCCCGCTCCGGCTCGTCGAGCGGCTGCGCGGCGAGCTGCACATCGCCACCGTCCTCACCGCGTACGGGCTCTCCGAGGCCAGCGGCATCGTCACCATGTGCCGGCGGGGCGACCCCGCGGAGATCATCTCCGAGACCTCGGGGCGGGCCATCCCGGACACCGAGGTGATGATCGTGGACGCGGGCGGGACGCCGCGGCCGACGGGCGAGGCCGGCGAGATCGTGGTCCGCGGCTACCACGTCATGCAGGGCTACTTCGAGGACCCCGGCGAGAGCGCCAAGGCGATCACCCGGGACGGCTGGCTGCACACCGGAGACGTCGGGTTCAAGGACGCGCACGGCAACCTGCGCATCACCGACCGGATCAAGGACATGTTCATCGTCGGCGGCTTCAACGCCTACCCCGCCGAGATCGAGCAACTCCTCGGCCTGCACCCGGACATCGCGGACGTCGCCGTCGTCGGCGTCCCCGATCCCCGCCTCGGTGAGGTCGGCAAGGCGTACGCGGTCCGCCGACCCGGCTCCACGCTCACCGCCGACGACCTGATCGCCTGGTCCCGGCGGGAGATGGCCAACTACAAGGTGCCGCGCGCGGTGGAGTTCGTCTCCGAGCTGCCGCGCAACGCGAGCGGCAAGGTCCTCAAGCGCGAGCTGCGCGCCCGCTAGCGCTGTACGGGAGACGGATCGGTCACCGTACGCGAGCTGCACGAGTACGGCGAAGGGGCCGTCGTCCTGACCCGCCGCGTCGTCCGGGGCCTTTTGATCACCAAGCCGGTCGAGGAGTGGCAGAGGGTGGAGCCGCCCGCCCGCTGAACCCGCGGCCGCCGGCTCAGCGGGCGTACGAGCCGAGGCCGACCAGGCAGTACACGTACTGGTTGAGGACGGTGGCACCGCGCGTGTAGCGGTAGGAGAACGCGTACTGCGTCTTGGGGTTGGAGTTGCAGCGGTCCATGTCCGAGGTGCCGGGGATGCTCTCGATCACCTTGTAGTGCGCGTCGGACGCCGAGCAGGAGACCTCGTCCACGCCGCTGACGCTCTGCGGCGTCGTCGAGTCCGGCAACTGTCCGTTGAGGCAGGTGCCCCGGTCGAAGGGGCTCGGCTCCGGGGTGGGTTCCGCGGTGGGTTCCGGTGCGGGTTCCGGGCTGTACCCGGTGGGCGCGGGGTTCGGGGCGGTGGTGGGTTCGGCCGTCCACGGCGTGGAGGACGGCGCCGACCACGCGCTGGACGAGTAGGTCGGGGTCGGGGAGGCGGCGTTCTTGCCGTCGTTGTCGTCCCCGTCGTTCACCGCGATGAAGGCGACGACCACCACGGCGGCGACCAGGAACGCGGCGATGCACCCGCGGCCGTTCGCCATGGGGGACGGGCCGGACCGCGGCACGCCCGCACCCGCACCCGCGCCGGCGGTTGCGCTGGCGGCGCCGGTCGCGAATGCGGCTCCCGCTCCGGCTGCGGTTCCCGCTCCCGCTCCCGCTGCGGCCCCCGAGACGCGGATGCGCAGCAGTAACTCCTGGTCCCCGACACGGGCCCGTACGAGATCGCCGTTCCGGCAGGACGGGATGCGCAGCCGGGCCGGTCCGTTCGCCAGCAGAACGGGGAGGACGACACCGTGGGCGGCCTGCTGAGGGGTGATCGTGATGGGCATTTCCTGCGACGACACCGGCTGCTCCAAAGGGTGAGGGTGGTGCGGAAGCAAGCTGCCTGACGAACCCTCATCGATTGTGTCCCGTGCACCGGTGGTGACGCAGTGATTCCGCTAGGTACGCCGGGCCAGTACCAGCCGCCAGCGGGGAGCGCCCCCGGCCTGCCGCCCGAAGTGATCCAGCGGCACGGTCTCCACGGTGAAGCCGGCCGCCTCCAGGTCGCGGCGGACCCCGCTGAGCGGGAAGGTCCGGTAGTACATGACGAAGGACGGCCGCCACACCGCGTTGCGCACCCGCATCGCGGCGTCGAAGCCCGCCGCGGTCCACCACACCGGGGAGCTCGGCGGGATCGGGGCGCCGATCGGGAAGGCGAACACCCCGCCGGGGCGCAGCGCGCGGTGCACCCCGGAGAAGAGGGCGGGCCGCTCGGCCGGGAGGAAGTGGCCGAAGGCCCCGAAGCTGACCGCCAGGTCGTACGTGTCCGCGAGCACGGGCGGCAGCGCCCGTGCGTCGGCCCGTACGAAGTCCACGCGCTCGTCCGGGTGGGCGCGTCCGGCCTCGGCCAGCATGCCGGCGCTGAGGTCCACCCCGGTCACCCGGTCCCGGCACAGCCTCCGCAGCATGCCGATCGCGGCGCCGGTGCCGCAGCAGACGTCGAGCCCGGCGCCGAAGGAACCCTCCCGCTGGGCGAGGGTCTCCTCCACGGCGTCGAGCATGCGGTCAGGGGTGCGGAAGGGCGTCTGGTCGAACTTCGGCGCGAGCAGGTCGTAGCCGCGCTCGATCGAGGAGAGGCCCTGCACGGCGAGTTCGCGGACGCTCGGTCCGTGGGAGGAGAACACGCTCCCAGCCTATGCCGCGAGCCGGAGCCCCGGTGCGGACCCGGACGCAGACGTGCGGCGGTCGCGGTGGCTCCCCCTCCGGGCCACCGCGACCGCCGTTCCCCCGTTGAATCCCCCGTACGTCTTGCGTTCCTGCGTCGTGCCGTGTGCGTGGTGTTACGGGCGCGGACCGGACGCGTGGTTGTCCATGGTCTGGATCTCCTCGGCCGGCGTCGCCGGGGCCGGCACGGGAGCCGGAGTCGGCTCGAGCGGCTTGATCTCGATGCCCGAGGCGTGGTTGTCCAGAGTCTCGACGTCGACGCCCGGGGCGTGGTTGTCGAGCGACTTGCTGTCACCGTCGGCCGGCAGGATGTTCTCGTTCGTCGTCATCGGTTCTCCTGGTGGATGGGTAGGGCCCGCTCGGCGATTCCCCCGATGACCGCCGAGCGGGTGGTCCTCCAACCGACCCGGATGCCCCCCGACGCGCCGGGTCGATGCACCTATCGTGCCGAGCGGCGATAAACGAACGATGAACGGCTCGTTCAACGGGGATCGTCGCAGGTCAGGCTGCGATCTCCGAGGCTAGCAGGGCCTGCACCTCGGCCAGTTCGGTGGACCCAAGCTGCCGGAAGACGGCCTCCGCGTCGCGCCAGCACGCCCGCGCCCGGTCCGTCTGCCCCAGCCGCCGCAGCGCCTTGCCCAGCACCGTCAGCACGGTCGCCCGGCGCCATTCCCCGCCGATGCCGCGCAGCGCGATCGCCTGCTCGGCGTGCGAGGCGGCCAGGGTGGGCCGGCGCGCAGCCAGGTGGGCGACGGCGAGCCGGAAGTGGGTCACGCCCTCCCACAGCGGCTGCCGGTTCTCGTGGAACAGGGACAGCGCCTCGGTGAGCTGGGTGAGGGCCTCGCCGAGGCGGCCGGCCTGGGTGAGCGCGATGCCCAGCGCGTAGCGGCCGTTGGCCAGGCGCAGGGTCAGGCCCATCCGGTCGTAGATGGCGATGCCCTGCTGGGCGAGGTCTATGGCGCTGGAGAGGCGGCCCAGCTCCACGTGGATGCGGGACAGGTTGCACAGGGCGCTGGCCTCGCCGACGTTGTTGGCGTCGGCGCGGAAGTTCTCGATGGCCTCCAGCAGGTACCGCTCGCCGTCCGCGTGCCGCCCTTCGTACAGGGCGATGATCCCGCGGTCGTTGGGCGCCCAGCAGCTGGGCAGCGGGTCGCCGGCTTCGCGGGCGAGCACGGTGGCCTGGCGGGCCTCGTCGTCGGCCGCGGTGAACCGGCCGGCGACCAGGTGGACGTTGGTGAGGGTGGTGCGGGCGCGGCCCTCCGCGTACGGGTCCTTGGCGGCCTGGCCGGCGTCGCGCAGGGCGACGGCTGCCGACTCGTACTGCTTGGAGTTGGCCCCGGACTCGGCGAGGTCCTTGGCCGCCCACAGCAGGTCCACGGCCCGCCGCAGGACCAGCGTCTCGCCGCCCCGTGCGGCTGCCTGCCGTACGCACGCCAGCAGCGGGTCGGCCTCGGCGTACAGCCAGTCCAGGGCGGCGCGCGGCTCGGCGAAGACCAGCCCGGGGTAGTGGGTGTCGGAGAGGTGGGCCGGCAGCCGGTCGCCGGGGCGTTCCAGGGCGTACACCCCGGAGGCGGTGGCCAGGTAGAAGTCCAGCAGCCGGTCCAGGGCCGCCTCGCGCCCGCCCGGGGGCTGCTCGTCGCGCTCGGCGCAGGCACGCGCGTAGAGGCGTACGAGGTCGTGGAAGCGGTAGCGGCCGGGGGCGGCGGATTCGAGCAGGGAGCAGTCGACCAAGGTTTCGAGGAGGTCCTCGGTGTCGTACTCGGGGAGGTCGAGGACGGCGGCGGCCGCCGAGAGGGAGATGTCGGGGCCGTCGGCGAGGCCGAGGAGGCGGAAGGCGCGCTGCTGAGCGGGTTCCAGCTGGCCGTAGCCGAGCTCGAAGGTGGCTTTGACGGCGAGGTCGCCGGCCTGGAGCTCGTCGAGGCGGCGGCGCTCGTCGCCCAGCTTGGCGGCGAGGACGGAGACGGTCCAGGTGCGGCGGGCGGCGAGCCGGGAGGCGGCGATGCGGATGGCCAGCGGCAGGAAGCCGCAGGCGCCGACGACGTCGAGGGCGGCCTGGCGTTCGGCGCGCACGCGCTCCTCGCCGACGATCCGGGTGAAGAGCTGGAGGGCCTCCTCGGGGCTCATCACGTCGAGGTCGACGAGATGGGCCCCGGCGAGGCCCGCCATGCGGACCCGGCTGGTGACGAGGGCGGCGCAGCCGGCGGTGCCGGGCAGCAGCGGGCGGACCTGGGCGGCGTCGCGGGCGTTGTCGAGCAGGACCAGGACGCGGCGGCCGTCGAGGGTGGAGCGGTAGAGCGCGGCCCGGTCGGCGGGGGAGTCGGGAATGGCGGTGTCGGGGGTGCCGAGCGCGCGCAGGAAGGAGCCGAGGACGGCTTCCGGCTCCGCGGGGCGGGCCTCGGTGCCCTGGAGGTCGACGTAGAGCTGTCCGTCGGGGAAGTGCGGGCGGGCGGCGTGGGCGACGTGCACGGCGAGGGTGGTCTTGCCGACGCCGCCGATGCCGGCGAGCGCGGAGACGGCCATGACCTGGTCCTGGGCGCCGCCGGACAGGATGGCGCCGAGCTCGTCGACGAAGCTGGATCGGCCGGTGAAGTCGGGCACGGTCGCGGGCAACTGGGCGGGCCACACGTGGACGGTCGCGGCGGCCGGGGCCGGGTCTTCCGCGCGGGCGAGATCGGCGTCGGCGGACAGGATGCGCTGCTGGAGCGCGGCGAGTTCGGGGCGCGGGTCGACGCCGAGTTCGTCGGCGAGGAGGCGGCGGGTGTCGGCGTAGACGGCGAGGGCCTCGGCCTGCCGGCCGCTGCGGTAGAGCGCGAGCATGAGCAGCTCGCGCAGGCGTTCCTGCAGCGGGTGGGCGGCGGTGAGGGCGGTGAGCTCGGAGACGGCCTCGGCGTGGTGGCCGACCTCCAGGTCGAGGTCGAGGCGGGTCTCCAGCAGCTGGAGGCGCCATTCGGCGAGCCGGGTGCGCTCGGTCTCGGCGTGCGGGCCGGGGACCCCGGCGAGGGGCTCGCCCTCCCACAGGTCGAGGGCGCGGGCCAGGAGCGTGCGGGCGAGGGAGCGGTCCCCGGCGGCGCGGGCGCTGTCGGCGTCGGCGGCGAGGCTGCGGGCGATGCCGAGGTCGAGGGTGGCGGCGGAGCGCAGCCGGATGGCGTAGCCGCCGGACTCGGTGACGAGCAGCCCGGGAGCGACGACCTTGCGCAGGCGGGAGGCGTACGTGCGGATGGTGGCGAGGGCCTGCTGCGGCGGGTCCTCGCCCCAGATGGCGTCGATGAGCTCGGGCGCGGTGGCGGTGCGGCCGTCGCGCAGCAGCAGGACGGCGAGCAGGGCGCGCTGCTGGGGGGTGCCGGAGGGCAGGAGCTCGGCGCCGCGCCAGGCGCGGACGGGGCCGAGGACGGCGAAGCGGGACTCGGCCGGGGCGGCGGCCGTGGCGGGGGCGGCGGAGGTGGCGGCCGGGGCGGGGTCCGGGGTCGGGGCCGGGGCCGGGTGTTTGGACGTGCTGGTGGGCCGGGCTCCCTCGGGATGCTTCCGCGGGTGCGGGATGGCCGGTACGCCGTCCATCTGTCGTCCCCCTGCCTTCCGTTCGGTGTAAGGGTCAGTCTGCCCTGTCTTGCGCGTACACGTCAGCCCGTCCATGGCCGATCACGGACCAACTAGCTGACGGTTCGTCAGATCAGCGCTACCGTATGAGCCATGGAGACCTTCCCGAAGATCATCTCGGTGGACGACCACACGGTTGAGCCCCCCCACGTCTGGCGGGACCGGCTCCCGTCCAAGTACCAGGACACCGGCCCCCGCGTCGTCCGCGCCCCCTTGAAGGAAATGACCTTCCTCGGCGGCAGGTTCGCCCCCGTCATGGGAGCCAGGGGCGACGACGGCCCGATCGGCGACTGGTGGGTGTACGAGGACCTGCACCGGCCGCTCACCCGCCTCGACACGGCCGTCGGGTACGACCGCGACGAGATCAAACTGGAAGTCATCACCTACGAGCAGATGCGCCCGGGGTCCTTCTCGGTTCCCGACCGCCTCGCCGACATGGACGTCAACCACGTCCAGTCCGCCCTGTGCTTCCCGACCTTCCCCCGCTTCTGCGGCCAGACCTTCACCGAGGCCAAGGACCGTGAGCTGGGACTGCTCGGCGTACGGGCCTACAACGACTGGATGGTCGAGGAATGGTGCGGCCCCGACGCGCGCGGCCGCCTCATCCCCCTCACCCTGATCCCGCTCTGGGACGCCCGCCTGGCCGCCGCGGAGGTCCGCCGCAACGCGGCGCGCGGCGTGCGCGCGGTCGCCTTCTCGGAGATACCCCCGCACCTGGGCCTCCCGTCCATCCACACGGACGACTGGGACCCCTTCCTGGAGGCGTGCAACGAGACCGGCACGGTCATCGCCATGCACATCGGCTCCTCCTCCCGCATGCCGTCCACGTCCGCGGACGCCCCGCCGGCGGTCGGCTCCACCATCACCTTCGCCAACTGCTGCTTCTCGATGGTCGACTGGCTGATGAGCGGCAAGTTCGAGCGCTTCCCCCACCTGAAGATCATGTACGCGGAGGGCCAGATCGGCTGGATCCCGTACATCCTCGAACGGGCGGACGTGGTCTGGGAGGAGAACCGGGGCTGGGGCGGAGTCGCGGACAAGGTGCTGCGCCCGCCGTCGGAGCTCTTCGCGGAGCACGTCTTCGGCTGCTTCTTCGACGACGCCTTCGGCCTGAAGAACCTCAACTCGATCGGCGTCGGCAACGTCCTCTACGAGACGGACTACCCGCACTCCGACTCGACCTGGCCGAAGTCCCGCGAGGTCGGCGAGGCGCAGATGGGCCACCTGGCACCGGACGTGGTGGACCGCATCGTGCGCGGTAACGCGATCGACCTGCTGGGGCTCACGGCGGACGGCCTGTGGGCGGGACCGGGGGCGTAACCCCGGGACCGACCGGCCATCAGGACCGACCGGCCGCGCGGCGCGCACCGTCGCCGCGCGGCTCCGTCCCCTCTCCCGGCCGCGCTGTCACGAGCAGCAGTGCCACGGCCAGGCCCGCCACCGTGAGCACCGGCAGCAGCACCCGTACGTCCACGAGGGCCACCAGTCCGGCCCCCAGCGCCAGGGCCAGCGCATTCGGTACGAAGACCAGGGTGTTGGCCGTGGCGGCCGCGCGGCCCAGGACGGCGTTCGGGACCTCGCGCTGCACCGCGGTCAGTGCGGCGACCAGCACGCACGGCAGCCCCGCGCCGATCGCCGCACTGCCCGCCAGCGCCGCCGCGTCGTACGGCAGCGCCCTGGCCCCGACGCCCAGCGCGAACACGGCCGCTCCCGCGGCCGTGAACACCCGCTCCGGCAACCATCGCAGGAGCGGGCCCGCCGCGAGGCCGCTCAGGACGGAACCGGCGCCCTGCACCGCGTACAGCACCCCCACGTAGGTGGGCGCGTGCCCCAGCACGCCGTCGGCGACCGCGTAGATCACCGCGCCGTTCAGACCCGCCAGGAACATCACCGCGGCGCCGGCCAGCACCAGGGGCCGCAGCACGGGTGAGCCCCACAGCTGCCGCCCGCCCTCCAGCAGCTGCGCGAAACCACCGGGTCCCGTGATCCGCTCCGGCTTCTCCTCGCGGACCCGCAGCAGGGCGAAGATCCCCGCCGCCAGCGCGAACGTCACCGCGTCGAGCAGTGCCACCGACGCTCCGCCGCAGCGGACGAACAGGCCCGCGCCCAGCAGCGGCGCGAGCAGCTTCACGCCCTCGTTCGCCGTCATCCGCAGCCCGTTGAAGTCACCGAGCAGCCGGCCGTCGACGGCCTGCGGCACCAGGGCCGCCTCCGCCGCGTCGTGGAGGGTGCCGCAGACCCCGTACACCAGCAGGACGGCGAACAGCAGCCACACCCGGTCCGCCGAATCGAGCAGGAGCAGTACGGGCAGCACCGCGGCCATCACGAGGCCGGCGCCGACCAGCACCGGCCGCCGCGGCAGCCGGTCCGCGAGCGCCCCCAGCGCCGGCCCGGCCAGCACCGGCGCCCACAGGGCGAACACCGTCAGCGCCGCGAGGGCATCCGACCCGGTCAGCGACTTCACCCAGATCCCGGCCACCAGCCACATCGCGCTCGTGCCGAACCCCGAGACCACCACCCCGGCGAGATACAGCCCCGCGTCGCGGTCCCGCAGGACCCGTCCCGTTCCCCAACTGCTCATCGGACCAGCGTCCGTCTGAGGAGGGGGTGCCGGGATCGGGCAACCTCCCTATTTCCCGTGACCCGTAGAGGGAGGAGGCTCCCCCGCGCGGCGGGGTCGTGCTGCCGCGCGATCGGCGGAGGGTGCCCGTTCGCGGAGGCTGGGTCCAGGCGGGAACGCCTGGACCGCCCACGCCAGGTTCCGTCGAGCCGTTGGCGAATTCTCCGCCGAGAAGGATCGGCGTGAGACCGAAGCTCGGCAGGTCGATTTCGGGCCCGTGCGGATCGATCCTCTGACGGTGACGCACTGCCCTTGCTGCCACCAAAGGGTGGCCCCGGGATTCTTTCCGGTGCAGCGTACTGGCCTGGCTGCGGCTGCGGCTGCGGCTGCGGTGGCGAGACGGTGATCGATGAGGGCGACTGAGCGCTGGTTGGGATGGGATCCGAAGGGGGACGACCACGTCCGGACGGGGCGGACCGTCCTGCACGCGCGGGGATAGTTCCCAGTGCTGACGGGCAGGTCGTGTCTGGGAGCCTCTGCTGCTACGGTCATCCGTTCGCCGAGGAGGTCATGATGGCTGTTTCCCTGCCTGTCTCTGCCCGAGTGGACCTGCGCCGTCAGCCGGTCGAAGACGTGCTGGAGCGTGTGGAGGGGGCCCTGCACGTGCGATTGGATCGGCAGGCGCTCGTACGTAAGCGCCGTTCCTTGGGTGGCCGAACGGAGCGGGATACGTGGGTGCGTATCGAGCGGCGGGGATTCGAGCGGATCGGCCCGCAGGGCTGGAACGGGACCGAGGCCGCTGCCGTGCTGCAAGGGGTCGCGATGCCCGAGTGGTACCAGGGCGTGGCGTGGCGCGAGCCGGGCGAGCCGGTTATGTGGCGCGCGGACGAGCTGGAGCTGCTTGCGTCGCCGTCTGTCGCCAAGGGCGCCCTGGTACTCGAAGACCCGGGCCTGCCGGATGCGTGGTGGGCGGAGCTGAAGGCTTCGCTGGACGCCCTCGGGGACCAGCAGACGCCGCGGATCGCGACGCCGGACACGGTGACGATCACCCAGGAGCAAGTGACGCAGACACTCCGTGAGGTCTTCCCCGGCCTTGCCGATACGCGCATCGAGCGGTGGGCGCCGGCTCATGCGGATCTGACCTGGGCCAACGTGATGGGACCGGAGTTCTCCATCATCGACTGGGAGGACTGGGGCATGGCGCCCCGGGGCCTGGACGCCGCAACGCTGTGGGGCAACGCGCTGGCCGTCCCGGCGCTCGCGGACCGCGTCCGCCAGGAGCGGCGTGCGGACTTGGAGAGCCGGGACGGCAAGCTGATGTCGCTGTTCTTCCTGTCGAAGATCGTCGGACCCCACGCGTACGAGGGGGATCCGCTGTTGGTGCCGGCCCGGAATGAGGCCGAGCGCCTGGTGGCTGAGCTTCAGCTCTGACGGTGCCCATGCAGGGCGCGCAGGTACTGACTGACGGCGGTGGTGTTCACATCCGCGCCCAGGGCCTGGACCAGCTCGGCCAGGTGACCGGGGTTGTCGGTGCCGGCGGCCACCGCGGCAGCACTCGGCAGGTGGAACGCCGTACGGAATGCTGCCTGCACGCGGGACAAGCCATCGTGGGGCGGTCGAAGGAAGGGGCGAGGGTCGAAGTCCTCCCAGACCTTCCCGTTGCCACCCCCGAGGGGGCTCATGCCCCAGGTCTCGCCCGGCTGCCAGACGCTGCGCAGGACGGCGGTGGTATTCGAGGAGGTCGATGCCCACGAGGAACCCGGCCCGGACCATGAGGACGTCCGGAGACGGCAGGTCGTCCACCCCGACCATGCCGAGCGGCCGGGTGTCCCAGGAAGACACACCCCATGTGCGGCACAGGCCCTCGCGGGCCGCGTCGGCCAGGGCGGTGCAAGCGCTGCCGAGGAGGGCGTGGCCATCGGCCGCACCAGCTCACGGGCCCACCACTGGAGCGCGCGGCAGGTGGCTTCCATGGCCGGGTCGAAGAAGTCGACCTCGTCCAGAACGATGGTGCAGCCCTCGCGCATCAGCGCGCCGACACGGTGCATGTCGGCCATGGGGATGGCTTGTCCCCGCCGAGTGACGGAGGGGTGGATGTAGCGGCCGGGGTGCAGTTCGGCGCCGTCCTGGAAGATGCGGAACTGGGGGGTGGTGACGCTGCGGCGCATCACCAGGTCCAGCAATTTCTTGGGGTTGAGCAGGCGATCGAGCAGATCGAGGTCCTCGATCGTTCCCCGGGCGAAAGCGGCTCCGAGTCCCCTGGGGCCGTCCCAGCCGAGGGCTTTCTCCATCGCGGTGACGAAGTGGTGGTCCACGTGTTCCTCCGGTCTGAGTCATGGGCGTGAGGCCGGGGGCCCGCCGTGGTTGACGAGCCCCCGGTTGGTGCTGTGGCGTGCTGGTGGTGCTACTCCTGCGGGAGGTTCAGGCCGTCACGGTTCTCGCCGTCGTCCCCCGCGGAGGTGCCGGTGGAGTCGGACTCCGCCGCCGCAGCGGTGAAGCGGTCCTGGACCTTGATCAGGCTCTTGACGCCGATCAGCAGGTCTTCCTTCTGCGCTGCCATGTGTGTCTCCGTTTCCTGGAAGTCCAGGGCCGACGGATGCCGGCCCAGCCCCGATGGGGCGTGCCTCACCAGCCCGGTTGTTTCCGGGCCGGTGGGGAGACGTGGGTGGCGTGTGGCCACGGATCGAGCGAACGCGGAATTCATGCCGGAAGCCGGTTGCCGGTCAGCGGCCGGGATCACCGGCGATGGCCAGGGTGACCACCAGGACGATGACGGCGGCGGCGTAGAGGAGCACGGCGAGCTGTTGGCGCCAGCCCCGCGGAGCTCGACCACGTACCCGGGAATCCCGTTCTAAGGGAGCTTTCAACGTCGGAAGGCGGCCACTACGCCGCCCCCGGCGCGATGGATGCCGGCTGAAGGGCACGGACCGACGACGAGGTCCCGCCACAGCGGGGGCACTCGCACGGGGGGTAGCGGCCGGGGTTGGAGAGGATGTCGAACGGGTCGCCTTCCAGGACCCGTGTGCTCGGCGACCACGTCCGGCCCGAGTCCCGCGATACCCGGATGCTCATCAGGACGCGGGGCTCTATGCCCAGGTCAGGGGTTGCCCCGAGGGCCGTTCGCTCTGTGTCAGGAGTGCCCGCCGAATCGTTCAAGGCGGTCGTCCTCGGTCGCTTCGCCATGTCCAGAAGGATCGCGATCAGGACGACGTGCCAGAAAGGCCCAGCGGATTACCCAACTTGGGTAACATCACGGTCGGTTGAGACCTTGAAGCGATCCGTAGTCTTCCTCCGGAGCGTGCCCGATGCCCGAGTCACGTCGCACGAAGGAACTACCGGCAAGTCTGCTCACCGATCCCGAGATGATCGACGCGTGCCGCGTGCGCGACTTCGCGAGGGTTTTTCGCCTGGTCAAGGCACGCGCAGGCATCAACCCGTCGATGATCGCGCGCCAGTGTGAGCTGACACCGAGCCGAGTGGGGGAGGTAATCGCGGGCCAGCGGCAGCTACTCCACATGGACGTGATCGAGCGGATTGCCGACGGGTTGCGCATCCCGGGGCACATGCTCGGGCTTGCCCGACGGGAGTGGGAAACGCCGGTCGCGCTTGCCGTAGAGGAGCGAGAGCCACCGGAGTCGGTGAACCCTCCTGCCGGGCTCAGGCCGCTTGCCGCCTTACCCGGGGTGGATGTGGACAGCATCCTTGCCTTGGCTGCCGGAACCAAGCCGAGCCCTGCCACTCTCCAGGCGCTCCGGTCCTCGATCGAGGACTACTGGCGACGCGACGACGAGCACGGAGGAGAGACCCTTCGACCGGCCGTCGTCGGCCAGCTGCGATACGTCGAAGGGCTGCTGAAGGACCAGCGGCCGACGCTGATACAGAACGGCCTCTACGGCATCGCGGCGGAGCTGGCGCGGCTGACGGGTTGGACGTACTTCGACGCCCGGCAGTACCAGCAGGCCCGCGCGTACTTCTCGGAGGCTCTGCAACTGGCCAGAGAGATTGACGACCATCCGTTCATGGCCAACGTGCTGGCCTGCATGAGCCTGCAAGCGACCTACCAAGACAAGCCGGCGGACGCGCTTGCACTGGTGTCTGCTGCCCAGGACCAAGCCCGTGCCGCCAGCGGAGCGACGCCGAGAGTACGGGCGATGCTGGCCATGCGCGAAGCCTTCGCCCACGCGACCTTGGGGGACCGGAAGGCGACGCATAACGCGATCTCCGAGGCTCACAGTCAGTTCGAGCGCATCCGCGAGGGCGACCCGGACCCGGCATGGGTGACGTACTTCGATGAGCCGAAGCTCATCGTGGACACCGGCATTGCGCACGGCCGTCTTGGGGAAGCTGCGATTGCCGAACCTCTGATCGCGGATGCGTTGGCGCGGGAGGATCCTGCGAACCAGCGCGGCCGGGCGTTCCATGCCTTCTGGCTGGCCCGGACGCAGCTCCAACGGGGCAAGCTCGACCAGGCGTGCCACACGGCGATAGAGGCCCTGGTGCCTGCCGCAGCGGTGTCGTCCGAGCGGGTGGCCGGGCACCTTCGCGAGTTCTACGAGCAGCTTGCGCCCTATCGCGAGGTGCCGGCCGCGGTTGCCTTCGAGGCACGTCTACGAGCGATGCTTCCCCCGCAGGGTCAGCGAACCCCTTCGTCCATCAGGACGTAGAGGAGGCCGACCAGGGAGCCGCTGCTGACGATCTCGCGGCGGTCGATCATGCCCCGGATGTTCGCCAGCGGGATCCACTCGACGCGATCCGACTCGTTCTTCTCGGTCGGCGGCCCGTCGTACGTCGCACCGTCCGCGCGGAACAGGTGGTGCTGGGAGTCGGTGATGCCGTTCGCCGGTTCGGCGTAGATCAGTGGCTTCATCGGGCCCGGACGCCAGCCGGTCTCTTCGAGGACTTCACGGGCGGCAGCCTCGCCGGGGGTCTCGTCCGCTTCCACCAGGCCCATGGGAAGCTCCCACGCCCACGCGTCCGTGATGAAGCGGTGGCGCCACATCATCAGGACCTCTTGGCGGTCGTTGATCACGGCGGCCACGGCCAGGTGGCGGAGCTTGACGACGTGGTGTTCCCAGCGGTGGCCGTCCGGCGTTTCGATGTCGGTGAGCCACAGGTTCACCCACTTGTTTTCGTAGATCGGACGTTCCCCGTGGATCTTCCACTGCATCGCTGCGGCCCCTCTCGATCGGCCTCCAGCATCGCAGAGCGAGGCTGAACGGCAGCCACGTTCAGGCCAATTCACGTCACAGTGACGAATGCGGACTCCTTACAGCTCTGCCCGAGCGATCGGTCAGGGCTGCCAGCCCATGCGTGCCGGACCCGCAGCTGCCGCGGGTCCTTCCCGCGCTAGGGCAACGCGTAGAGAGCGCATTCCTGGATGGGAGCACCACTGGCTGCCGCTCATCGACCGGCGCAACCGCGCCGATCAAGCGACGTTCGCGTGCCGGTCCTGCGGGGCCCTCATGCACGCGGACGACAACGCGTCCCACAACATCCGCCGCAAGGGCGAGACCGTGTGGACAGCGGGGCGTGAGTCACGCGTCCCTGCCACCCCATAGGGGTGTCTGGACGGAGGAGCCAACCCAGCAGCCAGTTGGGCGCTACCTCCAAGCCCGGCCCTTCAGGACCGGGTCAAGTTGACGCTGCGGTTGGCGTGCGCCAGCCCCAGCGTGTGCCCGAGCTCGTGGCTGACGTGGTTGCGCATGTACGTCTCGCCCATGGCGGCGGTCGGCTTGCCGGCCGGCGTGAAGAACTCGTCGTCTATGTACGCGTGGCCGCTGGTCACGGTCTCGGCCACGGAGGAGCTGGTGAAGCCGCAGCTGAGGTTGGCGGTGCCCGAGCCGTCGCGGACCACCTTCCAGCCCGTGCTGCCCATGCTGCCCTCACCGGCGGGGGGCACGCACGGGCGGTGCGCGACGCCGACGACCACCTCGCCCTTGGGGCGGACGTAGTCCCAGCCGACCGGCTTGGTGTCGACGGAGACCGGCAGGTTCGTGATGCGGCGCAGGTCCGCGGCGGAGGCCTGCACGTACGGGGCCAGCCAGTCGGCGGACTTCTGGTCGTAGAACTTGATCGTGTAGCCGGTCTGCAGCCACTTGGTGGCGCCGCTCAGCTTCCACCCTTCGCCCGACGGCGGTGCGGGAGCGGCCGCCGTGGCCGCTGTGCCCGACGCGGCCGACCTCGCGGCGGACTTCGGCGCCTGCGCGCCGAGCGACATGACGCCGTCCTTGAAGACGGTGCCGTCGGAGCCGTGGGCGGCGGAGTCCTCCGCAGGGGAGTCGTGGGAGTCGTGGGAATCCGGTGCCCCGGCCGTGGGCGGTGCCGTCTCGCCGGTGTCCTCGGTGCCGAACGCGGTGGGGGAGAGCTGCAGACTTCCCACGATCGCCACCGCCGCCGCCGCGGCCACCATGGATATCCGGTGCTTGCCTGTCAAACGCAAGTGTTCGTCGCCCTGTCATCAGGAATCGGAGCGACGATGAGATCAAGAGGTCAAATGCCCGCACAAACAGCATAGTTGGGGTCGGGATAGCATCGGGGCATGCCTCGACTCCAGCCCCTGCGCTTCGACCACGCCCCGGCCCTGCTCGAGTTCGAGCGGGAGAACCGGGCGTACTTCGCGGCATCCGTTCCCGACCGCGGCGACCAGTACTTCGCCCAGTTCGACGAGCGGCACCGGGCGCTGATGGCCGAGCAGGACGCCGGGCTGTGCCACTTCCACGTGCTGGTGGAGGACGGCGGCGAGGTGGTGGGGCGGGTCAACCTCGTCGACGTGGCGCAGGGTTCGGCCGAGCTCGGTTACCGGATCGCCGAGAAGGCCGCCGGGCGGGGCCTGGCCACGGCGGCCGTGCGCGAGGCGTGCGGCCTCGCGGTCACGGAGTACGGCCTGACCGCGCTGCGGGCGGTCACGACGCTCGACAACCCAGGTTCCCGCGCCGTACTGGCCCGCACGGGCTTCGTCCCCACCGGCGGAATCCAGCTCGACGGCCGCCCCGGCCTGCGCTTTCTGTGCGACCTGAGTACGCGCGCCTGACCGCCCCGCCCCTTGCATCCGGCACCGCGCCCGAGGCATGCTTCGCCAGGGCAAATCGGAAGGATCATCATGCCGGTGGACAAGCGGACCGTCGTGACGGCGGTGCTGTGTGCGGTGGCGGCTCTGGGGGCTTCCGCCGCGGTGGCCGAGCTTGTGCCGCCGCCCGAGGGGGCCGCGCCCGTGCGCGCGAAGGCCGGGCCGACGGCGTCGCCGACGGTCACATTGCGATCGCAAGCGGCGAAGCCCCAGCTTTCGACCCCGCCCGGAGCCACCCTGCCGCCTGCCGTCACGCCCCCGCCCGGTGGTCCTGCGGCCTTCACCGGGGCCCTGTTCACGGACGGCCTGGACAGTGATCACTTCTGTACGGCCACCGTGGTGCGCAGCCCCGGCCGGAACATGATCATCACTGCCGGGCACTGTCTGCTCGAGGGCGACCAGGGCGGCGGAACCGCCGTCTTCGCACCTGCGTACGCGAACGGCATGGCCCCGTACGGCACCTGGAAGATCGAGGAGGTCTTCGAGGACGACCGCTGGGCGGAGGGCACGGACGACGACTACGACCTCGCCTTCGCCCGCCTCGCCCCCGATGCCAAGGGCCGGACCATCGAGGACGTGACCGGTGCGGCCGTGCTCGACACCAGCGGGCGCGCGGGCGAGGAGGTCACCGTCACCGGTTACCCCGCCGACCGCAAGATCCCCCGTACCTGCACGGCGGTCGCCGTCCGAGAAAGCCCGACCCAACAGCGCTTCGACTGCGCCGACTTCCCCGGCGGTACCAGCGGCAGTGCGTGGATCGCCCGGGACGGCAAGATCGTCGGTATCCTCACGGGCGGCGACACCGACGACGTGTCGACCAGCACGGTCCTCGGCGAATACGCGGCCTCCCTCTACGCCAAGGCCACGGCCAAGACCCAGGCCGCCCGCTAGGACGAAGGCGGAGGAGAGGGAGGCGGAGGAGATGAAGGCGGAGGAGATGGCCACGCAGCCCCACCACGTCGACCACGAACTCATCGAGGCCGCGGCCCGGATCGCGCGCACCCGCTGCCGGGGAGACAACCACACGATGGCGGTCGCGGGCCGTGCCCGGGACGGCAGGATCGTCAGCGCCGTGAACGCCTACCACTTCACCGGTGGCCCCTGCGCCGAGCTGGTCCTCCTCGGTGCGGCAGCCGCTCAGGGCGTCTACGACCTGGACACGATCGTCGCCGTGGGCGACCGCGAGCGGGGGGTCGTTCCTCCGTGCGGACGGTGCCGCCAGGTCCTTGTCGACTACCTTCCGGCCCTGAAGGTCATCGTCGGGGAGGGCGAGCGCCTCCGGACCGTTTCCCTCACCGACCTGCTCCCGGAGACCTACATCTGGGCCGACCACCAACTCGACACCGAGAACGCCGGGCAGGCGGGTCAGGCCGGGCAGGCCGGGCAGGCCGGGCAGACGGGGCAGGCGGGGCAGGCCGAGTCGCCCGGCGCGAGCTGACACCGCCGGACAGCGGCAGGGCGGACGGTACCCGCTGCAGAGCCGGCGCCCGGCCACCGCTCAGGCCAGCAGGCCCAAATGGACCGGTTCCGTCGGGGCGTTCGCCAGGAGGTCCGGGAGGCGCGGAGGCCACAGGGGTTCGCCGAGAGTGGCCAGGCGGTCCGCGGGGAGCCACTGCCAGTGGATTCCCGGAGCCTCCAGGACCGGTTCGCGGCGGGGTCCGCGGGCGAGGTAGATGTGCTCGTGCTGGCGGACCGGGATGCCCTGGTGGGTGAAGTCGTGCTCCCAGGTGCACAGCAGCCGTTCCGGCTCCAGGTCCGTCCAGCCGGTCTCCTCGCGCAGCTCGCGCCGCACGCACTCCTCGGGGCTCTCGCCGGGATCGATGCCGCCGCCGGGCGGCAGCCAGTGGATACCGACCTCCACGTTGTCCTCGCGGAAGAGGAACACCGAGCCGGCCGGGGACAGGATGACAACGCGCGCCGCGTGACGTGGAGTTCGCCTCATCGATTCAATGTACGCCGGTGATCGGATCCGGGGGACGGTCTTGCACCTGGCCTTGTGCGGCCCCGCCCACCGGATCCGATCACTCGCGCCACCGCCCCGGCCGCCTACGCCGCCCACGGGCCGCCCGGTGCCGCGCCGGCCGAAGACCCCTCGCCCGACGACCCGTCGCCCGGCCGGGGGAGTCCTGCGCACCGAGCGCGGCCGCCTCACCGCCCTCTACGGCTCGCTGCTGCTCCTCGCGGGCGGCGGACTGGTGGCGCCGGTCTACGTCCTGGTCGGCCAGGGCCTCTACGCGAGTGCCAGCGGGGCCGTCCGCACGGCCAGCCCGGCCTACGCCCTCCCCTCGCCCGGTACCTCGCCGGGTGCCACGCCGGTACCGCCACGCCCGGTACCGCCACGCCCGGACCGCGGGCCGACGTGGGCCGCAGCCGGGAACCGGCGCAGCGGCGGCCCTCGGGCGAGCCGCTCACCCCCGAGGAGCTCAAGGGCTACGCGTTCACCCAGAACCTCTCGGACGCCGTCACCGACGCCACCCGGCACCGGCTGCTGATGTACTCCCTCCTCGCCCTGGCCGTCTTCGCCGTGCTGTCGATCTGGCTCGCCTGGTGGATGGCCGGCCGGGTGCTGCGCCCCGTCGGCGTGATCACCGAGACCGCGCGCCGCCTGTCCGGCGAGAACCTCGACGAGCGGATCTCCCTCGACGCCCCGCCCGGCGAGCTCAAGAAGCCGGCCGACACCTTCGACGCGATGCTGGGGCGGATGGAGCATCTGGTCACCGCCCAAAGGCGGTTCGCCGCCAACGCGGCGCACGAACTGCGCACCCCACCGGCCGTGCAGCGGGCGGCCGCCGAGATCGGGCTGGCCGGGGACCCGTCGCCGGAGAAGGTCGCCCGGATCCGCGAGAAGCTCATCGGCGTCGCGGACTCCAGCGAGCACCTCATCGAGTCGCTGCTCCTGCTCGCCGTGTCGGATCAGGGGCTGGGGGCGACCGGGCCGGTGGACCTGGCGGCGCTCGCGGCGGCCGAGCTGGCGGCCTGCCCGCAGCAGGGGCTGACCGTCGTACGGACCCTCGCGCCGCTGACCGTGAACGGCGACCGGGTGCTGCTCGGTCACCTCCTGCGGAACCTGTTGATCAATGCAGTACGTCACAACCGGGACGGGGGCCGGATGACCGTGGCGACCTCCGCAGAAGGGGAACTGACGGTCTCGAACACGGGTCCGGTGATCGATCCGGCGGACGTGCCGGGCCTCCTGGAGCCCTTCCGCAGGCGCGCCGAGCGGCAGCACGCCGCAGGTGAGGACGCCGGGTTGGGCCTCTCGACCGTGGCGTCGATCGTGCGGGCGCACGGGGCGGAGCTGGTGGCCGAGGCCAATCCGGGCCCGGGCGGCGGTCTGACGGTCCGTGTCCGCTTCCCGGTGTCCGGCGGGACGCGCACACCGCAGGCACACCGCCTCTGAAGACCGCCTGCTGTACGGTCGGTTTAATGAGCAAGCACGCCCGAGCCCGCTCCCGCGCCCCCCGCACGCCCCGCCGTGTGGCCCTGGCCGCGACCCTCGGCCTCGCGACCTTCGCGGTCGGCTGGGTGTATGTGGTCCAGGACCCGGACAAGGCCGCCGACGCCGCGCCGCAGACGCGCACGGACGCCCGCCCGCAGGCCGCGGAGCGCGCCGCCCGTGACGTCCAGCGGTCCGCCCTGCAGGGTCTGACCGGCATCAGCGAGCAGACCCGGGCCCGGATCCCGGCCGAGTCCCGCCAGCTCATCCTGGTCACCGGCAAGGCCGGAGACTCCTCGGAGTCCACCGCCGCGCTCTACACCCGCCCGGCAGCCGGCGCCGACTGGGTGCAGGCCGAGAAGTGGCCGGCGCGCAACGGGGCCAAGGGCTGGTCCGCGGATCGCACGTACGGGGACCTGACCTCCCCGCAGGGCGTCTTCGCGCTCACCGACGCGGGCGGCCTGCTGCCGAAGCCGCCGGGCACCCGCCTCCCGTACGACAAGGACCGGGGCTTCGTCGCCACGGGCCGCGGGGTGAACGGCGAGTCCCTGGCGGGCTCCTTCGACTACGTCGTCGCCATCGACTTCAACCGCAGGCCGGGCAAGTCCCCGCTGGACCCGGTCATGCCGGAGGGCGAGGGCAAGGGCGGCAACATCTGGCTCCACGTGGACCACGACGGCCCCTCGCAGGGCTGCGTCGGCATCCCGAAGGAGGCCATGAAGAAGGTCCTGGAGACCCTCGACCCGGCGGCGAAGCCGGTCATCGTGATGGGTCCGGAAGGCTTCTGACCCCGGGCCGGTCCCGGTTCCGGTCCCCGTCCCGGTCCCGGTCCCGGTTCCGGCCCCCGGGCCCGCTGCCGGGCCGGTGCCGGAGCAGCAGCCCGATGTAGGCGAGGTCGAAGACGCTGCACAGGATCCCCAGGCCGAGGATGAACGGGGAGTCCTCCACCACCCCGAACCGCAGGGTCGGGGCCAGCGTCCCCAGCCACTTGGCGACGGCGATGGTCAGGGACTGCCCGCGCGGCCCCTGCCGGGCGGCGTACAGGGCGATGAACAGGCCGGACATCAGCAGGTTCTGCAGGAAGGCCGAGTACCGGGTCGCGTCGTGCATCCCGAAGTGCGCGAGGAACAGCCACTGCACGGCGAAGCCGGTACCGAACACCAGAACGGACCAGGCGGCGAAGAGCGGCCGGGTCACGAAGTCCGGCAGCTCGGCCCGGCCGAAGCGCAGGTAGGTGTAGACGATCGCCACGTCGGCCGCCGCCCACACCACGTTCACCACGCCCTGCGCGGAGATTCCCGCCGTGACCTCGTGGACGGCGTAGGTCGCCTCCCAGGCGAAGTTCAGGGCGAGCGCCGCGACCGGCATCGCGTACGTCCGGTCCCGCAGCCCGACGCGGATCGCCTCCACGTACACGACCGTCCAGGCGATCCCGCTGACCAGCGTGAGCATCAGGTCCATCCGCCGCACCCTAGGGCGTCTCGTAGCTCTCGAACCAGTGGGTGTCGAAGTACCGGGCCGTCGAGAAGGGGTGCTGGCGGTCGGTGAGCATGCGGTGGACGAACTCGGCGGTCGTCCCGTCGAAGCGCCGCCACGAGTCGGGGATGTCCTCCTTCACGAGTATGGGCCACCGGTCGGGGTCCGGGTCCCCGGTGAGCCAGTAGAACTGGTCGGCCTGCTCGGAGGACGCCCACTCCAGCAGTCCGCCGGGGACCGGGTAGACCTCGTACGGCTCCCACAGGCCGCTGTGGTGCGTCCTGGCCCACTCGCCCAGCCACTGGGCGTGCAGGACCAGGTCATCGCTCTTGGAAGGTGCGCCGGGTATGCGGAGCTGGAGGTAGCCGTCGAAGGCGCCGTGCCCGAACAGCTCGGCGAGCTGCTTGTAGTCGCCGGGCAGTGCGGTCCCGATCCGGGTCTCGACCGACGCCCAGTCGATCGTGCGGGCACGGGTCGTGTCCCAACCCGTGACGGCGACGACCCCGTCCACCCAGGACGTCATCTCCGCCATGTCCGCGGCGGGATCCTCCCGTTCCGCGACCAGTGCCACCAGCCGTACGCCGTCGTCGAAGCGGGCGGTGCCGCAGCCGATCCAGCGGCCCGCGTGCGCCCACGCGCGCATCTCCACGATCCGATCGCCGAACGGGGCCAGCAGCGGCAGTCCGGTCCGTGCGCTCGCGGTCGGATCGGCGTACCCGCCCGAGGCGAGGTTGCGCGGTTGTCCGTACCGCCCGCCGAGCGCCTCCTGGAGTGCGGCGAGGTCGTTCTCGTCCGACAGCGGCAGACACACGTGTCCCGCCGGGTGTCCCGGCTCGTCACACTGCAGATCGCCCGTACCCGGCCAGGCCAGGTGGTGGACGGCCGAGAGGAGTTCTTCCTGTTCGTCCATGACGGGCATTGAAGCGGACGCCACCGACACCGCGGGCGGCGGGACCGGCCGGACCCCTTGCCTGACGGATCGTCAGCTATGACGATGGCCCGGCACCGATATGACGAATCGGCAGACGAAGGCGAGGCGGGCCCGCCATGGCGCGCGTATTTCCGGAAGGTCGGCTGGTCTACGGGATGCAGCTCCCGGTCCAGTCGCAGAGCACCATCTACGCCGAGCCCTGGGAGGCGTCGGCCACCGCCGCGGATCTCGCCGAGATCGCGCGGGCCGCCGACCGGGCCGGCTTCGGGTACGTGGCCACCTGCGACCACGTGGCCATCCCGCGGCGGCTCGCCGGCCCCATGAGCACCGTCTGGTACGACCCCGTGGCCACCCTGTCCTTCCTCGCCGGGGTCACCGAGCGCGTGCGGCTGATGAGCCACGTGGCGATCCTCGGGCTGCGCCACCCGCTGGTCAGCGCCAAGCAGTACGCCACCCTCGACCACCTCTCGGGCGGCCGGCTGATCCTCGGCGTCGGCGCGGGGCACGTCCAGGAGGAGTTCGAGATCCTCGGCGTGGACTTCGCCCGCCGCGGGGCCGTGCTCGACGAGACCCTGGACGCGCTGCGGGCGGCGCTGGGTCCCGAGGAGTACCCGCAGTTCGAGGGCGAGCTGTTCTCCTTCAAGGACCTCGGCCAGCTGCCGCGGCCCGCGCAGGAGCGGATCCCCGTCTGGGTCGGCGGTTCCTCGCCCGCCGCCGTCCGCCGGGCCGCGGTCCGCGGGGACGGCTGGCTCCCGCAGGGGGACCCGCGCGACAAGCTCCCCGCGCAGATCGCCCGTATCGGGGAGCTGCGCGCCGGGGCCGGGGTCGAGGGCCCCTTCGAGTTCGGCGCGATCACCGAGGCGCTGTACGTGGGCGAGCCCGGCTGGGACACCGGCCGCCGGACCCTCACCGGCAAGGCGGAGGTGCTCGCGGAGTCCCTGCGGGAGTACAAGGCGCTCGGCGTGGACCAGATCCAGGTCCGCTTCCGCAGCCGCGACCGCGGCGAACTGACCGACCAGATCACCGCTTTCGGGGCCGAGGTCGGCCCCCTCCTCAACGACTAGGCCGAGACGATCAGGAGCATGACCATGGGCAAGCTGGACGGGCGCGTCGTCATCATCACCGGCGCGGCACGCGGCCAGGGCGAGCAGGAGGCCCGGCTCTTCGCCGCCGAGGGCGCCGAGGTGCTCCTCGGCGACGTGCTGGACGAGCAGGGCGCGGCGGTGGCCAAGGACATAGGCGAGGACCGGGCCCGGTACGTGCGGATGGACGTGAGCCGCGAGGAGGACTGGGCGGCCGCGGTCGCCGCGGCGAAGGAGTCCTTCGGCCGGATCGACGGCCTGGTCAACAACGCGGGCATCCTGCGCTTCAACGAGCTGACCTCGACCCCGCTGGAGGAGTTCCAGCAGGTGGTCCAGGTCAACCAGGTCGGAGCCTTCCTCGGCATCAAGACGGTGGCCCCCGAGATCGAGGCGGCCGGTGGCGGCACCATCGTCAACACCTCCTCGTACACCGGCCTGACGGGCATGGCGTACGTCGGCACCTACGCCGCCACCAAGGCGGCCGTCCTCGGCCTCACCCGGGTGGCCGCGCTGGAGCTGGCGGCCAAGGGGATCCGGGTCAACGCGATGTGCCCGGGCGCCGTGGACACCCCGATGGCCAATCCGGGGCTGCTGGACCCGGCGAACATGACCGACGAGGCCAGGGACGCGATGGCGGAGCTCTACAAGCGGGTGGTCCCGATGGGGCGGGTGGGCCGGCCGGAGGAGATCGCCAAGCTGGCGCTCTTCCTGACCGGCGAGGACTCCTCGTACATCACCGGCCAGCCGTTCGTCATCGACGGCGGCTGGATGGCGGGCGTCAGCATCCTGTAGCGGTCCGCCGACCTATCTGATGGAGCGTCAGGTATTGACGCTCCCGCCCCCGCGATGGAACAGTCGAGACATCAAATCTGACGCAACGTCAGAAACCAAAGGACGGTGAACCCCTTGGAATTCGGGCTCTTTGTGCAGGGATACGTGCCTGAGGCGCGGTCCAAGGTCGACCCCGAGGCAGAGCACAAGGCGCTGATCGAGGAGACCGAGTACGTCATCCAGGCGGACAAGTCTGGCTTCAAGTACGCCTGGGCCTCCGAGCACCACTTCCTGGAGGAGTACTCGCACCTGTCGGCGAACGAGGTGTTCCTCGGGTACCTCGCCCACGCCACCGAGCGCATCCACCTCGGCTCCGGCATCTTCAACCCGCTCGCCCCGGTGAACCACCCGGTCAAGGTGGCCGAGAAGGTCGCCATGCTCGACCACCTCTCCAAGGGCCGCTTCGAATTCGGCACCGGCCGCGGCGCGGGGAGCCACGAGATCCTCGGCTTCCTTCCCGGCATCGAGGACATGAACGGCACCAAGGAGATCTGGGAGGAGACCATCGCGGAATTCCCCAAGATGTTCCTCCAGGAGGAGTACGAGGGGTTCCAGGGCAAGCACTGGTCGCTGCCGCCGCGGAAGATCTTCCCCAAGCCGTACGGGAAGGCGCACCCGGCCATGTGGTACGCTGCCGGGTCCCCGTCCTCGTACGCGATGGCGGCGAAGAAGGGCCTGGGCGTCCTCGGCTTCAGCGTCCAGAAGGTCTCGGACATGGAGTGGGTCCTCGACCAGTACAAGACGGCGATCCGGGAGGCCAAGGCGATCGGCGCCTTCGTCAACGACAACGTGATGGTCACCTCGACCGCGATCTGTGCGGAGACGCACGACAAGGCGGTGGAGATCGCGGTCAACGCGAACATGAACCGCTTCCAGTCGCTGGTCTTCCGCTACCACGACACCTTCCCGCGGCCGGAGGCGATCCCGCAGTGGCCGGAGACCCTGCCGGAGTACAACGCGGAGATCATCGAGCTGCTGATCGCGGAGGAACTGCTCATCTGCGGTGACCCGTCGGAGGTCCGCGCCCAGTGCAAGCGCTGGGAGCAGGCGGGCGCCGACCAGCTCTCCTTCGGTCTGCCGACCGGGGTCTCGTACGAGGACACGATGACCACGATCAAGCTCATCGGCGAGCACGTGATCCCGGAGATAGACACGGACCCGGTGCACCGCACCACCCGCTTCCGCCAGGCCGTCTGACCCGGCGACGGGGACGGTGTCTTCCCGGACCGCCGTCCCGGCACCGGCCCCGGCCGGAGGCCATGCCGAGGCCGCGGCCGCCCGGCGGCCTCCGGCCGGGGCACGCGGGTGCCGCGCCGCGGTCGGGGCTCCGCCCCCGCACCCCGCACTGCCACGCTCACGCTAGCCATGTCCAGCCCCGCCGGCGTTTGAGGCGCGGGGTCTGGGGCGGAGCCCCAGGAAACCCGGCTCCGCCGGGCACCGGGCTCTGCCCGGACCCTCCCCCAGACTTCGTCCGGGGGGACCCCCACTCAAACACCGGCGAGGCTGAAATACCCAGCCCCGCCGGCGCTTGAGGCGGATGTCCAGTACGGCCGCAACGCGAACACCGGCAGAAGGGACGTCATGCTCGACCACCTGATCAAGGGCGCGACCGTCGTGGACGGCACCGGCGCCCCCGCCCGCGTCGCCGACGTGGGGATACGCGACGGCCGGATAGCCGTGATCGCCGCACCCGGCAGCGTCACCGAAGAGGCCCGTACCAGCGAGGACGCCACCGGCCTGGTCCTCGCCCCCGGCTTCGTCGACCCCCACACGCACTACGACGCCCAGCTCTTCTGGGACCCCTACGCCACGCCCTCCATGAACCACGGCGTGACCACCGTCGCCGGCGGCAACTGCGGCTTCACCCTGGCGCCGCTCAACCCGGCCCGCCCGGAAGACGCCGACTACACGCGCCGCATGATGAGCAAGGTCGAGGGCATGGCCCTCAAGGCCCTGGAGGAGGGCGTCGACTGGACCTGGTCCACCTTCGGCGAGTACCTCGACGCGCTGGAGGGCCGGATCGCCGTCAACGCCGGGTTCATGGTCGGCCACTGCGCCCTGCGCCGCCACGTCATGGGCGAGGACGCCGTCGGCGGGCAGCCCACTCCCGAGCAGATGCAGCAGATGCTCGATCTCTTCCACGACGCCATGAACGCCGGCGCCTGGGGCCTGTCCACCACCCAGTCCTCCACCCACTCCGACGGCTCCGGCGCCCCCGTCGCCTCCCGGCACGCCGGGCCGGCCGAGCTCCTCGCGCTCTCCGAGGCCGTCGCCGAACACGAGGGCACCCAGCTCGAAGCGATCGTCGCCGGCTGCCTCGACCAGTTCTCGGACGACGAGATCGACCTCTTCGTCGACATGAGCGCGGCCGCCGGGCGCCCCCTGAACTGGAACGTCCTCACCATCGACGCCTCCGTTCCCGAGCGGGTCCCGCGCCAGCTGATCCCCAGCGAGCGCGCCCGCAAGGCCGGCGGCCGCATCGTCGCGCTGACCATGCCGATCCTCACCCCCATGAACATGTCGCTGGGGACCTTCTGCGCCCTGAACCTCATCCCCGGCTGGGGCGAGATCCTCGGCCTGCCCGTCCCCGAGCGGATCGAGAGGCTCCGCGACGCCGGCGTGCGCGCCGAGATGCTGAGCCGCGCCGACAGCAAGGAGGCCGGCGTCTTCCGGCGCCTCGCCGACTTCGGCCGGTACGTCATCGGCGACACGTACAGCAAGGAGAACGAGGGCCTCTCCGGGCGCGTCGTCAACGACATCGCGGCCGAGCGCGGCCAGGACCCCTTCCACTGCCTGGTGGAGATCTGCGCCGACGACGACCTGCGCACGGTCCTGTGGCCGATGCCCACCGACAACGACCCGGCCAGCTGGGCGCTGCGCGCCGAGACCTGGCAGCACGAGGACGTCATGCTCGGCGGCTCCGACGCCGGCGCCCACCTGGACCGGATGTGCGGGGCCCCGTACACGACCCGTTTCCTCGGCGACTGCCTGCGCGGCCGCAAGCTGGTGCCGCTGGAGCAGGCGGTACGGATGCTCACGGACGACCCGGCCCGGCTGTTCGGGCTGCGCGAGCGCGGCCGCATCGCCGAGGGCTACCACGCGGACCTGGTCCTCTTCGACCCGGAACGCATCGAGGCGGGCCCGGCGACGCTCGTGCACGACCTGCCCGGGGACAGCCCGCGGCTGGACGCGCGGGCCATCGGCATCGTCTCGGTACGGGTCAACGGCGTGGAGACCATCCGCGACGACGAGGTGACGGGCGCGGTGCCGGGCATCGTGCTCCGGTCCGGCCGGGACACGAGGACGGTGAGCACCCGATGACCGAGGCGCCGCAGCCGCTCTACATCGGCGGCGAGTGGGTGGAGCCCGCCGGCGGCCACTACGAGGTGGTCAACCCGGCGGACGAGTCGGTGGTCGGGCTCGCGCCCGAGGCCTCGCGCGGGCAGGTCGAGGAGGCGGCCCGCGCCGCGGCCGAGGCCTTCGAGGGCTGGTCCCGTACGCAGCCCGAGGCGCGGGCGGCGATCCTCGACCGGGCCGCGGACATCATGCAGCGGGAGTTCGAACCGTGGACGGCGCTGGCCCGGGCGGAGACGGGCGCGCCCACCGGGATCGCGCGGGGCATGCAGGTCGGCGTCGGCGTGGCCCGCTTCCGCCGGTACGCGCGCGGGGCCCTCGAACCCGTCGAGAAGGGCCTCCCGCCGCAGGTCACGGAGGCCGGCCCGATGGGGCGGGCGAGCATCCTGGGCGCGCTGGAGGTGCGCCAGCCGGTCGGCGTGGTCACCTGCATCACCTCGTACAACAACCCGTGGGCGAACCCGGCGGGCAAGGTGGCCCCGGCCCTGGCCATGGGCAACACGGTCGTCGTGAAGCCGGCGCCGCAGGACCCGCTGTCCGTCTTCAAGATGGCGCAGGCGCTGCACGAGGCCGGGGTGCCGGCGGGTGTGGTGAACGTGGTGAACGGCCGGTCGGTGGAGGTCGGCGAGGCCGCCGTGGACTCCCCGTACGTGGACATGGTGTCCTTCACCGGTTCCACGGGCGTCGGGCAGCGCATCGCGGAGGTCTGCGGCCGCACGATGAAGCGGCAGCTGATGGAGCTCGGCGGCAAGGGTGCGGCGATCGTCTTCGGGGACGCGGACCTGGACGCGGCCGTGATGGGGATCGGGACGACCTTCTCCTTCTACTCCGGGCAGATCTGCACCGCCCCGACCCGGGTGATCGCGCACCGTTCCGTCTACGACCGGCTGATCGAGAAGCTCGCCGGCTACCTGGCCTTCATGAAGGTCGGCGACCCGGCGGCGGCCGGCACGGTGGTGGGCCCGGTGATCTCGGCGGTGCACCGGGACCGGGTGGAGTCGTACGTCGAGCTGGGGAAGAAGGAGGGCGCGCGGATCACGTACGGCGGCGAGCGCCCGGTGGTGGGGGAGGGCGGCAAGGGCTTCTACGTGGCCCCGACCCTCCTCGTCGACTGCACGAACGACATGCGGGTGGTGCGCGAGGAGATCTTCGGCCCGGTGGTCGTGGTCGTCCCCTTCGACGGGGACGAGGACGAGGCGGTCCGGCTGGCCAACGACAGCGACTTCGGCCTGCTGAGCTACGTGTGGTCGGGGGACTCGGCGCGCGCGTTCCGCGTGGCGCGGCGGCTGCGGGCGGGCGGGGTGGGCGTGAACACCATCGGCCGGAACATGGAGGCCCCGTTCGGCGGCTTCAAGCGCAGCGGGGTGGGGCGCGACGTGGGCTCGTACGCGCTGCACGCGTACAGCGAGATCCAGTCGATCGTCTGGACGGGCTGAGGCGTTCTGAGCCGGGCTGAGCCGACACGGCAAGGTGGGGCACCGCCCTGCCGCGCCCCCTTGCCGTGCCCCGGTCAGCCGCCGTCCGTGAGGGCCCGCGGGTCGGTGGCCGAGAGCAGCTCCAGCGCGGCGGCGGCCTGGGCCGTGGGCGGACGGCCGTCGTCCGGCAGGGCCCACCGCAGGTACCGCCGCTGCGGGTCCGGGGCGGCATCCGGGCCCGGGTCCGGTTCGGGCGGGGCGGTGAACCACACCTCCACCGTGTCCGGTCGGGCGGGGTGGGACTCGATTCCTTGAAGTGCTCTCCCGGCTGAAGCCGGGAGATTCCTGCTTACCTTGCGGCAGCGGGTTTGACGCGCTTGGCGCGCCTGACGACTGCCCTTCCGGCAGCCGGGATGAGCGCGTGGCCCATCCGGTACAGGTGCAAGACGTTCCGGGCTGCGTTGTGGTCGGCGTTGCCCGACCAGCCGCAGTCCGGGTTCTTGCACACGAACACGGCCTGGGACTCCCGGCTCCCGGGCGTGATGAGGCCGCACGCGGAGCAGCGCCTGGAGGTGCCGGGGGCGGGGACCTTGACCAGGGTGCCGCCGTGCTGGGCGGTCTTGTACGTCAGCATGGTGACCGTGCGGCCCCACGCCTCCCCGCTGATGGAGCGGTTCAGCCCAGTTTTCTGGGCAACGTTCTTCCCCGGCTCCTCGATCGTTCCCCTGGCCGACTTGACCATGTTCGTGATGGTGAGTGCTTCGACCACAACGGTGCCGTATGTGCGGGCGATGGCGGTGGTCGTCTGGTGCTGCCAGTCCAGGGCCCGGCGCTTGGCTTTCGCGCGGAGTCCTGCAATCCGGTCGTAGGTGCGGTGCAGCCGACGGCTGGTGCGCTCGCCGGGCTTGCGGTGCTGCTTACGCTGCGCGGCGCGCTGCTCCAGGTGCAGAAGCTTGGCTTTCTCCTTCGTGGTCAGCCATTCGCCGTGCTCGTACGTTTCGCCGTCTGAGAGGGCAATGGGCACGGTGACGCCCACATCTATGCCGACGTCCGGCCCCTGGTGGGGATCGGGCTTGACCTCCAAGGTCTGAACACGGAAGGCGATGTGCCAGCCGAGCACGTCCTTGACCAGCCGCGCCCCGGTGATCCGGTTCTCCCCGTTGGCGTGCTTGCCCACGGGCAGGTCCTTGGTCCACCGGAACCGGACCCGGCCCATCTTGGGAATGCTGGCCATGCCCCAGCGGCGGTGCACGCGGACGATGTTCAGGTCCCGGCCCTGCGGAATGTCCACGGACATCACCGTGCGGAACCTGCCCTTGAAATTCGGGGCGTCGGCGCGGCCGTCCCAGCAGTTCTTCCACGCCTGGAAGTACGTCTTGAGCACCGCTTGCGCGGCCTGCGCGGGGAGGACGGCGAGAAAGTCGATGTCCTCGCGGGCCTGCCGGATCGCGGCGTCCGCGTTCGCAAGAGTCCGTTTTTCCTTCGGCATCATCCGCCACCAGGCGTGCAGCAGGTTCCACATGGTGCGGGCCGCGTGCGCCTGGCCATCAGTCTTCAACACCTCGGCGCGCGACAGCTCAAGCCGGGCACGGTGCCCGAACTGCCTCTTGACCAGGGTGTCTTGACTCACAAATCGGGACCCTAGCATTGGTTTATGTCACCGCGCTGGAACCCTAATCCCGATGTCAGAACCGGTCGCCACGTTGTCCACAACCTGCACGTTCATTTGGTTTTCGTCACGAAGTACCGGCGGAAGGCGTTCACCGACATCATGCTGACCCGCACCGAAGAGATCATGGGGGAGGTCTGCGCCGACTTCGAGGCCGAGCTGAAACAGTTCAACGGCGAACAGGACCACGTGCACCTGCTCGTGCACTACCCGCCGAAAGTCCAGCTCTCCAAGCTGGTCAACTCCCTCAAGGGCGTCAGCTCCCGCAGGCTGCGCCAGGAGTACGAGAGCCACGTCCGCCGGTACCTGTGGGGCGGACACTTCTGGTCCGGCTCCTACTTCGCCGGATCATGCGGCGGGGCACCCCTGACCGCCGTCAGGCAGTACATCGAAAACCAGCAGCGCCCCGTCTAACCGTCACCCCGGAGGCGCAGAGCACTCCGGCGCCCCGCGCCTCCGGGCCAAGGATGGCCTTCACCCCCGCCCTGAAGGGCGGAGCACTGGCCAAGATCAGAGGTAGATCATGGGGGGCCTGCCAGGCGGGGTCAGGGCGCGTCCAGCGAGAAAACGGCCTCGCCGCGGACCCGTCCGTTGACCTGGAGCTGCACCAGGTGCTCGCCGGAGTGGTAGCGGCGGGTGGTGATCGGCTTGAAGGAGTGCCGCTTGGTGCCGCCGAGGGTTTCGCCGGGGGCCAGGGCGCGGGTGAGGAGTTTGAAGACCTTGGGGGTGCGGGTGCCGTTCGCCTTGGTGTGGTGCACGACGTAGTCGACGACGAGCTCGGCCGGGAGCGTGCCGGTGTTGGTGACCGCGTAGTCGAAGACGAGGTACTCGCCGACGGCGACCCGCGGGGTGGCGACCTCGGGGCCGCGCACGGTGACCGGCACGTCGGGGGAGTGTCCGAGCAGGGTCAGGGCCTCGGGCCGCCCGGCCTTGATCAGGGTGCGCAGGCCGTGCCGTACGACGCGGTCCGTCGTGCCGGTGGGCCCGGTCAGCCAGCGGGCCGCGGTCTCGACGGCGAGGGCGGGGTGGTCGCGGCTGATGTCGTTGAGGTGGTTGGAGACGGAGCGGCGGACGTACTCGGACTCGTCGCGGTAGAGGGCGTCCAGGACCGGCAGGGCCGGGCGCGGGTCGGCGACGAAGGCGGGCAGCTGCGGGGCCCAGGGCAGCCGGGGCCGGGTGCCCTCGCTGGCGAGGCGCCGTACGTGCGGGTCCGGGTCGTCCGTCCACTTCTGTACGACGGCCAGGGCGCGGGCCGGGTCGGCGCGCAGGAAGGGCCGTACGGCGGATTCGGCGGTCAGCCGGGAGGTGAGGTCGTGCAGCAGCGCCAGCCCGGGCTCGAACGCCTCCCGCCCGCGGACGGCGACGGCCTCGTTGACGGGGAAGGTCATCCAGCCCTCGAAGCCGGGGTCGGCGAGGGCGGTGCGCACGACGGCCTCGAAGCCGGGCCAGTCCTCGGGGAGGTCGGCGAGCACGGCGTCGCGGACGGCCCCGACGCGCCCGCTGAACGACAGCCCGTCGAGGGCGTCGGCGCGGGCGCGCAGGGCGGGCGAGGACCGGCGCCCGCCCGCCCGGGCGAGCAGCCGGGCCAGGGTGGTGACGGTTTCCGCGCTGAGGAGCTCATCGGCCGTGGGCATGGGGACAGTCTTGCGGATGCCGGCCCGGTCCGGTGGGCCCCCGGGTCCACCGGACCGGGGCGCCCGCTCAGTCCACGTAGTAGTCGGTGAGGACGCAGCCCTTCACGAGGGCCGGTTCCTTCCGGTAGCCGCTCGGCGGTTTGAAGCCCTCGTGGCAGTTCAGCATCAGGAGCCCGGCCTGCGGGGTCAGCAGGGCGCTCATGGCGTCCGAGCTCTCGGATCCCATGGCGAAGTCCTGCCCGATGACGATGCCGCCGTTGGGGTCCCCGCCCTGCTGCGCGGCGATCTCGGCCTTGAAGGCGGTCTGGAAGGCCTTCGCGTCCTTGATCATGTAGATCGAGGTGCGGCCCCTGCTGCCGCAGGTTCCTTGCTCGATGACGGTGGCGGACTTGATGAACTTCTCGTCCGGGCCGGTGCTCGATCCGCCGCCCGCGGGGACGGGCCTGATCGGGTCGCAGTCGGTGAATCCGTTGACGAAGCGGGCGGCCGCGGCCATGGTGGCCGCCTTGGGGAGCTTCTGGAACGCCGTCCCGTCCTTGGGGGCGTTGCCGTTGACTCCGCCGTTCTTCGTCGGGTTGTCCAGCGTGCCCTCGTTGGGGCCGCCGTCGCCGGTGCCGTTGTAGGCGTTGTCCCCGCCCGTCGCGACGGAATCCCCGCCGATGCCGCCGAGCGTCGGGTTGTCGCCGCTTCCGCAGCCGGTGAGGGAGAGGAGGGCCGCGGTGGCCGTGACGGTGATGACCAGTGGCTTGAAACGCATGTGCGCGATGTCCCCCGTACGTAAATGACCTTGAACGGCGGCGACTCTAGGGTGGGCGTCATGTTCACGGCAAACCGGATGGCCGAAAACTCGTACGGGAAAGTTTAGAAACGCCCAAAACGGGCATGGCTGCGGTTTCCGCATACCGAAAGCTTTTCTCGGGAGCCTGCTGAAGCATGGCCGGATGTCGAAGTGAACCTTGTATTAAGCGTTCGTGAACGGTCTCGGCCGCAGAATTCCAAGGCGTTCGGAGGGGTCGGATTCCGGACTTCGATCCTCCAGATGTGGAATACGCACCATCTAACGTCCTGACCCATGACTCAGCTGGACGTTCGGCCTCGGGCCGGAGACACGGTAAGCGGCGTCGCCGAGGGCGACGTTCGCAGCAAGGGCCTCGGCAAGGGCTCCGTCGGCCTCGTGGGAAGCGCCGTCATCGGCATCTCCACCGTCGCCCCCGTCTACTGCCTGACCTCGACCCTCGGCTCGACCGCCGGGGAGGTCGGCATGCAGATGCCGGCCATCTTCCTCGCCGGCTTCCTCCCGATGCTCCTGGTCGCCTTCGCCTACCGCGAGCTCAACAAGGCCATGCCGGACTGCGGCACCTCCTTCACCTGGACCGTCAAGGCCTTCGGCCCGCGGATCGGCTGGATGTGCGGCTGGGGCCTGGTGATCGCCACGATCATCGTCCTCTCCAACCTCGCGGGCGTCGCCACCTCGTACTTCTGGCTGCTGGCCGGCGAGATCACCGGCAACGAGTCGATCGCGGCCCTGGACGACAACAAGCTCGTCCACATCGCCACCTGCCTGACGCTGATCGCCGTCGCGACCGCCATCAGCTACCGCGGCATGACCGCCACCAAGGGCGTCCAGTACGCCCTGGTCGGCCTCCAGCTCCTCGTGCTCGCCGTCTTCGTCGCGATGGCCTTCCAGAAGGCCTCCGCCGGCACCTTCGACACCGGCCTGGACTTCTCCTGGTCCTGGATGAACCCCTTCGCGGTCGAGTCCATGGCGGCCTTCACCGCCGGACTCTCGCTCTCGATCTTCATGTACTGGGGCTGGGACGCGTGCCTGGCCACCAACGAGGAGACCACCGGCTCCACGAAGACCCCCGGCCGCGCCTCGCTCATCGCGATGGTCGTCCTGGTCGGCTCCTACCTCGCCACCGGCGTCGCCGCCCAGATGGCCGTCGGCGCGGGCGGCGAAGGCCTCGGCCTGGCCAACGAGGAGACCTCCGGCAACGTCTTCGCGGCCCTCGCCGGCCCCGTGATGGGCCCGGTGCTCGGCGTCCTGCTCTTCGTGGCCGTCCTGGCCTCCGCCGCCGCCTCCCTGCAGACCACCTTCATCCCGGTGGCCCGCACGGTCCTCGCCATGTCGACGTACGAGGCCCTGCCGCCCTCCTACGCCAAGGTCCACCCGAAGTTCAAGACCCCGGGCCGCGCCACCGTCATGGCGGGTGTCGCCACCGGCGCCTTCTACACGGTGATGACCCTGGTCAGCGAGAACGTCCTGACCGACACGATCTTCGCGCTCGGCCTGATGATCTGCTTCTACTACTCGCTGACGGCCTTCGCCTGCGTCTGGTACTTCCGCGCCGAGCTGCGCCGCTCCTCCCGCGACCTGCTCTTCAAGGGCGTCTTCCCGGTCCTGGGCGGGCTGCTGCTGGCCGCGGTCTTCTTCAAGACCCTCTACGACGCCTGGGACCCGACCTACGGCTCCGGTTCCACCATCCCGGGCCTCGGCGTCGGCAACGTCTTCGTCATCGGCGTCGGCCTGCTGGCCCTCGGCCTGGTCGTCATGTTCGTCACCGAGCGCCGCAGCCCCGCCTTCTTCCGCGGCGAGGTCCTGACGAAGTCCACCCCGGCCCTGGTGGTCGAGGACTGACCACCCCCCTCCCGCGCCCCCCGCGCACCACCCGCCGAGTCATTCCCGCGGCCCCGGACCGGTCCCCCCGATCCGGGGCCGCCGGCGTTCCCGGCGGAAACGGGTGGTGACCACGGGCACGGGGGCGTCGTTGGGCGGGGCATGAACGCCATGAAGCGCACCCTCGCCGCCCTGGTCGTCTCCGGCGGCGCCGCCCTCGCACTCACCCCCGTCGCCGCGCACGCCGACCAGGCGCCCGCCCAGACGCCCCCGGTCGTCGGCCGCGTCGTCGACATCGTCGACCACCCGGCCCGGACCGTCCAGGACGCGAAGACGGCGGTCGCGGTGACCACCTCCGCCGCCGGGACCGCCACGGGCGCCACGGACGCCTCCCTCAAGGCACCCCTGGACCACCTCCCCAAGGCCCCGTCGGTCAAGTGACCCCGTCTCAGCCGGTACGGGTGACCAGGACCAGCGGGATCTCGCGGGCCGTCGCCGCCCGGTAGGCCGCGTACGAGGGCATCGCGGCCACCACCACCGGCCACAGCCGGTCCGCCTCGGCGGGCGTGGCGCGGCGGGCCGTCGCCGGGAAGGACCCGGCGCCGACCTGGAGGATGACGGCCGGGTCGGAGACCAGGTTCAGGTACCACGCCGGGTGCCGGTCCGCGCCCGCGTTGGAGGCCGTCAGGACGTACGCCGCCCCGTCCGTCTCCCCGTCGTCGAGTACGCCCTCACCCCGCTCGGCCGCGGCCTCCTGGGCCCGCTCGACGCGGCGTGCGAGTGGACCCGGGAGCACTGGGACGAGCTCCTCGACGCCCAGGAGGCCGCGCCGGCCGCTCAGCCCCAGGTACGGGAACAGAGCACGAGCCGGTAGCCGTCGGGGTCCTCGATGGTGACCCCCCACTCCTCCCAGTACGGGTTGTGGGCGGTGACGCGCGTCCCGCCGTGCTCGACCAGCCGCTGGACCAGCGCCTCGTCGGGCGTCTCGCCGAGATAGACCACGAAGAGGTCGTCGACGGTCGGTGCGGGCAGGATCGGGTTCGAGGCGTCACGGGTCAGCTCGAAGTGCCATCCGCCCCCGGCCGGCCCGACCATCAGCAGGTCGTGCTCCCCGGGCGCGCTCTCGGTGCTGCGCCACTGCACCTCCAGGCCGAGCCCGTCGACGTAGAAGCGTTCGGCGGCCTTCAGATCGAGGGAGGGCCGGGCGACGCGGACGTGGGTACGTGAATCGATCATGCTTGGCAGCGTACGAAACCCGGCCGGGGCGCGGGAACTCCGGCCACGGCGAAGCTTTGGCCAGTAAGTGCCCTGCCTCCGCCGCGCCCGCATTCCGCTTGAGCCCCGGGACCCGGCTGCCGCCTGAGTGACACGGGTCCGGCCTCGCTTCCCCTCGGTTCAAGCGAGCGGCGAGTATCGGCCACATGGCCTCTGACCTGCGAAAATGATGTCGCCCGGCTGAATGTCGCTGCATAAGATCAACCCCCACTCACCTGGGGGAGACACCGTCATGAACAAGAACCTTTTCCGAGCCTCCGCGGTCGCCGCAGCCGCCGTCGCCTTCTCGGGGATCATCTCCGTCTCGCAGTCCGCCAGCGCGGCGCAGACCTGCACCACGACCGGCAACTCCCGGATCCAGTCGATGCCGGGCGCCATCCCCGAGGCGCAGCTGAACGCGCCGACCTGCGTCGAGGCGCTCCCGGACAACAAGGTCCGCGGCAAGGCGACCGTCAACTGGGGCTTCATCAACGACGGTCAGTCCGACCTGACCAGCAAGCGCTTCACCTCGTTCAAGGTGACGACGCGGCTGGAGAGCCGTGTGCCGGGCGGCACCGACGTCGTGGTCAACAGCAAGACCTGTGACCTCACGGCCAACATCAACGCGGCGCCCGAAGGCGCCTTCGCCTGCCTGACCCCGGCGGTCACCCTGGACCCGGGCAAGCAGTGGTCCGGCGACGCGACGGTCGTCTACGACATCGAGGGCGACGCCAAGGGTCCCATCACCTGGCAGCTGGTCGGCTCGCCGCTGATGAGCTGACCGCAGGCAACGGCAGGGCCTCACCGGAACCCCGGGGAGGCCCTGCCGCATGTTCTCAGGGCCTAACCGGCCGTGATCCCACCGAGGAACACGCCCCAGCTCGCCGGCGCGACGGCCAGCTCGGGGCCGGCCGCCACCTTGGAGTCCCGGATGTGGACGGCGTCCGCGCAGGAGGCGACCTCGACGCAGCTGTCACCCTCGCTGCCGCTGTAGGTGGACTTGTGCCAGGAGAGGGCGACCTCGACGCAGTCGTCGCCGTCGCTGCTGCTGTAACTGCTCTTGAACCACCGGAGCCGGGAGCTGTTCACAGGGATCCTCGCATTCGCATCAACAGGCCCGCGCTTTCGGCGGGGTTGAGGGCCTGGATGCGAAGTTTGGCATACCGCTGATGGAGGATGCTGATGTCTTTCAGGTCGGCGATTACCTGGCCTGTCTGCTGGCCCTCGCTGTAGCCCAGCCAGTCGTGCTCCTGGGTTTCGAGGAGTCGGAAGGGGCCGCCGGGACCTGCATGCTCCGGGCTCACCGTCGGCATGATCTGAAGGTCCACATTGGGCAGCTTCCCCACTTCCAGCAGGTGGTCGATCAGCTCGCGCGTTACCGCTGGGCCGCCCGTCTGGCGCTCGATCACTGCCTGCTCGATGATGAAGCTGAAGGCGACGTACGGGGTCTTGAGGAGCAATGCCTGGCGGGCCATCCGGAAGGCGACGCGCGCCTCCGCCTCTTCCGGTGTGGCCACTGGCGGCACGTCCCGAATTTGGGCCCGCGCGTATGCCTCCGTCTGTAACAGACCGGGGATCGACCGGCACTCGTACGTGTTGAGCGCGACCGCCTCCTCCTCCAGTTCCGCCCACCGCCGGAACCACCGAGCCAGCCCCCGCCGCCGAGCCAGCTTCTTCGCCGCGATGCGGATGACTCCGAAAGCGTCCAGCGCCTCCTCCGCCTTCTCCACGAACTTCGTGGACGGGTGGCGGCGTCCCTGCTCAACCGAGGCCACGTACTGCACCGAGTAGCCGACCCGGGGGCACAGCTGCTCCTGCGTCAGGTCGGCCCGTTTGCGGAACGCCTTGATGGTCTCGCCGAAGTTCCGCAGGTCGTCGTCCGGCTCGCCCTCGGCGTCGCCGCTCTCGTCGACAGTCGTCACAGCGGTCACCTCCCCGAACAAAGGGTCACGCACGGTGACTGCCACTGTCCAGGGGGTGGACTACTACAGTTGAAAAGTAGTAGGTGCCCTGCTGGGAACTTCCCTGGCCACGCGGGACGTTCAGTCCATGACCACACCCTCCGGCACCGCCCGGACCCTCGTACGCGTGTTCACTCAGCGTTTCAGTTCCTCCCGCTGCGGGGCCCGCCTCGCCCGCCAGCTGGCCCTCGTCGAGCTGCACGACTGGGGCTTTCCCGAGTCCACCGCGCTCTCCGCCGACGCCGGACTCCTCGTGGCCGAGCTCGCCGCCAACGCCGTCGCCCACGGGCGGGTTCCCGGGCGGGACTTCGAGCTCAAGCTGACGCTCCTGGAAGAGATCCTGCGCGTCGAGGTCTCCGACGCCCGCCGCGACCGCCGCCCCGCCGTGGCGCCGCACGCCTACCAGGCGGAATCCGGCTACGGGCTGCGCATCGTGGACGCTGTCGCCGCCGACTGGGGCGTCACGGACCGGGTCGTCGGCAAGACGGTCTGGGCCGAACTGGCCCGCCGGGCCGGCCCGCGGATGTAGGCGCCGCTGGAGGTTCGGCTCATCTCCTGGGTGGAGCGCCACGTCGGCGTCTGGGTCTACGACGAGCACGGCCGCCGCGCCGCCGAAGTCGATTACCGGCTCCTGGACGGGGACCGGCTGCTGACCCGGTTGACGCGCGTCTGGGACTACACCGGGCCGCAGGCACCGGAGTTCGACGAGGAGGCCTCCCGGACCACGGTGACCCTCGGCCTCGGCGGCCGGGGCCGGGTGTCGCACGAACCGCGCGGCTCGAAGGGGCCCAGGCGGGACACCGGCGCCCACGTCCCCGAGGAGCAGCGGTGGATGGACCGGCCCGCGTTCGGGGAGTGGCCGGTCTTCTCCGCACAGGCGCACGGGCTGACCGGGCCCGTCATCCTCCGGGCGGCCGGCTCGGACGGGGTCCACCCCGTATGGGTCGGGCGGTCGGCCCACGGGGATGTCGTCGGTGTCGTGGTCCTGGTGGACGGGATGCCGGGGCTCCTGGAGCCCTGAGCACCCGTCCGGGCGGTCAGGGCCGCCAGCGGGGCGCCCCGTCGTCCGGGGTGTCCGGGCTGGCGAAGTGGAAGGGCACGCCGAGGTGGGCGGCCAGGTCACCGCCCGCGCGGGTGGCGGCGGCCGCCGAAGGGTGGAGGGCGCCCCCGTCGGCGCCGTCCAGGGCGCGTACGGCCGTGCCCCGGTAGATCGTGGCCAGGCACTTCTCCCCGGCGGGGTCGTCCGTGACGGCCAGCAGGTTCACGAACCAGTCGTGAACGGTGTCCCCGTCCCAGACGGCCTCGACGGCCACCACGCGGGCGCGGATGCCGCGGGCGAGGGCGGCGAGCGAGTCCAGGTCGAGCGGCGAGTCGGGCGTGCGGGCCACCCGGTCGCCGAAGTGCAGGCAGCGCAGGTGGACGATCTTCTGCGCTTCGTACAGGCCCACGCCCTCGGCGCGGCCGGCCTCCCACACGAGCCGGACGGCCTGGAAGCCGTCGTCCTGCAGGACGTATCCGTCGACCTGGGTGCGGATACCGGCCGGGAGCCCCTCCCACTGGCTTTCGGTGTCCCGGTCCACGTCGGCGTCCGCTCCTCGGTTCGTCATGGCGTCATGATCGGCGCGGCGGGCTGCGGCCGTCGAGGGGATTTCGGCGGCCTACTCCCGTGGCCGCCGGGCCGGGCCGTGCTTGCGGAGGTGCTTCTGGTGGACGTCCTCGTCCGAGCGGCGGCGCTGACCGGCGGTGAACATCGTGCCGCCGATGAGGAGGAAGAGGCCGCCGGTGATGCCCAGGCCCAGCGGGTCGAGGGCGCGGCTGCCGGTGGTCTCCATCCAGGGGTCGAGGCCGCCGAGCCGGTCCTCGAACAGGACGACGTGCCCGCCCGGCGCCACCTCGGCGTAGCAGTTCTGAATGGCGTCGAGCTCGTGGCTCTCGCCCGAGGTGTCGACCACGCGGCAGTAGAAGCGGGCGTCGCCCTTGGAGTTGGCGTACTCGCGGGCCTCCACCACCACCGCGTCCACCCGCTCGCCGAGCACCTTGAGGTACGACTCGTTCAGGTTGGACCCGGCGAAGAGGCCGAGCGCCATGGTGCCGAAGCCCACGATGGCGGCGGCGCCGGCCCGGTTCCAGTTCGAGCCGGCGACGGCCGCGCCGAGTCCGGCGGCGGCGAGGACGATGAGCACGCCGACGTACAACAGGCCGTACGGGAACTGGGAGATGAAGCCGCCCAGCGTGCCGCCTCCCGCGATGAGCGCGGCCCAGAACAGGGAGTTCCGTGCGCGCCGGGACCCGGAGGGGGCGGCCTTCCCCGTGGGCCCGGATGCCCGGGCCGTACCGGCCGTGTCCATGTCGCTCTCCTCAGGTCCCCCGCGTGCAGTCCGGTCGAGCCTACGCAGCGGCCGGGCGGGCGCGCTCAGAGGTACTGGGCGAACTCGTCCAGGGCGCGCAGCACCTGCGGCTTCGGCGCGGAGGGGAGCTGGAGGACGACCTCCTCGATGCCCAGGTCGGCGTAGTGGCTCAGCTTGCCGGGGGTGGGCTGGACGGCGTACGGGACCACCTGGAGGGACTTGGGGTCGCGCCCGGCGGTCTCCCAGACCTGACGCAGCACCGGGAGGGACTCGGTGAGGCCCCCGCCGCCGATCGGGAGCCAGCCGTCGGCGTGGTCGGCGATCGCGGCGAAGAGCTTCGGGCCGGCCGCGCCGCCGATCAGGGTCCGGGGGCCGTGCAGGGGGACTCCGGGCGCGAGTTCGCGCGGGGTCTGGACCGGCTTGGGGTGGGCGCTGCTGGCCTGGACGGAGCAGTGCTGGCCGACGTACGCCGTGGGCTCCGGGGCCCACAGGGCGCGCATCAGCGCCATGCGGTCGCGGACCAGTTCGCGGCGGGTGCGCCACTCCACGCCGTGGTCGGCGGCCTCCTCCACGTTCCAGCCGTAGCCGACGCCCAGGGTGAAACGGCCGCCGCAGAGGTGGTCCAGGGTGGCGACCTGCTTCGCGAGGTCGATCGGATCGTGCTGGGCGACGAGGGTGATGCCGGTGCCGAGGTGCAGGCGCTCGGTCACGGCGGCGGCCTGGCCGAGGGCCACGAAGGGGTCGAGGGTGCGCCCGTACATCTCGGGGAGTTCGCCGCCCATGGGGGCGGAGGTGTCGCGGGAGACCGGGATGTGGGTGTGCTCCGGGAGGTAGAGGCCCGAGAAGCCGCGCTCCTCCAGGCTGCCGGCCAGGCGTACGGGGGAGATGGTGCGGTCGGTGAGGAAGATGGTCGTGGCGATCCGCATGGGTTCTGGCACCTCCGAGACGTGGGACCCGCAACGGTACGGGCTGGACCCGGGATTGTTGAGGGGGCGCCAGATGGCGGGGTGGTGCTTCGGCCGTACGCCTGCCGTGCGTCAGCCTCGTGGGTAGCGGGCCAGCCAGCCGGGGGAGGCGTCCGCAGGGCTGTGGAGGGACGGGCCCTGGGTCATCTCCAGGGCGAAGTCGTCGGCGATCTCCAGCAGCGTGGCGCGGCCTTCCAGCTCGGCGAGCCAGGCGGCCGGGAGGGCCGTCTCGCTGTGCAGGGCGCCGAGGAGCGCCCCGCACAGGGCGCCGGCGGCGGTGGAGTCGCCGCCGTGGTTGACGGCGAGGCGCAGGCCCTGCGCGACGTCCTCGGCGACCAGGGCGCAGTAGACGGCTACGGCGAGGGCGTCCGCGGCGTCCGCGGCGTCGGCCGCCCGGCCCACGGTTTCGACGGCCCGGGGGCCGGGCGAGCCCTGCGTGACGGCCGACAGGCCGCGCTGGAGGGCGTCCGTGACGGGCCGGTGGCCGGGGCGGGCGCCCAGCAGGCCCAGGGTGCGCTGGACGGCGGAGTCGAGGGAGTCGCCGCGGGTCAGGCCGTGGACGATGACGGCGAGGGCGCCGGC
Organism: Streptomyces sp. NBC_01233; assembly: GCF_035989305.1. Taxonomy (NCBI): domain Bacteria; kingdom Bacillati; phylum Actinomycetota; class Actinomycetes; order Kitasatosporales; family Streptomycetaceae; genus Streptomyces; species Streptomyces sp. NBC_01233. Next base: position 3,991,039 of record NZ_CP108514.1, on the reverse strand, counting down.
CGAGAGGCAGGCGGTGGGGTGGCCGTGGCTCTGCGCGGCGCACTCGACGGCGAGCTGGAGGACGAGGGCGGGCTCCCAGCCGACCAGCAGCCCGAAGGGGGCCGAGCGGGAGGCGGCGGCCGCGTCACGGGCGGCGGGGTTCTTCGGCTGGTCGAGGGTGCCGAGGGTTTCGTCGGCGAAGCCCGTCAGGCAGGCGCGGTCCGGGCCGCGGCGGGCGTAGAGCCACTCCTCCTGCGCGAGCCAGCCGTTGTCCTTGCGGCGCTCGTCGGGGCCCCAGTCGTTCTGGGTGGCGGCCCAGCGCAGGTACGCGCGGTGGATGTCGGTGGGCGGGTGCCAGGCGCCGGTGTCCCGGCGTACGTGGGCCCGTATCAGCCCGTCCACGGTGAAGAGGGTGAGCTGGGTGGCTGCGGTCACCCAGCCGCGGCGGCCGTCGGCGGGCGCGGGCGAGGTCAGGCCGTCCGGGCCGTGGGCCTCGCGGATGCCGTCGAGGGTGAGGCCGGCGAGGGGGGCGCCGAGGGCGTCCCCGAGCGCGGAGCCGAGGAGCGTGCCGCGGACACGGCCGCGGAAGTCCTGCTGCTCGATGCGTCCCCAGAGCCCGGTGACGACGGCCCGCCCGAGCGTCCGGTGCGTCTCGCCGGCGGCGGGCCCGGCCACCTCCCCGCCTCCGGGGGCTCCGGCCCCGGGCCCGTCGCCGCCACCCTGCCCGGCTACGACGGCGGGTGCGGCCGTGTGCCCGTGTCCGAGGGGTTCGGCTACGGCGGCGGGTGCGAACCCGGGTCCGTGTCCGAGGGGTGCGGCTCCGGTCTCGTGTGGGGGGCCGAGCGTTGGTGCGGCGGGTACGCCCGCGGGCGCGGCTCCGGGTCCCGGCCCGGTGGCGAATCCGGCTGCCGGGCCGTCCGCGGGTCCGGTGGTGAACCCGGGTCCGTGTCCGAGGGGTGCGGCTCCGGTCTCGTGTGGGGGGCCGAGCGTTGGTGCGGCGGGTACGCCCGCGGGCGCGGCTCCGGGTCCCGGCCCGGTGGCGAATCCGGCTGCCGGGCCGTCCGCGGGTCCGGTGGCGAATCCGGGTCCGTGTCCGAGGGGTTCGGCTGCGGCGGCGGGTGCGAACCCGGGTCCGTGTCCGAGGGGTGCGGCTCCGGTCCCGTGTGGGGGGCCGAGCGTTGGTGCGGCGGGTACGCCCGCGGGCGCGGCTCCGGGTCCCGGTCCGGTGGCGAATCCGGCTGCCGGGCCGTCCGCGGGTCCGGTGGCGAATCCGGGTCCGTGTCCGAGGGGTTCGGCTACGGCGGCGGGTGCGGGCATGTATCCGTATCCGACGGGTGCGGCCGGGGGGCCGGGCACGGGTGCCGGTCCGACTCCGGTGGCGGTCGCGGCCGTTGGTTCGGCGGGGCCGTCGGCAGGTGCGGCAGCGTGGCCGATTCCGAGGTGTCCGGCCACCGGGGCCGCCGTGGGCCGGGGCCCGGCGGGGAACCTGGCCAGGGGCCCGGCGGCGAAGCCGGCCGCGGGTCCAGCCACAGGTCCTGCCGTGGGTCCGGTGGCGGATCCGCAGCCGGGTCCGGCCGTCGCTGCAGGGCCCACCGCAGGTGCAGGGCCGTGCGCCCCGCCGTTCGTACCGATCACTTCGTCCACCCCCGGCACCGCGCCCCCCGCTGACCACTTCACCCGATGCCCGGCGCCCGGCACTGCACTCGTACCCGCCGCGCATGCGAAACCCGCACTGTAGTGGACAGCTTCGATCGAATCCGGAAGTGGTTCGCCAAGAGGCCCGTAAGTGATCAGAGAACGGCCAGATTGCGAACACTTCCGGCCGCCGACTGGCTCATGGCACGTTTTGCCACTTGCCTTCGAGCCGGTTGGTTTCGGCCAATGCCCCGGCGGGAGCCCGGCCCCCGGACTCCCGCCGCGACCGCACCCGCCCCCGCGGCCTCGTGGCTCGTCGCTCAGTCGAGGACCGGCAACAGCTCCGGCAGGTGCCCGTCCGAGGCGCGGGCCGCGTCCTGCCGCTCCCGCGGCACCTCCCCGTACAGCGTCGTACGGGCCTTCGCGGGCCGCCCGGCCGCCTCGGCGACGGCGATCAGGTCCTGCACGGATTTGTACGAGCCGTAACTCGACCCCGCCATCCGGGAGATGGTCTCCTCCATCAGGGTCCCGCCCAGGTCGTTGGCCCCGGAGCGGAGCATCTCGGCCGCGCCCTCCGTGCCCAGCTTCACCCAGCTCGTCTGGATGTTCGTGATGTGCGGGTGGAGCAGGAGCCGCGCCATCGCCGTCACCGCGCGGTTGTCGCGGACCGTCGGACCGGGCCGGGCGATGCCCGCCAGGTACACGGGCGCGTTGGTGTGGATGAAGGGCAGCGTGACGAACTCCGTGAAGCCGCCCACGCCCCTGGACCGTGCGGCCTGCTGGATGCGGGCCAGCGTGCGGAAGTGGCCGAGCCAGTGCCGCGGCTGGTCCACGTGCCCGTACATCATGGTCGACGAGGACCGGATGCCGAGCTCGTGCGCCGTCGTGATGACGTCGATCCAGTCGGCCGTCGGCAGCTTCCCCTTCGTGAGCACCCAGCGGACCTCGTCGTCGAGGATCTCCGCCGCCGTGCCCGGGATGGAATCCAGCCCGGACTCCTTGGCCGCCGTCAGCCAGTCCCGTACGGACATCCCCGTCCGCGTGGCCCCGTTGACGACCTCCATCGGGGAGAAGGCGTGCACGTGCATGCCGGGGACCCGCTCCTTCACCGCGCGCGCGATGTCGAAGTACGCCGTCCCGGGCAGGTCCGGATGGATGCCGCCCTGCATGCACACCTCGACCGCGCCGACGTCCCAGGCCTGGGCGGCCCGGTCCGCGACCTGGTCCAGCGACAGCGTGTACGCGTCGGCGTCCGTGCGGCGCTGCGCGAACGCGCAGAAACGGCAGCCGGTGTAGCAGACGTTGGTGAAGTTGATGTTGCGCGTGACGATGTAGGTGACCTCGTCACCCACGACCGACTTGCGCAGGTCGTCGGCGATCCGGCACAGCGCGTCGAGGGCCGGGCCGTCCGCGTGCAGCAGCGCGAGCGCCTGCGCGTCGGTCAGCTTCGTGGGATCGTCGGCGGCCTGTGCGAGGGCGGCGCGCACGTCGGTGTCGATGCGCTCGGCCACCATCCCCGGAGCCGCCGCCTCGCGGAGCGCCTCCCAGTCCCCGTAGACGTGGTCGAAGTCGTCGCGGCGGTCGCCGGTGCGGCCCTCGGTGTCGATGGTGGCGTGCAGATCGGTGCGCCCGTAGGCGACGAACCCCTCGTCGGGCTCCTGCCAGGGCCGTCCCTCGACGGTGGCCGTCTCGTCGGCCAGCCCGGTCTCCGGGTCGGCCAGCGCCCGTACGTGCGGCAGCAGGCGGGGGTCCAGCCAGGGCTCGCCGCGCCGCAGGAACTCCGGATAGATGGTGAGGCGTTCGCGCAGCTCGAAACCGGCGGCCCGGGTGCGCTCGGCCAGCTCCTCGATGTGCGGCCAGGGACGCTCGGGATTCACGTGGTCGGGGGTCAGCGGCGACACCCCGCCCCAGTCGTCGATGCCCGCGCCGATGAGCAGGGCGTACTCGGCGTCCACCAGGTTCGGCGGGGCCTGGATCCGGGCGCTCGGGCCCAGGATGTGCCGGGCGACGGCGATGGCGGCGGCCAGCTCCTCCAGCTCCGCGTCCGGCATGCCGCGCATGGCGGTGTCCGGCTTGGCGCGGAAGTTCTGGACGATGACCTCCTGGATGCCGTGGTAGCTGCGCTGGATCCGGCGGAGCTCGAAGAAGGCCTCGGCCCTCTCCTCGTACGACTCGCCGATCCCGATCAGCACCCCGGTGGTGAAGGGGACGTTCGAACGCCCCGCGTCCTCCAGCACCCGCAGCCGTACGGCCGGCTCCTTGTCGGGGGAGCCGTGGTGGGGGCCGCCCGGCTCGGACCACAGGCGGGTGGCGGTGGTCTCCAGCATCATGCCCATGCTCGGCGCGACCGGCTTCAGCCGCTGGAGGTCGGACCACGACATGACACCGGGGTTGAGGTGCGGGAGCAGCCCCGTCTCCTCCAGGACGCGGATCGCCATGGCGCGGACGTAGGCGAGGGTGTCGTCGTAGCCGTGCGCGTCGAGCCACTCGCGGGCCTCGGGCCAGCGGTCCTCGGGACGGTCGCCGAGGGTGAAGAGCGCTTCCTTGCAGCCCATCGCCGCGCCCTGGCGGGCGATGTCGAGGACCTCGTCGGGGGAGAGGTACAGGCCGTGGCCGGCCTTGCGGAGCTTTCCGGGCACGGTCACGAAGGTGCAGTAGTGGCACCGGTCGCGGCACAGGCGGGTGAGCGGGATGAAGACCTTGCGCGAGTACGTGATGACACCGGGCCGCCCGGCGGCGGCGAGCCCGGAGTCCCTTACGCGTGCGGCGGACGCGGCGAGGTCCCGCAGGGCCTCGCCGCGCGCCCGGAGGAGCACGGCCGCCTCGGTCGCGTCGAGGGCGACGCCGTCTCGCGCCCGCCGGAGCGCGCGGCGCATCGCGTTGTCGGTCGGAGCGTCACTCGGAGTGGTCATGGGCCGAGCATACGATCCGACGTTCCGGCGGTGGAGTGGCTGTGGAGTGGCTCATCTCATCAGCTCACCGGCGTTGACCAGCAGGGACTGGCCGGTTATCGCCCGTGCCCGCTCGGAGGCGAAGAAGACGGCGGCGTCGGCGACGTCCCCGTCGGTGGCGAGATCGGGCAGTGCCATACGCCGGGTCAGCCGACCGTGCACCTCGGCCTCCGCAACGCCCTCCGTGTGGGCGGTGAAGGTGACGAACGCCTGCACCGGCGGCCCCCACATCCAGCCGGGCAGCACGGTGTTCACGCGGATCCGGTGCGGGCCGAGCTCGCGGGCCATGGAGTACATGGCGGAGGTCAGGGCCCCCTTGGAGGCGGCGTAGGCGGCCTGCTGCACCTCGTTGGGCGCGGCGACGGCGGACTGCGTCCCGATGATCACCACGGATCCCCCGCGCTCCTTGAGCGCGGGCAGGCAGGCCCGGGTCATCCTCAGGGTCCCCAGCAGGTTGACGTCGAGGATCTGCTGCCAGGTCCCGAAGTCGGCTTCCTCCAGCCCCCCGAAGTACGAGTCCCAGGCGGCGACGTGCACGACGGCGTCGAGCCGCCCGAAGCGCGTGCGCGCGAGCTCGGCGAGGGCCTCGCACTGCGTCTCGTCGGTGATGTCGGTCGGCAGGTAGGCGGTGTGCGCCCCCTCGGGGTCGATCTCGGCGGCGGACTTGACGAGATTCGCCTCGGTCCGCGCCCCGAGCACGGCATTCCCCCCGTCCCGTACGACGGCGGCGGCCACCTGATGCCCGAGCCCGGCCCCGACACCGGAGACGATGACGGTCTTCCCTTGCAGCAGCATGACGGACCTCCGGGCACGGCGTATCTGACGGTGCGTCAGGCTACGGCGCGGGCGCGGCGGTGTGAAGGGGCGGGAACCGATGAGTGGCGGGTGGTGTGTGACCCCATCGCCCTGGCCGTACCAAGGCGCGTTCCTCGGCTCAAGGCTCACCTCCCGCACCATCCGGTACCCCACGGGCTCACCCCAGGCCACAAGCGCCAGGCAGGCGAGGAACCGCTCGCGGTCGTATCCCGGGTCGTTCGGTGAGCGCGAGGATCTCGCGTACGGGGGAACCGTTCCTAGTCAGTGAGCAGGAGTGAGTCTTGGACTCACTGCCTGGCACTGCGCGCATCCCGAACGGTTTTGGATGCACTGGTCGCCCGCGTTCCCTGGTGTTTCCCCGTCCGGGCACGTGCATCGTGTGCATGTTCCGTGACGGGGCGGCGGGTTTCCTCACGTCCTCGGACACCGCGTTCGGCCTGGACGGTCCGATGCCCCACACGATCACTCTGGTCGTGTGGGGGCGGTGCCGTCCGACGCCGGATCGGGTGTCCGAGGGCGCGTCGTCCGATCGCGATGCCGGCGGCATCGTGACGGGACATCGTGCGGCGTGGGGTGACCAGCGGTTTCTGCCAGTGCTGGCCTCCCCACTGCGAGGTGTAAGCGGGATCGACTGCGACGATGACAAGACCGGCTTCGGCGGCCATCGACACGAGTCGGGCCTTGAGCCTGCCGGTCGGCATACCGGAAACGAGCTGCCGGAACCGTTTCCTGCGGCCGTGCTTCTCACGGGTCTTCTCCGCAGCGAAGTCGAGGTCTTCCAGGCCGATGGCCTTGGCCCCGGCACTCTTGGTCCAGTGCAGTACCTGGGTGATGGCATGGCGGATTTGCGCGTCTCGGTGGTCGGCCGACCCGGACAGGTCGTAGTAGAAACGGTGCGGTTCGCCTACTGGGTTGCCGTGGGTGTCGAGGCGGTAGGCGGCGAAGTGGTCGGCGTTGGTGTCCACGCCGACCATGCCGTTTGCGCGGGCGGTCGCGAGCGGGATCGTCTGGACAACCGGACGTTGCCAGGAGGCGCTGAGGTACCAGCGCCCGCGGGAGACATCCAGGTGGATGCGGTACGCGACGGCCCGGTTGTCCTCGATGCGATCGGCCCATTCCTCGCCCCGGTGCTGAAACGACACCCTGGACATGAGGATGTACCGGCCGTGCTTGCTGTTGGCCAGGTGTGCGAGCGGGGTCGGGAGCTTGATCGGCACTTCGCCGTCGGGGGTGACGCGGATGGTCTCGTTCCCCAACCGTTTGCCCGACTCGCCGTCAGCGGCCAGGAACCAGCGCTCCGCCTCCCACCGCTGCCGCCATTCGGCCTCGGTGATCTGCGTTTTCTCCAGGTTGTGCCGGTTGTTGAGGAGCCGTCGCCCGCCGCGCACCACGTGCACGCGCCCGGCTTCCCGGTCGGCGCGAGCGGCATCGAGCCGGTGCTCCAGGACCTGCAGGCGGCGGGACTTGTCAAACCACTCGCCCTTCGACCGGTATCCGCCGGCCGCCCTCTTCGTACCGCGTTCGCCGATCGGTAGGGACAGTCGGTGCTTCAGGGTCCGGATACCGGCCTCAAGGGATTGAATGTGTGCGAGCTGGCAGCGCCGGGAGAGCGCCCACTGATCGTGTGTGGCCTTCGTGATCGACCCGGCCCAGCGGGACGACGATGCGGCGGTGAGGCCATGCTTGCGGGCCGCCCACCTTTGCGCGTCATGGTCGTTGCCATCCGCGCAGCGGGCCGCCAGGTCGAGGGACGCCAGGTGTCCAAGGTGCTCACCCACAAGCCGCAACACCTTCTCGTCCTGGGGCGTGAGGTGCTTGAGGCGGTCGCGTATCGCCACACCGGACGGGCCGAGGGCCACGAACGGCGCGTCGATGGTGCGGAGCTGCCTCTTCTTCGGCTGCTCAGTCATGGGCTGCCGCCGCTTCCAGAGCCTTCTCCGCCCGGTTCTTCGCAGAGCGGCGGCCGTACAGGCGGGCACAGAAAGAGGTCAGAACCTCAACCATGTCCCGTACCGGGTCGTCCTCGACTTCGCCCTTGTCCAGGACCACCAGGCGGCGGCCGGTCGCGGACAGGGCGGCTTCGATGAGTTCGACGTTCATCCGGCCGAGGCGGTCTTTGTGCTCGACCACCACAGTGGTCACCGCCGGGTCGGCCAGCAGACGACGCGCCTTTGCCCGGCTGCCGTTCATGCCCGAAGCGATCTCGGATTCGACCCGCACCACTCGGTGCCCGGCCTCCGCGGCCCACTCGGTCAGCCGGGCGACCTGACGTTCCAGATCCTGCCTCTGACCGTGGGAAGAAACGCGGGCATACAGGCCCACGCCACCCGTCACGGACGCTGACGAGTTCGCCTCGACGTTGACCAGGATCGTGCGGGGCCCCACTCGTTCCGCAGGGACCGGCAACGCGCCCTCACGGAACCAGCGATACGCGGTCTGCGGATGCACACCCTGCGCCTTCGCCCACTCCTTGAGGTTCATACACCCGACCGTAACCACACTCACCCAAATGCACTATCACTCACAAGAGCGAATCAAAGGACCAGCAGTGACCGACCCTCGACCGAGGCGGCGCGGGCGGCGAACGCGGGCGGCGGCGATGCGGGCACGGCGGCGGTGGCGGTGGCGATGGTGGGCGCAACGGTGGTGGTGGGCACGGCGGTAGCAGACACGGGCGCTCCTCCGGAGACGGGTGCGCGCATCGTAGCCAGGCAAAGTTGTAGACGGCATGTATGTATCGGGTGGTGGACGGACCCCTCCCCATCTGATGCCGCATCAGCTAGACCGTTCCCATGACGACAGGAGAGCAGGAACCGCAGCAGGACACCCGCGTCGACGACTACGCCGCGCTCGCGTCCGTCGGCCCCTACGGCGTCCACCCCGGGCACGCGCTGATCACCCTGGTGGAACCGCACCCGGGCCACGAGTTCGCGTACAACCGCTGGTACGAGGACGACCACTACTACGCCGGCGCCATGGCCATGCCCTGGATGTACGCGGGCCGCCGCTGGGTCGCCACCCGCGAGCTCCAGGAGCTGCGCTACCCCGAGAAGTCGGCCGTCGCCCAGCCCGTCACCGCGGGCTGCTACATATCGACGTACTGGGTCACCGAGGGCCGCTACGACGAGCACATGAAGTGGACCGTCGGCATCAACAAGCGCCTGAACCGCGACGGCCGGGTCTACCAGGACCGCACCCACGTCTTCACGGCCTTCCAGGACCACGCGGCCACCGTCTACCGCGACGGCGCCGCCGGCCCGCGGGACTTCCACGCCCTCGACCACCCGTACGCCGGCCTCGTGGTCCAGGTGGTCGACGCCGACGGGCCCGAGCAGCGGGCCGGGTTGCTGGAGTGGCTGCGCTCGCGCGCCCTCCCGAAGCGGCTGCACGGCTCCCCGGCCGCGATGGTGACGGTCTTCCGTCCGACCCCGCTGCCCGGTGACCGGATGACGTACGTCAAGCAGGTCGAGGGGGTCGGTACCCGGCTGACGCTGCTGTGGTTCCTGGAGGCCGACCCGCGGGAGTGCTGGGACCGCTTCCGGGGGCTGGACGCGGAGGTCGCCGAGGCGGGGCTGGGGCGGGTGGAGCTGGTGGCGCCGTTCATCCCCACGGTGCCGGGGACGGACCGGTACGTCGATCAGCTGCGCTGACCGCTGTGCTGGCCGCTGCGCCGGCCGTGCCCACGCCCGGGGCCGTACGCGTGCCCGTCGCCGTACGAGCGCCCGTACGTACGCGGGCATGGCCGAGCCCCCTCGGCCAAGACGGCGGACCGGTCGAGAGGGCTCCAGTCAGTGGTGCACATGCGGTGAGCAGCAGTGCTGCTGCCTGTGAGAGCGGAACGGTTGGGACGCGCCGTGATCTTCAGGCGAGGCGTCCCGGCCGGCCCTCGGTGACGTCGGCGACGAAAGAGGTCCAGGAACCGGGTGCGAAGGTGAGGGACGGACCGTCCTGCACCTTCGAGTCGCGGACGGCGATGGCCTCCATGACGGGGGACTTGACCTCGATGCAGGCGCCGTTGGCAGAGTAGGAGGACTTGACCCAGTTGACCGTGGCGCCCTGACGAATAGCCATGTTTCTCTCCGGTGAGCGAGTAGTTCCGGTGTCTTGTCGGCCATTTCCGGCTGACCTGATCGACGCTACCCGCAGCTCCTGATAGGTGAATGAAGCGTTCACCCGACCGAGTGGCATATTCCATTCAGGCCTTATGTGGCCGGGGAGTGACGGTGTACCGTACCGACCCCTCTGCCACTCGCCCGGCACATCACGGCGCTGGTCGCCCCATTTGCCCTATTCGCCCTTTTTCGCATATTCGTCGATGATCCCGGAGATGAACTGCCGCGTCTGGTCGACGTTGAGGGCCTGGGCGCGCAGGTGTTCGTACATCACGCTGTACTTCTGCACGTCGTTGGCCTTCTCCAGGTACAGGTCGCTCGTCACGCCCTCGATGTAGACGACCGTCGAGTCGGACGCGTCCGGGAACTCCAGGATCGCGTACTGGCCGTTGACCCCGGGATGGGCGCCCAGCGAGAAGGGCATCACCTGCACGGTGACGTGCGGCTGCTCGGACTGCTCTATCAAGTACTCCAGCTGCCGGGTCATGAGCTGGGCGTCGCCCACCCGCCGGCGCAGGGCGGCCTCGTCGATGACCGCCCACAGGCGCAGCGGGCCGAGCTCCGGGTTGTTGTTGTCGGTCTCGGAGAGCCGCTTCTGGCGGTGCATCCGGACCTGGACCCGCTTGTCCACGTCGGCCGGGGCGGTCTCCGGCCAGGCACCGCGGACGAGGGACTGGGCGTACTCCGTGGTCTGGAGCAGGCCCGGGATCACCAGGGGTTCGTACGTGCGCAGGCTGGCGGCGTCCGTCTCCAGGCCGATGTACACGCTGTACGGGATGTCGCCGAAGGCGTGCCACCAGCCCTGCTGGCGGGAGTCCTTCGCCATCTGCATGAGCGAGTCGATGAGCCGGCGGTCCTCGACCTCGTACACGTCGCACAGGTCGCGGACGTCGCGCTGGCTGATGGAACGGCGGCCGTTCTCCAGCCGGCTGATCTTCGACTGGGAGACGAGCAGGCGCTCGGCGACCTGTTCGGCCGTCATGCCCTTGTCCTCGCGGAGCTTGCGCAACTCCATGCCCAGTCGGCGGCGTCGGACGGTGGGATTGACATTGGACGCCACGGGAACGGCACCTCCGCCTTCTTCTGTCGTGCAGCTGTCTCTCTGCGTGTCTGATGTCGAGCAGACTGCCACCGAAGCGGGCGCCGCCGCTGGGGAACGGCAGGGAAAACACAGACGCGCGGGGCGGCGGGGTCGGCGAACCGGCCCCGCCACCCCGCGCGCTGGCGGCTCCCGAACCGGGTCTTTGCGGACGTCGGTCACGGCGATGGCGTTGCTATGGAGCTCAGATGGATCCGTGGACCCGAACTGGTTGTAACCGGTTGATCAGTGCGCGGCCGCGCGGGCCATCGCACCCGTCCGGCGCGGCTGCAACGGGACGCTGCTCGCCGTGGCCCGGGCTGGTGGTGCCGGTGCGCGGTCACGGCGCGGCTGTGCGGCCACACCGTTCTGGACGTCCATCACGGCATGCGCCACGAGTCCGCCCATCGGGTCGTGCCGGATCAGGTCCCGCAGCCGGGACCTGGACGACCGCCCCTCGTTGCCGGGGTACAGGTGCTTGCCGAGTCCGACCGCGTGGGCCAGTGCGGCAAGCGCCGCGGTCCGCGGGTCCGGCGGTACGCCGGTGCGGATCGCACTGTCGAGCCGGGCTCGGATCTCCCGGCTGATCTCCGTGTCCGTCGCCTGGTAGCGAGTTGTCGGCAACACACCGCACATCTGTCCTGCGACGGCATGCACCATGCCGCAGCGCTCCAGATGAGCGAGGTAAATCTGACGGAGCCCCAGTCGGGGTCCGCCGATCCAGTGGACGGCCCGTACCGGGCTGCCGCGCCTGCGCAGCAGTTCCAGTGCGGAGTCCAGAGTCGGATCTCCTGTCGGCCGTGGCATCACCACGGCGATACGATCCCCATCAGGGGCTATCCGTCCTGCCAGAGCCAGCTCCACTAGCTGTGCCCCGGCCAGGCCGAGGTCGAGCGACTGCGGCTGCGCCGTGGTACCCGTGGCCGGGTCCAAGGCGAGCAGCAGAAGCTCCTCCGGAATTGTTCTGCGGCTCCTGCCCATCCATGCCTCCCCGCGTGGATGAGTGACAGGGTGACGCCTCTCACATTCATCTGTCGAGAGCGCGTGGCCGCTTTGTGGGGGAACCCGCAGCTATGTCGTTCTCGTCTAGCACGGGGGCGATGCCCCCGAGACGGGACACTGTTAGACATTCGGACAGCCGGACGTGGCGGCGATGGAGGAGGAACGGTGGCGGGCGAGTCCCCCGACAAGTCGGTAGATGCAGGAGCGCCGGGGGCGGCGGAGTCGTCCGCGGAGCGTGATCCGAGGCTGTCGGTGTTCCGGCCGAGGGATCCGGAAGACCGCGACGCTCGCGCCGGCGAGGCGGAGGTCGAGGCGGCGGCGGAGGTCGAGGCCGTTGCCGAGCCCGAGCCTGTTGCCGAGCCCGAGCCTGAGCCCGTTGCAGAGCCCGAGCCCGTGGCCGGAGCCGAGGGCGAGCGGGATCCGCTGCGCGAGGCGGTGGCGGCGTGGGTCGCCAAGGTCGATGGACCCGCGGAGACCTCCGAACGGCTTGAACCGGCCGCGGATGCGGTTGCGGATCCCGATGCGGATGCGGATGCGGACGCGGGTGCCGAGGCCCCGGCGGAGGAGCCCGAGGCCGACGAGCCGGCTACCGCGCCGAAGCGCGAGGCCGTTCCGGACGCCCGTTCCGAGGAGCCGGATTCAGCTTCCGGTTCCGCTTCCGGTTCCGCCGCGGAGAAGCCGAAGGCCGGGGACGGTGAGCGCACCGCTGTCTTCCGTGCGGTGAAGCGCGATGCCGATGTCGATGCCCCGGCGGCTCCCGCTGCGGAGAAGCCGGCCGACAGCGAGCGCACCGCCGTGTTCCGTGCGGTGAAGCTGGATGCCGCCGCGGAGAAGTCCAAGCCCAAGCCCAAGCCCGAGCCTGCGCCTGCGGCCGAAGAGCCTGCGGACAGTGAGCGCACGGCCGTCTTCCGGGCGCCGAAGCCGGTTTCCGCCCCGGCTGCCGAGAAGTCGAAGCCCGCGCCCGCCGTCGAGGAGCCCGCGGACAGTGAGCGCACCGCCGTCTTCCGGGCGCCGAAGCCGGTTTCCGCCCCGGCTGCCGAGAAGTCGAAGCCCGCGCCCGCCGTCGAGGAGCCCGCGGACAGCGAGCGCACGGCCGTGTTCCGGGCCGTGAAGCTGGATGCCGGATCCGGATCTGGCGCCGGATCCGGCGCCGGAGGTCGTGCCGGATCGGATTCCGGTTCCGGTTCCGGTTCTGTTCCGGGTTCTGCCCCGGCGGCCCCCGCCGAGGACAAGCCGAAGCCCGCGCCCGCGCCCGCCGTCGAGCGGTCCGCCGACAGCGAGCGCACCGCCGTCTTCCGGGTCCCGAAGGTGGATGCGGTCAAGGCGGAGACTCCGAAGCCCGCTCCTGCCAAGCCCGCCGCCCCGAAGCCGACCCTGGCCAAGCCGGCCGAAGCCAGGTTCGCCCCGGCCCAGGCCAAGCCCGCCCAGGCCACGCCCGCCGAGGCCGAGCCCACCGCCGAGGCGCCCAAGGGCAGCACCTTCGTGCCGCTGCGTCCGGAGAGCGTCGCGCCGGCGCCCGAGGTCCGGCAGCGGCCGAAGCTGCCCGCCGCCGTGGACCGGGCCGAGCGGACCACGCAGCAGCCGCTGCCGCCCAAGCCGCCGCTCGACATGCTGGCGGACCTCACGAACAACCCGCCTCCGCCGCCGAGCCCGATGCGCACCGCGGTCCGGCGGTTCAAGATCTACGCCCCGCTCGTCGTGCTCGTGGCGATCATCCTGGCCGTCGTGCAGCTGGTGCGCCCGCTGCCCGAGCCGAAGCTCGTGATGAACGCGAAGTCCTCGTACACCTTCGACGGCCCCAAGCCCCAGCTGCCCTGGCCCGCCGAGGGCCAGGCCTACATGGCCGCCGCCGGCCTCGGCACGCTCGGCCAGTCCGGCGAGCAGAAGCCCGTGCCGATCGCGAGCGTCACCAAGTCGATGACGGCGTACATCATCCTGCGCGACCACCCCATGAAGAAGGGTGAGCAGGGCGCGATGATCGACGTCGACAAGACGGCCGAGACCGAGGGCAAGAAGAACAACTCGACCGACAACGAGTCCACCCTCGACACGGTCAAGGAGGGCGAGAAGATCTCGGAGTACGACGCGATCGCCGCCCTCATGATCCCGTCGGCCAACAACATCGCGCGGCTGCTCGCGCGCTGGGACTCCGGTTCCCAGGAGGCGTTCGTCAAGAAGATGAACGACACCGCCAAGGAACTCGGCATGACCAACACCACGTACACGGACCCCTCGGGTCTGGACGCGACCACGGTCAGCACCGCCGAGGACCAGGTGAAGCTGGGCCTGAAGCTGGTCGAGATGGAAGCACTGCTGGACATCACGAAGAAGACCAGCTGGGTGGACCCGTCCGGCAAGAACTGGCGGAACTGGAACGGCCTGACCGGACCCACCGGCGCGCTCGGCATCAAGACCGGTACGACGACCAAGGCCGGCGGAAACCTCCTCTTCGCCGCCCAGAAGAAGGTCGGCAAGACCAACCAGCTGATCGTCGGAGCCGTCCTCGGCCAGCACAAGGCGCCGATCATCGACAGCGTGCTCGCCGCGAGCAAGCAGCTGATGCTCGAGACCCAGAAGGTCCTCGACGGTGCGACCGTCGTCAAGAAGGGCGAGGTCGTGGGCTACGTCGACGACGGTCTCGGCGGCCGGACGCCCGTCGTGGCCACCGCCGACGTGCAGGCGGTCGGCTGGGCCTCGCTGACCGTCGACGTGAAGCTCGCGGACGGCGGCGCGAAGATGCCGCAGACCGCGACGGCCGGGACCGAGGTCGGCGTGCTGACCGTCGGGGAGGGCGCCAGCCAGGTGAAGGTGCCGGTGGCCCTGCAGAGCGACCTGGCGGCGCCGGGCATCGGCAGCAAGCTGACGCGCGTCGGCTGACATCCGGTGAGAGCGTGGATCCGGCGCCCCGGGCAACCCCGGGGCGCCGGGGCGCGTCTTGGCACCCGGGACGTGTGCGGGTGTGGACTCATGTGTTGGGGAGAGCGGCAGTGACCACTGCTGAGCAGCAGGGCCGGCGTCAGGACGCCGTCCCGCCGGCCGACGGCGGGGGTGCCGACGGCCAGGGCCAGGGCGAAGGCGAGGGCGGGGGCTCCGGAGTACCGGAGCAGTCCGCCGGCACGGGGGTGCCCGCGCCGTCCGCCGGCCCGGGCGCCACTCCCGGCCCTGCACCCACTCCCGACCTCGGCCCCGGCGCCGTCCCCGCCCCCGGCGGCATACGGCTCCGCGGCCGCGCCGGCCTGGTCCGCGCCGCCCTCGACGGGGCCCGGCGCCACCCGGTGGCCGTCGCCACCGCCCTCGCCGCCGTACTGCACGTCGTCTGGTTCTTCAGCTTCGCCAACAGCGGCGGAGACCTCGCCGCGCAGGACGCCTGGGCCGAGTTCGTGGGCCGCCATCCCGACTCGGCGTACAACCTCGCCTGGTACGGCGGCATGCACCCCGTCTCGTACAGCGTGGTCTCGCCGTACCTCATGCACATGCTCGGCGTCCGGACCACGATGATGATCGCGGGCACCGTCTCGGCCGGGCTGCTCGCGCTGATCCTCACCCGCTGCCGCGGCGCCGTGCGCGAGCCGCTGTGGCCCGCCCTGGCCGGGGTGTACGGGCTGCTCTGCAACGCCCTGTCGGGCCGCGTCACCTTCGGTCTCGGTGCGATGTTCGCGCTCGCCGCGGTCGCAGCGGTCTTCTGCTGGCCCCGCAAGTGGGCGCGGCGGCGCTGGGCCAAGGCAGCGGTGGCGGCCCCGCTGGCCGGGCTCGCGACCGCCGCCAGCCCCGTCGCGGGCCTGTTCCTCGGGGTGATCGCGGCCGCGCTGTTCCTGAGCGGGCGGCGCCCGGGTGCGTACGCGCTGGGGCTGGCCCCGGTGGCCGTGGTCGGACTGTCGGCCTGGCTCTTCCCGTTCTCCGGGACGCAGCCGATGAAGATCGGCTCGGCCGGGCTGCCCTTCGTGTTCGCGCTGCTGATCCTGTTCCTCGTACCGAAGCGGTGGAAGACGGTCCGGATCGCGTCCGCCGTCTACGCCCTCGGGGTCTTCCTGACCTGGCTGATCGACTCCCAGGTCGGCTCGAACGTCACCCGGCTGGTGATGCTGTTCGGCGGGGCCGTACTGCTCGCGGCCCTCGCGTACGAGCTCCCGCGCTCGCGGCGCTGGTACGGGGTGCTGCTCGCCTTCGTCGGGCTGAACGCCTGGATCACCGCCAACAGCATCACGGACATCATCCGTACCACCCCGGTGGCCGCGTGGAACCGTGAGCTGGCCCCGCTCGTCGACCGGCTGCAGAAGGCGGGCGCCGACCGCGGCCGGGTCGAGGTGGTCCCCGCCAGCAGCCACCGCGAGTCCTCCGCCTTCCCCTCGTACGTGAACCTCGCGCGCGGCTGGAACCGGCAGGCCGACCTGGAGCGCAACCCGCTCTTCTACGACGACACCCTCACCGCCGACAGCTACCGGGCCTGGCTGGAGCGCTGGGCCGTGCACTACGTGGTGCTGCCGGCCGACAAACCCGACTCGGGCGGGGAGGACGAGGCGAAGCTCGTGCGCGGGGGGCTCCCGTACCTCCAGCAGGTGTGGGGCGACGCGAACTGGCAGCTGTTCAAGGTCCACGAGCCGACGGACCTGGTGGCCGGACCGGCGACCGTGGTGCGGGCGAGCGCCGACCGGCTGGTCATCGACGTGAAGAAGCCGGGGCGGGTCCTCGTGCGGATCCCGCACTCCCCGTGGCTGGGGCTGGTCGACGGGGCGGGGAAGCCCGTACCGCCGCCCCAGGAGACCTTCGCGTCCAAGGCGCGGGGCGGGAGCGGGGAGGGCGGCGCGCTCCGCAAGGAGTACGCGAACAGCGCCGGATGCCTCTTCAAGGCGGCGCCGGACGAGACCGGCGACGTGTGGACGGAGCTGCTGGCGCCCGCACCGGGGGAGTACCGGGTGGCGGCGAAGTACCAGCTGCCGCGGGGAACGCCCTGCCCGGACGACCTGGTCCACCAGACGCTGGGACAGCCGAAGCTGCCGGCTCCGCCGCGCCGGTGATCCGCGCTTGCTCCGGACCTGATCCGGACCTGATCCAGAGCCCTTGATCGGAATTCTTTACGTGCCGGTCCGGGTGCGTTGGTCCGTATATATGCATACGATCCCAGTAGTCCGATTGGGTGCTTCCCGAGGGAGTTGACGACGGGATGAACAAAGAGCAGAAGCGCGACGTCCGGACGGCCATCGCGAAGGTGCAGGAACAGGCGCAGCCGCCGCGTATGCCGGGGCACGGCTTCGACGGTCCGGTACGGAGCAAGGTCAAGGGCGGGCTGCACACGAAGGCCGCGCTCAAGCGGGCCGGCACTCCGCAGGGTGACCGCATCGGCGAGCGCACCAGTGGCCTGAGCTGACCGAGTCGACCCGTCGCTGGACGTAGCCCTTCCGGTCTCGGCCGGGAGGGCCTTTTCCGTCGGAGCCCGTTCGCCGGGTGGCGGCCGGAGAACCGTTACATCACCGACGGAATACCCACATGTGCCCCCCGTAGCGTCATGGCCGTCCCTCCCGCCCGCATGCCCGCACGGAGTACGCACGCCATGACCAGCACCCTCGCCCCCGTCCGCCGCGCCCGCACCGCCCGCGGGACCGGCCGCCGGACCGGCCGGGCCGTGGCGACCGCCGTCCTCGCCGTCGCGGTCTCCGGGGGCCTCGCGGCCTGCGGCGGCGGGACGAAGCTGCCGCCGGACCCCAAGGTCGGCAGCACCGCGGCCCCCGCCTTCGTCCCCGCGGCGGACGTCGCCCCGGCGCTGCCCAGGTCGAGGCCGACTGGTATGAAGATCGACGCGGCGGGCGTGGACGCGAAGCGGATGGTCGACCTCGCGGTGGACCCGGTCTCCGGCGAGCTCGGCGTGCCGAACGCCGACACCGACGCGGACACCCCCGGCTGGTGGACCGAGGGGGTCACCCCGGGCGAGAAGGGGGTCTCCGTGCTCGTCGCGCACTTCGACACCAGGCACGGGCCGGCGCTGATGAAGGACGTCGAGAAGATCAGGCTCGGCGACGTGGTGGAGGTGCCGCGCGAGGACGGTAAGACGGCCAGGTTCAAGGTCCGCGAGATCGAGGAGGTGAACAAGAAGGACTTCCCGACCGGCAAGGTCTACCGGGACACCGACCGGCCCGAGCTGCGCCTGCTGACCTGCGGCGGCGAGGTGAAGGACGGGCACCGCACCGACAACGTCGTCTTCTACGCCGACCTCGTGGCCTGATCCGGCGCGATCCCGCCGACCACCGGCCGAAACGGGCGCACTACCGTGAGCTCACCGGGGGAACGGTGAAGGGTGAACGCGACCGCGGAGCAGGGGACGGGGAGCAGGGGCCGCGGAGCAGGGGCCGCGGAACAGGGGACGCGGAACAGGGGACGGGGAACGGGGGACGGGGAACGGGGACCATGAGCAACATCCAGCACAGCACCATGGGCATGGGCATGCCCTCCGGCACAGCCATGCCCTCCGGCACCGCCATGTGGTCCGTCACCGTCACCGACATCGTCGCCGGCACCGGCACCCCGGCGGAGCCCCGCCGATGAGAGCGCGGCCGTCGCGCCCGCGGCTGCCCGCCTGGACCTCCACCCTGATCTGGAAGGCCGCGGTCTTCATCACCCTCATGTGCTGCGGGCTGGCGGCCCTCCTCGGCGTCCTCGTGCACCGTGCCATGACCCACCAGACCGTCGCCACCGCCCGCGAGAAGGCGCAGACGAAGCTGGAGCGGGCCATCAGGGCCTACGAGACCGGTGCGCGCCTGCCCCGCGGCGAGGGCATCGACCCGGTCGGCCTGCCCCCCGAGCTGCGCGCACGGGCCGTCGACGGCAAACGCGGCACGGCGCTCGGCGAGCACCGCGGACGCGCCGCCATGTGGGCGGCCGCGCCGGCCGAGGAGGGGACCGCGATAGCCGTGTCCGTGGACTTCCGCGCCGGCGAGCGGACCATCGCCGAACTGGACCGGGCCATCCTCGGCTCCTCGGGGCTGGCCATCGGCGCCACCCTCCTCATGGGCGCGTTCGGCGTCACCCGCATCACCCGGCGGCTGCACCTGACCGCGCAGGTGGCCCGCCGGATCACCGCGGGCGACCTGGACGCGCGGGTCGACGACGGCGCGCGGAACCAGGACGAGGTGGCGGCGGTCTCCCGGGCCCTGGACACCATGGCCGCGTCCCTCCAGCGCAAGCTCGAAGCGGAACGGCGGTTCACGGCGGATGTCGCCCACGAGCTCCGCACCCCCCTGACCGGCCTGAACGCGGCCGCCGAGCTGCTGCCGCCGGGCCGTCCGGCCGAGCTCGTACGGGACCGGGTACAGGCGATGCGCGCGCTGACCGAGGACCTGCTGGAGATCTCCCGGCTGGACGCGCGCAGCGAGCGCGTGGAGCTGGACTGGTACGACCTGGGCGATCTGGCGGTGCGCACGATCCGGGCCTCCGGCACCGACACGGCCTTGGACGTGGTCTCCTCCCCGCGGGTGGAGACGGACCGGCGCCGCCTGGAGCGGATCCTGGGCAACCTCGTGGCCAACGCGCACAGCCACGGCGCGGCCCCGGTCACGCTCACCGTCGACGGCCGGACCCTGACCGTGACCGACGCGGGCCCCGGCTACCCGGAGTACCTCCTCACCACCGGCCCGCAGCGGTTCCGTACGGAGGGCGCGAACAAGGGCCACGGGCTGGGCCTGACCATCGCCGTGGGCCAGGCACGGGCCCTCGGCGCCACCCTCGCCTTCCGCAACCGGGAGGAGGGCGGCGCCGAGGCCCGCGTCACGCTCCCAGAGCCCGCAGCACGGGGAGCAACTGCGCCTCCTCGGCGTCGAGATGAGCCTCCAGCTCCCGGCTGAGCCGCTCCACCCCCTCGCCGAATCCCGCACCGCCCGGCGCGTCCAGCGCCCGCACCAGCTCCTGCTGGAGCCGTGCGATGCCGCGGTGCTCGGCGTCGAGCCTGCGGAAGAACTCCCTCATGTGGGGGTGCTGTTGCTCCAGGTACGGGAAGAGGCCGGCGTCCTCGCTCTTGTGGTGGAACTCCAGCGAGTGGCAGAACGCGAGGCAGTGCTGGCGCAGTTGAAGCCCGAGCGGCAGTGCCCGGCCACCGCGCGGCTCCTCGTGCGCCCGCTCCCGTACGAGCTCCCGTACGAGCTCCAGCTGGGCCCGCAGCCACCCGTGCACGTCGAGCAGCTTCCCGGCGATCCCGCCCTCGCCCGAGGCCGCCTCGTGCGTCCGCTGGAGCACCACGACGGGGATCACCCGCCCGGTGCGCGCCTGGTACTCCCCGTACCCGGGCGCCTCGCGCACGACGCGCGCGAACAGCTCGTCCCGGCGCGCCCCTTCGGCGGGCACGGCGACGGCCTCGTACTCCTCGGCCGCGGTCTCCACCTGTACGAGGGGACGCGCGAGCAGGTTGTGATACCAGGCGGGATGCCGGTCGGCCCCGGCCGCGGATCCCACGACGAGCAGCCCCCCGGCTTCGCGCAGGAACCCGAGCGGGACGGTGTGGGGCTTCCCGGACCTGGCTCCGGTGGTGGTGAGCAGGATCAGCTCGGACCCTTCGAAGGGCCCGCCGACGCGACCGGCGTTGGCCCTGAACTCATCAATGACGGTCTGATGGAACGAAAATGACACGGAGTGTGAACGTCCTCACGGTGTGTGCGTGCGATGGCAGCGGCAAAACCGAGGGAGATCACCCGTAGCCGGTGGCGTAGATGCCCATGGGCCCGGTCCTTCGACAACAGGTGCCTGCCCAACCACCGCCCGGCCCACATCTCAGTAGGCGGCGTCACGCGACACGGGCGCCATGTAACCACAGAGCGAAAAGGACCTCCAACCGTTTCCGGTTGGAGGTCCTCGGAGTGTGCCCTCGGCAGGATTCGAACCTGCGACACCGGCTTTAGGAGAGCCGTGCTCTATCCCCTGAGCTACGAAGGCCGGGATCTGTCGGAAAACGTGTCTGAAAATCGGTCCATGTAGACGCGATGATCCAGAGGGGTTTACCGACAGCGCGCGGAGACCTGGCTGTGAGGCCTGGCCACCGCGGTCAGTGTAGCGGGTGGTGCTTGATCCGCATCTGCAATCCATGGCGCCTGCGCTTCCAGGTGGGTGCGTCAGGGGGTACCGGACGCAGGCGCTCGGTTCGGTTGAACCGCTGCCGCCCTGTTGACGGGTCGATCTGCCGGTCCTCCTCGGTTTCGTCGACCCGGATGTGCTCGGTGCGGATCTGCACCCGGCACTGGATGGTCACGCGGTGGTAGTGGCGCACGCGCCCGGCCTTCCTGCACTCGAGCTCCTCGACGGGAAGCGGGGTGCAGTGCGTGACGCCGTCGACCCCTATCCCTGTCTTGGTGGTGCCGTCCGCTCACAGCGGGAAGAGGGCCGGGGTCATTCTCCGTCCAGCCACCCTCAATTCGCCGCCAGGGAAGCCCTCTTTGCGGGTACGGCCGCCAGTGCTGCCGCGATGAGCGAGATGGCGGCCAGTGCCGCGAAGAGGTGTGGGTAGCCGCCGAGGGGGCCGGCGAGGGCGGCGCATGCCCAGGGGGCCAGGGCTGCGGTGATGTGGGCGGGGGCTCCGAGGAGGGCGGAGAGGCGGCCGTAGTGGGTGGTGCCCCAGCGGTCGGTGACGGCGGTGGCCTGGAGGAGGGTGAGGTTGCCGCGGACGACGCCTGCCAGGACCGCGAGCAGGACCAGGAGGGGGATGGGGCCCGGGACGACGGCGAGTGCTGCGGTGGTCGCGCCGCCGAGGGTGATCAGGGTGACGGTGCGCGTCGTGACGGAGGTGCGGGTGGACAGGCCCGCGTAGAGGGTGCGGCCGAGGGTCTGGCCTGCCCCGCCCAGCCCGAGCGCCCAGGCGGCTTGCGTGGGCGTGGCACCGCGCTCGGTGAGGAGCGGGATGAGCCCCATGACGACGGCGTACATGGCGAAGCTGGAGAGGGTGAAGGCCGCGGCCAGCAGGAGGAACGGGCGGCTGCGCGGGATGGGAGTGCGGTCGACGGCGGGTGGCTGCGGTGGGGCGCTCGGCCAGGGGGCGCGCAGGGCCAGGGCGTGTGCGGGGATGGTGATGGCGGCGAGGATCACCGCGAGGACCGCGTACGTCGCCCGCCAGCTCAGGTGCTCGGCGAGGAGGGCGGTCAGGGGTGCGAAGACGGTGGAGGCCAGTCCGCCGGCGAGGGTGACGA
Source organism: Streptomyces sp. NBC_01233 (assembly GCF_035989305.1). Lineage (NCBI taxonomy): Bacteria > Bacillati > Actinomycetota > Actinomycetes > Kitasatosporales > Streptomycetaceae > Streptomyces > Streptomyces sp. NBC_01233. Next base: position 3,969,309 of record NZ_CP108514.1, on the reverse strand, counting down.
GGGTCAGGGCGCGGACGCGGTCGGGGCCCCACCAGCGGGTCAGGGCGGCGAAGGCGGGCGGGTAGAAGGTGGCTGCCATGGCGACGCCCGCGAGCAGCCAACCGACTGTGAATACGGTCAGGTCGGGGGCAGCCGCGATGAGCAGCAGGGCGAGTGTGCCGAGTGCGGAGCCGACGGTCATCACGGCGCGCGGCCCTCGTCGGTCGAGGACCCGGCCGATGGGGATCCCGGCTATGGCCGAGACCAGGAGCGCGAGGGAGAACGCGGCCGTTGCCGCGTTGGTGGACCAGCCGGTGTCGGCGGTCAGGCGGGGGAGGAGGACGGGGAAGGCGTAGTAGACGATTCCCCAGCTGGTGATCTGCGTGGCGCAGAGGGCGGGCAGTACGGCGCGCGGCCGCGCCCGGACCCCCGTCCCGGTCGCGGCCGCGTCGGCCTGAATGTGTTGCACGGTGGTCAGCAGCCGCCGGAAGAGGCCGGGGCGCCGATCGTGAGTGTGGCGGGGGCTGCGCAGCAGCCGCCACCGGTCGCCTCGGCGGCCTCGGGCTGGTCGAACAGGCCCGCGCCGCCGCACACTCCGGTCTCGGGGAGGGTGAGCTCGACGCGCTCGGCGGCTTCCCGGTCGCCCGCGAGGGCCGCTGCGATGGAGCGGACCTGCTCGTAGCCGGTCATGGCGAGGAAGGCCGTGGAGCGCCCGTAGCTCTTCATGCCGACGAGGTAGACGTCCTTCTCCGGGTGGGAGAGCTCCTTCACGCCGTGCGGGTAGACGGTGCCGCAGGAGTGCTGGTTGGGGTCGATCAGCGGGGCCAGATCCAGGGGCGCCTGGAGGCGCTCGTCGAGGCCCAGGCGCAGTTCGGAGACGAACGACAGGTCGGGGCGCAGGCCCGTCAGGACGATGACCTCGTCGACCGGGTCCAGGCGGCGCCCGTCGTCGGCGACCAGGACGAGCTGCTCTCCACTCTTCTCCACGGCGTCGGTGCGGAAGCCGGTGACCGCGTCGGCGTAGCCGTTGTCGACGGCGGCCTTGGCGGCGAGGCCGAGGGCGCCGCGGGCGGGGAGCTGGTCGGAGGCTCCACCGCCGAAGGTCGAGCCGCTGATGCCGCGCCGCAGGATCCACACGGAGTGGGTGCCCGGCTCGTCCTTGGCGAGGTCGGCCAGATAGGCCAGCGCGGTGAAGGCGGAGGCGCCGGAGCCGATGACCGCGGTGCGCTTGCCTGCGTAGCGGGCGCGGACGGCGGGGTCCTTCAGGTCCGGGACGCGGTAGGTGATGCGGTCGGCTGCCGCCTTCTCGCCGAGGGCGGCGAGTCCGCTGCCGCCGGCCGGGCCCGGGGTGGTCCAGGTGCCGGAGGCGTCGATGACGGCTCGTGCCCGGATGCGCTGCTCGGCTCCGTCGGCGGTCTCGTAGTTGATGACGAAGGGCTGGGCCTCGCGGTCGGCGTCGACGATGCGGTCCCGTCCGGTGCGGGAGACGCCGGTGACCCGCGCGTCGTAGCGGACCTGCTCGCCGAGGACATCGGCGAGCGGCTGGAGGTAGCGCTCGGCCCAGTCTCCGCCGGAGGGGTAGGCGGCCGGGTCGGGCTTGACCCAGCCGGTGGGGGCGAGGAGCTTCTCGGCGGCCGGGTCGACGACCTCGCCCCAGGTGGAGAACAGCCGCACGTGTGCCCACTCGCGTACGGCGGCGCCGGCTGCGGTGCCGGCCTCCAGGACGAGGGGTTCGATGCCGCGGTCGACCAGGTGGGCAGCGGCGGCGAGTCCGGCGGGTCCGGCGCCGATGACGACGACAGGCAGCTCGGTGGTGGCGGGCGCGTTCACGGCAGGCTCCTCGTTTGTTTCGACATCTATCGATGCTCGCGTCTCCAGCATGGCATCTGCTTCGATGGACGTCAACATAGACATTCATCAAATCGGAGGTCTTTCGTGGAGCGCGTGGATGTCGCGGTCATCGGAGGCGGCCAGTCGGGTCTGGCGGCCGCGGACGCACTCGCCCGGCGGGGCCGGGCGCCGGTGATCCAGGAGGCGTCGGATCGGGCGGCCGGGTCCTGGCCGCGCTACTACGACAGCCTGACCCTCTTCTCCCCGGCCCGGTTCAGCGCGCTGCCCGGCATGCCGTTCGGTGGCGATCCGGACCGCCATCCGCACCGCGACGAGGTCGTCGCCTACCTGAGCGCCTACGCCGACCGGCTCCAGGCCGACATCCGCACCGGCCACCGGGTGGCCGCGGTCGCGGCGAACGGCGCCGGCTTCACCGTCGAGCTGGAGGGCGGCGGGAACCTCGCGGCCCGCGCGGTGGTCGCGGCGGCCGGCAGCTTCGGCCGTCCCCTCCGGCCGACGCTGCCGGGCCTGGAATCGTTCACCGGGCGGGTGCTGCATGCGGCGGACTACCGCGACCCGGCCCCCTTCGTCGGGCAGCGGGTCGTCGTGGTCGGGGCCGGTAACTCCGCGGTCCAGATCGCAGCCGAGCTCGCCCGGGTGAGCCGTACGACACTGGCGACCCGGGCGCCGGTGAAGTTCGCCCGCCGGCACCTGCTGGGCCGGGACCTGCACTTCTGGCTGACCCGCACCGGGCTGGATGCCGCACCGCTGGGGCGCCTGCTCCGCACCCCGCCCGCCCAGCCCGTCCTCGATGACGGCCGCTACCGCGCCGCCTTGGGTGCCGGCACCGTCGGCCCGTGTTCCTCAGCCTGGACGGCGAGAAGGTCACCTGGGCCGGCGGGGCCATGGAAACGGTGGACGCGCTGATCCTGGCCACGGGCTACCGCCCTGACCTGCCCTGCCTCGCCGGACTCGACGGCGCCCTCGACATATCCGGCCGGCCTCGCCACCAGGACGGAGCTTCCCTCGCTCACCCGGGCCTGGCCTTCGTAGGGCTGGAATGGCAGCGCAGCCTGTCCTCGAACTCCCTGCGCGGGGTGGGCCGCGATGCCGCGCGGGCGGCTCGCCGCCTTACGGCCTTCCTGGACCGCGCCTGAGGCTGCCCCTGCCGACCTGGTTCGATGTGTGTCAACATAGACGTATGTCGAATGCGAAGGTTCTGCCGCTCCTGGAGCCCGATGCCGTCGTGCCCTGCTGCCCGCCGCTGACCGAGCGCGCCATGTCCGCGAGCGAGGCCGAGGTCGCGGCGAAGATGTTCAAGGCCCTCGGGGATCCCGTCCGTCTGCGCCTGTTCTCCGCCGTCGCCTCTCATGAGGGTGGGGAGGCGTGCGTGTGCGACATCTCCGATGTGGGGGTGTCTCAGCCGACCGTCTCCCATCACCTGAAGAAGCTGAAGGAGGCGGGGCTCCTGTCCTCCGAGCGGCGCGGGACCTGGGTGTACTACCGGGTCGAGCCGACCGTGCTCGCCGCGATGGGGGCGCTGCTGGTCGACTCCGCCCGCGAGGCGTAGGGCCGCGCGCGGAGTGGGTCCTGCCGATGTGGTGGTGCCCGACATCGTCTATCGATTATCGTCGATTGACGATGAAGACTGACCTGCCGCTCAGCGAAGAAGACGCCCACACGTACGCGGGCTGGTTCAAGGCCCTGGCCGATCCCACCCGTGTGCGGCTGCTCCACCTGCTGGCCGGCGAGGACCGCGCGATGAGCGTGGGCGAGATCGTCGCGCGGGCCGAGGTGGGCCAGTCGACGGTCTCGCACCACCTCAAGATCCTCGCCGAGGTGCGGTTCGTCCTCGCCGAAAAGCAGGGCACGTCCACCCTCTACACGGTCAACCACACCTGCCTGACCGTCTTCCCCCGCGCCGTACGCGCGATCCTCGGCGAGGAGGCGCCCGCCGATGGCTGCTGAGTTCAATATCGCGGCGATGGCGCCGGCGCACGCGGAGCAGGTGCTGGCGATCTACCAGTTCGGGATCGACGAAGGCAACGCCACCTTCGAAGCCACCGCCCCGACCTGGGAGGCATTCGACGCCGCCAAGCTGCCGGGCCACCGCTTTGCCGCGGTGGACGAGGACGGCAAGGTCCTTGGTTGGGTCGCCGCGACCGCGGTATCGGATCGATGCGCCTACGCGGGCGTGGTCGAGCATTCCGTGTACGTCGACCCGGCCGCGCGAGGCCGTGGAGTCGCCCGCGCCCTGCTGCAGGCGCTGATCGCCTCGACCGAAGCGGCGGGCATCTGGACGATCCAGTCCGGGATCTTTCCCGAGAACGCCGCCAGCCTCGCCGTCCACGAGCGGGTCGGCTTCCGCGTCATCGGAACCCGCGAGCGCATCGGCCGCCAGCGCGGCGTGTGGCGTGACGGGTCCTGTTGGAGCGGCGGAGCCCGCAGATCAGCTGAGCTCGCCGTTCAGGGTGAGCTGGCGGCGGTGGAAGTCGAAGTGCTGCGTCGGGTAGCGGTAGAGGTCCGCGAGCGTCATGAAGTCCTGGAAGAACGGGTCCCAGCGGACGGGGTAGTGCATGCCACGGGCCAGGTCTGCATCGGACTCCGCTGCCAGGCGGCGCTGCAGGGAGTCGATGACGCGGTCGAAGGCGGCGCCCGTCCGGCGCGGCCCGAAGACCTTCACCGCCCCGCACGGGCCGACGTGGTTGACCCAGCCGAACGGTACGGTCGCGGCGTTCAGCGCCCGGGCGAAGGCCTTGCCGGCGCTGCGGGGCAGCCGCCCGAAGACGCCGACCAGGACCAGCAGCACCCGGGCGATCATGTAGCCGAAGAGCATGTGCCACAGCAGTTGCTCGTTGGTCCACCGGGTACCGCGCGTGGGACGGGCGAGGTCTGCCGTCGCGGCGCTGTCGAGCAGGTCGTGGAAGGTCTGCCGCGCGCGCTCGTAGTCCGCGTACACGGCCTGCCGGTCCATCGCGATCTCGCTCATCATGGGCTGCCACTTCGATGATTCCCGCTCCTGGGCGGTTCAGGCGTTGAGGAGTTCGGCGATCCCGCGTGCTGCTTCGCGTGCCGTGCGGCCGACGCCGATGAGGGTGGCGGAGGCGGGGCCGGTCCAGTCGCCGTAGCCGAGGAGGTGGATCCGCGGGTCGGCGACGGCGCGGGTGCCTTCGGTGGGGATGCGGCCGCCCTCGGTGCGCAGGCCCAGCGGAGTCAGGTGCGAGAGCGCGGGGCGGAAGCCGGTGCACCAGATGATCGCGTCGCAGGGCCGGGTGCTGCCGTCGGCCCAGCGGGCTCCGTCGGCCGTCAGACCGTCGAACATCCGGTGGTCGGGGATGAGACCGGCGTCGCGGGCCGCGCGTACGGGCGGGACGGCGACGATGTCGCCGAGGTCGGAGATGCGGGGACCGCCGGACTGGACGCGCTGGCTGGCGAGTTCGAAGAGGGCGCGGCCGTCGATCTCGTCCGGGAGATAGCGGGCCGGGCGCTGGGTGACCCAGCGGACGGTGGCGTGCGCGGCGAGGTCGGCGGCGATCTGGGCGCCGGAGTTGCCGCCGCCCACGACGATCACGCGCTGGCCGGCGTAGTCCCAGGGGCTGCGGTACTCCACCGTGTGGTGCTGGCGGCCCTGGAAGTCCGACCGGCCGGGAACGGCGGGCAGGAAGGGGCGCCACCAGTTGCCCGTGGCGCTGATGACGGCCCGGGCGGTCCAGGCGCCGGTGTCCGTCTCGATGCGCAGGAGCGGTGAGGCGTCGTGGACACCGGTGACGCGGACGCCGCGCTGGATGGGAAGTTCGTAGCGCTTCTCGTAGTCGGCCAGGTACTCCAGCACGTGCGCGACGTCCGGGAAGGGCTTGCCCTCCTGCTGCGGCATGAGGCGGCCGGGCAGGGAGGAGTACGCAGCCGGGGAGAACAGGTGCAGCGAGTCCCACGCGTGCTGCCAGGCCCCGCCGGGAGTGGCCTGGGCGTCGAGGATGGTGAAGTCGATGCCTGCCCGACGCAGGTAGTAGCCGGCGGCGAGCCCTGCCTGGCCGCCACCGACCACCACCACATCCGCGTGCTGCGTCATGCGGCGGGCCGCTCGCTGTCCGTCTTCCCGCGCATGAAGATGACCGCCACCAGGGCGAGGCCCACCACGGCGCCGACCAGCTGCATGCCGATGAAGCCGGGCACGGAGGCGGGGGCGATGCCCGCGAAGGTGTCCGTGAAGGCACGCCCGATCGTCACGGCCGGGTTGGCGAAGGAGGTGGACGAGGTGAACCAGTACGCAGCGCCGATGTAGGAGGCGACCGCGACCGGTGCGAAGCGCAGGCGGTCGGTGCGGGCCAGGCCGAAGATCAGCAGGATCAGGCCCGCCGTGGCGACCACCTCGCCCAGGAGGAGGTTCCCCGCCGAGCGGTCGTGCGTGGACCACTTCACCAGCGGCTCGCCGAACATCGCGTCCGCCAGGATCGCGCCCGCGATGGCGCCGACGATCTGCGAGGGCACGTACACGGCGAGCTCGCGGGCGGTGACCCCGGCGCCGCCGCGGCGAGCCGTCCACCACTCGGCCAGCGTGACGGCCGGGTTGAAGTGAGCTCCGGAGACCGGACCGAGGAGGGCGATCAGCACGCCGAGGCCGAAGACCGTGGCCGTGGAGTTGGCCAGCAGCTGCACGCCCACGTCCTGCGTCAACTCGGTGGCCTGGATGCCGGAGCCGACCACGACCGCCACGAGCGCGGCCGTCCCGACCAGCTCGGCGGCGGCCCGCGCGATGAGCGGGGTGCGGGGCGGGGTCGCGCCGGGGGCGGGCTGGGGCGCGTCGGCGGCTATGACGGCCTCCGCTGCGAGTGCGGTGCCGACGGGCTCGGTGACGGACAAGGCAGGTTCTCCTCGGGTAGGTGAGGTGGAGAGCGACTACGAGCTACGGACTACGGGCAGGACCGCTTGAGGTTCGCCTCGGCGGTGGCGCGCGCACTCTGAGCGAGATCGGTGAACTGACCGGCGAGCGACTCGATGACCTCCGGACGCAGGCGGTAGTACGTGAACCTCCCGCAGGGCTCCGTATCCACGACTCCGGCCTCGCGCAGCACCTTCAGGTGGTTGGAGAGGTTCGTCTGCTTGGCGCCCGTCTCCTCCACGAGGTGGGTGGAGCAGAGCGTTTCCTTGGCCAGGAGGGTCACGATCTGGAGCCTGAGCGGGTCGGCCAGAACCCGCATCAGTTCAGTGTCGACTGACGTCATCATGTGCTGATACTCTCACATCACTCTGGGCTGATACCAGTCCGGGCTGAGTCATTGGATTGAAGGAAGAGACGATGTCCTCCACCCCGCTCGCATCCGTGCTGTTCGTCTGCATCCACAACGCAGGCCGATCCCAGATGGCCGCCGGATTCCTGCGCCACCTCGCGGGCGACCGGGTCGAGGTCCGCTCGGCCGGCTCCGTGCCCGGAGACCAGGTCAACCCCTCCGCCGTCGCCGCGATGGCCGAACTGGGGATCGACATCTCCGACCAGAAGCCGAAGGTCCTCACCCCCGAGGCCGCCCAGGCGTCCGACTACATCATCACCATGGGCTGCGGCGACGCCTGCCCGTACTTCCCCGGCAAGACCTACCTGGACTGGCAGCTCGAGGACCCGGCCGGCCAGGGCGTCGATGCCGTGCGCCCCATCCGTGACGAGATCAAGGGCCTCATCGAGGGCCTCGTCGCCGAGATCGACGCCAAGAGCACCCAGAAGCAGGAGGGCTGACCACGTCATGACGACCACCCCGACGGGCACCGGTGACGTGCGCGAGGTCGTCATCATCGGCTCCGGGCCGGCCGGCTACACCGCCGCCCTCTACACCGCCCGCGCGCAGCTGAAGCCCCTGCTCTTCGGCAGTTCCATATTCGTCGGCGGTTCGCTCACCACGACGACGCGACACGAGGAAGACCGTGCGGTTGCCGCGGAGGGCGGCCACCGACTCCTCGACCGTGTCCCGGCTCCGCTCGTCCAGGGCGCTGATGGGCTCGTCCAGCAGCAGGGCGGCGGGTTCCAGGGCCAGGGCGCGGGCCAGGCATAGGCGTTGGCGCCGGCCGTTGGAGAGTGCCTGGGCCGGGGCGTCCAGCCGGTCGCGTACCTCGTTCCACAGGCCCGATTCCCGGGCTCGGGAGTCGGGAGTGGGGAGTCGGGAGTCGGGCGTGGGCGTCGGGGCAGTTCCGCATCGAGTAATACAGTCCGCCAATCGGTTGATCTGTGTGGCGGGTCGCCGATCCGCCCGCCACTTTGGCTGGGACGATCCCGCCCATGGCATCGAGGACAGGGTCTGTCGAGAGTTCGGCAAAAGCGCGAGTCGTCTTGCTGACGCTTTCGGCCGGTCAGTTCCTGATGGCGCTCGACAGCTCGGTCATGAACGTCTCGATCGCGACGGTGGCCGAGGACGTGGGCACGACCGTGTCGGGCATCCAGGGCGCGATCACCGCCTACACCCTCGTCATGGCGATGTTCATGATCCCCGGCGGCAAGGTCGGCGCGCTGATCGGCCGCAAACGCGCGTTCCTGATCGGCTGCTGCATCTACGGGGCCGGCTCCCTCACCACGGCGCTCGCGCCGAATCTGCCGGTGCTTCTGTTCGGCTGGTCGTTCCTCGAAGGCATCGGGGCGGCGCTCATCCTGCCCGCGATCGTGGCGCTGGTGGCCGGCAACTTCGTCGCTGAACGCCGGCCCGCCGCCTACGGGCTCGTCGCGGCGGCAGGGGCCGTGGCGATCGCGGTCGGGCCGCTCATCGGCGGCATCGCGACGACGTACTTCTCATGGCGGTGGGTGTTCGCCGGTGAGGTGCTGGTGGTGCTCGGCATCCTGCTGCTGGCCCGCCGCATCGCCGACGCCCCGATCGGCGAACGCCGGCGCATCGATCTCGTCGGGGTCGTGCTGTCCGCGCTCGGGCTCGGGCTCTTCGTCTACGGGGTGCTCCGCTCGGACGAATGGGGCTGGTTCCAGCCGAAGCCCAACGCGCCGTCGTGGCTCGGGATCTCGCTGGTCGTGTGGCTGATGATGGCGGGTCTGCTGCTGATCTGGCTCTTCCTCCGCTGGGAGGCCCGCCTCGTGGAGCAGCGCAGGGAGCCGCTCGTCGACCCGGCGCTGCTGCAGAACAAACAGCTCACGGGCGGGCTGACCATGTTCTTCTTCCAGTACCTCGTACAGATGGGCGTGTTCTTCGTCGTCCCGCTCTACCTGTCGGTCGCCCTCGGCCTGTCCGCACTGCAGACAGGCGCCCGCCTCCTGCCGCTGTCGGTGACCCTGCTGGCGGCCGCCGTGCTGATCCCCCGCTTCCTCCCGGACGTCTCACCGCGGCGCGTGGTGCGGCTCGGGGTCCTCGCCCTGCTCGCGGGCGCGGTGGTCCTGATGGCCGCGCTCGACGCGGACGCCGGTGCGGAAGTCGTCACCGTCCCCCTCCTGCTGATCGGTCTGGGGATGGGCGCGCTGGCGTCCCAGCTCGGGGCCGTCACCGTGTCCGCGGTACCGGAAGAGCAGAGCGCAGAAGTGGGCGGCGTCCAGAACGCCGTCACCAACCTCGGTGCCTCGATCGGCACGGCACTCGCCGGATCGATCATGATCGCCTCGCTCACCAGTTCCTTCCTGAGCAGCGTCGAGCAGAATCCGGCTATCCCGGAGAGCGTCAAGAGCCAGGCGACCGTCAAGCTCCAAAGCGGCGCACCGTTCCTGTCGGACGCGCAGCTCGAGGCGGCCCTCGACGAAGCCGGCACGAGCAGCGCGGTGACCCAGGCCGCGCTGGATGCGAACGCCGCAGCACGACTCGACGGGCTCGAGGCCGCGCTCGCCATCCTCGCCTTCGCCGCCCTTCTCGCGCTGTTCTTCACCCACCGCATCCCGACGACCCAGCCCCGCTCGGCGGAGCCCTAGGCTGTTTCCTTCGGATCACCTCACCGGCCAGATGAAGGTGGCGGCGACTGGAGTCCGGCGAGGTAGCGGTGACGCCGGCGTCGGCAGCGACGGATCGGGCGCCAGGTGTCGGGGATTTCGGAGTTCCGGGAGATTGCGCGGAATCGGGCGCCGTAAATTCCGCTTGTGCAGGCCTTTGTGCTTATGGGGCGAGTAGTTCCGGATGGCGGCGGCTCCGTCGAAGCGCCAGGTTTCCGCGGCGAGCATTCACTGCCGGGTGAACGAATCGACGGCGGGGCGGAGGCCACCCCGCCGTCGATCACGATGGCCGGCATCCGGCGCCGGACCGTGCCGCTCAGTGGTTGATGTCGACCACGATGCGGTTCGGAGCCGTGAGCTTCGAGATCCGGTACGAGGAGTGGTCGCCGAGGGCGAGTCCGATGTTGAACTCACGTCCCTCGGGGTCGGTGGTGCCGGTGCGGCCCTGTCCCTTGAGGCTCGGGAAGTTGTAGGTGAAGTAATCCGGACTCGTGTACACCGCCTTGGAGTTGGCGAAGTCGAATCCGGTCGCCTTGGACAACTTGATCTTCAGGTACTGCTTGCCCGTGATCGGGACCACGTGCTCGTTCGTTTCGTCACCGCAGCAGGTCAGCGGGGTCGTCTGCGTGGTCGTGGTCCACTGCGGGATCGGTCCCTCGCCCAGGTCGATCACGAAGCGGTCGAAGCCCGGGTGGGTCGCGGCGCGGACGCCGAGGACACAGGTCCCGTAGCAGTCGGGGGCGGCGGCCGCGGTGGATGCGCCGGCCGCGGTGGCCGGCGCCGTGAGACCGGCCGCCTGGGCCTGCGGCACGGCTATGCACAATGCGCTCGCCGCGACGGCGACGGTGGATGCCAGCAGCCGAACGGCCCTGTTGGAATGCATGCGAGAACTCCCCCTCAAGATAATGGAATTGCACGAGTTGATGTGGCGTGACGGTACAAATGCCCCTGAGCGGGGGGACGGTGTGCGCCGGCTGCGCGGCGGGATCAACCGCTCCGCCGCTACGGCGGGTCGGCGTGCGAGCCGTGTCGCCGTCGGGATGTGCCGTCAGGCTTCGCGGCTCCCGGTGGAGGTCCCCCCGTCCCCCCGAGCGGGTGCTGCCGGGACGATACCCCGGAAACAGGCGCAGGCCGACGGGGTTTCGGGGCGCACGGCCGTGGACCGGTCGCCGCAGGGCGGTGCGCCGTTCGAATTTGGCTTGAACAGTGGAGGTGCTGGCGAAAAACGGCTCATCAAGCGGACTCGGAAAGCGGAGCCTGCCCATCCGGAATGGGTGTGAGATACGGCTCATTCGCGTGGATCGTGTACGTCACCGTCAATTGGTCAAGGGGCCTCCGGTGTTCTTCGGGTGCGAGTTCGGCGGCTTGACTCGGCCTGGATCCCCAATGAAGATCTATGGAGTGCGGAGGGGGCCGCGCGATGCGGCCGGTCGTTTGCGCCCTCCCCTCGTGGCCAAGGGATCTATCAGGGGGAAATACCGTGAAGTTCCAAGTGCTCGGACCGGTAGGGATGGAGACGGAGGACGGGGCCCAGGTATCGCCGAGACCGCTCAAGGTCCGCTCCCTCCTGGCCTATCTCTGCGCGCACCACGGTGAAGCCGTGTCCTCCGGACGGCTCATCGAAGCCCTCTGGTCAGGCACTCCTCCGCAGACCGCCGCCACCGCCCTGCACGTCTACGTCTCCCAGCTGCGCAAGCACCTCCGGGCGCTCGGCCTCGACGCCGCCGCGCTCGTCACCACCCAGCCGCCCGGATACCGGCTGCGGCTCGGCGGGTGCGATCTGGACGTCCACGCATTCGACCGGCTGCTGGGAACGGCCCGTGAATTCCGTCGGGAGGGCGAGCGGGAAAAGGCTTCGAAAGCCCTGGAGCAAGCCATTTCCCTGTGGCGCGGACAAGCCCTCGAAGACCTGCGTGGAATTCCCGCCTTCGAATCCATCGGCCGGCGGCTGGACGAGCGCCGCTCCTTCGCCCATGAGCAGCGTTTCGAGCTCGAACTCGAACTCGGGAATCATCAGGTCCTCGTCGGTGAGATCCGCGCCCTGCTCGACGGCCGCTCGACGTGGGAAAACCTTTATGCCTACCTGATGGTGGCCCTCTACCGCAGTGGACGGACCACCGAGGCGCTGGCGACGTACAGCAGGCTCCGGAGCAACCTGGTCGAGGACCACGGGATCGAGCCCGCGCCGCGCCTCCAGCGGCTCCAGCACGCGATCCTGACGCACGCCCCCGCCCTGGACGACTGTGGCGCGGAGCAACTGGTCGGCGTCAAAGCCGCATGAGGGGGCGGGCCGGCCCGCTGCGTAGGCTGACGAGGATCATCAACTGCCCGTGAACGGGAGCTTCGAGGTGACGACGATGAACGCCCCCACCGTCCCCTGGTGGCCGCTGCTGCGGCCGCCGGGCGCGGCTGCCGTGCCCCGCGTACGCCTCCTGGTGTTCCCGCATTCCGGGTCCGGGCCCAGCACGCTCTACCCCGTCGTCGAGACGCTGCCCGCGGACGTGGAAGTGCTCGGGCTCTCGCTCCCCGGGCGGGAGCGCCGCTTCGGCGAGCCTCCGGGCTGCCGGCTCGACCAGGTCCTGGACGCGGTCTCCGACGAGGTGCTCGGCCGCGACCCGCTGCCCACGGTGGTCTTCGGGCACAGCCTCGGCGCGCTCCTCGCCGCCCGCGCGGCCCTGCTCCTCGGCCCGCAGTGCCGGGCGGCCGTGGTCAGTGGCCAGGTGCCCGGCCGGACCCCGCGCCGGGCCCACGCCACGGTCACCGAGGAGGACGCCGTCCGGCTGCTGCGCGACGGCGGGGGCACTCCGGAGTGGGTCCTGCGGGACCCGGACATGCTGGCCCACGTGACGCGCGTGCTGCGGGCCGACATCGCACTCAGCCGGGAGGCCGCGGCGGGGTTCGAGGACGTACGGCTCGACGTGCCGCTCCACGTGCTGGGCGGCACGGCGGACCCGCTGGTCCCGCACGAGCCGCTCGACGGCTGGGCCGACCACACGACGGGGCCGTGCCGGGTACGCCGCTTCGCCGGGGACCACTTCTTCCTGCTGGCCCGGGAGCACCGTGGCGAGGTCGGGGACATCCTGCGCGAGGCCCTCGCGGCAGGACTCTGAGAGCCGGCCCCGCGGTTCGGAACCTGTGCCGGCGATGCGCAGGGCGAGGCGGGCCGCCGCCGTGCAGAGCAGCGGGCCGGGGCCCTGAGTACGGACGCTCAGGACCCCGCCGGTCGAAGGCTGTCGCTTCCTTTCGGGGCTCGGGGTTCGGGGCCGGGTCCGGGTCCGGGTCCGCAGCCGTGGGGTGGCTACGGCCGGGTGACGCGGACCTGGTAACTGCCGTTGCGCAGCTGGCCCACCACCGAGACGCTGATGCCCGCCTTCTCGTCGGTGAAGGTCTCGCCCGGCCGGAACGGGGCGTCCGACAGTTCCGCGTGCACATTGGGCCGGCGCGTGCAGCCGCCGCTCGCGTCGGCGCTGTCCGACACCGTGATGGGGCCGTGCCCGGTGTCCACGTCGGAGTCCACCTTGTAGACGAGGACGCCGGGCTTGCACACGGCCTCGTCGTTACCGGCCCGGGTCCGCACCTCCACCGCGTACCCGGCGCTCTCCGACAACGGGATGAAGGCCAGTTTCGTGCCGCCCCGCACCCCCAGCGGGGACAGGGTGTGGTCGCTGGTGCCCGGCTTGGACGCGCAGCTGATCTGCGTGCTGTCCAGCCAGCCCAGCTTCCACTTGTGCCACCCCATGAGGTCGTTGTTGGCGCCCCAGTCCTCGCTCATGATGTCCCAGTGCCCGACCGTGCTCCCGCCGTCGGAGGTGTAGAGGTCGGGCAGTCCGAAGACGTGCCCGTTCTCGTGCGGGAGCACCCGGTAGCCGGTCTCCCGGTAGGTTCCGGAGCCGTCGTCCTGCCGGCTGTAGACGAAGGACGTGTTGGCCAGCGGCACCCCGTCGGCGACGGGGGCCTCGCCGTTGCCCGAGAAGGTCACCGAGAGGACGGTGTCCAGGGCGGACGGCCCGGCGTTCGGCGTGATCAGGATGTTGATCAGGTCGTACCGGCTGAAGTCCACCTCGGGGTCGGCGGCCTTCGCGATGTGCTCGACGAGCTGCCGGTAGCCCGGCTCGTACGGTGACCCGCGCTCGATCCCGTACGCCGCGAAGGGCATCGGCATCCGCAGCCAGTTCCTTATGGGGGCCTCGGGCCGGTAGGTGAGCCGTCCGTAGGAGCTGGTGCGGAACCAGTCGGCGGTCTGGGGGAAGAACTCGGCCAGCCGGTCGGCGGCCGCGCCCTCCCCCTTGGCGTCGGGGAAGTCGATCATCAGGTTCAGGGCGCGGACCTCGCCGGTCGAGCGCGAGTACCCGGGCGGGGTCGGCAGGCCCTCGGACATCTGCACGCCCATCGTGCCGGCGATCCGGCAGGGCGCGAGAGCCGATTCGACGGTCGTGGCCACAGGGCCGGACGCCGAGTGCCCGCGACTGGATATCCCGGTGCTCGCGGTCGCGGAGACGCCGAGGGCCAGCGCGGTCAGACCGATGAACGCGCTGGTGCGGCGGGGCTTGCGTATCCGGTGGCGGGTCTGCGGCATGGAGATCGCCTTCGGGTCCGCGGCAGCCGGCCCTCTCCGGTCTGCGCTCTGTGCGATCACCCTCCGACGGGCGCGGCGCGCCCGCGCGTCGGGCGAGGCCGAACGTGGACGGGCTTGTGGCTCAGGTCACACGCAGGAGTGGAATAACCGGGGACGGGATCCCCGTTTGTACGTGAGTCCCTGAAAGCGGGGACCGGCTCCCCGTTTGGGCGGGCCGGGCGAGCTGCCCGTGCGGCGAGCTGTCCGTACTGCGTGTCACCGTGCCAGGGAGGCCCCGGAATGAAGCGCCCCGCCGCCACCGCCCCGGCGGCCCCGTCCGCCCGTGCGTCCCGCGTGGACGGCTCCGGCGTCCCGCGTCCGCGCGCCGACGCCGTCCGCAACCGCGAGCGCATCCTGACGGCGGCCCGCGAGGCCTTCGTCGAGTTCGGTTCCGCGGCCCCCTTCGACGAGGTGGCCCGGCGGGCCGGCATCGGCAACGCCACCCTCTACCGGCACTTCCCCGACCGCCCCACCCTCGTCCGTCACGTCGTGCTCTTCGTGATGGGCCGGGTCACGGCCTCGGCCGAGGCCTCCCTCGCCGAGGAGTCCGACGCCTTCGCCGCGCTGTGCCGCTTCACGCACGCCGCGGCCGACGAGCGGATCGGCGCCCTGTGCCCCATGCTCGCCGACGACTTCGACCGCGAACACCCCGAACTCCTCGCGGCGCAGACCGCCTTGGAGTCGGCCGTCGAGACACTGCTGGCCACCGGCCAGGGCGCCGGAGCGATCCGTACGGACATCGGCGTCGGCGACCTGATGGTCGCCCTGTCCCAGCTCAGCCGCCCGCTGCCCGGGACCGCCTGCATCGACACCGACCGCTTCGCCCACCGTCACCTCCAGCTCTTCCTCGACGGGCTCCGGGCTCCGGCCCGCTCCGAACTGCCGGGTTCGGCGGCCACTTTCGACGACCTCCGGCAAAAAACCATGTGACGCGCACAAAGCTTGCCAACTAGCCTTTTTCAGTCATTCCGCACAGTGAAGTGGGTACCCCCATGTCAAAAACAGCCGCGACACCGCCGCTGGCTGCCGATCCCAGCCGCTGGAAGGCACTCGTCTTCATAGCCCTGGCCCAGCTGATGGTCGTCCTCGACGCGACCATCGTGAACATCGCCCTGCCGTCCGCCCAGACCGACCTCGGCATCTCGGACGGCAACCGCCAGTGGGTCATCACCGCGTACGCGCTGGCCTTCGGCGGACTGCTCCTCTTCGGCGGCCGCATCGCCGACAAGTGGGGCCGTAAGAACGCCTTCGTCGTCGGCCTCATCGGCTTCGCCCTGGCCTCCGCGCTCGGCGGCGCCGCGAACGGCGAGGCCATGATGCTCGGCGCCCGCGCACTCCAGGGTGCCTTCGGCGCACTGCTCGCACCGGCGGCCCTCTCGCTGCTCGCGGTGATGTTCACCGACGCCAAGGAGCGCGCCAAGGCCTTCGGCATCTACGGCGCGATCGCGGGCGGCGGCGGCGCCGTCGGCCTGATCCTCGGCGGCTTCCTCACCGAGTACCTCAACTGGCGCTGGACCTTCTTCGTCAACATCCCGTTCGCGATCGTCGCGGCCGTGGGTGCCTGGATGGTCATCCGCGAGCCCGCCGGCTCCCGCAACCGCGCCCCGCTCGACATCCCCGGTGTGGTCCTGTCCACCCTCGGTCTCGTCGCCCTGGTCTACGGCTTCACCCGCGCCGAGTCCGCGGGCTGGTCGGACGCCGTGACCGCGGGCATGTTCATCGCCTCGGCGCTGCTGCTGGCGGCCTTCGTCCTCGTCGAGTCCAAGGTGAAGTCCCCGCTGCTGCCGCTGCGCGTCCTGCTGGAGCGCAACCGCGGCGGTGTCTACCTCTCGCTCGGCCTGGCCGTCATCGCCATGTTCGGCCTGTTCCTCTTCCTGACCTACTACCTCCAGGTCGTGAAGGGCTTCTCGCCGGTCAAGACGGGCTTCGCCTTCCTGCCGATGATCGCGGGCATGATCCTGGGCTCCACGCAGATCGGCGCCCGCCTGATGACCCGCGTCGCGCCGCGCCTGCTGATGGGCCCGGGCTTCCTGCTCGCCGCGGTCGGCATGCTGCTGCTGACCCGGCTGGAGGTCGGGTCCTCGTACCCGGCGCTGATCCTCCCGGCGCAGCTGCTGCTCGGCCTCGGCATGGGCACGGCGTTCATGCCGGCGATGTCCCTGGCCACGCACGGGGTGAACCCGGCCGACGCCGGAGTCGCCTCCGCCATGGTCAACACCTCGCAGCAGGTCGGCGGCGCCATCGGCACCGCGCTGCTGAACACGATCGCCGCCTCGGCGACCACGGCGTACCTGACCGACCACGCGGCCGAGGCCGCGGCGGGCGGCCCGGCCGGACAGCTGATCCAGGCACAGGCCATGGTCGAGGGCTACGCCTCCGCCATCTGGTGGGCGGTCGGCATCCTGGTCGCCAGCTCGGTCATCGCCCTGACGCTGATCAACACCGGCCGTCCGAACGTCGGCGGTCCGGTGGCCTCCGGTGACGGCGAGGGCGCGGACGCCGAGTTCAAGGTCCCGGTGATCGCCCACTGACGGCGGTGCCCGCACGGGAATGACTGATCACCCCGCTTGGTTCAAATTTGAACCAAGCGGGGTTAGTCTTTTCGGGCAGCCCTGTACCGACGACGGAGGAGCGTCCCATGACCCCGGCCACTGCACCCCCGACCCCCACGGGTGCGACCCCGCAGGGGGCCCGCATGCCGGCGCTGTACCTCAGCCACGGGGCGCCGCCGCTCGCCGACGACCCGGTCTGGCCGGGTGAGCTCGCCGCCTGGTCCGCAGACCTGCCCCGCCCCACGGCGATCCTGATGGTCTCCGCCCACTGGGAGGAGGCCCCGCTCGCCCTCGGCGCCACCGAACGGGCCCCGCTCGTCTACGACTTCTGGGGCTTCCCCGAGCACTACTACCAGGTCCGCTACGACGCCCCCGGCGCCCCGCGGCTGGCCGCGTCGGTCCGGGCGCTCCTCAGGGCCCCCGGTACCCCGGTCCAGGACATACCGGACCGCGGGCTGGACCACGGCGCGTACGTCCCCCTCGTGGAGATGTTCCCGGAGGCCGACGTGCCGGTGCTCCAGATCTCCATGCCCACGCTGGACCCGCGCCGCCTGATGGACATCGGCCGCAAGCTGGCGCCCCTGCGCGACGAGGGCGTCCTCATCGTCGGCAGCGGCTTCTTCACCCACAACCTGGCCGCCCTGCGGCACCAGGGCCCGGGCGTCCCCTCCTGGTCCGCCGAATTCGACGCCTGGGGCCACGAGGCCCTGGCCGCCGGCGACCTGGACTCCCTGCTCGACTTCGAGGCCAAGTCCCCGTCGGGACGCCTCGCCCACCCCCGTACGGAACACTTCGCACCGCTCTTCGTCACCCTCGGCGCGGCGGAGGCCACCGGCGACCTCGCCGCCCGCCGCGACCCGGTGGACGGCTTCTGGATGGGCCTCTCGAAGCGCTCCCTCCAGTTCGGCTAGGCCTCGTCCCGCAGCGCCCCGGTGATCGACTCCTCGATGAATCCCTCGACGATCTCGGCGTGGTAGCCCTCGGGGAGTTCCATGGCTTTCCATGCCTGCCACAGGACGTCGTCCAGGTCCGACGGCGGCGTCGCGACCTTCACTCGGACGGGTGGTGGTCCAGCCGCTTCTCGTACCAGCGGACGTCCCAGTACCGGTCGAACTTCCATCCCGCCTCCGTGAACTCTCCGACGCGGCGGAAGCCGAAGCGCTCGTGGAGGCGTACCGAGGCCTCGTTCGGCAGGGCGATCCCGGCGAAGACGCGGTGCACCCGCTCCTCGGCCAGCTCCGCGAAGAGCGCCTCGTAGAGCAGGGTCCCGATGCCCCGCCCGACCGCGTGCGGGGCGAGGTAGACGCTCGCCTCCACCGATGTGGCGTAGGCCGACTTCTGGCGAAATGGCCCACTTGTGGTGTATCCGGCGATTCCCTCGCCCGTGCAGGCAACCAGAAGCCGGTGCGGACCGTCTTCAGGGTGGGAGTGCAGCCAGGGGCGCCGCTGTTCCGCAGTGAACTCGGCCGTGTCGAACGTGACGGCCGTCTCACGAACGTAGTGGTTGTAGAGGTTCGTGAGCGCGGCGAGATCGGCCTCGGTTCCGGGCCTGACCTGCACCTCTTCAAGTTCCTGCGGCATTCGGTCCCCTCTCGTGGCGGGGCAGGATACTGCAAGATCTCGAAAAAGAGGGAGCGGCGTGGGAATTCTGTCCCGATTCCAGTCGTTGTTTCCTTCGGAAGCGGGCACTCGGGAGAGTGTCCGAGGACGCACCACCGCACCACGGTGGCCGTCCGGCAGCCGCACCGCGACCGAACTTCATCGCAAGGGAGCACGCATGGCAACCCGCGCCGTCGCCCGTCGTCAGTCCACGAGCAGCGCCCGCGCTGTGGGCGGGGAGATCGCAGACCGCGACCTGGTCGGCATGTACCTGGACGAGATCGCGCGCACCCCGCTGCTCGACGCGGCCAAGGAAGTGGAGCTCTCGCAGATCATCGAGGCGGGCGTCTACGCCCAGCAGATCCTCGACGGCGAGATAGACCGCAAGGGCGAGTCCCCGGCACGCGAGGAGCTGGAGGCGCTCGCCGCCGAAGGCGAGCGCGCCAAGGAAGTCTTCATCCGCTCCAACCTCCGCCTCGTCGTGGCCGTCGCCCGGCGCTACCCGCGCAGCGGCCTGCCCCTCCTCGACCTGATCCAGGAGGGCAACGCCGGCCTGGTCCGCGCGGTCGAGAAGTTCGACTACGCCAAGGGCTTCAAGTTCTCCACGTACGCCACGTGGTGGATCCGCCAGGCCATCACCCGCTCCATCGCGGACCAGTCCCGCACCATCCGCCTCCCCGTCCACCTCGTCGAGGAGCTCGGCCGGATCCGCCGCGTCCAGCGCGAGTTCAACCGCGAGAACGGCCGGGACCCGGAGCACGCCGAGATCGCCGCCGAGCTGGACACCACGGAGAAGCGGGTGGGCGACGTACTGGACTGGGCGCGCGACCCGGTCAGCCTCAACATGTCGGTGGACGACGACGGCGACACGCAGTTCGGTGACCTCCTGGAGGACACCTCGGCGATCTCGCCCGAGCAGTCCGTGCTCTCGCTGCTGCGCAGCGAGGAGCTGGAGGAGCTGCTCGGCAAGCTCGACCAGCGCACCGCGTCGATCATCAAGATGCGGTACGGCATCGACGACGGCCGCGAGCGGACCCTGACGGAGGTCGGCAAGCAGCACGGCCTGACCCGCGAGCGGATCCGCCAGATCGAGAAGCACGCCCTGCTGGAACTGAAGCGGATGGCGCGCGACACGGGCTTCGACGCCGTGGCCTAGAGCGGCCCGCAGCCAAGCCCCCTGCACGAGCCCCGGTGCCTACCCCCCCAGGCGCCGGGGCTCCCCCCTTCCCGGGCCCTGCCCGAACCGTCTGGGGGCGGAGCCCCCAGAGGGTCCGGGCGGAGCCCCGGCTACGGCGCCGCAGCCGCAGTCAGGCGGGCGGCCAGCGCGGCGGCGGCGGTCGCCAGGGAGCCAGGCCCCCGCACGGTGAACGCCACCCCCGTCAGCGCCAGCCGCGCGGCAACCCACTCCGGCGCGTCCCCGCTCTCGAAGCGGACCAGGGTCTCCGCGCCGTCGCCCGGGAGGGCCGCGCTCCGCAGCCACTCCGGCAGCTCCGCCGCCCCCGCGGCAAACGCGACCTCCACCACGTACGTCTCCGCGCCCCGCGCGCCGAACCCCCGCCGCACGAACTCCTCCGCATCCATCGGCAGCGTCCGTGCCGCGAACCGCGCCCCCGTTGCGAAGGCCTCGGACACCCGGTCCACCCGGAAGGTCCGCCAGTCCTCCCGCTCCAGGTCGTAGGCGACGAGGTACCACCGGCTCCCCGTGCTCACCAGCCGGTACGGCTCCACCAGTCGCCGCGACTCGGCCCCGTCCCCCGCCCGGTAGGCGAACCGCAGCCGCTCCGGCCCCGCCACCGCCGACGCCATCACGGTCAGCGTCCGAGGGTCCACGCTCGCCCCGTCCCCCCGGGTCAGCGCGATCGTGGCCGACTGCAGCGCGTTCACCCGGTGCCGCAGCCGCGACGGCAGGACCTGCTCGAGCTTCGCCAGGGCCCGTACGGAGGCCTCCTCGACCCCCTCGATCGCGTGCCCGGCCCCGGCCCGCAGCCCCACCGCGATCGCCACGGCCTCCTCGTCGTCGAGCAGCAGCGGCGGCATCGCCGCCCCCGCCACCAGCCGGTAGCCGCCCTCGGCGCCGAGCGTGGCCTCCACCGGGTAGCCGAGGTCCCGCAGCCGCCCGATGTCGCGCCGGATGGTCCGCGCGCTGACCCGCAGCCGCTGCGCCAGCTCGCTCCCGGGCCATTCGCGCGGGGTCTGGAGGAGGGACAGCAGGGAGAGCAGCCGTGCCGGGGTGTCGGTCATGGAATCCAGGTTGCCAGCGAAATAGGACACCGACTGACCTATATCGGGTCTAGGTTTCTCTCCATGACCACCGAGACGTCCAAGACATCGCCCGAAAGAGAGAACGGGCCCGTACGAGAAGAGCGGAACGACGTAGCCCACGACGCACACAGTTCACCCGCCGACCGCCGCCGCTGGCTGGCGCTCGCCATCGTGATGACCGCGGCCTTCATGGACCTGGTCGACGTCACGATCGTCAACATAGCGATACCCGGCATGCGCGAGAACTTCGGCGCGTCCCCCAGCGCGATCCAGTGGATCACCGCCGGCTACGCCCTCGCCTTCGCCGCCGGCCTGATCACCGGCGGCCGTCTCGGTGACATCTACGGCCGCAAGCGCCTCTTCCTCCTCGGCATCGCCGGCTTCACCGCCGCCTCGCTGCTCTGCGGCATCGCCGCGAACCCGGGGATGCTCGTCGCCTCCCGCATCCTCCAGGGCGGCATGGCCGCCCTGATGGTCCCGCAGGTGCTGGCGATCATCCACGTCTCCTTCCCGCCCCAGGAGCGCGGCAAGGTCTTCGGCATGTTCGGCGCGGTCGTGGGCCTCGGCGCCGTCTCGGGCCCGATGCTCGGTGCGCTGCTCACCGAGTGGAACCTCTTCGGTCTCGAATGGCGCCCGATCTTCCTGATCAACCTGCCCGTCGGCATCGCGGGCGTGATCCTGGGCCGCAAGTTCATCAGCGAGTCCAAGGCCCCCAAGGCCCTGCGCCTGGACCTCGTCGGTGTCGTCCTCGCCACCCTCGCCATGGTCATGCTGATCTTCCCGCTCACGGAGGGCCGCGAGAACGACTGGCCGCTGTGGGGCTTCGTCTGCATGGGCGCGGCGCCGTTGGTCTTCGCGGGCTTCATCGCCTACGAGAAGTACAAGATCAAGAAGGACGGCTCGCCGCTCGTCGAGCTCTCCCTCTTCAAGGTCAAGAGCTTCGCCGGCGGCATCGCCGTCCAGCTCACCTTCGGCATCGCGACCGGCATCTTCTTCCTGGTCTGGACGATGTACATGCAGATGGGCCTCGGCTGGAGCGCCCTGCGCGCCGGCACCACCGGCATCCCGTTCTCGATCGCCGTCTCGGCCGCCGCGGGAATCTCGGTCGGGAAGCTCGTCCCGCGGTTCGGCCGCAAGGTGCTCCAGGCCGGCGCACTGATCATGGCCGCGGGTCTGCTCCTCTACATCTGGGAGTCGGAGCACTACGGCATGGAGATCGCCTCCTGGCAGATGGCCGCTCCGCTGGTCCTCATGGGCATCGGCATGGGCCTGATCGTGGCCCCGCTCAACGACACCACGCTGTCCGAGGTGCCGCGCCAGGACGCCGGCTCGGCCTCCGGGCTGATCAACACCACCGGCCAGATGGGCAACGCGCTGGGCCTCGCCCTGACCTCCGTCGTCTTCTTCGGGCTGATGGACGACGACAAGGTCTACGGCCCGCCGTACGTCGAGGCCTTCCGCGGCGCGCTGTGGTGGGTCGCGGCCGTGCTGCTCGTGATCTTCGCGGTGATGTTCCTGCTGCCGCGCAAGCCGATCCCGATCGAGCAGCGCGAGGGCGCCGCCGAGCACGCCGAGCAGACCGGCCAGGCCGCCGCCGAGCAGACCGGCCAGGCCGCCGCCGAGCAGGCCGGCCAGGCCGCCGAGAAGGCCCCGGTCGCCTAGGCGGCGTACGTCCCGGCACAAGGGACACGACACGGACATGCCCGCCCCTCCTGGGTGGACATGTCCGTTTTTCTTTGTTTCTGTTCCGGAATCGTCGTACGGTGAGGGGAAGCCACAGATACGGGCATCGAACGGACGCAAACCCACATGTACGCAACGGAGCGCCGCCAGGAGATCCTCCGCCTCGCCCGCGCGGCGGGCAGCGTCGACGTGGTCGCGCTCGCCGACCGGTTCCAGGTCACTTCCGAGACCGTACGGCGCGACCTCAAGGCCCTCGACCGCTCCGGCCTGGTCCGCCGGGTGCACGGCGGGGCCATCCCGGCCGGCCGCCTCGACTTCGAGCCGGACCTCGGCGAGCGAGGGGCCACGGCCGCGGATGAGAAGGACCGCATCGCGCTCGCCGCGCTCGCCGAACTCCCCGACGGCGGCAGCGTCGTCCTCGACGCCGGCAGCACGGTCGCCCGGCTCGCCGCCGTGATCCCCGTCGAGATCGCGCTCACCGTCGTCACCCACGCGCTGCCCGTCGCCGCCCGGCTCGCCGCCCACACCGGCATCGACCTCCACCTCGTCGGCGGCCGGGTCCTCCACCGCACCCGCGCAGCCGTCGACGCCTGGGCGCTGCGCGCGTACGCCGAGATCCGAGCCGACGTCCTCTTCCTCGCGGCGAACGGCTTCACCGCCGGGGGCGGCCTGACCACCCCCGACCTCGCCGAGGCGGCCGTCAAACGCGCCGCGATGGGTGCCGCCCGGCGCGTCGTCCTGCTCGCCGACTCCGCGAAGGCCGGCCAGGAGCACTTCGCGCGCTTCGGCTCCTTCGCGGACGTCCACCTCCTGATCACCGATACGGGGCTCGCCCCCGCTGACAAGGCGGCGATCGAGGCCGCCGGTACGGAAGTCGAGCTCGTATGATCCTCACCGTCACGCCCAACCCCTCCCTCGACCGGACCTACGAGGTCCCCTCGCTGGACCGAGGCCGGGTGCTGCGCGCCACCGGCGAACAGGTCGACCCCGGAGGCAAAGGGGTCAACGTCTCCCGCGCGGTGGCCGCCGCGGGCGCCCGTACGACGGCGGTCCTCCCGCTGGGCGGCGCCGCCGGCATCCTGCTCGCCGACCTCCTGGGCGCGCACGGGGTGGACGTCACGGCCGTCTCGATCGCCGGCCAGACCCGCTCGAACATCGCCGTCGCCGAACCGGACGGCACCCTCACCAAGATCAACGCGCCCGGGCCGGTGCTCTCTCCGGAGGAAGTCGGCCTCCTCCTGGAGACCGTCGCCGCCGGAGCCGCCGACGCCACCTGGATCGCCTGCTGCGGAAGTCTCCCGCGCGGCCCCGGGCCCGGCTGGTACGCCGACCTGGTCA
Source organism: Streptomyces sp. NBC_01233 (assembly GCF_035989305.1). Taxonomy (NCBI): domain Bacteria; kingdom Bacillati; phylum Actinomycetota; class Actinomycetes; order Kitasatosporales; family Streptomycetaceae; genus Streptomyces; species Streptomyces sp. NBC_01233. The sequence goes on along the minus strand of NZ_CP108514.1, from coordinate 3,945,551 downwards.
CGCGGGCCCGCGCGGCCGGCGCCCGCACCGCTCTGGACACCTCGGGTCCGGCGCTGGCCGCCGCACTGGCCGCCCGCCCGGAGGTGATCAAGCCGAACACCTCCGAGCTGGCCACGGCGGTGGGCCGCCCGCTGTCCACCCTGGGCGACGTGGTCAAGGCCGCGGAGGAGCTCCGCGTCCTGGGCGCCGGGGCCGTACTGGCCTCACTGGGCGGGGACGGCCAGCTCCTGGTCTCCGCGGAGGGCACCTACTACGGCACCGCGCCCGCCCCCGCGGTCCGCAGCACGGTGGGCGCGGGCGACGCCGCCCTGGCGGGCTTCCTGCTCGCGGGAGGCGCCGGGCCCGATGCCCTCGCCTCGGCCCTGGCCCACGGCGCGGCCGCCGTCCAGCTGCCCGGCAGCGCCATGCCGACGCCGGCGGACCTGCGCCCCGAGCAGGTCCGCATCACCCGGAACCTGCCCCTGGACCTCCCCCTCACCGACCCCGCGACACCGTGAGAGGGCTGGGCCCCGGCCGGACCCCGTGACCTGCGTGGCGGTCAGCCGGCTGCGGCCGGCAGCTCCTTGATCCGGTCGACGACCGCCCGGGTCACGACGGCGTTGGTGAACACGACCGTGCCGGGCTTGATCAGGCCCTGATCCCCGGACTCGCCCTGCACCTGGACCGTGCGCTCGCCGAGGAACGCGAGGGTCTGGCTATCGAAGATCCACTCTTCGCGCTGGCCGGACTGCTCGTCGAGCCGGGCGACCGCGAGCCCGTGCCGGCCTGCGGCGTCGACCGCGTCGTCCACCGTCACCACACCGGGGATCTTCGCCGCTGCCTTGTAGAGCGCGGCCGTGAGCCCGGCCGGCGGGTGGCTGCCGCGCAGCAGGTCGCCGATCGTGGTGAAGGCCTGCTGGTCGGGGCTGGTGCCGCGGCCCCTGGTCTCCTCGTAGATCCGCCGCAGCAGCACCTCGGGGTCGGTGGGCAGCCCGGCGAGGTAGGCGTGGCTGGGCGCGTTGAGGTTCGGCGTCGGGGCCTGGCCCATCTCGTCGGTCCCCTCCAGGGTCACCCCCTCCGGGCCGGTGTTGCCGGGCTCGATCAGCCAGCCCTTGGCGCCGTCCGGGGAGTTCCACTGGTGGCGCATGTGCAGTTCTTCGCTGACCAGGGTGTTCTTGCCGTCGACGGTTTTCACGTAGGTGGTGGCCGTCCTGCTTCCGATGTAGACGAACTGGTCCGCGCGCACCGCCGGGCCGGAGGAAGGGGAAGAGGAGGCGGCGGCCAGGGAGATGCGGTCCAGGAGCTGCGGCGTGCCCTGGGGGTCGGCGGTGCCGATCCGCGTGGTCAGCGCCGGGCCGGTGGCGATCGTGGAGCCGGGTCCGTCCGCGGCGCCCCGGTCCACGTAGGAGAGGAAGCCGGCGGCGAGCGCGCCGGCCAGGGCGAAGGCCGCGGCGGGCACGAGGACCGCAGGACGCAGGAACGGGTTGCGCGACCTGGTGGCGGGGGCGGCGGCTCGGAGGTCTTCGTGGATCTGGGCCATCGGGCGCTCCTTGGGGAACCGGTGGCGGCCCGCGGAGAGCTCGGTGCGGACCGGACCGCGTTCGCGCGGTCGCCATATGTCTGTCGCGGGCGACCGCCGAGTTCCCACCTGTTCTCATCCGGTTCCGGTCGTGTCCCGTTCCGGAGGAGCCGCCCTCGGGGCGCGGCTCACCCCGCCGACCCCGGCGGGAGCGTCAGCGCACGCGGGCGCGCAGTTCCATGGCTTCGCGCGCGGCCGCCTCGCTCTCGTACACCTCGCACATGTGCCGTCCGTCGGGCGTCGCCGTGTGCTCCACCTCCCAGAGGCTGACCTCGGTCCCGTCCACCAGCACGAAGGCGTGCTCGTACAGGCTGAAGCCGGCGTCCCGCCCGTCCGACAGGGGCTGCCGGCCGCCGAACGCCTGCGTGATCTGGTGCGCGTACGCCGACCGCAGCAGCGCCGCCACCGGCTCGCCGGGCCGGTCCCCGTTCTCCGCGCGGCGCAGCACCCGCCGGGCGTGGTCGGCGGACTGCTCGACCGCGTACTCCCGGTGCCGCCGGGCCGGCGCCGGGCACGCGAACAGCTCGCTCAGCACCGCCATGTCGTTCTCCGGCTCCTCGTCTCCGGGCAGCAGCACCGGATCGGGGGCCGCCCCGGCAGAGGCCTCTCCGAACAGCCGGGACACCGCCAGGCAGGTTTCCGCCTTGCTCGCGAAGACCTCGTGGCGCACCCTGCGGTCACCCTCCAGCAGGTACGCCAGCTCCCACAGGGAGACCGAACCGCCGTCGGCCAGCAGGTAGGTGTGCCGGTGGGTCTCCCGCCAGATCCCCGTCTCCGGGCTGTGGTGGGTGGTGTAGAGCGAAGAGCTGTGGGCGAGCGCCGTGCCCAGGCGCTCGACCAACCTGTCCGGCAGGTCGAAGGAGTTGAGGGCGCGGCCGAGGAGTCGTTCGAGGTGCGCCTCGGTTGTCTCGTACGGATCGCTCAAGGTGGGTCTCCAGGCCGTCGCAGCTTGTCACTTCGCGGAAGCTCAACGTAACCCCTGGCTCTGACATCACGTCCGGGGTTCGGTAAAACGTCCGGGAAGCATCGGAGGTTCCCGCCACCCCTTCAGGTCAACTTGCGTACGGATGGGCACGGTTAGGCCCGCTCTGTGCGGGAGCGCGGGACTATGGGCCGCATGGCAACGAATACAGTGGGCGTCCCGCGCCGGCAGGAACGGCCCCGCAGTGGATACGAGGGCGAACGGGACACCCCGCCCAAGGGGTTGGCCTGGCTGCTGGCCCTCACTGGGGCGGCCGGGCTGCTGGCCTCCTGGGTGATCACCCTCGACAAGTTCCTCCTGCTGGAGGACCCGGACTTCAAGCCCGCCTGCAGTCTGAACCCGGTCGTCTCGTGCGGCAGCGTGATGCAGAGCGAGCAGGCGGCGGCCTTCGGCTTCCCCAACCCGATGCTGGGGCTCGCCGGGTACGCCGTCGTGGTCTGCGTCGGCGCGGGGCTGTTGGCCGGCGCCCGCTACCGCGGCTGGTTCTGGCTCGGACTGAACGCCGGCACGCTCTTCGGCGTCGGCTTCTGCACCTGGCTGATGGTCCAGTCGCTCTACGAGATCAACGCGCTCTGCCTGTGGTGCTGCCTGGCCTGGGTGGCGACCCTGCTGATGTTCTGGGCGGTCACCGCGCACAACGTCCGTACGCGCGCCCTCCCCGCCCCCGGCCCGCTGCGGGGCTTCTTCACCGAGTTCGGCTGGGCCCCGCCCGCCCTGCACATCGGAGTGATCGGCATGCTGGTCCTCACCCGGTGGTGGGACTTCTGGACCGGCTGACCGCGGGCGGAACGCCACGGCACGGCACGTGCGAGGGCCCCGGCGGCTGGACGCCGCCGGGGCCCTCGTCACTTCGTCACCTCGCTCCGCGGGCGCAGGGGCCCGCGATCGCCCCGAAGGGAGCGGGGAGCGGAAATCAGCTGCCGACGGAGGCGTTGCCCGACAGGATCGGGATGTTGTCCAGGATGTGGGAGAGCGTCTCGTCGCCCTTGGCCTGGGTGGAGTTCTCGGTGCACTGCTGGTTCTGCGGGTTCGACGCGATCGGGATGTCCTGGACGCCGATGTTGAGCGCGGCGATCAGCGACTGGGCGTTGACCTTCGCCGGCAGGCCGATGCAGGGCTTGTTCAGGGTGCCCTGGACCAGGCCGAGCTGCGGGCTCAGGTCGCCGTGGGTCTTCTGGTTGCCGTAGATCTGCTGGGAACCGTTGCCGTTGACGGTGGTGACCCCGCCGTCGTTGCCGATCGCCATGGCCGGGGCCGCAGCAGCAGCGCCCGCGCCGACGGCAACGGCGGAGACCGCGGCGGCGGTCATGAACTTCTTGAACATCTTGATCCTTCTGTCGCACGAGTGCCCGCTGATGGAGCGCCCTGGTCAACTGCCCTGCCAGGGGGTTGGTTCCGGTCCTTCACTCAAACGGCGTGCGCGCGCCGAGTTTTTCCCCGGCCCGGGTGAGTGGCCTGCGGACGCGTGCGCGAAGCCCGTACGCAGCCAGCACGCGCTCAGGTTCCGGTTGCGCTCCGTGCGAGGTGTTCGCACGGTGGGTGAAGAAGCGGATCATTCGGGTCCGTTTCTGTGCCGCCAGCCAGAAGGAACGCTCATGCGTCACACGAAGCCGTCCCGCGCCCGCCTCCTCGTCCCGTCGGTCCTCGCCGTCGTCATACTGTCCGGCGCGGCCGCCCCCGCGGGCGCCGCGGAGGGTGACGGCTCCGCCGCGCTCAACGGTCGAGTGGCCTCCGTCCAGCAGCAGGTCGACAAGATCGAGCGGCGTGCGGCGGCGGCCGGTCCGATCGACGACCTGCTCGCGGGCCTCACCAAGACCCTGCAGGACCTGCTCGCGTCCGTGGGAGGCCTGCTGCCGGACGGGGTGAAACTGCCGCCGATCGAACTGCCGAAGCTCCCGGACCTGCAGCTCCCCGACCTGTCCGGTCTGATCCCCGGAGTGCCTGCGGTCCCTGAGCTTCCCGCGGTCCCTGAGCTTCCCGCGGTCCCTGAGCTTCCCGCGGTCCCTGAGCTTCCCGCGGTCCCCGAGCTTCCCGCGGTCCCCGAGCTCCCCGTGATCCCGGATCTCCCCGACGTTCCCGTCCTGCCGTAGGGCGGGGGACGACCGGGAACCCGTCGCATGGTTACGACAATTGAGCCGAACAGGTCTGATCGTGCGCGTGGCCGTGTCGTCATGGGAGGGTGAACCGTTTCGCTCGGTGTGAGCCCCGGATCGGGGCAGAACATCGAACAGAAGGTGCACTTCCCATGAACTCTGCCAAGAAGGCCGCCCTGGTCCTGGCCACCGCTGGTCTCGCTGCGGCCGGTGCCGCCGGCTCCGCCGTCGCCGACTCGCAGGCCGAGGGCGCGGCCGTGGGTTCCCCCGGCGTCCTGTCCGGCAACCTGCTCCAGGTTCCGGTGCACGTCCCGGTCAACGTCTGCGGCAACACCGTGAACTTCATCGGTGCGCTGAACCCGGCGTTCGGCAACCACTGCTTCAACGACTGACGTTCACCGCACGACCGACTGTGGGCGCCCCGGCCTCGCCGGTGGCGCCCACAGTCGTGTCGGTACGCGTTTCAGCCGGGGCGGTTCAGCCCTGGCCGCCGTTGAGCTTCACTCCGCCGAGCAGCGGGGACGTCTGGGTGGCGCCGTTCGCGAGGCCGAGCACGGTGCCGGGCACTTCGTTGCGGACCTTGTTGACCCGCTGGGCCGTGTCCACGACCTTGTTGACGGACTCGCCCTGTTCGGCCAGCGCGTTGCCCACCGTCTGCGGGGCCGACTCGGTGAACGGCCCGACGGCGTTGAGCGCCTCCGTCGCCCCGCTGGTCAGGCTCATGGGGGGCATCGCGGCCGGGGGCTCGGCGGCGAAGGCGGTGGTGGAGGCGCCGAGGGCGGCGACCGAGCCGGCGACGACAGCGGCGACCTTCGTGAGCTTCATTATCGAAATCCTATTCTTTTCCGTGGGCAGCGGCGTCAGCGGCGACCGTCGCACCGCTTTCGCCCTGGGTAACGATTACCCGCCGCTGCGGAAACGCGGACGAGTGCGTGGTGGAGAACGCGGTCATGGCAGCGGCCGGAGAATCCGACGAGGATTCTCCGGCCTTTCTTCTTATTACCGTTATTGCCCGTCAGGCGATACGGGACCGCCGGTACAGAATGGCGCCGCCCAGGATGAGAGCCGTGGCGAGGGCCGCCGCGGCCGCGGGCTGACCCGCGCCGGTCTCCGCCAGCATGGGCGCGCTCACGTGCGCCGGAGCGGGAACCGGAGCGGGTACGGGAGTCTGCGCCGGGACCGGGGCGGGAGCCGGAGCAGGGGCGGCCGGGACCGGAGCCGGGGGCAGGTGGACGGGGGTGTCACCGGCGGGGGCGGCCGGCGGCTGGTCCGCGGGCGGTACGACCCCGGGTGCCGGCGCGGGGACGGGCGCCGGGTGCTCCACGGGCTGGCTCCCGTGCGGCGGCCGGGGCGCGGGACCCTCGTCCACGACGGGGGCCGGGGCCTGCGGTGCCGGGCCGGGCGCCGGAGCCGGAAGCGTATGCGGCGGCTCCTCGGCCGGTGCCGGGGCGGGCTCCGGTGCGGGGAGCGGGGCCGGAGCCTCCTCGGCGGGGGCCTCCGGTGCCGGGGCCTCCTCGGCGGGCGGCGCGGGCGCCTCCCGGACCGGCTCCGGGGTGGGCAGCGGGGCGGGCTGCTCCTCCACGGGCTCCGGCATCGGGTGCGGCTCTTCGGGCGAGGGCGAGGGCGCGTGGTGCTCGGGCGGAGGCGGCGCGGACCCGGGGTGGTCGTCGCACTCCTCCTCCTTGCCTTGCTCCTCGCCGTAGCCGCCCTCGTGGCGCGGCTCCTCGTGGCGCGGCTTCGCGTGCCGGGGACCCCCGGGGCGGGGCCCGTCGTTCCGGGACGCCTCGTGCCGCGGTGCCTCGTGGGGGCGCGACTCCTGGCGCTGTTCCGGTACCGCGTGCCGGCCCGGGCGCTCTTCGAGGTAGCGCTCGAAGGCCTCGGCGTTCTCGGGGCTGAGGTAGCGCCCGTAGCCGTAGCCGTCGTCGGTGTGCGAGCCGGTCGAGGCGGCGCAGGTGTTCCCCATCGCGGGGTTGAGCGCCGCACCGCCGTCCACGCTGTTGCCGCACACGTTCGGCGCGAAGGTGATCGGTACCGAGACGCTGTTGCCGGCCAGCACACCCGGCGAATGCGAGACCTCGGCCGTCGCCCCGGGGTGCGCGTACGCCGCGCCGGTCGCGATGGACAGCAGGCTCGACGCGGCCGCCGCCGTGAGCATCCCCTTGCCCAGTACCTGTCGGCTCAGTACCTGTCGCATGGGTCCTTCCCTGTCTACCGGCGCTGCGGCCGGTGCTGAATCGAAGGTGGCCTCGGAGTGCACCGCCGTGCACTCCGAGGCCACCCCGAGGAGGTTTGCCCTTGCGGGCAGGCGCTTCGTCAGGCGTTGACGCAGACGTTGCCGAACGAGGGGTTCAGCAGCGCGATGACGTTCACGGTGTTGCCGCAGACGTTGACCGGGACGTGCACCGGAAACTGGAGCAGGTTGCCGGACAGGACGCCGGGGGAGCCCACGGCCTTGCCCGCGGCGTCCGCGTCGGCCATGGCGGGGGAGGCTGCACCGACTGCCATCAGGGCGCCGGCGGCCAGCACCACTGCCTTCTTGTACGTCATTTTGATTTCGATCCTTCCCGCAGGGGCGTATCCACTGCAGAATTAACAACGAGCGGCCCGGGAAAAAGAAACCGCACATTTTCGGCGGGTGGCCGGCAATTCACTCCGATGCCCGGCTTGAATTCGGGGTGGCCGGCGGATTCGCGTCGTGAATTTCGCGGGCGGCGCGCTTCACACGCGGCGAGGCCGCCGCGACCCGAAGGTGCGGCGGCCTCGATGGCGCGGCTCGGGTCAGCTGCCCTGGGAGACGTTGCCGGACAGGACCGGAATGTTGTCCAGGATGTGCGAGAGGGCTTCGTCGCCCTTGGCCTGGGTGGAGTTCTCGGTGCACTGCTGGGTCTGGGGGCTGGACAGGACCGGGATGTCCTGGACGCCGATGTTGACCAGGGCCAGGACGGACTGCACGTTGGCCTTCGCGGGGAGGGCGATGCAGGGCTTGTTGAAGGAGCCCTGGATCAGCGCCATCTGCGGGCTCATGTTGCCGTAGGTGGCCTGGTTGCCGTAGATCTGCGCGGCGTTGTTTCCGTTGACGCTGGTGACGCCGCCGTCGTTGCCGATGGCCATCGCCTGGGGGGCCATGGCGGCACCGATGCCCACGACCGAGGCGGCAACCGCGGCCGAGGCCATCATCTTCTTGATCATTGTGGTCCCTTTTTTGCAGGATTGCCCGGTAGCGGAGCACCCGGATCAACGGCTCGGCCCCGGCTCGGGTTGCGTGTATTCACCCGGATGCAGCCGTTTCGGCCGACGCGGTTGACGGTCAGGCGTTCACACAGGTGTTGCCGAACGAGGGGTTCAGGAGGGCGATCACGTTCACGGTGTTGCCGCAGACGTTCACCGGGTCGTCGACGGGGACCTGGAGCAGGTTGCCGCTCAGGACGCCGGGGGACCCGCCGGTGAAGCCCTTGGCCGTCGCTCCGTCCCCGCCGTGCGCGGAGGCGAGGCCCGCGCCGCCCATCAGCATGGCGGCGCCCGCGACGGCGATGGTGGTGCCGCGCACCAGCCTCTTCTTCATCTCCGTATTTCCTTTCGGTTCGAGCAATGGTGCACGGCATAACGACTCGCCCGTTCCGAGGGTGCGTGCCATCGCCCAAAAGGCCGTACGAGCGAGTCCGGCGTGATTTCCCGCTTGATTTCTGCCAAAGTTCACTCCTGTTTTGTCCCCTTGATCGAAAATGGAGACAGGGTCATGGGTTCCTCCCGCAGAATCCTCGGCACGCTTGGTCTGCTGTCCTGCCTGACCCTTTCCGTGAACGCCCCGGCGGCGTGGGCAGCGCCCGCTCCCAAGGAGCTGCCGCGGGTGCCGTTCACCCAGCGTTACCAGTCCGTGCAGCACGGCGGGCTGGTACGGGCCTCCAACTCCGGCATCAGCTGCCGCAAGGAGGAGTCCCCGCAGGCCGAGCCGTGCGCCGAGGTGAAGCGCGGCGCGGCCGGCGTCAACAGCGACTTCGAGATGTTCTACAGCGAGGTCGACAAGGATCCGGACACCTACAACTCCACCCGCGCCGAGCTCAAGGTCCCCCAAGGCGCGAAGGTCTCGTACGCCCGTCTCTACTGGGGCGGGAACCTGCGGGTGGGCGAGCAGAAGCCGCCGGAGGACAACGGCCGGGTGCTGGTCGCCGAGCCCAGCGGCGAGTACAAGGAGGTCCTCGCCGACACCGTGATGGGTCACCGCACGGACGCGGGCAGCGATGCCTACCAGGCCTCCGCCGACGTGACCCCGCTGGTCCGCAAGGGCGGCGCCGGCATGTGGACGGTCGCCCAGCTCAACATCGCCATGGGCCACTCCGAGGTGGGGGCCTGGGGCGGCTGGACGCTGGTCGTCGCCTACGAGCACCCGCAGGAGCCGGTCCGCCGGATCTCGCTGTGGGACGGCTTCGAGGGGATCGCCGCCCGAGCGGGCGACGGAACGGTCGAGATCGAGGGCCTGGACGCGCCGGCCGGGTCCTCGGGCCGGGTCGGGGTGGTCGCGTACGACGGGGACCGGGGCACCCTCGGAGATTCACTCACCGTGACGGCCGACAGTGGGCGCCGGGTGAGCCTCAGCGACGGAGAAAATCCTTTCAATGATGTCATGAATTCCACGATCTCGGAATTCGGAGACCGCTCGTTCGTGCGACAGCCCGAACATATGAATAATCTCGGATATGACGCGGACGTGTTCGACCTGAGTCCCGCACTGTCCGGTGGCGCCCGCAGCCTGAACTTCAGGTTCACGGGTGAAAGTCAGGGTCATTTCCTCGGTGTGCTCTTCGTTCAGACAGACGCGCGCCGCTGAACGTAGGAGACCACTCCACGTGCCCACACAACCTCGGGCGGCACAGCCCACGACCGTCCTCCATCTCGTACAGCCCGTCGACGGCGGCGTGGCCAGGGTCGTCACCGACCTCGTCCGCGCACAGACCGCCGACGGCCTCCGCACCGTCGTCGGCTGCCCGCCCGGCGGCACCCTCGGCGACGCAGCCCGCGCCGCCGGGGCCGAAGTGCTCACCTGGCGGGCCGGGCGGGTCCCCGGGCCCGGGCTGCCCGCCGAGCTGATCGGCGCCCGGCGGCTGCTCCGCCAGGTGCGGCCCGACCTGCTGCACGCCCACAGCGCCAAGGCCGGACTCGCCGGGCGGCTCGCCGCGCGCGGCGCCGTGCCCACCGTCTTCCAGCCCCACGCCTGGTCCTTCGACGCGGTCGGCGGAGCCACCGCCGCGCTCGCCCTGCGCTGGGAGCGGTACGGGGTCCGCTGGGCCGACCGGGTGCTCTGTGTCAGCGAGGCCGAACGCCGCGCGGGCGAGACCGAGGGCGTCAACGCCCGGTGGTCGGTGATCCGCAACGGCGTGGACCTCGAGCACTTCCGCCCCGGCGGACCCGACCCAGGACAGGACCGGGCCCGGGCACGCTCCGAACTGCCGCTGCCCGCCGCCTTCCGGGGCAGCCTGGTGGACGGGGGTCCGCTCGCCGTCTGCGTGGGCCGGATCTGCCTCCAGAAGGGGCAGGACATCCTGCTGCGGGCCTGGCCGGAGCTGCTGGGCACCGTCCCGGGAGCCCGCCTCGCCCTCGTCGGCGACGGCCCCGACACCGAACGGCTGCGCCGCACGGCCCCGCCCGGAGTGCACTTCGCGGGCGCCGCCGGCGACATCCGACCGTGGCTTCGGGCCGCCGATCTCGTTGTACTGCCGTCGCGGTGGGAAGGCATGGCGCTCGCCCCGCTCGAAGCCATGGCCTGCGGTCGCCCGGTCCTGGTCTCCGACGTCAGCGGCGCCCGGGAGAGCCTGCCGCCCGGCCAGGGACGCCTGTGCCTCGTGCCGCCGGAGGACCCGACGGCGCTGGCCAAGGCCCTGGGACGGCTACTCCCCGAGCCGCGGCTCCTCGCCGAACTGGGGGAGCAGGCCCGGCAGCACGCCCGGACCGACTTCGACGTGCGGCGGACCACGGAAGCGGTCACCGGCCTGTACCACGAACTGCTGGGCAGACCCCGGCCCTTGAACCAGGAGCGCATCAGCCGATGACGATGGACAGCGCACCCGCCCGGCACACCGGGCAGGGCGGCACGGGGCCCGCCGGCGGCAGCGCCTTCGCGCCCGCGCCACACGCGGCGGCCCGCCGTTCCGCGACCGCCATCCACCCCCCGCGCGGGCCCAGGACGGACCAGGCCAGGTCCGCCGTACGCCCGCAGCGGGTCCGTCGCCGCGGCCGGGTACTGCCGCTGCTCACCACCGACGCGCTGGCCGCCGTACTCACCGCGACGACCCTGCCCGCCCCCGTCGCGGCGCCGGTCGTCGTCGCCCTCCCCGTGCTGCTCGCCGCGCTGCACGCACACGCCGGGCTGTACCGGCCGCGGCTCGCCCCCTCCGCACTCCTCGAACTGCCCGCGCTGGCCGGCCGGTCCGCCGTCCTGTGGTGCGGGGCGGCCGCCGTACTGGCCTCCGTCGACCCGGCCCGGGCCATGGGCTGGAACCTCCTCTTCACCGCCGTCTGCCTGCAGGTCGTCCTGGCCTGCGCGGGACGCGGCCTCGTCAATCAGCTCCAGCGACGCGCGGCCGTGCGCCGGCCCGCCTCCGCCCTCGTCGTCGGACCCGGCGCCGGGGCGAGCGCGGTGGCCGCCGCCCTGCACGGCCGCCCCGAGTTCGGACTGCGCCCGGTCGGGCTCGCCGACACGGCGGCCGCCACCGAGGCCGACAGCGGCGCCCTGCCGTACCTCGCCACCCACGAGGACATCCGGCGCGCGGTCATCCAGAACTCCGTGCGGCACGCGGTGTTCACCCGCCCGCCCGAGGCGGACGAGCGGACCGCCTCCCTGGTCCGGCTCTTCCACGACCACGGCTGCCGGCTGTGGCTCGCCGACCCGGCCGGCACCGCCAAGGTCACCGGGATGCGCCTCGCGCACCCCGCCGACCAGCTGTGGGGGTACGCCGTGCAGCCGCTGCTGCCGCGCCCGGCCCGGCCGCTGGAGCGCTGGGCCAAGCGGGGCATCGACTCCGTGCTGGCGCTGGTCGCGCTGATCGCCGCCGCACCCGTGATGGGTCTGTGCGCGCTGGCCGTACGGCTCTGGGACGGGCCGGGGGTGATCTTCCGGCAGGAACGGGTCGGCCTGTACGGGCGCCCCTTCACCCTGCTGAAGTTCCGTACCCTGCGCGCCGACGAGCACGAGGCCGCCACACGCTGGACCGTCGCGGGCGACCGCGGGATGAGCCCGGTTGGCTCCTTCCTGCGCAAGTCCTCGCTCGACGAACTGCCCCAGCTGTGGAACGTCGTACGGGGTGACATGAGCCTCGTCGGACCGCGCCCCGAACGGCCCTTCTTCGTCGCCAAGTTCTCCACCGTCCACCCCGGCTACGAGGCCCGCCACCGGATGCCCGTCGGCATCACCGGCCTCGCCCAGATCAACGGCCTGCGCGGGGACACCTCCATCGAGGACCGGGCCCGCTTCGACAACCACTACATCGACACCTGGTCGCTGTGGCAGGACCTGTGGATCCTCGCCCGCACCGCGGCCTCCTTCTTCCGCTTCCGGCTGGGGGGCAGCTGATGAGCCTCGTCCTCACCGGCCCCTGGGCCCGGCCCGACCTGCCGGGACTGCTGCGCCGGCACTGGCCGTTGCTGCCGCTGGCCGCGACCGTGCTGTTCCTGCTCGCCCCGCTCCCGGCGGGGGACGCGACCGCCTCCGGGAAGGTCGGCCCGGCCGACGCCGCTTCGCTGCTGCTGGCGTTCGTCTGCGCGGTGCAGGCGCTGCGCGGCCGGGTGCGGACGCTGACCCCGCTGGGCGTGCTGGTGCTCGGCACGCCGGCCGTGGGCCTCGCGATCGCGACGATGACCGCGGGGGATCCGTACGCCGCCCTGCCCGGGTTCGTGCGCTACCTCCAGGTCTTCGTGCTCGTCCCGGCGGCCGTGGTGCTGCTGGTGCGCGACGCCGCGGAGTTCCGGCTGGCCGCCGGGTGCTTCGTGGTCCTGGCGCTGGTGCAGGGCGCGGTGGGGGTCGTGCAGTACGCGACCCACACCGGGGCCTCCTACCAGGGCCAGAACATCCGGGCCGTGGGGACCTTCGGCCCCGGTGACGTCATGGGCATGGCCACCGTGGTGGCGTACGGGCTGGTCGTGGCGACCGCGGTCGCGCTGGCGCCGGGGCTGCCGCAGCGGGTCCGGCGGATCGCCGGGGGCGTGGCGCTGGTGCTGGTGCTGCCGCTGGTGCTGTCGTTCAGCCGGGGCGTGTGGATCGCCACCGCCGGCGCGGCCGTGCTGGTGATGGTGCTGGCCGGGATCCGGCGGGCACTGAAGGTGCTCCTCGCGCTCGCCGCGGCGGGTGTGGTCCTGGTGGGCGGGCTCGGCGTCGGCTCCGACATGGTCGCCGAGCGACTGACCTCCATCACCCAGGTCTCCAGCGCCCCCGACCAGTCGGTGACCGACCGCTACACGATGTGGGCCGCGGCCGAGTCGATGTGGCGCGAGCGGCCGGCGGTGGGGGTGGGGCTCAAGGGCTTCCCCGCCCACCGCGACGGCCACTCCTCGCTGGGGCTCTCCTCCGGCAGCGACACCGCGGGCGCGGGGCAGGCGTACATCCGCCAGCCGCTGCTCTCCCCTCACAACATGTACCTGCTGATCCTGAGCGAGCAGGGCCTGATCGGCCTGATCGCGCTGGCGGGCGGCTGGGCGGCGCTGCTGGTCGCGGGGCTCCGGCGGCTCGCAGCCGGCGAGCGGATCCGGGACTGCGGGCTGATCGCGACGGGGCTGTTCGTGTGGCAGCTGACCGACTTCCTCTACGCCGACATCGGGGGGCCGTCCACCGTGCTGACCGGAGTGATCATCGGCCTGGCGGCCTGGTGGGCGCTGCCCTCCCCGGGCGCCGCGGGTCCCTTGCGTGGGGCTGCTGCGGTGTCCGGGGCCGCCGGCGGTGCGGGTGCACGGGGTAGGGCCCCCGGGGTTGCGGCCCGCCGGTGACGGACACCACGCCTTGGCGGCCCGCCTCCGGCCCCCCGGCCGGGGCGGGCCACACCCGTGTCCCGTCCGCCCCGGACTCCCGTCCCCCGCGGACGGCGCCCGGCTTCACCGGCTCCGCGGCCGGACGCCACGCCGGGCAGGATCCGACCGGGGCTCCGGCCGCGGCGGGCCCTGCGGCCCCCGAGTTCGCGGCGGGGGCCGCCCCGGGCGGTGAGTCTGCCGTGCGGGAGGGCCTGTTCGGCTCCGCCGGGTACGCACGGAACGTTCCCGTGGCCGGGGCACCCGGCGGTGGGTCGGATCCGACGGCCCCCGGTTCTGCCGTCGGGGGCCGGCCGGGCCCGGGCGGCCACGGGGCGGCGCCCCGTTCGGCGACGGCGGGAGATCCGGCCGTGCCGGTTCCGGCAGCCCCGCGGTTCGCCGCCGGAGGCCGTCCGGGCCGGCGGGGCGCCGTGCCGGTCACGGCGGACCCGGGTTTCGTCGCCGGGGGCCTGCCGGGTGGTGAGCACGCCGTGCGGGAGCCCCTGTTCGGCTCCGCCGGGTATCCGGGCGGGGCCTCGGGGAAGCGCAGCGTGCGGGTGGCGGCGCGATCCGCGAGCGGCTCCGCCGACGCACCCGAAGCCCAGGTGGCGCCTGCGGGCAGCAGGCTGGGCCAGGTCCGGCGCGCCGGTGAGGCGTCCGTGCCCGCCGCCCCCGGCAGGAGCGGGGTCAGGCAGGTGGGGCAGGCGGCCGGCTCCGCCGGCCCCCGCGCCGGCCGGACGGGCGGGTCCGCCGAGCTCCCCGATCCCGCCACCCCCGGCGGGAGTCCGCCGCTCGGGCGGTTCCTGGCGAAGGCAGCCGCCGTCACGGCTGGGCTGACCGCCGCCGGGGCAGTGTTCGGGCTGGTGCGCGACCAGACCATCGCGCACCTCTTCGGGGCCGGGCACGACAGCGACGCCTTCCTGATCGCCTGGACCGTGCCCGAGATGGCCTCGACGCTCCTCATCGAGGACGCCATGGCGCTGCTGATGGTGCCCGCCTTCAGCCACGCCCTGGCCCGGCGGGCCGCCAGCCGGGCCGGCCTCACCCGCATGGAGGCCCGCGCACAGGACCCCGTACGGCTGCTCGTGGGGGCGACCCTGCCCCGGCTCGCCGTGTTCGTGGCCGCCGTCGCCTCCGTGCTCATCGTGGCCGCGCCGGCGGTCGTCGCGGTGCTCGCGCCCGGCCTGCCCGACCCCGGACTGGCCGTCCAGTGCACCCGGATGACGGCCCTGACCGTCATCTCCTTCGGCATCGCCGGATACTTCAGCGCCGCACTGCGGGCCCACCGTTCCTTCGTGCCGCCCGCCGCGATCTACGTCTCGTACAACGTCGGGATCATCGGCACCATGGTCGCCCTGCACGCCCTGTGGGGCGTGCGCGCGGTCGCCGCGGGCGTCGCCGTCGGCGGACTGCTCATGGTCCTCGTCCAGCTGCCCGCCTTCATCCGCAACGTGGGCTTCGGCCCGCCCCGCGCCAAGAGTGCCCCGCGCAGCCAGCGCGACCGCGACCGCCCCACCCTCATCGCCTTCGGGGTCATCGCCCCCGTGATCTTCTTCGCCGTCTTCCGGCAGTCGCAGGTGCTCGTCGAGCGGTTCCTGGCCGCCTCGCTCCCGCCCGGGGCGATCTCGCACCTCAACTACGCGCAGAAGGTCGCGCAGATGCCGATGGTGCTCTCCCTGATGATCTGCACCGTCACCTTCCCCGTCGTCGCCCAGGCCATGGCCGGCGGGGAGCTGGAGAAGGCCCGGCGCCGGGTGGAGCAGGACCTCGCACTGGCCTCGCTCGCCGTCCTCATGGGCACCGCCCTCGTCATCGGGTACGCGCCCCAGATCATCCAGGTCCTCTTCGAACGTGGCGCCTTCACCCACCAGGACACCCTCGCCACCGCCTCCGTCATGCGGGTCTACGGATTCGGACTGCTCGGCCACTGCCTCGTCGGGGCACTGTCCCGGCCCTTCTTCTCGACCGCCCGGCCCACCTGGTTCCCGGCGTTCGCGATGGGTGCCGGACTGCTCGTCAACATCGTGGCCGGAGCCTTCGCCGTCGGCTGGTGGGGCACCTACGGGATCGCCGCCGCCAACGCCGCCGGCATCTCCACCACCGCCGCCCTGCTGCTCACCGGACTCGGCTCGCGGATCGTCGCCATCCAGGTCCGCCGGGTCGCCGTCAGCATCGGACGGCTCGCCGTGGCCGCCGTCGCCGCCTGCGTCACCGGCTGGATCGCCGGGCCCATGATCCCCGACCCGATGCTCAGCGCAGCCCTCGGCTGCCTGCTGGTCCCGGCCATGTTCGGAGCCACCGGCATGGCCATACGCGCCCTCGAAGTCACCGCCCTGCCCGGTCAGATCTCCCAGTTCACGCAGAGGTTCCGCAATGTCCGCTGACACTGACACGGCCCCCGCCGCCGTGCTGGTCCCCGCCCGCCGGACCGCTTCGCCGTGGGTCCTGATGTACCACTCGGTCGCCGAGTTCACCGACCCCGCCGAGGACCCGTACGGGATCACCGTGACCCCGCGGGCCCTGGAGGCCCAGCTGGTGTGGCTGCGCTCCCGCGGCCTGCGCGGGGTCTCGGTCGGCGAACTGCTCCGGGCCCGCGCGGCCGGCCACGGCGCCGGGCTGGTCGGGCTGACCTTCGACGACGGCTACACCGACTTCCTGACCCACGCGCTGCCGCTGCTGCGCCGCTACGACTGCACCTCCACCGTCTTCGTCCTGCCCGGGCGGCTCGGCGTGGACAACGTGTGGGACCCGCTGGGGCCGCGCAAGTCCCTGCTCACCGCCGAGGGCATCCGCGAGGTCGCCGACGCGGGACAGGAGATCGGCTCGCACGGGCTGCTCCACCAGGACCTCACCGCGGCCGCCGACGACGTCCTCCAGCAGGAACTGCGGGGCAGCCGCGACCTGCTGCGCGAGCTGACCGGCACCCTGCCCGGAGGGTTCTGCTACCCCTACGGGCACCTCGACGCCCGGGTCGTCGACGCCACCCGCGCCGCCGGCTACGGCTACGCCTGCGCCATCGACCCCGGGCGGCTCGCGGGCCCGCACGCCCTGCCGCGCACCCACGTCAGCCAGGCCGACGGCGGCGCCCGGCTGCGCATCAAGCAGCTGCGCCACCAGGCGCGGGAGCTGCGCCGGGCGGTGTACCGGTGAAGGCCCTGCACATCATCACCGGCCTCGGGGTCGGCGGTGCCGAGCAGCAACTGCGGCTGCTGCTGCGGCACATGCCGATGCAGTGCGACGTGCTGACGCTGACCAACCCCGGGCCGGTGGCCGAGGGGCTGCGCGCCGACGGGGTCCGGGTCGTGCACCTGGGGATGCGGGGCAACCGGGACCTGGGGGCGCTGCCGCGGCTGGTGCGGTTCATCCGGCGCGGCCAGTACGACCTCGTGCACACGCACCTGTACCGGGCCTGCGTGTACGGGCGCCTCGCGGCCCGGCTCGCGGGCGCCCGGGCGACCGTGGCCACCGAACACTCCCTCGGCGAGGGCGAGATCGAGGGCCGGCCGCTGTCCGGCGGGGTACGGGCGCTGTACCTGGCCAGCGAACGCCTCGGCGCGGCCACGGTGGCCGTGTCCGACACCGTCGCCGCCCGGCTGGAGGGGTGGGGGGTGCCGGCCGCGCGGGTGCACGTCGTACCGAACGGGATCGAGGCCGTCCGCTTCCGCTTCGAGGAGGGCGTCCGGCGGGCCACCCGCGCCCGGACCGGCCTGCCCGAACGGGCCTTCGTCGTCGGCGGGGTCGGGCGGCTGGTCCCGGGCAAGCGGTTCGACGTCCTGGTACGGGCCGTGGCCGCGCTGCCCGGGGCTCACCTGCTGCTGGCCGGGGACGGGCCGGAACGGGCGGGGCTGCGCCGGCTGGCCGCCGAGCTCGGTGCGCAGAGCCGGATCCACCTGCTCGGGGAGCGGGACCCGCTGGGCGACAGCGCGGACGGCCGCACCCCCGGCATCCCGGCGCTGCTGGCCGCCATGGACGTCTTCGTCTCCCCGTCGCGGGAGGAGGCCTTCGGGCTCGCGGTCGTGGAGGCGCTGGCCGCCGGACTCCCCGTCCTGCACGTGACCTGCCCGGCCATCGACGACCTGCCGGCCGCCCAGGCCCCCGGAGCCCGCCGCATCGGCACCGGCACCGAGGAACTGGTCGCGGCGCTGCGCGGGCACATGGAGGCGGGAGCGCGCCGGCTGCCCCCGCCGCCGGTGGTCCGCCGCTACGACATCGCCCGCAGCGCCCGGCAGCTGCTGGACGTGTACGACCTCGCCCTCTCGGCCGCGCCGGGCACCGCCGGGGCCGCCCGGGGCCCGGCAGATCCGGGTCCGGCCGGCCCGTCGGACCCGAACGCGTCCCGCCCGGCCGCGTCGGTCCCGGACCCGTCGGTCCCGGGTGCGGCCGTGCCCGAGCGGGTGCCCGGCGACGCCACCGCCACCGGCACCGTCGTTGGTGCCCGGCGCAAGCCGGTCGGACCCGGACCGGCGGAGAGCCCGACCGGAACCGGCTGATCCGTCCCCTCCCCGAACCACCCTCCACCCAGGAAGCGAGCACGCTCATGGCCGATACCGCCGACCAGAAGAAGTCCGACAAGAAGTCCGAGCCGAGGTCCGAGCCGAGGTCCGAGCAGAAGTCCGAGCAGAAGTCCGAGCGCAGGTCCGAGCGCAGGTTCGCCGAGAAGAAGCCGGACCACCGCTCCGAGAAGAAGTCCCGGCGGCGGCTGCCGGCGCCGCCCGCGTGGTGGCCGCTGCCCGTGTGCGCCGTGCTGGGGCTGGCCGCGGGTGGGGCGTACGGGGTGCTCAAGGCCCCCGAGTACGCCGCCATCAGTTATGTCGTCGCCGTGCCCGACGAAACCACCGAACCGGCCACCGCCCTCGGCTTCGCCCAGGCGTACGCCCGGATCGCCACCAGCAGTTCCACCCTCGCCTACGCCCAGCCCCGCGCGGGCATCACCGCCCGGCAGCTGCGGACCCAGGTACGGGCCGAGACCTCGCCCGAGTCCCCGATGATCGCCATCACGGGCACCTCGAAGAGCCCGTCCGAGGCCGCCGACGTCGCGAACGCGGTGGCCGACGCCCTGTCGCTGAGCAGCAATCAGGCCGCCAAGAACACCGGGGTCCAGCTGCTCCTCTTCAACCAGGCCGTGGCCCCGGCCGAGCCCGCCTCCCCGTCCGCCACCATCAGCGGCGCCGTCGGCATGTGCGCCGGCGGGCTGCTCGGCGGACTGTGGCTGCTCGCCCGCCCGGGCCGGACACGGCGCCCCGAGGAGCACGCGGACGGGCCCGTGGCCCAGGTCCAGGCCCCGGTCCCGGTCGTGGCCGCGTCCCCGGCCGAGTCCGCGGTGACGTCCCCGGTCGAGGAGTACGCCTCGCTCCCCGCCCAGGGTGAGCCCACCTCGGCCAAGGAGAAGGAGTCCGTGCGATGAGTTCGGGCTCCGCCGGGGCCCTGTCGGTGACGCTGTGCCGAGACCCCCGGCAGTTCGCCGCGCTGGAGGAGCCGTGGAACCGGCTCTTCCGCGGCTGTCCCACCGCCACCCCCTTCCAGAGCCACGCCTGGCTGCACTCCTGGTGGCTGTCGTACGGGAAGGACGGCCGGCTCCGGATCGTCCTCGTCCGGCGCGGCGAGGAACTGGTCGGCGCGGCCGCGCTGATGCTCGTACACCGGCCGATGCCGCTGCTGGTGCCACTCGGTGGCCCCATCACCGACTACTCCGACGTGCTCGTGGCCGCGGAGTACGCCGACCAGGTCGTCCCGGCGCTGGCCCGCGGGCTGCACCGGGCCGCCCGCGGGGCCGTCGTCGACCTGCGGGAGGTGCGTCCCGGGGCCGCGGCCGAGGAGCTGTACCGGCAGTGGCCCGGGGTCTCCACCAAGCTCGCCGACTCCACCTGCATGGAGCTGCCCACACTGCCGTTCGACGAACTGGTCAAACGGATGCCGGCGTCGGGCGCCCAGCGGGTGCGGGCCAAACTGCGCAAGACCGACGCGGCCGGGATCGAGGAGCACGAGGTCACCGAGCAGGAAGTGCCGCGTGCCGTACGGAGCCTGCTGCGGCTCCACGAGAAGCAGTGGCGCGGCCGCGGGGTGACCCCCGAGCACCTGAGGCCCCGCTTCGCCGAGCACCTGACCCGGGCGACCCGGCGGATGGTGCGGGCGGGAGAGGGCCGCCTGACGGAGTTCCGGCTGGACGGGAAGGTGGTGGCGGCCAACGTCACGCTGCTGTCGGCCGGACTCAGCGGCGGCTACCTCTACGGGGCCGACCCGGACCTGCGGACGCGGAAGGTGGACGTGGCGACGCTGCTGCTGCGCTACGAGGCCGGGCGGGCGCTCGCCGAGGGCAGGCCGGTGGTGAGCTTCCTGCGCGGCAACGAGCCGTACAAGAACCACTGGCGGCCCGAGACGGTCGTGAACCAGCGGTTCCTGCTGGCCACGACCGCGCTCGCACCCCTGATGCGGCTGCACGAGTCGCAGGTGACGGGGCGCGAGCGGGCGGTGGGCGCGCTGCGGGAGGCGTTGCCGGCCGCCAGGGACTGGCGGGCGCGGCTCAACGAACTGCGGGTGCGATGACCCGTCTAGAAGGGCCAGAAGCCGAAGTCCTTGCCCCAGTCGAGCCTGACGCAGACCGCCTGCTTGCCGATCAGCTTGGAGAGCCACTCACCGAAGTCGAGCGGCACGCACCACTGCGAGCTGTTGAGCGGCGGCTGCTGCGGCTGCGGCAGGGGCTTCGGCGGCGTGGGATCGGGCTTCGGCACGGCCGGCGTGGGCGCCACGGGCGAGGGCTTGGGGACCTCGGGTGTCGGGACCGCGGGCGAGGGCTTGGGGACCTCGGGCGTGGGGACCTGGGGCGTGGGGACCTCGGGGATGGGGACCGAGGGCGTCGGGATCTGCGGGGTCGGGATCCCGGGCGTCGGGACAGCCGGCGTGGGCACGACCGGCGTGGGCACCACGGGGGTCGGGACCACCGGGGTCGGGACCACGGGCGTGGGCACCACGGGGGTCGGGATCACCGGGCCGGGCCGCTCGGGCATCAGTGCGTCGCGGAAGACCTTCGCGGACTCGGGGTTCTGCTTGCACTGCCACACGCCGTGCGGGCAGTAGTCGGTGATGGTGTGGTAGAGCGGCTTGTGCTGCTCGATCCACTTCAGCATGCGCCGTACGTACTCCGGATTGTCCCCGCGCCGGAACAGCCCCCACTCCGGGTACGAGATCTCCTTGCCGTGTGCCTTCGCGAAGTCCACGTGCTGCTGGAGCCCGTACGGCTGGGTGATCTGGTCGTCGAAGGTCTTGCCGGGGGCCTGGTCGTACGAATCCATTCCGATGACGTCGACCACGTCGTCGCCGGGGTAGCACTTCGTCCAGCCGATCGCGTCCGCACCCCTGTTCGGGGCGAAGTCGAACTTGAACTCCTGTCCGGGCACCGAGCGCATCGTGGTGACGATGCGCTTCCAGTACACCTTCCAGTTCTCCGGGTCCGGCGCGCAGCGGTGGGTGTAGGTGGCGCCGTTCATCTCCCAGCCGAGCACGATGACCGTGTCCGGGACGCCCAGCGACACCAGCCGCTCGGCGAGGTTCTTGAAGTGCCGGTCGTAGTACCCCAGGGCGCCCGCCCTGATCAGCCGGGCCACCTCGTAGTCGGGCACGCGGCTCTCGTTCCGTTCCTGCATGGGCACGTTGAGGACGAACATCCGGTCGTCCTCGGCCTGGCGCCATTCGGCCCAGTCCGCCAGGAAGGAGACCCTGCCCTCGATGCCGGCCCACTGGTCACCGGGGAGATAGGTGTGTCCGACCCGGATCTCTTTGCCGCCCAGCCAGTCCGACAGGTGCGGGATCCGGGCCACTCCGGGCGGACCGTAGTCGAGATAGGCGCCCATGGCGATGTCCGAGCCCTCGGACCGGTCCTCGCCGGGGGCCGCGAGTGCGGCCCCGGTGGCGAGCAGTCCGGCCGTGACCGTACCGATGCAGGTGCTCGCCAGTCGGCGGCGTGGTCTGGACATGGCGTCTCCCGAGCTTTCCTGAATCGGTGTGCTTACCAAAGACGTTAGGCATCAGATCTGACGAATGGCCTGTTCGGTGACTGCCGCGTAGGCCATTAGCAGGTGCACACCACCCCCGCTTGGTCCGACTAGGTGAAAGACACCGTTGCCATGCACGCGTATCTCAACCATGTGCCCGCCGTCGTGCTCAGACTCGATCGGAATCCGTTCCACCACGGAACCCTCGGCGCCGTCAGATCCCTTGGCCGCAAGGGCGTGGAGGTCCATGCCGTCGTCGAGGCCGGGGGAGGTCCCATGGGGCGTTCGCGGTACCTGCGCGCCGTGCACGCCGGGCCGGCCGGCGGGTTGGACCCGGAGGCGCCCGAGGCGCTGCTGGAGTGTCTGACCGGGGTGTCGGAGCGGATCGGCCGTCAGGCCGTGCTCATCGCCATGGACGACCTGAGCGCCATCGCCGTGTCCCGGGTCGCGCCGATGCTCCGCGACCGGTTCCGGATTCCCCATCAGCCCGACAACCTGCCCGCACAGGTGGCCGACAAGGCCGAGCTGTCGCGGCTCTGTTCGCGCTGGGACGTCCCGCACCCGGAGACCGTGATCCCGGCGAGCGGGGCCGAGGCGGCCGAGGCGGCCTGGCGGCTGGGCCTGCCGGTGGTCGCCAAGTGGAGCCGGCCCTGGCTGCTGCCCACCGGGGCCGACGGGCTGCGGAGCACCACGCTGGTGCACACCGCCGCCGAGGCGCGCCGGCTGTACGAACGCTCCGCCGAGGCCGGCAGCCGGCTGCTCCTCCAGCGGTTCCTGCCCGCCGGTCCGGACACCGACTGGTTCTTCCACGGCGCCTTCACCCGGGGCGGTCTTCCGCTGCTCGCGGGATCGGGCCGCAAGGAGCTGTCCTGGCCGGTGCGGACGGGGCTGACGGCGGTGGGGCGCTGGCTGCCGGATCCGGCGGTCGAGGAGGCGGCGCTGCGGCTCGCCGAACGGCTGGGCTACCAGGGGATCCTGGACCTGGACTTCCGCCGCGACGAGGAGGGGTGCTTCCGGCTGGTGGACTTCAACCCCCGTCCGGGCGCGCAGTTCAGGCTGTTCACGGATGCGGCCGGACTCGACGTGGTCCAGGCGATGTACCTGGATCTGACGGGCCAACGGGTCCCGCGGCCCTCGGGCGGTCCGGGCCGGGTGTTCGTCGCCGAGAACTACGCGCTGCTGGCGGCGGTCCGGGGCGGCTCGCTGCCGCGCCGCCGCGCGGCGGACCGGACGGCGGGCTCCGCGGGTCCGGCGGCGGCCGACCGGGCGGACGGCGCCGCGGACCCGGCCCCGCCGGTGGCCGCCGGTCAGCGGACCGGCCCGGGCCGGACGGCGGCGGGGCCGGCGCCGAAGAGGGGCGGGGGCGTCGAGACGGCCTGGTTCGCCGCCGACGACCTGCGGCCGTTCCTGGCGATGCTCGGCGCCTTCCTCGGGCGTGGTGCGGGCAAGGGGGTGCGGGTCCTGCGCGGGGTCCCGGCGCAGGGCCGCCGCACGGCGCGCGCGGTCGTCCGTACGCCCCGCCAGCGCGGCGGGGATCAGTCCGCGACCGCGCCGGCCACCGGGCCCGCCACCGGGCCCGCCACCGCACCCGCCACCGCGCCCGCCACCGCGCCCGCCTCCCGCCCCGTACCGCCGGAGGCGTCGGCCGAGCCGGACGAGCTGGTGACGCGTTGACCACGGCCGGCGCGGCGGACCGGGCCGGGCCGGTGACCATCGAGCTGGAGGAGCGGCCGTGACGCGGATCGACGATCTCGTGGTGATCGGCGCGGGCCCGTACGGGTTGTCCATCGCCGCCCACGCGGCGGACGCGGGCCTCGGCGTACGGCTGCTGGGGCGGCCCATGGCCTCGTGGCGCGACCACATGCCCGACGGCATGTACCTGAAGTCGGAGCCCTGGTCCTCCAACCTGTCCGCGCCGGACGGGCGGCACACCCTGGCCGAGTACTGCGCCACGCGCGGACTGGCCGCGGAACACGGCACTCCGCTGCCGATCGACACGTTCAGTGCGTACGGGATGTGGTTCGCCCGGCAGGCCGCGCCGGAGGTGGAGGAGGTGACCGTCACGGAGGTGACCCCGCAGGGCGACGGCTTCCGCGTCCGCACCGCCGAGGGACCGCCCCTGCTCGCCCGTACGGTCGCCCTCGCGGTCGGGGTGATGCCCTTCGTCCGCCACCCCGAGGGGCTGGGCGAGCTCCCGCCCGCCCACTACTCGCACAGCAGCGGCCACCGCGACCTGACCCGCTTCGCCGGCCGCGAGGTCGCCGTGCTCGGGGCCGGGCAGGCGGCCCTGGAGACCGCCGCCCTGCTGGCGGAGCAGGGGGCCCGGCCGTGCCTGGTCGCCCGGCGCTCCCGGCTGAACTGGAACACCGTCCCGCAGCCCCTGGACCGGCCCGCGCTGCGCGCCCTGCGCGATCCCCACAGCGGCCTCGGCACCGGCTGGCGCAGCTGGGTGTGGTCGGAGCTGCCCTGGGCGGTGCACAGGCTGCCCGCGTCCACCCGGGAGCGGATCGCGGCCACCGCGCTGGGGCCGGCCGGCGCCTGGTGGCTGAGGGACCGCTTCGAGCGGCGCGTCCCCGTCATGCTCGGGCACCGGCTGCAGCGGGCGGTCGCGGTGGGCGAGCGGACCCGGCTCGGGCTGATCACCCGGGCGGGAGAGTCCGTGGTCCTGGATGTCGCGCACGTCATCGCGGCCACCGGCTTCGTCCCGGACCTGGCCCGGCTGGAGCTGCTCGACGCGGGGCTGCGGGCGGGGCTGGAGACCGTGGGGGGCAGCAGGGCGCCGGAGCTGAGTCCCAGCTTCGAGTCCTCCTGGCCCGGACTGTTCTTCGCGGGGCTGCTGGCGGCTCCCTCATTCGGCCCTTCCATGCGATTCGTGCACGGTGCGGGCTTCACGGCGGGGAGACTGGTGAGGGGAGTCCGCAAGCGCCTCGGTGCCCGGGGCCCGCGGCCGGGCCCCACCGGTGTCGCCCGGTTCGACCGGGCTGCTTCCCCCGGACCTCCTCCGGGGGTACCCCCAGGGCATCCGACGACGTATCTGCGGTGAGATCCGCGGTGAGAGGGGTCCGTGATGAGCGCGGAGCGAGCACAGGGCCGCGGCTGGGTACGCATTCCCGCCAGCCGCGCGGAACAGCCCGCCCCGGCGGCGAGGGCCGGCGGGTTCGAACGTGCCCCGCACACGGGCCCGTACGGGGGTCCGCACGCGGGCCCGTACGGGGGTCCGTACGGGGGTCCGTACGCGACGGCCCCGTCCGCCGACCAGCCCACGATCTACCTCTCGGTCGTCAAGCGCTGGAGGGAGGCCGGGCGCACCCTTCCGGGGCATCCTGACGAGGAGTGGGAGCGGCTGATCTCGCAGCCGTGCTGGCCCGGCCGTTAGGTGGTGTGGAAGGTGGCAGCGGCGGAGCGCGAGGGACCCGAGCCGGTCCGGCGTCCCCCCGTGACCGGGCCCGGCGAGCGGCTCGCGCTGAACGGCATGGGCAGCTTCGAGTGGGACCTGGGCGCCGGGACGGTGGTGCTGGACGAGGCCGCGATGTCCGTCTTCGACCTGGGGGCGGAGGAGTTCGACGGCACCCCGGAGGGGGTCGGGCTGCACATCCGGCCCGAGGACGGGGTCCGCCTGACCGAGACCGTCACGGGTGTCCTGGAGAGCGGCGGGGACACGTGCGGCGCGTACTTCACGGTGCAGCGGCGCGACGGCCTCGACCAGTGGACGCACCTGTCGGGCCGGGTCCTGCGGGACGGCGAGGGGCAGCCGCAGCACGTCGTGGGGATCGTCCGGGACGCGACGGCGGAGCTGGCCCACGCGACGCTGCTGCGCAAGCTGGAGGCGGCGCGCGCCCAGCAGACGACGATCGTGCAGCGGACCACGGAGGCCCTGTCGCGGGCGGTGACGGTGGACGACGTCACGGCCGCGCTGACCGGGGCGGGCGCGCTGGAGCGGCTCGGTGCGGACGGGCTGGCCCTGGGGCTGGTCGAGGGCGGCACCATCAAGATCATCGCGCTGAGCGGGGAGACCCTGGAGGTCCTCGGCGAGCGGCGGTTCACCCGGCTGGACGGTTCGCTGCCGCTGTCGCACGCGGTGCTCACCCGGCAGGCACGTTTCGTCACCTCGCTCGCCGAGCTCGGCGGCGAGTTCCCGCTCCTCGCCGACTACCTGAGCCGGATCCGGTTCGATGCGGCCGCCTACCTGCCGCTGATCGCACAGGCCAAGGCGATCGGCGGGCTGGTCCTCTTCTACCGGCGGCGCAGCGAGTTCAGCCCGGAGGAGCGGAACCTGTGCCTGGGTCTGGCCGGCATCGTGGCCCAGTCCCTGCAGCGGGCGCTCCTCTTCGACCAGGAGCGGGAGTTCGCGACGGGCCTGCAGGCCGCCATGCTGCCGCGCCGGATCCCCGAGATCACCGGCGGCGAGATCGCGGTCCGCTACCACGCCGCCTGGAGCGGGCGGGAGGTCGGCGGGGACTGGTACGACGTGATCGCGCTTCCCCGGGACCGCGTCGGCATCGTGGTGGGCGACGTACAGGGCCACGACACGCACGCGGCGGCCATCATGGGCCAGCTGCGGATCGCGCTGCGGGCGTACGCGGGGGAGGGCCATCCGCCGTCCACCGTGCTGGCCCGGGCCTCGCGCTTCCTCGCCGAACTGGACACCGAGCGCTTCGCCACCTGCATGTACGCGCAGGTGGACCTGGAGACCGGAGGCGTACGGGCGGTCCGCGCGGGCCACCTCGGCCCGCTGATCCGGCACACGGACGGGCGTACGGGCTGGCCCAAGGTGCGCGGCGGCCTGCCGCTGGGGCTGGCCTCGGTCTTCGAGCAGGAGGAGTTCCCCGAGACCCGGCTCGACCTGGTCCCCGGCGAGACGCTCGTCCTGTGCACGGACGGCCTGGTGGAGGAGCCGGGCACGACCATCACCCAGGGCATGGAGGCCCTGGCCCACGCCGTGCGCAGCGGCCCGCAGCAGGCCGGGGCGCTCGCCGACCACCTCTCGGACCGGCTCTGGGAGCGCTGGGGATCCGGCGACGACGTGGCCCTGCTGGTGCTGCGCCGGGCTCCCGACCCGGGCACCCACCGGGCGCCGCGCATCCACCAGTACGTCCACCAGGCCGACCCCGAAGGCCTTTCGGAGGCCCGCTACGCCCTGCGCCACGCCCTGCGCGACTGGGGCATGCCGGAACTCGCCGACGACGTGGAGTTGGCCGCCGGGGAACTGCTGGTCAACGCCCTCCTGCACACCGACGGCGGGGCGGTGCTGACGATGGAGGTGCTGCCCGAGCCGGTCCGGCGGATCCGGCTGTGGGTCAAGGACCGCTCCAGCGTGTGGCCGCGCCGGCGCACGCCGGGCGAGGCGGCCACCACGGGGCGCGGGCTGCTGCTGGTGGACGCGCTGGCCACGCACTGGGGAGTGGAGTCCCGGGGCGAGGGCAAGGCGGTGTGGTGCGAGTTCACCGTCGGCGGCAGCCCCCGGAGCGCCGGGTGACCGGGCGGTCACCCCGGGTTGTGGGGTGCCGGAGGCGGGGTGATGATGCCGTCCATGGAACGGATCGTGTTGTGCGCGGGCTGAGCAAGGCCGCCGTGACGGGAGTCCTGGCCCTGGTCCTGCTCGCGGCCGGGGCGCCGACCGTCGTGGACTGGACGACGGGGCGTCCGCACGCGGACGCCGAGTGCCGGTCGGTGGCCTTCATGTCGATGACGGACGTCGCACCCGAGTGCCGCTGACGTCGGTCGGGGTGCGGGTGCGGGTGTGCCGCGGGGTGCGGCCGTGGGGCGGGTATGCCGGGCGGGCTGGGCGGGCCGGGGCCCGAGCGCCCGGTCCCGGTAGCGGCGGCTACCGGACGCGACGGGCGCTCGCCACGGGCCCGGTGCCGCTCAGTGCCCGGCGCGGACCTCGACGTCCTGCGTGTCCTGGGCGACCGTGGTGACCGACCGGGGCATCAGACCCGAGAGGCGGATCTCCTGGAGCTCCGCGGTGACCTTCGCGTGGCCCGGGTGCAGGCGCTCGCCGAGGGCCAGCGAGCCGACCGGCAGGCCCTCGGCACGAGCCGGGGAGTGCGCCACCCACCTGCGCTCGGTGCCGTCGCAGACGGGCTGCTCCGCGTTGATGGCCAGCTGGGTTCCGTCCTGCTCGACGGTCGCCTTGATCTGCATCGCCCCTGAGGGTGACGCCTGCTCGCAGTGGTAGGTGCCGGAAAGGATGACGCCGCCGTCCTCTGCGATGTGAGCGTCATGATGTACGGAAATACCTTGGTCGAAAACGGTGGCCCCGGCCGGGACGGTGAATACCGTGGTGGCGGCCAGTGCGGAGAGGGCTGCCAGTGCCATTCGGCGGCCGGACATGCGCATTCTTCCTCCAGATGGATCCGTGTGGCGGGAATCCGCCGGAACGCATTGTGCTGGCAGTTGGCCGCAACCGGTCGCACGCACTCCCCGGGCGCACTCGTGTCGGTGAGTGCAATTGCCCGCTCGGGCGCGTGAGACTGACCGAAATACATCCCCGAAGGGATCCCGAATGCGTCAGTCCGCCGCCCGCCGCCACACCCCCGTCCTCGCCGCCGCCCTCCTCCCGTTCCTCCTCTTCGGTGCCACGGCCTGCCAGAGCGCCCCCGAGGGAGCCGCTCTCGCCCCGGCCGTGGCGCCCGCCGTCCCGGTGGACGACGGGGCGCCGGGCGCGGAATCGCCCGTACGGACCGCCGTGAAGGACGCCCATGTGGGTGACCCCGTACGAGTGGACGGCGCACAGGTCGGCCGGCACCTCCAGGCCGTGCTGGCCTCGTACGTGGATCCCGCGATCAGCATCGAGAAGAACTACGCCCCGCCCGCCGGCAAGCGCTGGGTGGCAGCCCAGATGTCCTTCGTCAACGTGGGCGGGACCTCGTACGGGGCGCTCGGACGCATGTGGGCGCACGACAGCGCGGGGCGGCGCCACCCGGTGGTGTCCACCGGTGAGCTGACCACCGGCAAACCGCTCGTCTTCGATTCCCTGGAGGTGGGTGAGCGGGCCGAAGGATGGGTGGTGTTCGAAATCCCGGAAAACGTGCGCATTGTGCGCCTCCAGTACCAGGACGCGAACATGCAGGCGAATTCCGGAGAGGGATTCTGGGCGGTATAGCCCGCCCGGGTGAAAGGCCGTGAAAGGCCCGGGGGCGGGACCACTAGGGTGCGGCGCATGACTTCTACTCAAGCCGAAATCGACCGGTCCCAGCTCGGCACCCTTTCGGTGCTCGCCTGGATCGGCGACCCCTCCGAGGCGCACGACATCCCGTACCTCCTCGCCTACACCCTCGGCGACGGTCCGAAGGGCCGGGAGGCCGGCGAGGCGGCGGCCCGCGGGCTGCTGGAGGAGATCGGCCTGCCCATCGGCGACGTCGTCATGGACGGTACGCGCAACCCGGCCGCCTTCCCGGTGCAGATCCTGCTGGAGGGCGACCAGATCGCGCTCACCCTGCCCGGGATGAACGCGCAGTGCACCGCCCCCAAGGAGTGGGTCGCCGCCGCGGACGAGAGCGGGCAGGCCTACTTCCTGTTCGCCACGCGCGCCTGGCCCGAGGCGGTCCCCGGGCAGCCGGTCGACGCGAAGACCCTGCAGGAGTTCGCGGGCGACGAGTCCGTGCTCACGGGCAGCGCCCACTGCGTCCTCGCCGTGCGGCGCCTGCAGAAGTAACCGCACGCCGGGTGCCGCCACCACCCGCTCCGGCCGCCGGGCTCCCAGCCTGCCCGGTGGCCGGTTCCTCTCCTTCCCGGGCCCCGTCAGGGGCGCTCGAAGGCGAACTTGAGCGAGCGGACCCGGTTGTCGAAGTTCGACCCCGCCAGGTCCGGCAGCCCCACCGCGCGCAGCCCGACCGGCCGGGTGAGCAGCTCGCGGAAGAGCGCCTTCATCTCCACCCGGGCCAGGTGCGCGCCCAGGCAGAAGTGCGGGCCGCCGCCGCCGAACCCCAGGTGCGGATTGGGCGAGCGGGTGATGTCGAAGGCGTCGGGGTCGGGGAAGACCGACTCGTCGCGGTTGGCGGAGGCGTAGTACAGCACCACCTTGTCGCCCGGCCGGAACACGTGCCCGTCCATGGTGTGCTCGGCGGCCACCGTCCGGCGGAACTGGATGATCGGGGTCGAGTGGCGGATCATCTCGTCCACCGCGCCGTCCGCGTACTTCTCGAAGTCCGAGAGCAGCAGGTCCCGCTGGTCCGGGTGATCGGTGAGCAGGGTCAGCCCGTGCGTGATCGCATTGCGGGTGGTCTCCACCCCGGCCACCATCAAGAGGGAGAAGAAGGCACCGAGTTGGCGGGCCCCGAGGGCCTGGCCGTCCACGTTCGCGCAGACCAGCGCCGAGATCAGGTCGTCCGTGGGGTTCTTGCGCCGCTCCCGTCCGATGCCCGCCACCATTCGCTGCATACGGGCGAGCGCGCGCAGCCCGCGCCCGGGCATCCGCAGCCGGGCCGTCAGGCCCCGTTCCACGCCGATGTTCTCGGAGGCGTGGTTGACGCGGTCGGCGATCTCGGCGCGGTAGTGCTCGGGGATGCCCATCATGTTGCAGATGACGTCCAGCGGCAGCCGGGAGGCCACCGCCGAGACGAACTCGTCCGGCTCGTCGGCGAGTACGTCGTCCACGATGCGGGCCGACACCGCGTGGATGTCCTCCTCGGCCGCCGCCAGCAGGCGCGGCGTGAACGCCCGCTGCACGATCTTGCGGAGCTGGGCGTGGTCGGGGCCGTCCAGATTGACCATCGAGTCGCCGAACAGCGCGCGGACCCAGCGGGCCGGTTCGGGGGTGGTCACACCGGGGGCGCTGGCGAAGACCTTGGGGAGGCGGCTGGCCTCCTGCACCTGGGCGTGCCGGACGAGGGCCCAGTGCCCGGGCCCTTCGGGGACGAAGACGGGGGAGCCGATGGCCCGCAGGCGGGCGAAGGCGGCGAGGCGGTGGGCGGGGGGCTGCTGCCAGAAGCCGGGCTCGGCCAGTTCCCTGGCGGGGTCTTCGCCGGGGCGTTGCGCGGGGAGTGTCATGGCCTGGAAACGGCGGCGGGGGCGCGGGAGTGACGGTTCGACGCGGCGCCGTCTGCCGGGGCTCCGCCCCGGACCCGGATCCGGGGCGGAGCCCGGCAACGGCGCCGCAGGGGTCAGTGGTCCGTCCGGGTCGACAGAGCCACGCCGACCGCCACGGTCGCAGTCGACACCAGCCCCGCCCAGAGCACCGCGTACGCCCCCGTCCACGCGCAGGCGAGCGTCACCACGGCCGAGACCGGGAGGACCAGCTGCTGGGCGAGGCCGCGCTTGAAGTGGCGGGAGTGCAGGAGCCACACCATCAGCAGGAACAGCGCGGCCGGGACGGTCACGGCCGTGTTGGCGGCGAGCGGGGAGATGTGCGCCTTGTGGACCGCGTGCTCCACCGCGACCTCGATGCCGGCGCCGATCGCCGCACCCGAGGCGAAGATCAGCAGGTGGCCGTACCCCCACGGGATCGCCTCGCGGTTGGAGGTCAGCCTCTCGTGCATCGGTACGGCGAAGTAGATCCACCAGGCGGCGAAGACGATCAGCAGCCCGCCCGCCGCGATGGGCAGCAGCAGGTCGAGGGCCTCGTGCTCGTCGAGCGCCGATTTGACCGCGACCGTGCTCGCGGCGATCGTCTCGCCGAGCACGATGATGGTGAACAGGCCGTACCGCTCCACGATGTGGTGGGCATGCCAGGGCGTCTGGTGCCCGTGTTCGGCGATCACCGGAACGAGCAGCTCGCAGACGACCAGGACCAGGAACAGCCACCGCTTCCAGTCGTCCGGGGCGAACAGCAGCGCCACCCAGCCGAGCTGGCAGAGCACCAGTCCGGCCGCGTACTTCAGCGACGCCGTGCGGGCCGTGCCGCTCTCCCCGGAAGCAGCACGCAGCCACTGCGCCGTCAGCGCGACGCGCATGATGATGTAGCCGACGACGGCGACGGTCCAGTCGTTCTCGTCGAAGGCATCGCCCACCCCGGCCGCGTACACGAGCACGCCGGCGATCTGTACCAGGGTCGCGATCCGGTACGGCACGTCGTCGCAGTCGTAGGCGGACGCGAACCAGGTGAAGTTCATCCAGGCCCACCCGTGGACCAACGGAGCAACACCGCTCCTGACCTGCGGAAACGCGAGTCCAGGGGGTTCGCTCACCAGGGGGCTTCGAAAGCGCCTCTGAGGCCGTGCGGGCTGACTGGAATCCGTCGAACCCAAGGAAGGCCAGGAGCGGCCACCTTCGGCGATCGGGAACAGCATGGAACGCGACGACCTGGCCACTCTGCGGGCCCTCGGCTTCAAAGACGACGAACTGAAGAACCTCGGGCTTTGGGCTGTGCCGACTGGGGAGCCTGCCGACTTGGCAGAGGCGTACATCCGGCGGTCGAAGAAGCGGGATGACCTGGCCACTTTGCGGGCTCACGTGCGGGACGTGTGCCGTACTGCTGCGGCTCAGGAAAAGACCATCCGCCACATTTGGTTTGAGCAGCGCAGCGCGAGTAAGGCGCATGTCCGGCGCGAACAGTTCGACAGTGCTATTGCCGCCGTTCTTGAAGGACTCTCGAAGACGCTCTACGTCTGGAAGACCGACCGGCTTTCACGTCGAGGAATGGGCCAGGTTGGCCTACTGCTCGATGACTTCGACAAGCGGGGTGCCCGTCTTGTCAGCGTCACGGAGGGACTCGACTCCGCCCAGGGCGGCCGGATGATGTTTGCGTGGCTCTCGGAACGTGCCCGCGAAGAGGCAAAGGACATTGCCCTTCGTACGAAGACAGGAGGAGACGCACACAAGGCCGAGGGGCGTTGGCCGGGTGGCGTGGCACCTTACGGACTTCACAGCCCAAAGGGAAGCGGAAAGCTCGCCCACAACCCTGGGGAATACAAGAATGCGCGCACGCTGATTGCTGAACGGTTGTTGGATGGGGACACCCCCGCCGACATAGCCAACGATCTCAACAAGCGCAAAATCCCTACGCGCAAGGGAAAGCAGTGGAGGGCGCAGACTGTGATACACCTTGCGCATTCCCCTAGCTGGGCTGGCCTGATTCCGGACCGTGAGAGGGCAACAGATGAGTTCGGCACCCCACTGGAAAAGTGGTACCGGGGCGGTCCCCTCATGGGCGCGGACGGGCACCCTATCGAATGTGGTGAAGGTGTAGTCACCTTTGCTGAATGGCAAAAAATCCAAGTAATCATCACCGGGCGGTCTCGTCCAGGTAGCGCCATTGGGGACCGCACGCGCGGAGTACGCAAGGCGGCAACCATCATGACCGGAATACTGCGGTGCCCGTACTGCAAAGGGCCGATGGGGAACGGTGGAGCCAATTACCGCTGTCTTGCCCGCATCAATCAGGGCACCTCGGTATGCGTTGGCGTAGCCACTAAGCGCAGTCGCGTAGACGACGCTATGGAGGCGATATGGACGAACCATATCCTGAGCCTCCCGGTGGACTCGCCCACCATTCACGCGATTGCCCGACGCTGGCTCGCCTACGAAGATCCGGCAAAGGAGGCCAGGAAGCAGGCTGTATTGGCTGCACTCGACCGGGCGGCATCAAGGGAACTCAAGCTCAATAAGGAATTCTTCCTGGGTGCGACAGGCGGCATGGATGAGGCGACGTATGACCTTCTTCGGGGCGACCTGGCAGCGCAGATAGCCGGACTCAAGGCGGAGATTGCTGAGCTGGCAAAGGTCGGAGACCTCACGCCGCTTATGAGTTCGGATGCATTGGCGATTCTATGGAATGGCGGCAATATCGAAAAGCGGCGGGCCCTCATTCAGGCAGCCGTAAAGCAGGTCACCATATTGCCTCCGAAGGGGAAGGGGGACCGCACGCCCATTGAAAAGCGCCTAGTCATAGAGTGGCGGGACAAGCAGGACGCGCGAAACATCGACGCGGCCATGGGTTTCATTGAGCGGCGTCGCCTTGAGCGCGAGGCGCTGCAAGCCGTCTAAGCGCTCGCCCAAGCCCCGACCTGGCCCCGCTGGTCCCATCGACCGGCGGGGCTTTCGTGTGCCCCGGGGAATCCCTTGCACCCTAGGTAGGCCAGCGAGCGGGGTGCGTGGTGACGAGTGACGAAATTTTGAGTAGTTGGGAACCATGCATACATTCTCTAACTAAGGCTTTTATGGCAGCAATGCCAAAGTGGCGTCATCATCGTCACTCGTCACTCTTGCGTCCCGCGCCCCTCTCGCTGGAATCCCTCGCACCCTAGTACCCACATGAGGGGGTCCACTCACTAGATACTCAATGAGGGGTACGGCGGGCGCGTTCGGAGAGTTGAGCTTATTAGCTCCTCTCCAAACGTCCGCCTCTTCTCTTAGTGCACAACGGCAACCGTGCACGCCCTTGATCTTGCCCGGTGCAGGAAGACCTAGGTTGCCGCCTAGTAGGTCTTCCTGTGCCGGGCTTTTCTGCATTCCGGAGACGCTGATGACGGCGTATGACAACGTCCATAAGGCCGTAAGGCGCGCTTGGGGTCCTGCCGCGTATCACGAATGCGCGTGGTGTGGCTGCACGGCCTCTGATTGGTGCCTGGACTGGGACATACGGCGATATCCGCAAGGATGATCGCGGGCGCTCATACTGCGCTGACTGGTATCTCTACATACCTCTATGCCGTAAGTGCCACTGCATATTTGATGCCACTTATGCCCGCGACCCCAGCGGACTTGAAGCGGCCGTTCCTGCGATGCGCCGAAAGGCTTGGGATCGCGTGTCAGGCGAGAAGCGCGAACTAGAAGCCAAACGGCGCGCGAATCAAATCCGACTGTTCCTCAGGTATCACTATCCCGAACACTGCGGGAACTGAGTCATGCCCACAATTACCGAACCCAATGGAATAGAAATTCCCATCCCCAGTCGGCTGCCCCTGCCTGAATTTGCGGCAGAGGGGGCCGTTTCCGTTTCCGGAAAACGAGGAGAACCCTTGAAGACGTACGAGATGAGGAACAGCGCGAACCGCGCAGTTACTTCCAACACTGCCGAGATGCTGCGTGCTCTCAAGAATGGCGAGACTCCCGAAGATGGTGTTATTCGCCTAGCGCGCGAGACCGCAAAGCGCGACAACGCGGGTGACGCTGAGAACGCTGAGCTAAAGCGTCAGCTAGCGATTCACCAGGACGACGCAAATACGCGAATGGCTGCCCTGCTCAGCATGGGTACCACCGACGTGCGCGGTCTCGCTGCTGAGCCCCGCGCGGGTGATCAGGTCACCCCGGGCGACCTCATGAGCCGTTCCGTTCAGTCGGCTCGTGGAATTACCACGACTGGCACCGGTAAGGCTTTCAGCCCGGAACAGACGGCTAAGCAGTTCGTGGACCTCCTGGCCCCTCAGTCGGTCGTTATGGCATCCGGCGTTAACCGGGTGCAGACGAACGCTGAGACCTACTCTTTCCCGGTCTCCGTTCCGACTTCACGGCCGGATTCATCGGTGAGCTTGACGACCTGCCGACCGGCGGATTCGGTGCCGACCCGCTTAAGGTCACGCCGAAGAAGATTGCCGCCGCTGACATGCTGGCCAATGAACTTGTGCAGGATGGCGGCTCCTCGTTCCTGAACCCCGTTGCGAAGTCGCTTATGCGGTCTGTGGCTCTGGGATTCGACCGGGAGGCGCTGATAGGCACCGGCTCCGGTAAGGGCTTTATTGGCATTTCGAAGACGGCTGGTATCCAGACTCACGCGGTCACGGGCGGACTCAAGGACCTTGACCCGTTTGTCACGGCTTTTGGGAAGCTGGAGGCGGCCAACGCGAAGGCCACGGCAATCGTCATGAGCCCGAAGACTTGGTCTGGCCTTATGGCGCTGCGTGAGGCGACTGGTTCCCTAAAGCCTCTTCTGAGTGAGTCGGCTGGCTCGCCGACCACCGGCATCCAGCGTTCCATCCTCGGCGTTCCGGTGTGGCTGTCGCCCTTCCTGCCGGATGCCGAAATCCTGACTTATGAAGCGGACCAGGTTTTTGCCGTCTGGCGTAAGGACGCTGGCTTTGAGATCAGCGACCAGTTCGGATTCCTGAAGGATGGCACTGGCGGTTCGCGCCATTGCCCGCGCCACCATCGCCGTTCCCAATGCTGCTGCCGTCTGCAAGATTACCGTTTCCGCCTAAGAGGAGTACAATTCATGTCTTTCTTCAACGCTGATGAGCCGACCGTCCTCATTCAGATGACCGGGCACATGTCCTACGGGCCGCTCAATACCGTGGGCGTCCCGGCTCGCCTCCTGTTGAATGGCGAGACGTACGACGTTCCGCAGTCTGAGGCAGATTGGCTCGTTGGCGCTGATCTCGCTGAGCGCGTCTAACCGTGTTTGTTTGAACTGCTCTCAGGGGTGCGCATTGACGGCGTGCCCCTGGGGGCGGGTATGCGCGTGCAGTGCCCCAACGACATAGGGGAGTACCTCGCCGAAATGGGGGTGGGGCCGAAGGGTTGGCGCTGCCCACAAACTAAATGACGGCCGATCCATATTTGGGTTCAAGGCACGCGAGATTCCGGGCACTGGGGAGGCGCCGAATGAGTGGTCATCGTGGATGCGTCCGGCATGGATGCGACCGGATGGCCGAGCCGTGCTCAGCGGAGATGTCAGGCAATACGTCCCAGCACGCTGCTGCTCGTGTCAGCGCTGCGGATATAAAGCCAAGAACGAATTGCCCGCAGACGCGCGGCGCGATGAGCGCTCAGGTTCATGGGTCATTGAATGCGAGCGTTGCAGCCCCGTTCATGGCACAGCGTCGGGTAAATGATTGCGGATGTTCGCGCTGACCGTCGCTCAGAGAGGCGTGTGCGGCTCGAAAGTTCAGGCCGATTGCCTCTCAGCGATCCCGACCCTAGCTCCGGAAATGCGTCCGTAACGAACGGCCCTTTGGCGTTGTTCGTCTTCTCTGCAAGGAGGCTTTCCATTGAAAGTCACGAACTGCCAACACAAGCCATGTGGCAAGCCGTTCGGAAAGAATGCCGATGCGCGTCAGCGGTATTGTGATAGCCGGTGTCGGGTCGCTGCCTCACGCGCCCGTAAGGCGACTGGCCGAAGCGGCGGGCTTGCCCTCGTGAAGCCGCTCACTGCCCCTGAGACTGCCCCGGAGCGGTTCGGTGACGTCCGGGTCCTGTGGGATGCACTGACCCGTCAGATCGCCGCTGACGGCTTCATGGTCATGGGGGCGAGCGGGCTCCCGGTCCCACATCCGGCACTGAGGTACTTCACGGCGCTGCACTCCGCGATGCAGGACCTTGAGGCCGGACACGACCCCGGGAGCATGGACGGGGCGCTTGAGCAGATGCAGCAGCTTGCCCGCCAGGCGCTCAGCGAGTACGACGCGGAGAACTTCTGATGCCCGACCAGCACACAGCGAGCGGCGAACTCACCGCGCTTGCCTGCCGGTTGGCGGAGCAGCGGGACCCGCCGACGCACCCCCTGTGGGGACTCTTCGCGGCCCTCTTCACGGTGGAGGTCGGCCGTGCGCCAATCCCAACCGACCTGTACGCCTGCCTTGCCTGTCCCTGCCACTTCTGACCCTTGCCCCCGATGGCTGCCCGCGCTGGGTGGTCGTCGGGGGTATTGGCGTTTCTGTGACGGTATGTAATGGAAAATCGGACATACATGGGCGCGGAGCCTCTGCCGGCCGGAACGCTGAGTGATCAAACAGGCTGTCGTGGGCCAAGTCCCGGGCGTACTCTGGCCATACGGCTTGACTTCGTGCCAGGGAGCGCGCAATGACCGAACTGCCCCCAGAGCTGACTACCGGCGAACGTATTCGCATCCTTCGGGAGCGTCGCGGATTGAGTCGCCCCGTGCTGGCCGGTCTCGTCGGCCGTTCACCCGACTGGCTCAAGAAGATCGAGAACGGCGACCGTGACCTACGGTCGATCACTCACCTTGTGCGTCTAGCGAATGCGCTGCACGTGCCAGACGTCGCGACCCTGACAGGTGGAGACCTGAGCATCCCCGCCGATGCAGTCGGCAAGCTCTCGCACGCTTCTGTCACGCCCATCAGGGCGGCCCTGCACGGCGTCTCGTTCGCTGCCGTACCGACCGTGGGCACGGTGACCCCCGAAGCCCTGAGAGGCCGCGTAGACGGCGCATGGAAGCTGTGGCACAGCAGCACCCACCAGCGCACCGAAGTTGGGGCGCTGCTACCAGACTTGATCCGTGACGCTCACGCTTGCGTCAAGGCTCACCAGGGGGACGCGCGGCGGGCCGCTCACGCGACTACCGGGGACCTGTACCGACTCGTTCAGCGCCACTTGGCGCACATCTGTGAGCCTGAGCTCTACTGGCTCGCTCTCGACCGTGGACGCGCCCACAGCGAGGAAGCCGAC
Source organism: Streptomyces sp. NBC_01233 (assembly GCF_035989305.1). NCBI lineage: Bacteria > Bacillati > Actinomycetota > Actinomycetes > Kitasatosporales > Streptomycetaceae > Streptomyces > Streptomyces sp. NBC_01233. The sequence goes on along the minus strand of NZ_CP108514.1, from coordinate 3,907,661 downwards.
CACCCCGTGTCGCTGGCCCTTGCGGCGTGGTCAACGGCGATCGGGCAGCGCGCGGCGGGCTTCGCCGAGGAGGCCGTCCAGACCGACGAAGCAGGCATGGCGCTACTGCGTAGCCAGCTGGAAGACGGCCCCGCTGAACTCCTCAGTATCTACGGTGCGTTGAACCTCCAAGCTGCTGTTTCGTGCGGCCTTGACGGGCGATCCGGAGACGCTGAGCGATACCTCACGGAAGCCGAGCGAACGGCCCGACGTCTGCCCGCCGACTACACGCATACGCAGTCGGCCTTTGACGCGGCCAACGACTCTGTTGCTCAATTCCGGCTGCGTGGTTCGGTTGGTGCGTGATGATCTATCGTGCGGTCGCTTCCCTGTCGTGCGGCCGTGGGGGTGATGTGGATGTCGCTGCGGTCGAGCGGGTTGCCGCCAGTGCCGGAACGGACGGCGCGGGTGGCCCGGGCCGCTTTCCCGAAGGGGAGTCTGCCGATACGGGTGCGGGATCGGCTCGGTGAGGTGTTCGCGGACGAGCCGTTCGTCGAGGCGTTCGGGGTTCGTGGGGCCCCGGGATTGTCGCCGGGGGTGTTGTCGCTGGTCACGGTCTTGCAGTTCGCGGAGAACCTGACCGACCGGCAGGCCGCGGTGATGGCGGTGCGGGCGATCGACTGGAAGTACGCGCTCGGGGTGGAGCTGGAGGATCCGGGGTTCGACTTCAGCGTGCTGTCGAAGTTCCGGGCCCGGCTGGTCGAGCATGACATGGAGCGGGTGGTCTTCGAGAAGTTGCTGGAGCACTGCCGGGAGGCGGGGCTGGTGGCGGCGGGCGGGAAGCAGCGCACGGACGCGACCCATGTGATCAGCGCGGTGCGGGACCTGAACCGGCTGGAGCTGGCCGGGGAGAGCGTGCGGGCCGCGCTGGAAGCCCTCGCGGCGGCCGCGCCGTCCTGGCTGGCCAGCGTGGTAGACGTGCCCGAACTCGCCCACCGCTACGGGCAGCGGATTGAGGGCTGGACGCTTCCGGCCTCGAAGACGAAGCGGGAGCGGCTCGCGCTGGTCTTCGGGCAGGATGCGCTGGCCCTGTGCCGGGCGGTCTGGGCACCGGGGGCGCCCGGGTGGCTGCGGGAGATCGAGCCGGTCGCCCTGCTGCGGCAGGTCCTGGTCCAGACGTACGTGATCAGCACCGATACGCGCGGGCGGGAGGTGGTCAGGAAGCGGGAGGCCGACACGGACGGCGTTCCGCCCGGTCATCTCCGCCTCGCCTCGCCCTATGACGCCGACGCGCGCTGGGCGGCCAAGGGCGAGGATCTGTTCTGGCTGGGCTACAAGGTCCACCTCACCGAGACCTGCGACACTCCCGCCGAAGCCGAAGCCGAAGCCGAAGCCGAAGCCGAAGCCGAAGCCGAAGCCGAAGCCGAAGCCGAAGCCGAAGCCGAAGCCGAAGCCGAAGCCGAAGCCGAAGCCGAAGCCGGGGCGGTGGGGAGGCAGGAGCCGGTCCGGGCGGTGAACCTGATCACGGATGTGCTGACCACGGTGGCCACCGTCCCGGACGTGAAGGCGACCGCCACCGTCCAGGCCGCGCTCACCGCCCGCGGCCTGAAGCCGGCCGAGCACTACCTCGACTCCGGTTACCCCTCGGCCGACCTGATCACCCAGGCCGCAGGGCAGGGCATCATCATGGTCACCCCCGTGCTCCTGGACCACTCGCCCCAGGCCAAGGCGGCCGCCGGCTATGACAAGAACGCCTTCGGCATCGACTGGAAGACACGCCAGGCCACCTGCCCCGAAGGCCGCACCAGCACCGGGTGGCACCCGGTGAAACAGCACGGACGCGACGCCATCGTCGTCGAGTTCGCCCGCTCCGACTGCCGCGAGTGCCCCGTCTTGAAGCTGTGCACCCGGTCCCGGCGCGGCAACCGGATGCTCACCCTCTACCCCGAACACCTCCACGCTGCCCTGACCACGGCCCGCGCCGAGCAGAAGTCCCGGACCTGGAAGGACAAGTACGCCCTGCGCTCGGGCATCGAGGGAACCATCAACCAGGCCCTCGACCTCACTGGCCTGCGCAGGGCCCGCTACCGCGGCCTCCCGAAGGTCCGCCTCCAACACACGTTCTCCGCCACCGCGATCAACATCGTCCGCCTCGACGCCCACTGGACCACCACGGACACCCCACCCCGAACCGGCCGCCTCGCTCGCCTCGGCTACCAGCTCACAGCCTGACCCCGGAATTGAGCAACAGAGTCGCCAACGTGGCCATTCACGGCGTCAGTGTCGGGGTGGGTCTGCTGACTCCTGGTGAGGCGCTGCGGCGTGCTGAGAACATCGCGCCCGAAGAGATCGCGTCGCTTGAGCGTCGCTCGCGTCTGCTGCTCGATATCGCGGCTGGACACGCCCAGAAGCGGGAGACTGCGGCAGCCGTGCACTACCTGAGCCACGCGCACCGTGTCAGCCCGGAGGGTGTCCGGTACGTGCCGATGGCGCGCGGACTCGCTGCTTCGCTGGCCCGTACGGCGTCCGGGCCGCTCAAGGGTGAGGCGGTCGCCCTCGCTGAAGCGGTCGGCGTAGCCGCCGCGTAGCCCATACGGGTAGGGGGACAATCTGTCCCCCTCGCCAACTCGCGTGCCCCCTACGGTCCTTCGTACCTGATGAGACCTAGGGGGCGCAGTCATGAGCAGCGCGGCGGACGACGTAACCGAGCTGGGCTCTGCGGTAAATCGTCGCGAGTTCCACCGGCTCAAGCCTGCGAGGGAGCGGGACCCGTTCCCCGCGTGGGCCGACGTTCCCACGTGGGTGCCGCGCAAGGGCTATGCGTGGCCGACGCGGGACGTTCTGCGGGCGGTTGAATCCGGGCTGAGGCGGCTTGGGGAGAGGACGGCGCAGCGATGAGCAGACAGATTCTGGCCCACGCGGAATGGACGCTCAGCGGAGACAACGCCCCCGGCGTTCCCGTGGCCATATTTCAGATGATGTGCATGAGCTGTCACGAGTTGTCCGAGGCCACGGACAACGACGGCAACCCGCATCAGACATGGGCGCTGAATCACACGGGCCGGAACCCGGATCACCGTGAATTCAAGCTCATCACCGAAACCTATTGGCGAGTGGACCCCCGCCGGGGCAATCCGCACTCGGAAAGACAACCCACCCGTTCTGAATTGAGGTAGCGATGAACTGTGGCAACTGTGGTGCCGCCGCGCAACAGGGTCCTGACGGCAAGTGGCTGTGTACGAACTACTGCGGATGGTCCGCCGTGACGCCGGGCAGTACGGCGGTAGCGTGCTCCCATGACGCAATGGGAACCGGCGCTGCCTCCACGGGATGAGGAACCCCCGTTGTCCGCGCTAGAGATCACCGAGACCGAATGCCGCCAGTGCGGGACCATGATCGCCGGTCTGAACAATCGGTACGCCTGCCCGCTTTGCGGGTGGGTGAACGATCACGCAGACGGGTCCGCACCCCTACCAGCGGCGGAGGATGACCCGGACTACCCCGCTAAGCCCCGCCGGAAGGCCAGGGGCCCGCGCAGCGTGAAGTAGGTGGGCACTCCCTCCGCCCTCTCAAGCTCCCGTCCGGCAGGGCTCCGGCATGAAGCAGGTATGACCGTTTTTTGATCACGGAATGGCCAGGATTCGCAGGGGCCGGGTGGCGTCGCGGGCGTTTCCTCTGAGAGCTGTGGCGATGCTGCGGAGACCGGCCAGGCGAAGGGCTCCGATGGCGAGGTTGCGCCAGGTGGCCATGGCGCGGGGCGCGTTGCCGGTCCGCAGCTGTGAGGCGTCCTCGGCAAAGGTCGTGTCCCTCACGTGATGGAGCGCCTCTACCGACCAGTGGCCGCGGATCAAGGACGCGAGCTGGGCCGGATTGGCCTGCTCGGCGGTCAGGCTGGTGACCGCGTACACGGTCTTGGTGCTGACCTTGCCGGTCTTGCGGTTGACTCGGCGCCGCTTGAGTTCGATGGCCTGGGCGGCGCCGGGGAAGAGCAGGCCGGCGACAGTGCAGACCTTGATCCGGCGGATCTCGCTGCGGCCGTGGCCGGTCCCGACGGTGCGGTTCTGGAGTGGGATCTGCTTCCAGGGAAGGGACTTCACCTGCTTGCGGAGCTTCTTCTGGTTTCCCTTGACGATGACGATGTAGTGGGCGCCCCGGCCTCCCAGGTACTCGGCGTGCTCGCGTTGGGTATGCATCGCGTCGCTGGTCACGACCGCTCCGGTCAGGTCGATGGCATCCAGTAGTGGCTGGTAGCAGGTGATTTCATTCGTCTTTGTCTCAACGTCGACCTGGCCCAGGACGGCGGAAGTGGCGTGGTCGACGGCCGCCAGCAGGTGGATCTTCCGGTCGTGCGCGCGGGCGGCGCCGCGCAGGGATTTGCCGTCCACCGCGATCGCCCGCAGCAACCGCTCGCTGGGTTGCGGGCATCGGGCGGACAGCCAGCTGCCGACGGCTCGGTCGAGTACGTCACCGTCGACCTGGGCGAGTACCCGGCGGATGGTGGCCTCACCAGGGGCGTGGTGTTGGCCGGTGAAGGGGTCGCAGCGGGCACCGAGCCGGGCCAGGACCGACTGCGAGGCGTCAGCCGCCCACTCACTGATCGCCAGCAGAGAGGTCGCGCCGGTCAGGACCGCAGCGGCGCAGATGGCGAGCACGCCGACCAGGGGGTGAAGCCGGCCCCGTGGGTCACGGGGGTCCGTCACCGTCGCAAGGCAGGTCAACAGGCCCGGGCACTCCTCAACCAACAGAGACGATGCGGTGGCGAGTTGGTCAAGTGAGGCGGGCATGAGGGATGATTCGGCAACGGCAGGCACGGTCTTCCAGCAGGATCATGGGACGTAGACACTCACATGATCGCCGGTGACCGTGCCTGCCACATTTCGTCACGAACCCTCCCAGCAAGGCAAGTTGGGGTGAACACCCTCAAGTCACCTTCGTGCCGATGCCCTGTCCCGTCCGGCTGTCCCCTTGGACGGTTGGCAGCTGGACGGGTTGTAAGCGAACGACGGCGCGGGGACCGATTCCCCGAGGCGCGAGGAAGGGATACGCACGATGACCGGAATCCCCGAATTCGAGTTCCGCACGTCCAGCGCGTGCCAGTACAACAACAGTGACCCGCGCTGTGTCGAGGTGGCGACAAACGTCCCCGGCAAGGTGGCGGTCCGCAGCACCGTGACCGGCGAAGCGGTCGAGTTCACGTCCGGCGAGTGGACCGACTTTCTCAGCGGTGCCAAGCTGGGAGAGTTCGACCTCTCGGCCTAGGAGTCGCCGTGCATGAGTGCCCCCGCTGTGGCAGCAACGCCGAGCCTGACCCGGAGAGTCCACGGGTGCTCTGGTGCCTGGCTTGCTGGCACTCGTGGGCGCTCCCACAAGACACGCGCTGTGCGGGCTCGCTGCCCCGTCTCATGCCCGCGCTGCGGGCGCTGTACGTACACCGGCACCTGAACCACTGAGCCCCGCAACTGTCCCGTCTGCGCGCTGCCCCCGTGGCACGTGGGCGGGACTTTGTCGTATCTGCGCTAGGCGCTGACCAGGCCAGACGCTAGGGTCAGATCAACCTGTTGCACCGTTACGCCACGCCCACCACACGCCGAAGAAGACGAAGAAGTACCCGATCACCCCGGTGCCGGGATGGCCCTCCGCCAACGAGTGCACGAGCCGGGCCCCGCACTGCGCGACCGCGACGACGAAACAGAGGTCGAAGAACAGCTCCAGCGGGGTGGCCGCGCGATGGTCCTCGTGGCGGCTGCGGGCGGTCATGGGGGAGTAGGCCATACCGGCCAGGAGACCAGAGGGACCGGCCTCCGGCAGGCCGGACGCGCTGCCGGCGCCGCCCCTGCGCCCCGGCCGCACCATCACGCAATGGCCGCCGGAGGATCCGGCCTTCTGGCGCTCCGCGGGCAAGCGGGTCGCGATCCGCAACCCGTGGATCGCGGTGCCCGCCCTGCCCTTCGTCGGCGCACTCATGCGCTGGGCGGGGGGCTGGCTCTCCGACAAGGTCGGCGGCGCCAGGGTCACCCTGCTGTCCTTCCTCGGGATGACCGCCGCCCTGGGCGTGGTGATCTTCGCGCTGCCGCACGCCGGAGATCAGGGCAGCTTCTGGGCCTTCTTCACGGGCTTCCTGGCGGCCTTCGCCTTCTCCGCCCCCGGCAACGGCTCGACCTTCCGGCAGATCCCGGTGATCTTCCGGGACCAGCACGTGTGGCAGGCCGAGGGCCAGGGGCCCGAGGCGCAGGCCGCCGCCCTGAGGCAGTCGGGGATGGAGGCGGGTGCCGTCACCGGCTTCTGCGCCAGCTGCCTCGCGGTGTGCCGGTGGTTCTACGCCCGCAAGGGCGCCGAGGCCCCCAGCCGAGCCGGGCCGCGGGCGGGGGCGGCCGTACCCTGGAGGCATGAGCAGCGCCTCCGCCTCCGACCCGCAGTCCTCGCGTCCCGTCCCCGAGGCCGACCGGCCCCGGCCGAAGCCGAAGCTGGTCTTCGACGACCCGCTGGACCAGCAGTCCTCGGACGACACCGACCGGGGCTGGGGCGAGCGGCCGCCCGCCGGCGGAAGCGCGGCCGACCTGGCCCGCTTCCTCGACGAGAAGCCCCCGCACCACATCTGACCCGCCGAGGCGGCCGGATCGGCCGGATCGGTCAGAACGCGTCGCGCGAACCCCCGGGGCCGGCGCTGCCGCCGCCGTTGGCGCGCTGCGCGACCAGCTCGTCCCGGATCTCCTTGAGGACCTCCAGCTCGGTGATCTCGACGAGCTCCTGGACGCCCTGCCGGGCCTTGCGGCGGGCCTCCTGCTTGGCCAGGTACTTCGCCATCGGCAGCACCATGAGGAAGTACACGACCGCCGCGGTGATCAGGAAGGTCAGGGTGGCGTTCAGCACGGAGCCCCAGAGGATCTCCACGCCCGTCGGCTGGCCGTTCGGGCCGACGGCGCAAGGGCTCTTGAGGCAGGACTTGTAGCCGTCCAGGCTCTGCGTGCCCACCGCACCGATCACCGGGCTGATGATCCCCTTGACCACCGAGTTCACGATGTTCGTGAACGCGGCGCCGATCACCACGGCCACCGCCAGGTCGACCACGTTGCCGCGCATCAGGAAGGCCTTGAAGCCTGCCAGCACGCTCTCCTTCTTCTTCTCGCTCACCACTGAGCCTTTCTTCACATGTGCCGAACACGGAGCCAACGGTTCCGAAAGCTACGGCAGTCCGGGCGCGGCGTGTCCAATCGACCCCCATCTCACGGTGAATTGACCGACCGCGCGTGCGAATCAACACAACGTCACCGCCAGTCGCGTCACGGCACCCGCCCCTACGAGATCCCGCGCGGTGTCCCGGGGCACGGACAGGACCACCAGTGCCCCGCCGTCCCCGACGCCCTGCTCCGGACGGGGTACTTCGGCAACCGCGGCGCCCGCGGCCACCACCCTGGGCGGTCCGGCGCGCTCCGCCGCGACCACGTCGACCCGGTCGCCGGGCCGCAGCAGCCGCACCGTCGCGGCATCCGCGATGCGCACCGGGGCCGACACCATCCGTACCGCCGCGGGGGGTGGGGCACCGTGCGAGGCCCGTACCGGCGGTGGCGCGGCACCCCGCGAAGCCTGTGCCTCCGTCCCGCCCACCGCCAGGGCCGCCGCCACGACGGCGAGCCCGGCCGAGGCGGCCCGCCGCCTGCGCCGCACGGCCCGGCGCAGCCGGGCCCCGCCCCGCCCCACACGGAGCGGCGGGAACGGCGGGACCGGGCGCGCGGGGGGACATGCGGAGGAAGTCGAAGGAGCCGTGGAACAAAGGGACATGACGAACACCACCAGACCGAGTGAGTTGCCGTGCCCGGACCCGTCGCCCGGACACGTCCCACGATCCGGCCTCCCCGGGGATTCCGCCGGGGCCTGTGGACGGTCGCCAGCCTGTGGACAACCCCGTCACCCGCAGGAGTTAACAGGCGGCCCGCGCCCGCCGCAGCGCGGCCACCGGGTCCGCGGCCCGCGCGATCGACCGGCCCACCACGACGTGCGAGGCCCCGGCCGCGAAGGCAGCCTGCGGCGTCCCCGCCCGCGCGTGCCCGCCCGCCCAGCCGCCCCCCGTACCGCCTACCGTGCCGCCCGCCGACCCGTCCGGCCCCAGGGTCACCCCCGGCGTCACGATCAGCCGGTCCGGTCCCAGCAGCCGACGCAGCGGCCCGGCCTCCCGCGGCGAGGCGATGACCCCGTCGCACCCCGCGCCCACCGCCAGCCGGGCCAGCCGCAGCACCTGCTCCTCGGCCTCCGCCTCGATGCCGATGTCGGCGAGGTCGCCGGCGGTCATGCTGGTGACCACGGTCAGCGCGAGCACCCGCAGCCGCGGGAACTCCCGCGCCGCCTCGACCGCCGCGGCCATGATCCCCGTACCGCCCATGCTGTGCACGGTCACCATGGACGCGCCGAGCGCGCCGGCGGCCCGGACGGCGCCGGCGACGGAGTTCGGGATCTCGAAGAGCTTCAGGTCGAGGAAGACCTCGTGGCCCCGCTCGACCAGGTCCCGCGCGAGCCCGGGGCCCGCGGCGGTCACGAGCTCCAGGCCGATCTTGTAGGAGCCGCACGCGTGGCCGAGGCGCTCGACGAGCTCCTCGGCGGCCCGGCGGTCGTCGAAGTCGAGGGCGACGATGACCCTGCGGTCGGCGGAGGGGGAGTCCGTGTTCACGCCGTCATTGTCGGGGTCACGGTCGGGCCGGGATCCGGCAGGCCTCCGCGAAGCCCTGACTGGTCAGGCCGAAGGCGCTGTTGACGCGCGAGCGCCAGTTCTCCAGGGCGACCATCGCGGTGAGCTCGACGAACGCCGCCTCGCCGAGCCGCGCGATCAGTTCCGCCGCGAGCTCGTCCGTGACCGCCGGCTCGGTCTCCGTCATCGCCTCGGCGTACTCCATGACCAGCAGTTCCAGGTCGGTGAACACCCCGCGGGCCTCCCGCCACCGCGGCACCTGCTCGATCTTCTCGGCCGGCACGCCCAGCTCGTGGCCCTCCCAGTAGCCGAAGTCCATGCACCACGAGCAGTTGATGCGGGCCGCCGCCGCCATCACGGCGAGGTGCTTGAGACCGGCGTCGAGCGCGTTCCACTTCGCCGCCTGCTGTTCCAGGCGGACGTACGAGAACAGCACGCGCGAGTGGTGCCCGTAGGCCTGGCCGGGGTCGAGCACCTTGCCGTACGTACGGCGCGAGTACCAGGAGCCGATGCGCAGGAGGAGGGTGCGGGGCGGGGTGAGCGAGATACGCGGCATGACGGGTCATCTCCCGGGCAGGGGCGGTCTTGTTTCCGCCTTCACCAGGGAGGACCGGACAGCGGCGCCGAACGTGACAGCCGCTACGCGCTTTCCCCGCCGAGCGAGCCGAGTGCGGCGCGGTCCATCCCGAGCGCGCCGAGGAGCCGGTCCGTGAGGTCCTCCGCGAAGGCCTCGGAGCCGGTGAGAGCGGCCCGGATCCCGTCCGGGTCGGCGCTCAGCCCGGCTGCGGCCGCCCAGTCGAGCGCGCCCGCCAGGGCAGCCTCCACGGGGAACCGGTCGACGGGTATCTCGTAGTCCTCGGCCGTGTCCCGGTTCAGCAGCGCCTTCCAGCGGCCCCCGGCGAAGGTGGCGGCCTCGACGAAGCCGACGTCGCTGTCGAGGTAGGCCACCGTGAGCACCGGCGCCCCGGTTCGCCGCGCCAGCGCCGCCGCGGCGCCGTCCGGCTGGTCGGGGTGGTACACGGCCGACCAGCCACCGCCCAGGTCCGCGTCGCCGTCGACGCCCGCGCACCCGGCCTCCGCCGCGAACTCCCGCAGCTCCTCCGCCGTGGCATGCGCCACGGCCATCCCACCCCAATCTCCCATGTGCGCAGGCTAGGGGCCGCCACTGACAACGCTGCTGCGAAGCCGGCGGCAAGGGGGACTACGGCAGCTCGATGCCCAGGTCCCAGCCGTCGTGCGCGTGCGTGCACAGGCAGGCGCGGGACTCCGTCGACGGCAGGGCCGCCACCGCATCGAAGAGGACCTCGCGCAGCCGCCCGACGTTCTCGCCGAACACCTTCAGGACCTCGGTGTGGGAGACGCCCTCGCCCGTTTCGGCGCCCGCGTCCAGGTCCGTGACCAGGGCCATCGAGGTGTAGCAGAGCCCCAGCTCGCGCGCGAGGAACGCCTCGGGGTGCCCGGTCATGCCGACGACCGACCAGCCCGCCGCGGCGTGCCACTGCGACTCCGCGCGCGTCGAGAAGCGGGGCCCCTCTATGACGACCATGGTTCCGCCGTCCACCGGCTCCCAGTCGCGGCCCCGGGCCGCCGCGATCGCCACCGACCGGCCCACCGGGCAGTACGGGTCGGCGAAGGTGGTGTGCACGACGTTCGGAACAGAACCGTCCGGCAGCGGCTCCCCGTCGAAGAAGGTCTGCACGCGCGACTTCGTACGGTCGACCAGCTGGTCGGGAACGAGCAGCGTGCCCGGCCCGTACTCGGCCCGCAGGCCGCCGACCGCGCACGGGCCCAGCACCTGGCGGACGCCGACCGAGCGCAGGGCCCACAGGTTGGCCCGGTAGTTGATCTTGTGCGGCGGGACGGTGTGGCTGCGTCCGTGCCGGGGGAGGAAGGCCACCTGGCGGCCGGCCAGCTCACCCACGTGCAGGGAGTCGCTGGGAGGCCCGTAGGGGGTCTCCACCTGGATCTCGGAGACGTCCTCCAGGAAGGAGTAGAAGCCCGAGCCGCCGATGACACCGATCTCTGCGTTCACCATGCGGCCCACCCTAACCGGGCATGCCGAAGGCCCCGCTGCCCGGTCAGGGGCGGGCGGGGCCTTCGGCGAAGCGATCAGGCTGCCGACGTGGAGCTGCTGCTCGACGACGTCGAGGAGGACGAAGCGGCAGGAGCGGCGGCGGTCGACGTCGTGGACGAGGACGAGCTCGAGGCCGGCTTCGAGGCAGGGGTGCTGCTCGACGAAGCGCCACGGCTGTCGTTCCGGTAGAAACCGGAGCCCTTGAAGACGATGCCGACCGCGGAGAACACCTTCTTCAGGCGTCCGTCGCAGCTCGGGCACACGGTCAGTGCGTCATCGGTGAACTTCTGCACGGCCTCAAGGCCCTCACCGCACTCGGTGCACTGGTACTGGTAGGTCGGCACGAATTTCCTCCTGGCACTCTGACTCAATGAGTGCTAACGACGCTCCATGGTGACGTATTCCGGCGGATCAGTCCACCGTCACCGGTACGCGGTGACCCATCCCACGCTCGTTCACCCGGTTACGGGAGGCCGGCACGGAGGCGGTCGAGCCCGCCGGAGCGGCGGTCGCGTCCGCCGGCCCGGACGCGTTCACGATCCGGCTCGGGGCCTTCGGGGCCAGCTTCGCACGCAGTGCCAGCAGGGTGGCCAGCGCGAGCGCGGTGGCGCCCATGGGCACCAGGAAGCCGTACGAGGATCCGTGCGCGTCCGTCAGGCGGCCGGCCAGGATGACGGCGATGGCCTGACCGAAGGCGATCGAACCGGTCAGCCAGGTGAAGGCCTCGGTCCGGGCGTTCGCCGGGACGAGCTGCTCGACCATCGTGTAGCCGGTGATCAGCGCCGGGGCGATGAACAGACCGACGACCAGGCCGAGCGCGCCCAGCAGGATCATCGAGTGGGCGGCCCACAGGACGGACGCGGCGACGGTGAGGCCGATGTAGCCCAGGATCAGCCGGCGACGCGGGCCGATCTTCCAGGCGACGGCGCCCATGGCGATGCCGGCGATCATGTTGCCCGCGGCGAAGACGCCGTAGAGCAGGCCGTTGGCGCCGGGGTTGCCGATCTCGTTGGAGAAGGCGGCGAGCGACACCTGCATGCCGCCGAAGACGGCGCCGATCCCGAGGAAGGCGAAGATCAGGACGCGCAGGCCCGGGAAGGACAGGGCGAAGGCGCGCTTCTCACCGGCGGCCGTCGGGGCGTGCGGCTTGGGCTGGGTGGCGCGCCGGGCCGCGAAGAGCAGGCCGCCGAGCAGCGTCAGCGTGGCCTCGGTGACCAGGCCGGCGGCCGGGTGGACGCCGGTGCACAGGGCGGTCGCCAGGACCGGGCCGACGACGAAGGTGAACTCGTCGGTGACGGACTCGAACGCGGCGGCCGTGGGCAGCAGCGGCGAGCCCTCCAGCTTGGCGGCCCAGCGGGCCCGGACCATCGGGCCCACCTGCGGCACCGAGGCGCCCGCGGGTACGGCGGCCAGTGCCAGTGCCCAGACCGGAGCGCCCGCGAGGGCGAGCGCGGCCAGGCCGCTGACGGCGGCGGCGTGCGCGAGGACCACGGGGAGCAGGACGGCGCTCTGGCCGAAGCGGTCGGTGAAGATGCCCATCACGGGGGCGGAGAGCGCCATCGAGACGCCGGTGACGGCGGCGACGATGCCGGCGCTGCCGTAGGAACCGGTGGTGTGCTGGACCAGGAGCAGGATGCTGATGGTCAGCATGCCGAAGGGGAGTCGTGCTGCGAAGCCGGGGAGTACGAAGCCGAGGGCGCCGGGCGTGCGCATGAGCTGCCCGTAGCCCGGGCGGGCGAACTTGTCGGTCGTGACCGCGGATGTCACGGCCTTGCCTTTCCGCTGCCTGGTAGAGCTTCCCCGTCTGCGGACGGTGCTTCGCCTTGTGAGCGGCCGCACCCGTACATGTGGGAGCCCCGAGAGCTGTCCTCTTGCGCAGAACCGAGTGATACCTGGGCACCCGATGCGGGAGGGAGCCACGGCCGCTTTGCGGTCGCGCCAGCTCTGCGTCAGGCAGAGTTGGTTCGATCTGTTGTGCCTTCATCGTACAGGGGAAGCCTCTACCACGCCCTGTGATTACGGTGACAGGCCATGTCTTCACCTGTGATTAACGGGAGCTTCGCACGTGAGAGGCTTGGAAATGGGGACAAATTCGGGCAGATCGCAGTGAAAATGCCGAATGAGAACGTTGCTCTAATGCGGCCCGGTCCCGTTCCCCGTGCCCAGCCACCCCGCCAGCTTGCCGCCCCGCGCCACCGCCCGCAGCCGTGCCTCGGCCGCGTCCCGTACCGGATCCGTGGCCACCACCAGCAGCTCGTCCCCGCGCCGCAGCACGGTCGACGGCAGCGGTACGAAGCTCTTCGCCTCCCGGACCACCAGCGTGACCGAGGCTCCCGGCGGCAGCCGCAGCTCGCTCACCTCCACGCCGTGCATCCGCGAGGCCGGCGGGATCTCGAACGAGAGCAGGTGTCCGCGCAGCTTCTCCAGCGGCGCCGACTCGATGCCGAGGTCGGACGCGGTCTCCTCGCCCTTGCCGAGGTTCAGCTTGCGCGCCAGCCAGGGCAGGGTCGGCCCCTGCACCAGGGTGTAGACGACGACCAGCACGAAGACGATGTTGAAGACGCGGTCGCTGCCCTCGATCCCGGACACCATCGGGATGGTCGCCAGGATGATGGGCACGGCGCCGCGCAGGCCCGCCCACGACATGAGGGCCTGCTCCTGCCACGGGATCCGGAAGGGCAGCAGGCTGATGAAGACCTCCAGGGGCCGCGCCACCATCGTGAGCACCAGCCCGATGACCACGGCGGGCCAGAAGTCGTGGATCAGCTCGTGCGGGGTGACCAGCAGGCCGAGCAGTACGAACATGCCGATCTGGGCGATCCAGCCGAGCCCGTCCGCGAATCCCCGGGTGGCCGGCCAGTGCGGGAGCTTCGCGTTCCCGAGCACCATCGCGGCGAGGTACACGGCCAGGAAGCCGGAGCCGTGCGCGATCGCGCCGGCCGCGTAGGCCGTGATGGCGATGGCCATGACGGCGATCGGGTAGAGGCCGGAGGCGGGCAGGGCCACGTGCCGCAGGCCGTACGCGCCCAGGAAGCCGACCGTGAGGCCGATCGCGGCGCCGATCGCCAGCTCCAGCGCGATCTTGCCGAGCAGGACGTACCACTCGTCCACCGGGCCGACGGTGGAGAAGGCCACCACCAGGATGACGACGGGTGCGTCGTTGAAGCCGGACTCGGCCTCCAGGACGCCCGTGATCCGCGAGGGCAGCGGGACCTTCCGCAGCACCGAGAAGACGGCCGCCGCGTCGGTCGAGGAGACGACCGCGCCGATCAGGAGGGCTTGGCGCCATTCCAGTCCGACCAGGTAGTGCGCTCCTGCCGCCGTCACGCCCACGCTGATCGCCACGCCCACCAGTGACAGCGTGATCGCCGCCGGCAGGGCCGGCTTGATCTCTTTCCACTTCGTGCCCAGACCGCCCTCGGCGAGGATCACCACGAGCGCGGCATAACCGATGACCTGGGTCAGCTCGGCGTTGTCGAATACGACGTTGCCTATGCCGTCCTGGCCTATCGCGACGCCTATGCCGAGGTAGATGAGCAGGCTGGGCAGGCCGCTGCGTGAAGAGATGCGCACCGCCGCGACGGCGACGAGCAGTACGAGCGAGCAGACCAGCAGAAGCTCATTGAGCGTGTGGACAGTCAGCGGGCGGCCCTCCTCAATGCGCCCGGCGGATCGATCCTCCCGGCGACAAGTTCGGCAAGTAGTTCGTTACCTTACCTAATCTTTGACGCGCCCTTTACGCGATAACCACATTGTGAAACGCCTGTCCGCCCCTGTCGTTCGGACCTCTACCCCTGGAGGATCAACGAAGACGGTCCTGCGCCTATGGTTGCTCCCAGAACTCCCAGGACCACCCTGCCCCTCTAAGGACAGCGATGCCCGCCAACGAAACCGCTCCTCCCGCCAAGAAGAAGGGACGACGTGCCCGTCTGATCGTGCTCGTACTGGTCCTGGCGCTCTTCGCGGGCCTCGGCTACGGGGCGTACTGGGGCGTGGACAGCGTGCGCGCCTCGTTCCCCCAGACGACCGGCTCCCTCAAGGTGCCGGGCCTGACCGGGACCGTCGAGGTCAAGCGAGACGACCACGGCATTCCCCAGCTCTACGCGGACAACGACGACGACCTCTTCCGCGCACAGGGCTTCGTGCACGCGCAGGACCGGTTCTGGGAGATGGACGTACGCCGCCACATGACCTCCGGGCGGCTCTCGGAGATGTTCGGTTCCGGCCAGGTCGAGACCGACGCCTTCCTGCGCACGCTCGGCTGGCGCCAGGTCGCGCAGGCCGAGTACGACACCAAGCTGTCGGCCGAGACGAAGAAGTATCTGCAGGCCTACTCCGACGGGGTCAACGCGTACCTGAAGGGTAAGTCCGGCAAGGACCTCTCCGTCGAGCACGCGGCGCTCAAGCTGAGCGACGGCTACCAGCCCGAGCAGTGGTCGCCGGTGGACTCGGTGGCCTGGCTCAAGGCGATGGCGTGGGACCTGCGCGGCAACATGCAGGACGAGATCGACCGCGCGCTGATGTCGAGCAAGCTCTCGGCGGCGCAGATCGACGAGCTCTACCCGCCGTACCCCTTCGACCGGAACAAGCCGATCGTCGAGGGAGGCAAGGTCGAGGGCGGAAAGTACGCACCCCAGGCCTCCGGCGGCACGGGCTCCGGCTCCAACGGCACCGGCTCCAACGGCACCGGCTCGGGCAGCGCCACCGCTCTGGGCTCCCAGGCCTCCGCGGGCCCGGCCGCCACGGGAACCGGCCTCGCCGACAACGTCACCGCGCAGGGCGCGACCGTGGGCCTGCGCAACCAGCTGACCGCCCTCGCCGCCACCCTGGACAAGGTCCCCGCGATCCTCGGCCCCAACGGCAGCGGCATCGGTTCGAACTCCTGGGTCGTCTCGGGCAAGTACACGACCACCGGCAAGCCGCTGCTCGCGAACGACCCGCACCTGTCCCCGCAGCTGCCCTCGGTCTGGTACCAGATGGGCCTGCACTGCCGCACCGTCTCGGCCCAGTGCCAGTACGACGTGGCCGGCTACACCTTCTCCGGCATGCCGGGCGTGGTCATCGGCCACAACGCCGACATCGCCTGGGGCATGACCAACCTCGGCGCCGACGTCACCGACCTCTTCCTGGAGCAGGTCAAGCCCGAGGGCTACGTCTACGACGGCAAGGTGCTCCCCTTCACCACCCGTGAAGAGGTCATCAAGGTCGCCGGCGGCGACAGCAAGAAGATCACCGTCCGCACCACCAACAACGGCCCGCTCGTCTCCGACCGCAGCGAGGAGCTCGCCACGGTCGGCACCCGCGCCCCCGTGGCCAGCTCCGCCCCCGACCGCGGCGACGGTTACGCCGTCGCCCTGCGCTGGACCGCGCTGGACCCGGGCAAGTCGATGGACGCGGTCTTCAAGCTCGACCGGGCCAAGACCTTCGACGACTTCCGCAAGGCGGCCGCCGACTTCGAGGTCCCCTCGCAGAACCTGATCTACGCCGACGGCAAGAACCTCAACGGCAACATCGGCTACCAGGCCCCGGGCCGCATCCCGATGCGCGGCCAGGGCGACGGCCGGATGCCCGCCCCCGGCTGGGACTCCAAGTACGCCTGGAAGGGCGGCAAGGACGGCAACGCCGGCTACATCCCGCAGAGCGAGATGCCCTTCGACTCCAACCCGTCGCGCGGCTACATCGTCACCGCCAACCAGGCCGTCGTGGAGAGCGGGACCGGCGCGGGCAAGTACCCGTACCTGCTGACCACCGACTGGGGCTACGGCGCCCGCAGCCAGCGGATCAACGACCTCATCGAGGCGAAGATCAAGGACGGCGGGAAGATCTCGACCGATGACATGCGCACCATGCAGATGGACAACAGCAGCGAGATCGCCGCGCTGCTGACCCCGATGCTGTCGAAGATCCAGGTCTCCGACCCGGGTGTGCGCGCCGCGCAGAAGCTGCTGGACGGCTGGAACTACACCCAGGAGCCCGACTCGGCGGCCGCCGCCTACTTCAACGCGGTCTGGCGCAACATCCTCAAGCTGTCCTTCGGCGACAAGATGCCCAAGGAGCTGCGGATCGAGGGCAGCTGCATGAACGTCCTCGGCAACGGCAACGGCACCGGCCCCGCCGACGACCTCGCCAAGACCGTCCGCGAATGCGGCACCCGCGGCCCCGACTCGGCGCAGCCGGACGGCGGCGACCGCTGGTTCGAGGTGGTCCGCCGCCTGGTCAAGGACGAGAAGTCGCAGTGGTGGAGCTCGCCCAGGACCCTCACCCAGCCGGAGACCACCACCCGCGACGAGCTGTTCGCCCGGGCCATGAAGGACGCCCGCTGGGAGCTCACCGCCAAGCTCGGCAAGGACCAGTCCACCTGGAGCTGGGGCCGGCTGCACCAGCTGAACCTGAAGAACCAGACGATCGGCACCGAGGGCCCCGGCTTCATGCAGTGGCTCCTCAACCGCGGCCCGTGGAACCTGGGCGGCGGCGAGGCCACCGTCAACGCGACCGGCTGGAACGCCTCCAGTGGGTACGGGGTCACGTGGGTGCCGTCGATGCGCATGGTGGTCAACCTCAACGACCTCGACAAGTCCCGCTGGATCAACCTGACGGGCGCCTCGGGGCACGCGTACAACTCCCACTACACGGACCAGACGACGATGTGGGCCAAGGGCGAGCTGTTGGAGTGGCCCTTCGGCAAGGACGCCGTCGAGAAGGCCACGGTCGACACCCTGACCCTCAAGCCGGAGGGTTCATGAGCTGAAGCGGCGCACCCCCGACGGGGTCGCCACCGCTTGTACGGGGTGGTCGTGCGGTTCCTCCGGGACCCGCGCGACCACCTCGTCGTCGTAGAGGAGCACCACCAGCGCGGGATGGGCCCCGGCGCGTCCCAGCCGCTCCAGCACGCGGTCGTACGAGCCTCCGCCGCGGCCGAGCCGCATGCCGCGCCCGTCGACCGCGAGGCCGGGCAGCAGCACGGCGTCGGCCCCGGTCACCGCGTCCGGCCCGAGCGCCGGCCCGGTGGGCTCCAGCAGCCGCATCTTTCCGGGGTGGGCGGCCTCGGCGAGGCTCTGCGGGCCTTCGTACGCCGCCCAGTCGAGGTCGTTGTCGGGCAGCAGCAGGGGCAGCAGCACGCGCTTGCCGGCCGCGCGCAGGGCGTCGAGGAGTGCGCGGGTGCCGGGTTCGGTGCCGACGGAGACGTAGGCCGCCACCGTGTGCGCGTCGGCCAGTTCGGGCAGTTCGAGGGCCCTGACGGCGAGTGCGGCGGCCGACGTGCGGCAGGTCTCGGGGGACAAGGCACGGCGTGCGGCGAGGAGTTCTCGGCGCAGCCCGGCCTTCGCGGACGCGGTGGGCGGGTTCTCGGTCACGAGGAAACCAAATATCCTTGCGAATCGGGTCATACATGGATCTACCTGCTGCGATCTCGTCAGGCGTTCGGCAGGACCCACTATCGTTCGGGGCATGACTATGTTGCACCCCGTGATCAAGAAGGCCGTGATTCCGGCCGCTGGCCTCGGTACTCGCTTCCTTCCGGCGACCAAGGCGACCCCGAAGGAAATGCTCCCGGTTGTGGACAAGCCGGCCATCCAGTACGTGGTCGAGGAGGCCGTCGCGGCCGGGCTCGACGACGTGCTGATGATCACTGGGCGTAACAAGCGTGCCCTGGAAGACCACTTCGACCGGAACTACGAGCTGGAGTCGGCCCTCATCGCCAAGGGCGACGACGACCGGCTGAAGAAGGTCCAGGAATCCAGCGACCTCGCGACGATGCACTACGTCCGCCAGGGCGACCCGCGGGGCCTCGGCCACGCCGTGCTCTGCGCCGAGCCGCACGTCGGCCGCGAGCCCTTCGCCGTCCTGCTCGGTGACGACCTCATCGACCCGCGCGACCCGCTGCTGCGTCAGATGGCCGACATCTACGCCCGCACCGGCGGCACCGTCATCGCGCTCATGGAGGTCGACCCGGCCAGCGTCCACCTCTACGGCTGCGCCGCCGTCGAGGCCACCGACGAGCCGGACGTGGTCCGCATCACCGGCCTCGTCGAGAAGCCGGAGCCCGAGGACGCGCCCAGCAATTTCGCGGTTATCGGACGTTACGTCCTCAACCCCGCGATCTTCGACATACTGCGGGAGACCGAGCCGGGCCGCGGCGGGGAGATCCAGCTCACCGACGCCCTGCAGAAGCTTGCCGCCGACGAGAGCGTCGGCGGTCCGGTGCACGGCGTGGTCTTCCGGGGCCGTCGCTACGACACCGGGGACCGCGGCGACTACCTGCGGGCCATCGTCCGCCTCGCGTGCGAGCGCGAGGACCTCGGCCCGGAGTTCCGCACCTGGCTTCACCGTTACGTCACGGAGGAGATGTAGCACCTTGAGCAGTTCCGCACCGCAGGACACCGGCCACCGTCTGTGGTCCGTGGACGAGCACCTCGCGGACGTCCTCGCGGCCGTCCGGCCGCTGGAGCCCATCGAGCTCCAGCTGCTGGACGCCCAGGGCTGTGTCCTGGTCGAGGACGTCACCGTGCCCGTCGCCCTCCCGCCCTTCGACAACAGCTCCATGGACGGCTACGCCGTCCGCACGGCCGACGTCCAGGGTGCGAGCGAGGAGTTCCCCGCGGTGCTGACGGTCGTCGGGGACGTCGCGGCGGGCAGCGGTGAGCTGCCCACCGTGGGCCCCGGCGAGGCCGCCCGCATCATGACCGGCGCCCCGCTGCCGCCCGGCGCGGAAGCCGTCGTACCGGTCGAGTGGACCGACGGCGGCACGGGCGGGGGCGCGGCCGCCGGGATGACCCCGGCCAGCGCCGCCCCCGAGCACGCGGGCGGCGAGGTGCGGGTGCACCGCGCCGCCGAGGCACGGGCGCACGTCCGCGCGCGCGGCAGCGACGTACAGGCCGGCGACCTGGCGCTGGCGGCCGGAACCATCCTCGGGCCGCCGCAGATCGCCCTGCTGGCCGCCATCGGGCGCGGCACCGTCCGCGTACGGCCGCGGCCGCGCGTGGTGGTCCTGTCCACCGGCAGCGAGCTGGTCCAGCCCGGCGAGGCGCTCACCTCGGGCACGATCTACGACTCCAACAGCTTCGCGCTCGCCGCGGCCGCCCGGGACGCCGGAGCCATCGCGTACCGGGTCGGCGCCGTCGCCGACGACGCCGACACCCTGCGCGCCACCATCGAGGACCAGCTGATCCGCGCCGACCTGCTCGTCACCACGGGCGGGGTCAGCGTCGGCGCCTACGACGTGGTCAAGGAGGCGCTGTCCTCCGTCGGCACGGGCGACGACGACGTGGAGGGCGGCGGGATCGACTTCCGCAAGCTCGCCATGCAGCCCGGCAAGCCGCAGGGCTTCGGCACGATCGGCCCGGACCACACCCCGCTGCTGGCCCTGCCCGGCAACCCGGTGTCCTCGTACGTCTCTTTCGAGCTGTTCGTGCGCCCCGCGATCCGCACCCTGATGGGCCTGCCGGAGACCGAGGTCCGGCGGCCGAGCGTGCGGGCGGTGCTGACGGCCGACAAGGCGCTCGGCTCCCCGGCCGGCCGCCGCCAGTTCCTGCGCGGCACGTACGACGCCGAGAGCGGCACGGTCAGCCCGGTCGGCGGATCGGGCTCCCACCTGATCGCCGCGCTGGCGCACGCCGACTCGCTGATGGTCGTACCGGAGGACGTCACCTCGGTGGAGCCCGGGACCGAGCTGGAAGTGGTCCTGCTCGGCTGAAGTGGGGCCGGTGCGGGTAGCGTGTTGCACCACACAGGCCCCTCGGGGGCCCGGACGGAAGCGACGCGCAGAGTATGAGTACGCAGAGCAGGCTGACCCACATCGACGATGCCGGGGCGGCCCGGATGGTCGACGTCTCGGAGAAGGACGTCACCACCCGGACGGCCCGGGCCAGTGGACGTGTGCTCGTCTCCCCCCGGGTGATCGAGCTGCTGCGCGGCGAGGGCGTCCCCAAGGGCGATGCCCTCGCCACCGCGCGGATCGCCGGGATCATGGGGGCGAAGAAGACCCCCGACCTGATCCCCCTCTGCCACCCGCTGGCGGTCTCGGGCGTGAAGGTCGACCTGTCGGTCGCCGACGACGCCGTCGAGATCCTCGCCACCGTGAAGACGACCGACCGTACGGGCGTCGAGATGGAGGCGTTGACCGCCGTCGCGGTCGCCGGCCTCACCGTGATCGACATGGTGAAGGCGGTCGACAAGGGCGCGGTCATCACGGACGTCCGGGTGGAGGAGAAGACCGGCGGCAAGTCCGGCGACTGGGCGCGCTCGTGAACGCCCCGCGCGGCGGTGAGGTGCACAGCCACGTGGGCCACGTGGACCACGTCCCGCAGACCCCGGAAGCCGTGTCCGCACCCGTACCGGCGGCCGCACCGGCACCTGGCGCCACGGGCCGGGCGCTCGTCGTCACGGCCTCGAACCGGGCCTCGCAGGGCGTGTACGCCGACAAGGGCGGCCCGTTGCTGGCGCAGGCGCTGGAGGAGCTCGGCTTCACGGTGGACGGCCCGCGGGTCGTCCCGGACGGCGATCCCGTCGAGCAGGCGCTGCGCGAGGGCGTGGCCGGCGGGTACGACGTCATCCTGACCACCGGCGGCACCGGCATCTCGCCGACGGACCGCACCCCGGACGCCACCGCGCGGGTGCTGGACTACGAGATTCCGGGGATTCCGCAGGCCATCCGCGCAGAAGGCCTGGCGAAGGTGCCGGCCGCGGCCCTGTCCCGGGGCCTGGCGGGGGTCGCCGGGCACACCCTCATCGTCAACCTCCCCGGCTCGACGGGCGGGGTGCGCGACGGCCTCGCCGTCCTCTCCCGCATCCTTCCGCACGCCGTGGACCAGATCCGGGGCGGCGACCACCCCAGACCGGCGGGACCCTCCGGGAGCGAGAGCTGAACGGCCCCTCCTGGCCGGTCGTCTTGACGGACGGCGACGTGACCCTCCGGCCGATAAGACTGCGGGACCAGAAGGCCTGGCGCGAGGTCAACCGGCGCAACCGGGACTGGCTCCGGCCGTGGGAGGCGACGATTCCGCCGCCCGCGCCGTGGGGGCCGGTGATACAGCGGCCCACGTACCGCCAGATGGTCCGCCACCTGCGGGCGGAGGCGAACGCGGGCCGGATGCTGCCCTTCGTCATCGAGTACCAGGGCCGCCTGGTGGGCCAGCTGACGGTCGCCGGGATCACCTGGGGCTCGATGTGCGCGGCCCACGTCGGTTACTGGGTGGACCGCGAGGTGGCGGGCCGCGGCGTGATGCCGACGGCGGTCGCGCTGGCGGTGGACCACTGCTTCGGGAAGGTCGGCCTGCACCGGATCGAGGTGTGCATCCGCCCCGAGAACGGGCCGAGCCGGCGGGTCGTGGAGAAGCTGGGCCTGCGCGAGGAGGGGCTGCGGCCGCGCTACCTGCACATCGACGGAGCCTGGCGTGACCACCTCGTCTACGCGGTCACGGTGGAGGAGGTGCCGGAAGGGCTGCTGCGCCGCTGGCACCGGGCGCGCCACACGCAGGCGCCGCCGAAATAGATAACCGAATATCCGTTCGAATTAATCGGCGCTGCAAGGGGTCGGGGGCCGATTCGCCCATAACCTGATCCGAAGAATCACAAAAAAAGTCCGTGATATCAGCGAGATCGCGCGACACACCGGCCCAATTGGCCGATCCCCCCGCCCGCGTCCCTCTACGGTGTGAGGTGTGAGCAGCAGCGGCCTCATCTACGCAGTCATTGTCGGGGCCTGGGCCGCCTACTTGGTGCCCATGTGGCTCCGGAGGCAGGACGAGCTGAACGAGGCTCGTCCGACGGAACGCTTCTCCACTGCCATTCGGCTGCTTTCCGGCCGGGCGGGAATGGAGCGCCGTTACGCCAAGGGGCTGCGTGAGCGCGGTGACGAGGAGGCGGGGCCCCAGCCCCACGCGGACCCGGACGCCGCGACGGAAAAGGTGAATTCCGTCGACGCCGACGCCCGGGCCGTCGTCGTGCCCCCGACCAGGGCGGAGCCGAGACCGGCCGCCGCCGAGCGGGAGCAGCGCGCGGAGCGGGCCCGGCGCGAACAGCGCCTCCAGGTCCTCGCACGCCGCCGGCGCACCACCGCGCTCCTCTTCCTGGTCTTCACCCTCGGTGCGGTCGTCGCGGCGGTGGGCGGCCTGCGTTTCCTGTGGGCCCCCGCGGTGCCCGCCCTGCTGCTGAGCACGTACATCGTGCACCTGCGGGTCCAGGAGCGACGGCGCTACGAGTTCACGATGGACCGGCGGCGCGCCGAGGCGGCCGCGCGGCAGCTGCGGGAGAACCGCCCGCGCCGCCGCGACTCCGGGGACACCGCCCCCGCGGGCACCGAACCGGACCCTGCGCCACCGGTCTCCCCGCAGGAGGCCGGGCGCCGCGCGCTCGTCGAGCAGACCGACCACGCCGAGTGGGTGGACCAGCAGCGCGAGCGCGAACGCGGCCCCGCCCGCGGTGACAGCTGGGAGCCGGTCCCGGTCCCGCTGCCGACGTACGTGACGGCCCCGGTCGCCCCCCGCGCCACCGGCCCGGCGTCCCCGGACGCCTGGAGCGCGACCCGCTCCAGCACGGCCGAGCCGACGGAACCCCGCCTGCGCGCCCAGCCCGCGGCCCCCAAGCCGGACGCGAATCCGCAGACCACCCCGCGCCCCCGCGGCCAGGCCGGCGGCCGCACCCCGCTGTTCGACCAGTACGAGAGCGACGACCGCCCGCGCGCCGCCAACGAGTGATCGGTGACCTGCGCGGACGCTCCGGAATACGCGTTTTGGAGCAGCCGCGCGGGGATGCTAATGTTTCACACGTCGCAAGGGCCTGTGGCGCAGTCTGGTAGCGCACCTCGTTCGCATCGAGGGGGTCTGGGGTTCAAATCCCCACAGGTCCACAAACGACAGTTCGCGAGTAGCTCTCGAGGATCGTCACAAGATCCCGTTCAGCCGAAAGGCTGGGCGGGATCTCGGCGTTTTTGGAGCGTGGGGGCGTCGGTGCTGCTGTCGGACGGGCGTGAGCCCGTTGTGTGGTGCCGGGTTGTCAGGTGCGCGTGCCGGCCTTCATCGGCGGCCGGGGCGCTTCTCGCGGTCAGGCCCGCAACTGCTCGGTCAGACCGAGCTGGCTCATAATCGCGCCGGTGTCCAGATAGGCCCGGCCCTCCTGGATCTTGCCGTCCTTGACCTCGTAGATGTCGCACGCGTGCAGCGTGATGTGACGTCCAGTGGCGGGCACGGTGCCCGCATGCAGGACCAGGTCCCCGGTCTGTGTCCCGCTGCCCGTGTACTCGACGACCACTGTGTCCCCCTGGGACGTGAGGCGGTCGAGGGTGAACGTGCCGTCAGGCATCGCGTTGAACAGGGTTTTGGCGAGCCAGGTGAACCCCTGCGGGCCCTCCAGCTTTCTCCCGCTGCCCTTGTCGATGAGAGTGCAGTCCGGAGCGACTGCCCCGGCGATGGCGTCGTAGTCCCGGTCGTTCCACGCCCGGAAGAGATCGCGGACGAGAGTCTCGTTGTCAGCCATGGGAACCTCCGCTCGGAAACATCCCCTTCTTCCATGCTGACCCGCCGCGTCCGACCCCGCAGCCCCAGCGGGACCTGCCGGGTGCCTGTCCGTCCCCCGTTCGGAACCCTGCTGGGGAAAGCAGCCGTTCGATCCGTCACTCCGGTCGGTCCTGCGGTGCGGTCCGGCTCCGGCGGGGCATGAGCACGTACGCCGCCACGGCCAGGGCGAGCGGTAGGAGGCTCGTGACCAGCATGGTGAGCCTCAGGCCGTTGGTGAAGTCCAGCCCGAGGTCCAGTCCGGACTGCCGGAGCAGGTTCGGGTCGTATCCGGCGGTGCCCGGACTGCGCGCCATAGCGCTTCGTGTCGCGTCCACGGCCTGCTCGGCCTGGGTCGCCGACATACCGCGCGCATCGGCGTCGTTGAGCCACTGCCGTTGGAAGAAGAGGTTGAGCAGCAGGAGGTAGACGGCGGGGCCGAGCGCGTAGCCGGTCATTCCGAACGCCGGCTGAACGGAGGCCACGGCGCCGGACTTTCCGGGTGGGGCGTGCGAGAGGATGGTCTCGGCCACCGAGGCGGAGGCCACCAGCGACCCGAGGTTGGTGAGCCAGGTGGCCAGTACGAGGATCCACAGCGCCATCGTGGGCTCGGCGGTGGCCGCCATCAGCAGCCCGCTCGCGACCAGCAACAGCAGGCCGGTGATGAGGATCGGCCGGGGGGTGTACTTCTCGATCAGGTGCCCGGCGAGGATGACGGCGCCTGCGATCAGCAGGGTGCCGGGCAGAAACAGCAGGCCGATCGTGCGCGGGGGCAGCGACAGGATCACACTGCCGAACTGCCCCAGGACGAAACTGAACCCCGCGACGGCGAAGTTCAGCGTCAGACTGGACAGCGCGGCCACGGTGAACGCGCCGCTGCGGAACAGCGACAGCTCCAGGACCGGTTCGGGTGTCCGGCGCTCATGGAACACGAACAGCACGCCGGTGATCGCACTGATCACCAACGGCAGCCAGGCCTCGATCCGGGTGATCCCGTTCTCCGCCTCGGCGATGCCGTGGACGAGGGTCAGCAGGGCGAGGCCGACCAGGCTGACGCCGACGACGTCGACTCCGCGGCGCTGCTGGACGGGGGGCTCGGTGACGTACCGGGCCGTCAGCCCGAGCGCGATCAGCGACAGGAGTGGGGCGACCAGGAACAGCCACCGCCAGCCGAGTGTCTCCGCCAGCCAGCCCCCGGCCGCGGGGGTCACCCCGCACAGCACCATCTCGATGGCCATGAAGATGCCGATGGCCGCCGGCCGTCTTTCCGCCGGCACCGACGCCTTGAGCAGGGCCAGCGACACTCCCAGCATCGCGGCCAGCGCCAGGCCGTCGAGGAGGCGCATCACCAGCAGGAACATGTAGCCGGGGGAGAGCGCGGAGAGCAGGTTGACGACGATGTCGCCGACCAGCCCCAGCATCAGCAGCCGCTTGAGGCCGAAGGCGTCCCCGAGACTGCCCACGGCGAGCACGGCGGCGGCCACGACCAGCGTCGCCGCGCCTCCCAGGAACCCGACGACGTCGGGCGGCACGTCGAGGGCCCGGCTGATCTGCGGCATGTTCAGGCTGAGGATCAGCGGGTCGACGGCCGTGACCGTGAAAGCGAGGGAGAGCCCCGAGATGATCGGGAGGACCGCGATGGTGGATGGGGTCTCCGCAGTCGACACCGCAGCACCTCCCGTACGTCGGCCGGCGCCGACCGCTCGTAGGACCGACCGCAACCCGGTCACCGCTTCAGGCCCTTCTTCTCCCGGCCGACGTGTGCGGCCCGATGCCGGGCTCGTACAGATGCGGATCCAGCACCGCTGCCGGCCGCCCTCCGCCGGTCCCGGAAAGGCGTTGGAAGGCTTTTGGCCCAGCCTTTCAGGGCGTCGGCGACGGTGCGTTCTCATCCGTACGCGGCCGGGGCAGGTTCACTCACCTGTACGCCGACAGAATGGACACCCGCCTCCTGCGGCCATCGAACAGCACCGCAGTCTCGACCGGCTACTCGTCGGCCGACAGCCGGTCCTTCCGCTTTCCCGGTGTGACCGTACCGGCGGGTAAACCCCCTGCGTTCCGTCAGTCACCGGCGGATAAACTCCGTCTGCCCGCAACTCCCGTGATGGTCACCGGAGTCGGGCCTGCTTGAACTGGGGGGTTCATGAGCTTGCTGCCGATCGGCAGAAGACTGCGGGACAGACGGGGGAGGGGCGCCCGGGCGGGTGTCGTCTCCGGGGCGTTGCTCCTCGCCGGCCGGGCCCAAGGCCCCGCCGAAGGCGGACCCGAAGGCCGACCGCGAGGCCGCCGTGCGTGCGCTCGCGAAGAGCGACGCCGCCGAGGCCTGCCCGGCGGCCCTCGCGCCGCACACGACCGTCACCTGCACGGTCGACCCGTACAAGACCGCCTCCTTCACGCTCGCACTGCCGCAGCAGAAGGACGTGGTCCTGTACCAGGTCGTCACCCAACGCTGGGCCAACTACAAGCTGGTGGCCCCGGACGGCACCACGGTCGCCTGTGAGAACGTCCTCGGTTCCGGCAGTGCCGGTGGGGCACAGCGCTGCGCCACGGGCACGGCCGGCACGTACAAGCTGGAGGTCACGGACTCCTACGGTGCGGAGAACGCCGTCTCCGTGTCGTACGTCCCGCTGCTCTCCTCCACCGCCTGCAAGGCGGTCGGCGCCGCCGACCGCAAGCTCGGCGCCCCGACCGTGTTCCACGGCTCGCCGGCCGCGGGTTCGGCGGGCGACTGCTACACGCTGGACCTGGCCGCGAACGACGTGCTGCGCAGCTACGCGTCCACGTACCGGGTGGGTCAGGACGTCTACGACGCCACCGGCAAGATGGTCTGCAGCACGGAGAGCCACCGCGGCGAGACCCTCGACTGCAAGCTCACCGGTACCGCGCCGTTCCGGATGTCGGTGCTCCAGGGCTCCGGCACTGCCGAGACCTACGACCTCACCGTGGCACGGCTCTCCACGCCCGAGGGTTGCGCGGTGGTGGAACCGCAGGCGTTCGGGGCCGCCCCGGACCTGAGCTCCACGGCCCGCTGCCGCACCCTGCGGGTAGCGCAGGCCGCGCACCACACGTTCGCTCCGGTCGCCTCCGGAAGCGTTCCGTACGGCGCGCTGTTCGACGCCCAGGGCACCGCGATCACGGCCTGCGGGCAGGGCGCCTGCGACCTGACCCCCGGTGACCACACCTGGGCCGTCGACCCCCGGAGCACCGACGCCGGCGCGTTCGGCATGGCGTTCCACTCCGCCAAGGAGACCCGCGGCTGCACCGCGACGCACGACAACGGCCTGGTGGCCGGTCCGGCCACCGGCACCTTCGGCGGGCCCGGGCAGCAGCTCTGCCTGACCCTGCCGACCGCCAGCGGCCAGGGCGTCTACCTGCTCAACCGGCCGCCCGCCGAGGGCACCAGCGCTGCCGTCACGATGTACGACGCCGCCGGCGCCAAGCAGTGCGAGGAGGACGGCTACTCGTACTACGTCTGCAAGCTGACCGGCACCGCCCCGTTCCGTGCGGTGCTGAGCGGCACGGAGTCCCAGGCGTTCCGGCTGGTGATCCACCGGACCGGCGATGCCGCGGGCTGCGCCGCCTGGCCGCAGACCGGCTTCGACGGCTCCTGGGGCGCCGAGGTCCCGCTCGGCGCGGAGGCCCGGCAGCAGTGCCTGAGCCTGCCGGCGGACAAGCACTCCACGGCCGAGATGCTCGACTACACCAACGAGCAGAACAAGGTGAACGGCTCGATCCAGGTGGTCGACGCCGCGGGCACCACGGCGTGCTCGACCGATGGCGGCTCGACCAGCATCTGTGCTCTCAGCGCCGGTGTGCCGTACACCGCGATGGTCGTCTTCACCGGCTGGGGAACGGACACCTACAAAGTGGTCCGGCGTGACGTCTCGGCGACCGCGAAGTGTGCCGCTCCGGCCTCGACGACCGTCGGCGGCCAGTCCACCCCCTTCGACCTGACCTCGGCCCTGGACGCCCGCTGCGTCCGGGTCGGCGCAGCGGCGACCGACAGGATCTGGCTGAGCTCGCGGACCCTCGAGGACCCGCGGTACGGACCGTCGACGCAGCTGATGGCGGTCGACGCCAACGGCAAGTACGTCTGCAGGCAGTGGGGCATCTCCTGCCAGGTCACCGGCTCGACCTCGTACGTCGCGATCGTGCTCGCCTCCGGGTACAAGGACAAGCCCATCCACACCAATGTGGACACCTGGAAGGTCGCCACGGCGACCGGGTGGGCACCGGAGTGCACCGCCAACCGGGTCTCGGTCGACGGCTTTCCGGTACGGAGCGGGCTGCTCACCGAGTCCTCCACCGCCTACTGCGCCGTGATGGACGTGAAGCCCGAGCAGGCGTTCAAGGTCGTCGGAACCACCAGCGCCACGAGCTTCTTCAAGCCCGGCCTGCACCTGTTGAGCCGCGCCAATTGGGACAACTCGTACCTCGGGTACCAGTGTGGCGGCGAGTGGGGAAGGTTCGGCGCCGGCTGCTCGACCGACAGCCACTCCGAGGCGGGTGAAGCCCTGCTGCTGATGAGTGCGGCCAGGAGCGAGACCCCTGCCGAGTACAGCATCCAGGGAATCTGCGACCGCGGGTGCACCCGCCCGCCGAACCAGTTGCCGACTTCGATCAGCCCCGCCACCGGTGCGGCCGGGACGCAGACCCAGGCCGTCGTCCGTGGTACCGGGCTCACCCTGGGCGCCAAGGTGACGCTGAAGTCCGACACCACGAACGCGACGTTCATGAAGCCGGTCTCCGTGAACGCCGACGGAACCGAGCTGACCGTCCTGGTCGACACCAACGGGCTGGCGCCCGGCAAGTACGACGTGGTCCTCGACGGCACCGGGTACACCAGCGGCGTGCCCTCCCCGGGGTACCTCCCCAAGGCCTACACCGTGACGGCTGCGGCGACTCCGGCGAAGAGCCGGTTCGTGCCGATCGCTCCCTCACGGTTCCTGGACACGCGTGACGGCACTGGGGCCAACAAGGCTCGGATCGGTCCCGGTGGGGTCGTGACGCTTCAGGTGGCCGGTGTGAAGGGCGTCCCGGCGACCGGGGTGACCGCGGTCGTCATGAACGTGACCGCCGTTTACCCGACCGAGGCCGGGCACGTGATGGTCTACCCGAACGGGCAGCCCAAGCCCGCGGTGTCGAACCTCAACTTCTCGGCGGGGCAGATCGTGCCCAACCTGGTGACCGTTCCGGTCCTGAACGGGAAGGTGGACCTGCGCAACAACGCCGGTTCGGTGGACCTGATCGCGGACGTCACCGGGTACTACACCGACAAGGCGGACACCGGTTCCGCGCTGACGCCGATCACGCCCACCCGGTTCCTGGACACGCGTGACGGCACTGGGGCCAACAAGGCTCGGATCGGTCCCGGTGGGGTCGTGACGCTTCAGGTGGCCGGTGTGAAGGGGGTCCCCGCGAGCGGGGTGACCGCGGTCGTCATGAACGTGACCGCCGTCGGTCCGACCGAGGCCGGCCACGTCACCGTCTACCCGAACGGGCAGGCGGCGCCGGGAGTGTCGAACCTCAACTTCACCGCCGGGCAGGTCGTCCCGAACCTGGTGACGGTGCCGGTCGTGAACGGGAAGGTGGACCTGCGCAACAACGCCGGTTCGGTGGACCTGATCGCGGACGTCACCGGGTACTACTCGGCCACCGGGTCGACGTTCTCGGCCGGTTCGCCGGTTCGCCGGTGCGGCTGCTGGACACCCGCTACGGTCTCGGCGCCCGCGCCGGGTCCGTCGGCCAGGGCGGCGTCGTCAGCCTGCAGATCGCCGGCGTCGAGGGCGTGCCGCTGACCGGGGTCACCGCGGTGGTCCTCAACGTCACCGTCACCGGCCCGACGCAGGACGGCCACCTGATCGTCCAGCCGCACGGGGTGCCGCGTCCCAACGTGTCGAACCTCAACTTCACGGCCGGACAGACGGTCTCCAACCTGGTCGTCGTCCCGGTCGTGGACGGCCGGGTGACCTTCTACAACAACACCGGTTCCGCCGATGTGATCGCCGATCTGAACGGCTACTTCACCTCCTGACGGACCCGCGGAACGACGAGGGGCCCGTCCGATCCCACGATCGGGCGGGCCCCTCTGCGTGTCCGGATCAGTTCACCGAGTCGAGTCGGGCGCGCTGTTCCGGGGTGAGGTCGAGGTCCACCGCGCCCAGGTTCTCCTCCAGTCGGGCCACCGAGGAGGCGCCGATCAGGGGGAGGATCGGGATGTCGCCGCCCATCAGCCAGGACAGCACGACCTGGTTGACGGTAGCGCCCGTCTCGGCGGCCACCTCGCGGACCGCACGGAGGCGGGGGCCGGTGCCCGCGTGGTCGAAGCCGGGGCCCAGCGGCTTGTCGGTGGGGACGTGGGCGCCGGCGGTCTTCGAGGGACTGCCGGCCGAGGCCGACGTGGTGGTGACGGGGTACCGGCCCGGGGCGCTGCGGCGCTTCGGGCTCGACCCGGCGGATCTGCTGGAGCGGCGGCCGGGGCCGGTCGTGGCCGAGCTGTGCGCGTGGGGGTGGCGCGGGCCGTGGGCTGCGCGGCGGGGGACGGACGCTGCCGTCTGGCTCCCGCGGTAGCCCGGCTGCGCGCCGGCTGCCGGGGCCCCGCCCCGGGCCCCGCGCCTCAAACGCCGGCGGGGCTGGAAGATCGGGGCTCCGCCCTGGGCCCCGCGCCTCAAACGCCGGCGGGGCTGGATGTGCTGGGTTGTGCGGTCGGGCCGGGCTACTGCAGCGGCTTCGTCATGCAGCGGCTGGAGTCGTGGAAGCGGTAGTGGCCGAATTTCCGGGACATGGCGTAGCCCGAGGAGAGGTAGAGGGCTATCGCCTCCGGCTGCTGGTCGCCCGTTTCGAGGACCATGCGGAGGCGGCCCGCCGCGCGGGCATCGGCTTCCAGGGTGGCCAGGATGCGGCGGGCCAGGCCCAGGCCGCGGGCCTCCGGGACCACGTACATGCGCTTGAGTTCGGCGTCGCCGTCCGAGTAGCCCTGGTCGTTCTCGTCCTGGATGCGCCAGCCGCCGCTCGCCACCGGGGCGCCCGCGGCGTCGTACGCGAGGAGGTACAGGCCGCGCGGCGGGGCGAACATCGCCGGGTCCAGGAAGGTCGCGTCGCCCTCACCGTCGTACCGCACCCGGTATTCGAGCTGGACCTGGTCGTTGAGTTCGACCGCGTCCGGGTGGTCGTACGGCACGGTGCAGAGCTGTATCCGGTGAGGCATCTGAATATCGTACGGAACCGCCCCGCCGGGCCCGCGTGCCCGCCGTGAGACGGGAACGCCCGGCCGGGGGCCCGGCGGGTAGGCTGCTCCCGTTTTGTGCGATGTGGGGAGCTTGTTTTGATCACTGTGACGTCCGTGAATGTGAATGGGATCCGCGCCGCCGCCAAGAAGGGCTTCGGGGCGTGGCTCGAGGGATCCGATGCCGACGTGGTCTGCCTGCAGGAGGTGCGGGCCGAGGAAGCGCAGATTCCGGACGAGGTCCGGACTCCCGCCGGCTGGCACACCGTGTTCGCGCCGGCCGCCGCCAAGGGGCGGGCCGGTGTCGCTCTCTACACGCGGCGGGCGCCCGAGCGGGTGCAGGTCGGGTTCGGCAGTGAGGAATTCGACACGGCCGGGCGGTACCTGGAGATCGACCTTCCCGGTGTGACCGTGGCCAGCCTCTACCTGCCCTCGGGCGAGGCCGGGACGGAGAAGCAGGACGAGAAGTACCGGTTCATGGGCGAGTTCCTGACCTACCTCGCCGCGCTGAAGGTGCGGGCCGCCGCCGACGGGCGCGAGGTCGTGGTCTGCGGTGACTGGAACATCTGCCACCGGGAAGCCGACCTCAAGAACTGGAAGACGAACCGGAAGAACGCCGGCTTCCTGCCCGAGGAGCGGGAGTGGCTCGGGAAGGTGTACGCCGAGGCCGGGTACGTGGACGTGGTGCGCGAGCTGCACCCGGACACCGAGGGCCCGTACTCCTGGTGGTCGTACCGGGGCCGCGCCTTCGACAACGACGCCGGCTGGCGGATCGACCTCCAGGTGGCGACGCCCGGGCTGGCCGCGAAGGCCGTCAAGGCGTTCGTGGAGCGGGCCGAGACGCACCCCGAGCGCTGGTCCGACCATGCGCCCGTGACCGTGGTCTACGAGCTCGGTTCCTGACCGGCGGCGGAGGCCAGCAGGCGGTCCATCGCCATCGTCAGCTCGGCCTCGACCACGCTCTTCGCCAGCGGACGCAGCCGCGTGAGCGCGTCCGGCGACGGCGAGATGTGGGTCGACATCAGCTCGGTGAACAGGAGCGCCATCGCGTCCGCGTGCTCGCGGACGCGGCGCCCGGTCTCCAGGACCGCCGCCAGCGGGACGCCCTCGCGGACCAGCGCCGAGGAGACGTCCAGCAGCCGCCGGCTGACGTGCACGATCGCGTCGCCGTCCACGGCGAGGTAGCCCAGGTCGAGGGAGGCCGCCAGGTTCTCCGGGGTGACCTCGCCCTCGAAGTAGTCGGCCAGGGCCTCCGGGGTCAGCCGGACCGGGGTCTCCTCCGACCAGCCGATGCCGAGCAGCTCGCCGAGCTGGCTCACGTCGCGGCCGCTCTCGAAGGCGGCCGTCAGCTCGGCGATGCCGCCGAGGGTGTGCCCGCGCTCCAGCAGGGCCGCGATGGTGCGCAGCCGGGCCAGGTGGTGGTCGTCGTACCAGGCGATCCGCCCCTCGCGGCGCGGCGGTGGGAGCAGTTTGCGCTCGCGGTAGAAGCGCAGGGTGCGGACCGGGATGCCGGCCGCTTCGGCCAGCTCCTCCGTGCGGTACTCGCGCACCGTCTTCGCTTCCGTCTTCGCTTCCGTCTCATCCTTCGCCACAGGCGCACCTTATGGCGTACCGACAGTAACTTTCCCGGCGTGACCCCTACCCATGAGTACGGGGCTGCTCTACCCTCCCGATTGTGCCAGTGATTGCTGGCAGTGTTCCGATGGTATCTGCGGATGATGCGGAAGGCGGCGGGCATGGGCGGCAAGGACGGGCGCGGACGTGAGCACGTACGGGTGGCGGTGATCGGGTCGGGCTTCGGCGGACTCGGCGCGGCCGTACGCCTGCGGCGCGAGGGGATCACGGACTTCGTCGTCCTGGAACGGGCCGACTCCGTCGGCGGCACCTGGCGCGACAACAGCTACCCGGGCTGCGCGTGCGACGTCCCCTCGCACCTGTACTCCTTCTCCTTCGCGCCCAACCCGGACTGGCCGCGCACCTTCTCCGGCCAGCCGGCCATCCGCTCCTACCTGGAGCACGTCGCCGACACCTTCGGGCTGCGCCGGCACATCCGGCTGAACTCCGAGGTCCGGATGATGCGCTGGGACCCCGACGAGCTGCGCTGGGAGATCGAGACCTCCGCCGGGCACCTCACCGCCGACGTCGTCGTCTCGGCGACCGGGCCGCTCTCCGACCCGAAGATGCCGGAGATCCCCGGGCTCGCCGAGTTCCCCGGCAAGGTCTTCCACTCCGCCCGCTGGGACCACGACTACGACCTGCGAGGCAAGCGCGTCGCCATGATCGGCACCGGCGCCTCCGCCATCCAGATCGTGCCCGCCATCGCCCCCGAGGTGGAACGCCTCACCCTCTTCCAGCGGACCCCGCCGTGGGTCATGCCCCGCACCGACCGGGCCATCACCGCCGTCGAGCGCTGGCTCCACCGCCAGCTGCCCTTCACCCGGGCGGCCCGCCGCGGGCTGCTGTGGGGGATCCGGGAGCTCCAGGTCAGCGCCTTCACCAAGCGGCCGAACCAGCTCGGGCTGATCGAGTCGCTGGCCAAGGCCAACATGGCCCGCTCGATCAAGGACCCGGCGCTGCGCGCCAAGCTGACGCCGTCCTACCGGATCGGCTGCAAGCGGATCCTGCTCTCCAGCGAGTACTACCCGGCCCTGGCCCGGCCCGATGTGGACCTGGTCGCCTCCGGGCTGAAGGAGATCCGCGGCTCGGTGCTGGTCGCCGCCGACGGGACCGAGACCGAGGTCGACGCGATCATCTTCGGCACCGGCTTCCACGTCACCGACATGCCGATCGCCGACCGGGTGGTCGGCGCGGACGGCCAGACCCTCGCGGACGCCTGGAAGGACGGGATGCAGGCGCTGCGCGGGGCCACCGCGGCAGGCTTCCCCAACTGGATGACGATCATCGGCCCGAACACCGGGCTCGGGAACAGCTCGATGATCCTGATGATCGAGTCGCAGCTCAACTACATGGGCGATTACCTGCGGCAGCTCGGCATGCTGGGCGGGAAGGTCGCGCTCGCGGCGCGGCCGTCGGCGGTGAACACGTGGAACCGGCAGGTGCAGACCCGGATGGAGCGGACGGTGTGGAACACCGGCGGCTGCACCAGCTGGTACCTGGACGCGCAGGGGCGGAACACCACGGTGTGGCCGGGCACGACCGGCGAGTTCCGCCGGGAGACGCGGAGCGTCGACCTGGCCGAGTACGAGGTCGTACGGGTACGGGAGCGCGAGCCGGTCCCGGCCGCCGTTGCGGCTGCCGCCGAGCCGAAGCCGCGTCGCTCCCGCGGGGGCGCCGTGGGGGCCGGTGCCGCGCCGCTGCCGGGGGCTCTGCCCCCGGACCCCCGCGCCTCAAACGCCGGCGGGGCTGGACTTGAGGCGGAGGGGAGCGCGTGAGCAGGTTGACGCACGTCGTCTCCGGGCCCTACTCCCCGCCCACCGCGCGGCGCGAGCTCGTCGCCGACTCCGCCGACGGGGCCCGCCTGCACGTCGAGGTGCACGGGGACGAGGGGGCGCCGGCCGTGGTGCTGGCGCACGGATGGACCTGTTCCACCGCGTTCTGGGCCGCGCAGGTACGGGCCCTGGCCGCCACCCACCGGGTCATCGCCTACGACCAGCGGGGGCACGGCCGCAGCCCCGCCGCCCGGGCGCACAGCACCACCGCGCTCGCCGACGACCTCGTGGCGGTGCTCGGCGCCACCCTCGCCCCCGGGGAGCGGGCGGTCGTCGCCGGGCACTCCATGGGCGGCATGACGATCATGGCGGCGGCCGGCCGGCCCGAGTTCGCCGAGCACGCCGCAGCCGCCCTGCTGTGCAGCACCGGCAGCTCCCGGCTGGTCGCGCAGGCGCAGGTGCTGCCGGTGCGCGCCGGGCGCGCCCGGACCCGTATCACCGGCGCGGTCCTGGGGTCCCGCGCTCCCCTCGGGCCGGTCACGCCCGTCGCCAGGAAGATCCTGAAGTACGCCACGATGGGCCCCGGCTCCGCGCCCGACAAGGTCGAGGCGTGCGCCCGTATCGTCCACGCCTGTCCCACCGGAGTGCGCCACGCCTGGTCCCAGGTGCTGGCCGGGCTGGACCTCGACGCCGAGGTGGCCCGGCTCTCCGTGCCCACCGCCGTCATCGGCGGCACCGCGGACCGGCTCACCCCGATCGTGCACGCCCGCGGGCTCGCCGCCGCGCTGCCGAACTGCGTGGGCCTCACCGAGCTCACCGGCATGGGGCACATGACCCCGGTCGAGGCGCCCGAGGCCGTCACCCGGGCCGTGCGGGAGCTGGCCGAGCTGTATCTCGACACCACCGAGAAGGAGAAGACGCCGTGAGTGCTCGCAGGAGTCTGGAAGGCCAGGTCGCCGTCGTCACCGGCGCCGCCCGCGGGGTCGGCGAGCTGCTCGCCCGCAAGCTCTCCGCCCGCGGTGCGCGGATCGCCCTCGTCGGCCTGGAGCCGGAGGCCCTCAAGGAGGTCTCCGAGCGGCTGCACACCGACAGCGACCACTGGTACGCCGACGTCACCGACCACGAGGCCATGGCCCGTGTCGCCCAGGAGGTCAAGCAGCGCTTCGGCAAGGTCGACATCGTCGTCGCCAACGCGGGCGTGGCCGCCGGCGGGCCGTTCGCCGACTCGGACCCCGACGCCTGGCGGCGGGTGATCGAGGTCAACCTCATCGGAGGGGCCGTCACCGCCCGCGCCTTCCTCCCCGTACTGACGGAGAGCCGCGGCTACTTCCTGCAGATCGCCTCGCTTGCCGCGATCACCCCGGCGCCCATGATGACCGCCTACTGCGCGTCCAAGTCGGGCGTCGAGGCCTTCGCCCACTGCCTGCGCGCCGAGGTCGGCCACAAGGGCGTCAAGGTCGGCGTCGGCTACCTCTCCTGGACCGACACCGACATGGTGCGCGGAGCCGACCAGGACGAGGTCATGCGGGAGCTGCGCCAGCGGCTGCCCTGGCCGTCGAACCGCACGTACCCGCTCGGCCCCGCCGTCGACCGGATCGTCGCGGGCATCGAGCGGCGCTCCCCGCACGTGTACGCCCAGTGGTGGCTGCGCGGGATGCAGGGGATGCGCGGCTACCTGCCCGGGCTCATCGCCACGGTCGGACAGCGCGAGATGAAGCGCTTCGAGCCGCGGTTGTCCGGTGTTTCCAAGGGACTTGTGGGCGCCGGCGGGGCCGCGGACGAGCAGGAGCGCACACAGAGTCACTGATCGAAATGCGAGCTTTGTTCGCCCGTGCAAGTCTGGTCGAGGCCCCACCACCAACACCCCTCATGGAGTGAACAGCATGGGTATCAAGGACCAGTTCCAGGACAAGGCCGACGAGCTCAGGAACAGGGCGCAGACCGGCGCCAAGGGTGCGAAGGACGGGGCGACCGAGCGCACCGCCAAGCTCCAGGAGAAGTCGAAGCGCAGGCCGCAGCAGCAAGCGGACCCGGTGCGCAGCGAGTTCGACGCCTGACCGGACTGCCGTAGGACCTGCGAAGGGGCGCGATCCCCGATGGTGTGGATCGCGCCCCTTCCGCATGCTCCTCTCCCGGGGCTTCCGGGGCTTCCGGGGCTCCCGGGGAGAGGAGCTACTCCCGGGGCGGGAGCTTCGGACGGCGCCGGTCCGGTACGTCCGTGTAACCGGGCGGCACCGCGGCCGGGTCCTGCTCCAGCAGCTCCAGCGCCAGGTGCACGGCATCGTCCAGACCCGGGTACCGCCCCTCCGCCCAGTCGAGCGGGGTGCGCAGGACCGGGAAGTCCGGTTCCACGCCGTGGTTCTCCACCGACCAGCCGTACTCCGGGAACCAGGCGGCGTTCATCGGCACCGTGATCACCGTGCCGTCGCCGAGGGTGTGCCGGCCGGTCATGCCGACCACGCCGCCCCAGGTGCGCTGGCCCACCACCGGGCCCAGCCCCAGCAGTTTGAAGGCCGCGGTGATCATGTCCCCGTCGGAGGAGGTCGCCTCGTCGGCCAGCGCCACGATCGGACCGCGGGGCGCGTTGGAGGCGTACGACACCGGCTGGGCGTCGCGCGTCAGGTCCCAGCCGAGGATGGAGCGGGTCAGCTTCTCCACCACCAGCTCGCTGATGTGGCCGCCCGCGTTGCCGCGTACGTCCACGATCAGCGCGGGGCGGGACATCTCCATCCGCAGGTCGCGGTTGAACTGCGCCCAGCCCGAGCCGCCCATGTCGGGGATGTGGAGGTAGCCGCACCGGCCGCCGCTGATCTCCCGGACCACCTCGCGCCGTTTGGACACCCAGTCCTGGTAGCGCAGCGGCCGCTCGTCGATCAGCGGCACGATGGCGACCCGCCGGGCGCGGCCCTCGCCCTCCGCGGGCTGGAAGGTCAGCTCGACCGTGGTCCCGCCCGCCGCCGACAGCAGCGGATAGGGGCCGGTCACCGGGTCCACGGGCCGTCCGTCCACATGGGTGAGCACGGCGCCCTCCCGGATGCCGGTGCCGGCCAGCGGGGAGCGGGCCTTGGAGTCCGAGGACTCGCCGGGCAGGATCCGGGCGATCACCCAGGTCCCGTCCTTGGGGTAGAGATTGGCGCCGAGCAGGCCGATCGCCCGCTGGTAGTGCGGGGGGCCTTCGTTGCGGCGTGCGGGGGAGACGTAGGCGTGCGAGGTGCCGAGCTCGCCGAGGACCTCGCGCAGCAGGTCGGCGAACTCGTCGGGGGAGGCGACCCGTTCGACCAGGGGGCGGTACTGGCGCAGCACCCCGTCCCAGTCGATGCCGCACATCCTCGGCTCCCAGAAGTAGGCGCGGATGATCCGCCCGGCCTCCTCGAAGGCCTGGCGCCACTCGGCCGCCGGGTCCACCTCGTGCAGGATGCGCCGCAGGTCCAGGTAGACGGTCGAGTCGCTGTCGCCCGACTCGGTCGCCGGGACCGCGCGCAGGTCCCCGTCGTCGTTGATGACCAGCCGGGTGCCGTCGCCGCTGACCGCGAACCAGTCGAGTCCCGAGGCCAGTTCGGTCTTGCGGGCCTTGGTGAGGTCGAAGTGCTCCAGCGTGGGCTTGCCGCTGATGTCGTTGGGGTTGGCGAAGGTCTCGCCGAGCGCGCCCGAGATCGGCCAGCGCAGCCACACCAGCCCGCCGCCGTGCACCGGGTACAGGGCCGAGTACTTGGACGCGGACACCGGGAAGGGGGTGACCCGGCTCTCCAGCCCCTCCACCTCCACGGTCACGGAGCCGTCGCCGTCGGACGAGTCCCCTTCGACGGGGTCCAGTCCCCCCGCCGCGGGCCGGCCCTCGGCGGAGAGCGCGAAGGGGGAGGGGGTCGCGGAGGACAGCGGCACCAGGTACGGGCGGCAGCCCAGCGGGAACGACAGGTCGCCGGTGTGCACGTCGTAGACCGGGTCGAAGCCGCGCCAGGACAGGAAGGCCAGGTAGCGCCCGTCCCGGGTGAAGACCGGATTCTCGTCCTCGAAGCGGCCGTTGGTGACGTCGATGATGACGCGCCCGCCCGATCCCGAGATGTGGGCCATCTTGATCTGCCGCAGCGAACGGCCGATGCCCGGATGCGACCAGGTCAGCCAGCCCCCGTCGGGGGAGAAGGCCAGGTCGGTGACGGGTCCGTTGATGGACCGGATCAGCTCGGTGACCTCTCCGTCGGACTCCTCCGTCGCGTTGACGAGCAGCAGCCGTCCGTCGTTGGAGGCGATGGCGAGTCGCTCCCCGTCCGGGTCCGAGAGCAGTTCGGTGACGCGCCCCAGCTCGCCCGAGGCCAGCCGGCGCGGCTCGCGCTCCCCGGAGGCCCGGGGCAGGTAGGCGATCTCGATCGCGTCCTCGCCCTCGGCGTCGGTGACGTAGGCGACCTGCCCGCCGCTGCCGAGCATCTCCGGCAGCCGCACGCGCACGCCCGGGGTGTCGGCGATGGTCCGGGCGGGCCCGTCGCGGTGGGTCAGCCAGTACAGGCTGCCGCGCACCACGACCGCGCTGGCCCGGCCGGTGGTGTCCACGGAGAGCGAGTCGACGTTGCTGGCGGCCGACGCCTGGTAGGTGCGCCGGCCCGCGCGGGGGCCGCCGAGGCGGACCTGGAGCCTGCGCGGCACGGCGTCGGGGGCGAGGGACTCGACGAGCCAGAGTTCCCCGGCGCACTGGTAGACGATCCGGGAGCCGTCGCTGGAGGCGTGCCGGGCGTAGAACTCGTCGTGGTCGGTGTGGCGGCGCAGGCCGGTGCCGTCGGGCAGGACGGAGTACAGGTTGCCGATGCCCTCGTGGTCGGAGAGGAAGGCGATCCGGCCGCCCACGAACATCGGCGCGTCGAGGTGCCCCTCGACGTCCTCCAGCAGCTGCCGGCCGTGCAGCCACAGCCGGCCGGTGGCGCCGCCGCGGTAGCGCTTCCAGGCGGCGGGCTCGTGCGGGGGCTTGCCGGTGAGCAGCAGGGTGCGGTGCTCGCCGTCGGTGTCGGCGACTTGGATGTCGGACACGGGCCCCCAGGGGAGGCGTCCGCCGGGGCTGCCGTCGGTGGGCAGTTTGTAGGCCCAGGAGTAGTAGGAGAACGGCTGTCCCCGTGAGGAGACCGCCAGGATGTTGCCCTCGGGGTCCCAGCCGCAGACCCGGGTGTCGATGGCGCCCCAGTGGCTCAACTGGCGGGCCGGGCCGCCGTCGACGGGGGCGAGGTGGATCTCGGGGTCGAGGGTGCGCCAGGTGGCGAAGGCGATGTGCTTGCCGTCGGGGGAGAACCGCGGGTGGTTGACCCGGGTCCGGTCGATGGTGATCCGCCAGGCCCGCCCGGGCGTCTGCCCGTCGGGGACCAGCGGCGCGACCCAGAGGTCGTCCTCGCTGACGAAGCACAGGAGGTCGTCGTGCAGGTGCGGGAACCGGAGGTACGCGACGTCGTGACTCACCCCCCAATGCTTTCCGCGGTGGGGGGCCCTGGCAACTCGTACACGTGATCCATGACACTCCGCCAAGCGAAACGGAACGGTTTCGTTTCGCTTGGGGTCGGGGTATCGTCTTAAACGTACGGAAGAGTTTCGTTCGGACGGAGGGGCGGAGATGACCGAGGCGATGGCGGCCCGGCGCAGCCGGATCACCCCCGAACGTCAGGCCGAACTGCACGAGGCGGTCCTCGACCTCCTGCGTGACGTCGGCTACGAGGCGCTGACCATGGACGCGGTCGCCGCCCGTACGAAGTCCAGCAAGGCCACCCTCTACCGCCAGTGGGGGAGCAAGCCGGAACTGGTCGCCAAGGCCCTGCGATGCACGCAGCCCGTTTCGCTGCGGGAGATCGACACGGGCACCCTGCGCGGGGACTTCGCGCTCATGGTGGAGCACTCCGACGACGCGCAGATGGCCAAGGACACCGCGCTGATGCGGGGTCTGGCCCATGCCGTCCACGAGAGCCCGGAGCTCCACAAGGCCCTGCGCGACCTGCTGGTCGACCCGGAGATCAACGGTCTCCAGGCGATGCTCCAGCGCGCGGTGGACCGGGGCGAGATCCGACCGGAGTGTCCGGCCCTGGATTTCGTACCGCACATGCTCATCGGGGCGTTCATCGCGCTCCCGCTGATCGAGGACCGTCCCGTGGACCGGGCCTTCCTCGGTGAGTTCATCGATGCCGTGGTCTTCCCCGCCCTCGGCGTCTGATCCACCCCGTCCCCTTCGGCTCCACCGCTTCCTGCTGCTCCTGACACGCCGCTCTCGTCGTCGGGCCGGCTCTCCACGCCCTGATCCATCCGGATCCATCCCACGACCTGAACGGGAGAACCACCGACGTGGCTACCTTCCTCTACCGGCTCGGCAGGGGCGCCTTCCGGCGCCGCGGCCTGGTCGCCCTCATCTGGGTGGCGCTGCTGTTCGCCGCCGGCTTCGGCGCGGCCTCGGCCG
Organism: Streptomyces sp. NBC_01233; assembly: GCF_035989305.1. NCBI lineage: Bacteria > Bacillati > Actinomycetota > Actinomycetes > Kitasatosporales > Streptomycetaceae > Streptomyces > Streptomyces sp. NBC_01233. The sequence goes on along the minus strand of NZ_CP108514.1, from coordinate 3,866,409 downwards.
GCGCCCCCACCTCCGGCTCGTTCTCGATACCCGGCACGGAGGCCCAGAAGGCCTTCGACCTGCTGGACAAGAAGTTCCCGGGCATGGCCGCCGACGGCGCCACCGCCCGCATCGTCATCAAGGCCCCCGAGGGCGCCAAGGTCACCGACCCCGGCCCCAAGGCGGAGGTCCAGAAGATCGTCGCCGGCCTGAAGTCGGGACCGGGCGCGGAGCAGATCTCCTCGGTCGCCGACCCGTACGAGGCCCAGGCCGTGAGCCAGGACGGTTCCACCGCCTACGTCAGCGCCAAGTACGACGTCAGCGGCATGGAGCTGAAGGACGAGACCCGCGAGGCGCTGAAGGACTCCGGCACCGCGGCGAAGGCCACCGGCCTGAACGTCCAGATCGGCGGTGACGCGCTGATGGCGGCCCCCGAGACCGGCTCCGGCGAGATCATCGGCATCATGGTCGCCGCGATCGTCCTCGTGATCACCTTCGGCTCGCTGATCGCGGCCGGGCTGCCGCTGCTGACCGCCCTGATCGGCGTCGGCATCGGCGTCTCCTCCATCACCGCGCTCGCCAACGTGCTGGACCTCGGCTCCACCACCTCCACCCTCGCGATGATGATCGGCCTCGCGGTCGGCATCGACTACGCCCTCTTCATCGTCTCCCGCTACCGCGCGGAGCTCGCCGAGGGCCGCGAGCGGGACGAGGCCGCCGGCCGGGCCGCCGGAACCGCCGGCTCCGCCGTCGTGTTCGCCGGTCTGACCGTGGTCATCGCGCTCGTGGGCCTGGCCGTCGTCAACATCCCGATGCTGACCAAGATGGGCGTTGCGGCCGCCGGCACGGTGGTCATCGCGGTCCTGGTCGCCCTGACCCTGGTCCCGGCCATCCTCGGCTTCGCGGGCAAGAAGGTCCTGCCCGCCGGCGAGAAGAGCAGGCTGTTCGGCAAGGGCGCGCGTAGCAATTCCTCTGGGGCCGACGAGAAGAAGGCCAACGGCGGCACCCGCTGGGCCCGCTTCGTCCTGCGCCGCCCGGTCATGGTGCTGCTGGCCGGTGTGATCGGCCTCGGCGTCATCGCCATCCCGGCGAGCAAGCTGGAGATGGGCCTGCCGGACGACGGCGCCCAGCCGGTCTCCACCACCCAGCGCCAGGCGTACGACCTGCTGTCCGAGGGCTTCGGACCGGGCTTCAACGGCCCGCTGATGGTCGTCGTGGACGGGGACAAGGCCCTCGCCGACTCCACCGTCGACCGGATCAAGGGCCTGGAGGGCGTCGTCGCGGTCACCCCGCCGACCTCCAACGAGAGCGGCGACGCCTCGGTCATCACCGTCATCCCGAAGGACCGTCCGTCCTCCGTGCAGACGGAGGACCTGGTCCACGAGATCCGCGACGGCAGCGGCGACGACGTCCTCGTCACCGGCGCCACCGCGATGAACATCGATTTCTCGCAGAAGATGAACGACGCGCTGCTGCCCTACCTGGCGCTCGTCGTCGGCCTCGCCTTCCTGCTGCTGATGCTGGTGTTCCGCTCGATCCTGGTCCCGCTCAAGGCGGCCCTCGGCTTCCTGCTCTCGGTCGTCGCCGCCCTCGGCGCGGTCGTCGCGGTCTTCCAGTGGGGCTGGCTCGGCTCGCTCTTCGGCGTGGAGCAGACCGGCCCGATCATGTCGATGATGCCGATCTTCATGGTGGGCGTCGTCTTCGGTCTGGCCATGGACTACGAGGTCTTCCTCGTCACCCGCATGCGTGAGGCGTACGTCCACGGCGAGCGCCCGGGCCAGGCCGTGGTGACCGGCTTCCAGTACAGCGCGCGGGTCGTCGTGGCCGCCGCCGTCATCATGATCGCGGTGTTCGCGGGCTTCATCGGAGCCAGCGAGCAGATGGTCAAGATGATCGGCTTCGGTCTGGCCGTCGCCGTCTTCTTCGACGCCTTCGTGGTCCGCATGGCCATCGTTCCGGCGGTGCTCGCACTGCTCGGGCACAAGGCCTGGTGGCTGCCGAAGTGGCTGGACCGGCTGCTGCCGAACGTGGACGTGGAGGGCGAGAGCCTGCGCAAGCACCTCGAGCGGTCCCCGCAGTCGCCCGAGGGCCCGGACAAGGACCGCGAGCTGGTCAACGCCTAATGGGAGCTACGGAACCGGGGAATGCTCGGTTCCGTAGCCGCCAGCTGGTGAGCACTTTCGACGCCGGAGCCTTCGAGCTCTGAGGTCAGACCGTGCCCTTGCTGGTCGGCCGGGAGGCCAGACCGCTGATGGGGTGGCGTGCCCGCCCCACGGGGCGTGAGCACTGGATCCATTAGGCCGCGTGCCGTGCCTTCCGCAGGCTGCACCGCTGGGTGAAGTACGTGACCGGGGAGGGTCTGTTGCTGCTGATCGGTGATGACTGGGCCGAGGACCACCATGATGTCGAGGTCCAGGACGAGACCGGCCGGAAACTGGCCGCCGCGAACCTGCCCGAAGGAGTGGCGGGCATCGCGAAACTGCACGAACTCGTCGCCCGCCACGGCGGTGAGGACCTGGACCCGGCCGGCGTCGTGGTCGCAATCGAGACCGACCGCGGCTCTTGGGTGCAGGCCCTGATCGCCTCCGGCTACCAGGTGTTCGCGGTCAACCCCCGGCAGGTCAACCGCTTCAAGGAACGGTATGGCTCCTCCGGAGCCAAGAGCGACAAGGGCGACGCGCACGCGCTCGCCGACATGGTCCGCATCGACCGGGCCCAGCTGCGGCCGGTGGCCGGCGACAGCGAGGCGGCCCAGGCCGTCAAGGTCGTCGCCCGCGCCCACCAGACCCTCATCTGGGAACGCACCCGCACCTTCCAGCGGCTGCGCACCACACTGCGCGAGTACTTCCCCGCCGCCCTGAACGCCTACTCGGACCTGACCCTGACCAGCACCGACGCGCTGGAACTGCTGATCAAGGCACCCACCCCGGCCACGGCGGCGAAGCTGACCCGCACCCAGATCACCGCCGTCCTGACCCGCCACCGCCGCCACAACCGGGACGCGAAAGCGGCCACCGTCCAGAGCGCGCTGCGTGAGCGGCAGCTCGGCCTGCCCGAGCCGGTCACCGCCGCCTACGCGGCCGCCGCCACCGCTCACGCCCGTCTGATCATCGCGTTGAACGAGCAGATCGCCGTGATGGAAGAGCAGGTGAGGGCACATTTTCTGGCGCACCCGGACGCTGAGATCTACCTCTCGATGCCCGGCATCGGTGAGATCGTCGGCGCCCGGGTGCTCGCCGAGTTCGGAGACGACCCCACCCGATACACGTCCGCGAAGGCCCGCAAGAACTACGCCGGCACGAGCCCCATCACCAGGGCCTCCGGCAAGAGCCACACCGTCCAGGCCCGCTACGTCCGCAACAACCGGCTCGCCGACGCGCTTCAGACCCAGGCGTTCTCCGCTCTGCGGTCCTCACCCGGCGCCCGCGGCTACTACGACAAGCAACGCGCCCGTGAGGCCGGCTACAACCCCGCCCTCCGCCAGCTCGGGAACCGGCTCGTCGGCATCCTCCACGGCTGCCTCAAAACCCGCACCCGCTACGACGAAGCGACCGCTTGGTCCCACCACACCCACCCCCATGCCGCTTGACACCAAACGACATGGGGTGTCTGACCTCGCAGCGTCCGGCCGACAGGACGGCCCGGCCCCGCACCGCCTGCTCACCAGGCGGTGCGGGGCCGGGCCGTTTCGCGCCCGGGCCCTACGCCTTACGGGTGGCGGCGCCGGCCGGGGCGTACGTACGGCGCAGGAAGCGGCGCAGCGCGGCGATGTCGAACTGGATCACGGCGACGCCCTCGGGGGAGTGGAACTCGACCACCGCCTGGACCCGGCCGCAGGGCCAGATGCGTACGTCCCCGGTCCCGGTCGGCGCCTGGAGGCCGGCCTCCAGCAGGGCGCGGGGGAAGACCCACTCGTTGTCGGTGCCCTCGGGTGACAGATCGGCCGGGAAGACGATCCGCACGGCCAGCGGCTCGGCGGGCGCGAAGCGCAGGGCGACCGGGATGGTCCGGTAGAGGGGATCGTCCGTGATCACCCGGGCGCGGACCCGCTCCTCGACCGGGGTCGTGGTCGTGGATGTGGCGGCGGTCATGGTGGCGGTCGCGCCGGCGGTCGCGGTGGCTGGTGGATTCTCGGCGTTGGCTGACATCGACCAGTCTCCTCGAAATCGGAACATATGCGTCCGTTTGTCCTCCAGCCTCGCACATTCCGACGAAACCGCACGGGTGTTTTTGTGACGGACCCGCTCTTGCCAACGGTTTGCAACTAGGCACTATTCTTGAGCGGTTAAAGAGTGCGTTAAGGCGTAAGGAAGCGGAGCCACTCCATGCATGTGCCCGACGGTTTCATCAACGCACCCGTCTCGGTGGCCGCCGGAGTGGCGGCCGGCGTCGCGGTGGCCGTCAGCCTCCGCGGCGCCCGACGCGAACTCGACGAGCGCACCGCGCCGCTCGCCGGCCTCGTCGCCGCCTTCATCTTCGCCGTGCAGATGCTGAACTTCCCGGTCGCCGCCGGCACCAGCGGCCACCTGCTGGGCGGGGCCCTCGCCGCGATACTCGTCGGCCCCTACACCGGTGTGCTGTGCGTGTCCGTCGTCCTGCTCATGCAGGGCATCCTCTTCGCCGACGGCGGGCTGACCGCCCTCGGCGTGAACGTCACCGTCATGGGCGTCGTCACCGTCGTCGTCGCCTACGCGATCTTCCGTGGGCTGCTCGGGATCCTGCCGCCCACCCGCCGCTCCGTGACCGTGGCCGCCTTCGCGGGAGCCCTGCTCTCGGTGCCCGCCGCCGCCGCGGCCTTCACCGCCGTCTACGCGATCGGCGGCACCACCGACGTGGCCATCGGCAAGGTGCTCACCGCCATGGTCGGCGTGCACGTGCTCATCGGCATCGGCGAGGCCGCCATCACCGCCGCGACCGTGGGCGCCGTGATCGCCGTACGGCCCGACCTGGTGCACGGCGCCCGCGGGCTGACCGCGCCGCTCAAGCTGCGCGTCGGCGGCGAGCTCGTCGACGCCCCCGCGGCCGCCGCCACTCCGGCGGCCGCCCGCTCCACCCGGAAGGTGTGGGCGACCGGCCTGGTCACCGCGCTCGTCCTCGCCGGGTTCGTCTCCTACTACGCCTCCGCCAGCCCCGACGGCCTGGAGAAGGTCGCCGCCGACAAGGGCATCGACGAGAAGGTCGAGGACCACGCGGCCGCCGACTCCCCGCTCGCCGACTACGGCGTCAAGAACGTCGACGACGCCCGGCTGTCCGGCGGCCTCGCCGGGGTCATCGGCGTCGGCGTGACCGTCGCCGCCGGCACCGGGATCTTCTGGGCCGTGCGCCGGCGCCGCACGGAAGAGCTGACCGCCACCTCCGTCTCGGCGGGCTGACATGGGAGCCGGCCACGCCCACAAGCTCTACCGGCACGGGCACACGCCGGTCCACGGCCTGCCCCCGCACTGCAAGCTCGCCGCGACCTTCGCCTTCGTCGTGGTCGTCGTGTCCACGCCGCGCGAGGCGGTGTGGGCCTTCGGCCTGTACGCCGTCCTGATCGCCGCGGCCGCGGCCGTGGCCCGGATCCCGGCCGGCTTCCTGCTGCGGAGGCTGCTGATCGAGGTCCCGTTCGTCGCCTTCGCCGTGCTCATGCCCTTCGTCGCCGAGGGAGAGCGGGTGGAGGTCCTCGGCATGTCCCTCAGCGTCTCCGGCCTGTGGGGCGCCTGGAACGTCCTCGCCAAGGGCACGCTCGGCGTGGCCGCATCCGTCCTCCTGGCCTCCACGACCGAGCTGCGGGCCCTGCTGCTGGGACTGCAGCGGCTGAAGCTGCCGCCGCTGCTCGTCCAGATCGCCTCCTTCATGATCCGCTACGGCGACGTGATCAGCGACGAGCTGCGCCGGATGTCCATCGCCCGCCGCTCGCGCGGGTTCGAAGCCCGCGGGATCCGGCACTGGGGGGTGCTGGCCAAGACCGCCGGCGCGCTGTTCATCCGCTCCTACGAGCGCGGCGAGCGGGTCTACCTCGCCATGGTCAGCCGCGGCTACGCCGACTCGATGCCGGTGATCGACGAGGTCGTGGCCACGCGCACCCAGTGGGCGTACGCGGCCGTACTCCCGGTGACGGCCCTCGCCGTATGTCTGATGGGATGGACGCTGTGAACCTCACCCCTTCGCTGGAAGTCTCCGGCCTCGCCTACGCCTACCCCGACGGACACCAGGCCCTCTTCGGCGTGGACCTGACCGTCGGGCGCGGCGAGCGGGTCGCCCTGCTCGGTCCCAACGGCGCCGGCAAGACCACGCTGGTGCTGCACCTCAACGGCATCCTGGGCGGCGGGGTCGGCGCGGTGACCGTGGCCGGGCTGCCCGTGGAGAAGCGGAACCTCGCCGAGATCCGGCGCCGGGTCGGGATCGTCTTCCAGGACCCCGACGACCAGCTGTTCATGCCGACCGTGCGGGAGGACGTGGCCTTCGGGCCGGCCGCGGCCGGAATGCGGGGCCCGGAGCTGGAGGAGCGGGTCCGGGCCGCCCTGGACCAGGTCGGCATGGCGGACTTCGCCGGCCGGCCGCCGCACCACCTGTCCTTCGGGCAGCGCCGCCGGGTCGCGGTGGCGACCGTCCTGGCCATGCGGCCCGAGATCCTGGTCCTGGACGAGCCCTCGTCCAATCTGGACCCGGCCTCGCGCCGCGAGCTCGCGGACATCCTGCGCTCGCTCGACGTGACCGTGCTGATGGTGACGCACGACCTGCCGTACGCACTGGAGCTGTGCCCGCGCTCGGTGGTCCTCAGCGAGGGGGTCATCGCGGCGGACGGCCGCACGCAGGACCTGCTGTGCGACGAGAAGCTGATGCGGGCCCACCGGCTGGAGCTCCCGTTCGGCTTCGACCCGCGCACGCCCCTCTTGACGCGCCCCTCGCACTGATCGGCGCCGGGGCGCCTTGCGGCCACGCCCGCGGAGCGGCTCATGTCACGGCGGGCCGCTGCGCCGGACCCCGCCCGCCGGGTACCGGGCCCGGTGGGCCGCTTCGGGGGACCCGGGAAGCAGGGTCGTCCGGCGGGCGTTGCATGGTGACGTAGGCGTGGGCGCCATCGGGGCGTCGCGGCAGGTGCTGGGAGTAGACGTGGATGTCCACGGGACGGTGGCGGAGGGCTTCGAGCCCGTCCGGGACGCGTTCGCGCGCAATTTCGAGGTGCTCGGGGACCGCGGCGCGGCCGTGGCCGTCTACCGCGACGGCCGCAAGGTCGTCGACCTGTGGGGCGGCACCGAGGACGCCGACGGCACGGATCCCTGGACGGAGGACACCGCGCAGATCGTCCGCTCCGCGACCAAGGGCGTGGCCGCCGCCGTGCCCCTGCTGCTGCACCAGCGCGGGCTGCTCGACCTGGACGCACCGGTGGGCTCGTACTGGCCGGAGTTCAAGACGGGCGGCAAGGAGCGGATCCTGGTCCGCGACCTGCTCGCGCACCGGGCCGGCGTCCCGGTGCTGGACCGCGGGCTGACCGCCGCCGAGGCCGCGGACGGGGTCTCCGGAGCGCACGCCGTCGCCGCGCAGCAGCCCTTCTGGGAGCCGGGCGCCGAGCACGGCTACCACGCGCAGACCTACAGCTGGCTGCTGTCCGAGCTGGTGCTGCGGGTGACCGGCCGCACGCTGGGCACCGTACTGGCGGAGGAGATGACCGAGCCGCTGGGCGTCGACTTCTGGATAGGACTGCCGGAGACCGAGGCGCACCGGGTGGGCCGGGTGGCCCCGGTCGACCCGCCGTCGGGCGCGGGCATGCTCAGGACCCGGCCGCGGCGCAACGTCTCCGAGGCCTACGCCGACCCGGACTCCCTCACCCGCCGCGCCTTCACGGCCATCGACCCGCTGCCCGACGAGAACGCCCCCGCCTACCGGGCCGCCGAACTCCCCGCCTCGAACGGCATCGGCACGGCGCGCGGACTGGCCCGCTTCTACGGGGCCACGATCGGCGTGGTCGAGGACGGCGCGCGGATCTTCACCCCGGCCACCACCGCACTCGCCGGCCGCGAACTCTCCTCGGGCCCGGACCGGGTGCTCGTCGTGAACACCCGCTTCGGCCCCGGCTACATGCTGCACGGCCCGGCCTCGCCGCTGCTTTCCCCGACCTCCTTCGGCCACCCCGGCCGCGGTGGATCCCTGGCCTTCGCGGACCCGGAGGCGGGCATCGGCTTCGGCTACGTCACCAACGCCCTGGCCAAGTCGGTCACCGCCGACCCGCGCGCCCAAGCCCTGGTCCGCGCCCTGCGGTCATCCCTCTGACGGCTCGGACGGCTGCTCGCGCACGTCGGCCACGGTGGCCCCGGCATACCTGACGAGCTCGCCGGGAGCCATCGGGAACACCGTGTGCGGGGTCCCGGCCGCCGCCCAGACCGTGTCGTGGACCAGCAGCGACCGGTCGGCGAGCACCCGGGTGCGCGTACGGTGCCCGAAGGGCGGCACCCCGCCGATGGCGTAGCCCGTGGTCTCCCGGACCACGGCCGCGTCCGCCCGGGTCACCCGGGCCGCGCCCAGCTCGCGGCCGACCGCCGCGACGTCCACGCGGGAGGCACCGTCCATCAGGACCAGGACGGGTACGCCGTCCGCCGCGAAGACCAGCGACTTGACGATCCGGCCGAGCTCGCAGCCGATCGTGGCCGCGGCCTCGGCGGCGGTCCGCGTGGCCTCCGGGAAGGCCCGTACCTCGGCGTCGATGCCGAGGGCGGTCAGTGCCTCGGCGAAACGGGGGTGCGCTGTGGTCGTCATGCCCGGACGCCAACGCCTTCCGCGAGGAGGCGTCGTCCCGCTTTCCGCCCGCGGGCGACGATCGGCGGGCCGCTGGGCCGGACTCCGTCCGTCGGCCGGGGGTGCCGGCCGGCGGCGGGGCGGGGGTGGTCAGCCGGCTTTGAGGACCTCGGCGACGATCGGCCCCGCGGTGTCCCCGCCGTGGCCGCCGGCCTCGACCATCGCGGCCGCGGCCACGTCGCCGCTGTAGCCCGTGAACCAGCTGTCCGGGCTGCCGGCGCCGTCGACCTCCGCCGAGCCCGTCTTCGCGCCCTTGTCGCCGCCCACCGACCGCATCACCTTCTCGGCGGTGCCGGAGGTCGCCGTCAGCCGCATCATCGAGATCAGCTGCTGCTGCACCGAGGACTTCATCTTCCGCTGCGCCGTCGCGATCTTCCGGCCGTCGAGCTCCGGCGACACCAGGAGCGGCTGGTGGAAGGTGCCGCTGCGCGCGGTCGCGGTGACGGACGCGATGTTCAGCGGGTTCATGGTGATCTTGCCCTGCCCGATGTACCCGGCGGCCTCCTCCGCGCCCGTCGCCGTCGGGACCTTGCCGTCGACGGACTGGATGCCGGTCTTCCAGTCCAGGCCGATGCCGAAGACCTCCTTGGCCTCCTTGGAGAGCGCGGCGTCGTCGTGCATCACGCCGACCGGCTTGATGAAGGCGGTGTTGCAGGACTTGGCGAAGCTCGCCGCGAAGTTCGCGCCCGGAAGATCGAAGTTGTCCAGGTTGTGGAAGGTGCGCCCGCCCCACTGCACCTCCTTCGTGCACTGCGCCGGCTTGTCGGCCGCGACCAGACCCCGGTCGATCAGCATGGCCGCCGTCACGATCTTCATCGTGGAGCCGGGGGCCCTGGCACCCCTCATGGCCGCGTTGAAGCCGTCGGTGCGGTGGTTGGCGACGGCCAGGATGTGTCCGTTGCTCGGCTGGACGGCGACCACCGAGGCCTCGGGGTACTTGGCGACGGCCTGCTCGGCCGCCGCCTGCACCGTGGCGTCCAGGTACGTCTTGAGCGTGCTCGGCTCGCCCTCGACCAGGGTCAGCAGGGTCCGCTTGGGGGCCTCCTTGAGGGCCGGCTCGATCCACACCTCGGCGCCGGGCCTGCCGCCCGACTTGCTGCCGTAGTTCTGGCGCAGTTCGTCGAGGATCGGCCGCAGCGAGGGGTACTTCTCCGGGGTCAGCTCCTCGCCGTTGCGGTCGACGGCCTTGACCGGCGGGCTCGATGCGGCGCCCGCGCGCAGCTTCTCGTCCTTCTGGAGCTGCGGGTGGATCACCGAGGGCTGCCAGTCGACCAGCGGCTTCCCGCTGGTCACCCCGCGCACGACGGTCAGCCGGGAGTCGTAGGCCAGCGGCTTGGTGGTGCCCTCGTACGTGATCTCGGCCTCGACCTTGAAGGGGACGGCGGTCCCGTTCGGCGGGCCGGGGGTGATCACGGCCTTGGACACGTACGCCCTGGTCCGGAAGTCGCCTACGGCGGCCTGCGCGGCCGCGGCGTTGTTCGTCAGATCGGCGGCCACCCGCTCGTCCCCGGCGGCCCATGCGGCCAGGAAGGCCTTTGCGGTCGCGGCGGCCTCCTTCGCACCGACCGGGCCGCTGCCCTTCTCCGCTTGGACGGAGGTTTCGCCGTCCTTGCTGTCGCCGCTGTCCCCGACCAGGGCGTACACCCCGTATCCGGTGCCGCCGAGCATCGCGAGAAACACCCCGCCGACGATGGCGCCCTTCGCTGCCCCGTTCACTGCGTCCCCTCCCCAGGAGTCAGCGGTTCCCTGAACGCGTTCAAAGAACCCTTGGTGTGGACCTTACGTGACGGAGCGTGTCGTTCCGGCCGTTGTTACCGGACCGGAACATCGCGACTGCGAAGGCCGTTGTAGGAATTGATGACGACGACGAGGCTCTCGGCAGTGGAAGCGCTCGGCAGCGGCGGACCGCTGCCCGAGCGGATCTGGTACACCTCCTACGGCTCGAACATGCACCGGGGCCGGCTCGCCTGCTACCTCGCCGGAGGCACCCCGGCGTACCTGGCCGGAGGCACCCCGGCGGGCGCCGTCCGCGGCTATCCCGGGTGCCGCGACCCCCGCGCGCCGGCCCGCTCGGTGCCCGTCGAACTGCCCGGCCGCCTGTACTTCGCCACGGAGTCCGTCGTGTGGACGGGCGGCCGCGCCTTCTACGACCCGTCGGCGCGGGGCCGCCTGCGCGCGCGGGCCCACCTGGTGACCGTCCAGCAGTTCTCCGACATCGCCGCCCAGGAGATGTGCCGGGAGCCCGGGGCCGACATCGACCTCACCCGGGTCCTGCGCACGGGACGCGACGAGCTGGGGCCGGGCCGGTACGAGACGCTGGTCTGTTCCGGCGCCCTGGACGGCATCCCCGTGCTGACCTTCACCGCGCCCTGGGGCATGCACCAGGTGGAATGGGCCAGCCCGGCCGCCGCCTACGTGACGCACCTGGCGGCCGGGCTGCTGGAGTCCGGGGCCTGGCACGCACGGTCCGTCGCCGACTACCTCGCCCGGTGCCCCGGCGCGGCCGGCCACTGGAACGCGGACCGGATCGCAGCCCTCCTGACCGCCCCCTGACCGTCCCCCGACCCGCCCCTGACCTGCCCTCGACCCTCTCGGCCTGAAGTGCGTGCACCGGGGCCGTGCTCTAGCGTCGAAAGGGCGAGGGTGAACGCAGTGTCGAGCCGGTCGCCCCTCCGAGTGCCCGCTCCGCGCCGCCCCCGCCCGTGGTCCGGCGCACCCGCCGATCGCGTGACCGACCGAGAGAGCAGGTGCATGCGCATGCGTCCGTCGGCCCGTATCCCCGGCATCCTCGCCGGCCTCGCCCTCGCCGTCGGCGGCGCCGTCTTCACCGCCCCGGCCGCCCACGCGGACATGAAGGCCTGCGAGCAGTACGTCGCGCAGCACGACGCGAAGGTCACGAGCGGCGTCGCGGAGGCCTGCTACCAGGGGCAGATCGGCAACCAGACCAGCTGCACCAGCAGCCTCACCACGGCCGGCGCCTCCAAGGACGTCGCGGAACAGGCCTGCGAGGCGTCCCGATAGAGACGACGGGGGCCCGGCGCCGTCCGGCACCGGGGCCCTCGTTTGCGCTGCTAGACCCAGGTGTCCAGCCACATGCGGCCGCGCCAGGAGTCCATCGGGAGGGTCTGGCCCGTGTAGATGGGCCAGAAGTAGATGAAGTCCCGTGGTTTTTCGCGCCAAAGGCCCCGACCAGCCAAAACGCAGCTGGCCGGGGTCGCCATGGGGTTACGGGGCCGTCTCTGGGCCGTGATCATGGTCCGGAGCGGCCTTGAACAGCCCGTCTACCGCCTTCCGGGTCCGTCCCTCGCTGCTAGGCATCAGGTGGGTATACGTGCGCAAGGTGAAGCCTGGGTCGGCATGCCCGAGGTACTGGCTCAGGGCCCGGATGTTCTCTCCGGCGTCCAGAAGGACGGATGCGTAGAAGTGCCGCAGGGCGTGCATCCCGTGCTGAGGCGCGGAGGCGTACCGCTCGCCCTCCTTAAGCGGCGGGATGATCCCCGCGACCGCAAGAGCGGGCTTCCACATGTGGTCGTTGAAGTGGCTGACCCGGACGAAACTTCGACCCAAGCCGGGGAAGACGAGCGACTTCGTCACGAGCGGTCCGTCCGGCGTCCGCCAGGGCAGCGTGACTTTGACCGGCGGGCGCAGCTTCGAGTGCGCGCGAAGAGCTGCTGCAACAGAGTGCGGGAGCGGAACGGAACGTGTCTTCCCGCCCTTGGGGAGAGCGAACACGTACTTCCCGCGGATCCGCTTCAGCTGGTGCTGCACGCGGACCCACTCACCGTCGTAGTCCAGCTCCTCTTCGTCGAGCCCGAACACCTCGCCCTGCCTGAGGCCGCATCCACTTGCGATGTCCACGGCGGTCCGCAGGTGCGCTGGCAGGGCCGCGCGTACCGCGAGTACCTGTGTGGTGGTCCACGGAGTGACGCGCGGCTGTGCGGGCTTGGGAACCTGAACGGACCGGGCCCGGCAGGGATTCTTAGAGATCAGTCCGTCATCAACGGCGGCGGCGAACGCGGCTGAGACCGTCCCGAAGATGATCCGGCGGTGCGAAGAGGCGGGAACGTTCTGCTCCAACTCGCCCAGCCATGTACGGATGTGCCCAGGCTGGAACGACGGCATCGGGCGAGTCCCGATGTACGGGTAGGCGTGCAGCCGCAACCGCCGCTCCGCCGCCTCACGGCTGTTGATCTCGGTGGTGTGGGTGGCCACCCATTTCTCGGAGAACTGCTGGAAGGTGATGCGGCCGGCGCGCGGGTCGATGTACTGCCCGCGCGCCATGTCAGCGGCCGTCTCGTTGAGCCACTGCTCGGCGAGCCTCTTCTGCTTGTCAGGGAAGGACTTGGACTTCTCGGTGCCGTCGGGGCCGACGTACCGGGCGCGGTAACGCATGCCGATGCCGTGCCGGTCGCTCTTGACCCGGACGGCCTTGCCGTCGGCGGTGGACTCGCTCTTGTACCAGCGGTCTTGGATGTGGCCTGCCACGTGAAGGGGCCCTTCTGGGGAAGCGCCGAGGGCGGGCCCTGGCGGGCCCGCCCTCGGTTGATGGGTGGTAGGTCAGGCGGCTTGGCTGATGTCTGCCTGCATCTGTTCGGCGATCCAGCTGTGCACGGCGTCGGGGTCGTAGCGGACGTGCTTGCCGACGCGGAATCCGGGCGGGCCGGTGCGCTTCTTGCGCCACTGGTAGACGGTCTCCAGCGGTACGTGGAAGAGGTCAGCGATGTCGTCGGGTGTGAGGTACCGGTCGGGGAGCCCGCGCCGGAGAGTGGCGCGAGGATCGGAGACGGCGGGCATGTGCTCTCTCTCCTCCTGGTCCAGCCTTCTGGGAGTGCCGCAACATCCGCCACGCCGCAACACCACAGGTCAGCGGCTTGGATTTGTGGCGGATCGCGGTTGTGTTGCGGATAGGTGCCGCCACGCGGTTGGTGGCGGCGCCCTGTGAGTCCGGTCGGCTATCCGGCGACGGGGAAGAGCGGTGTGGCGGTTTCTGCGGGCGTGTGGCGGATGGCTGTGGCGGTATCCGCCACAGATTCACCCCGGCTGACCTGCGGTGTGGCGGACGTTGCGGATGTTGCGGACCTGAGAGGGGGCGGGGGGCAGTAGCGGGTCCAGGCGTCCGTGAGGTCTTCGGCGTAGTAGCCCTTGGGGGTACCAGAGGCGGTGCGGATGCCGCGCGGCTTGATCGGCTTGTTGGCGGGGGTGACGTACTGGCCGAGGAGCTTGGAGAGGGTGCGGGCGTTCAGCGGCTTGTCGTCCAGGTCCGCCCAAGGGGCGTCGTCCATGCGGAGCAGGCATTCGAGGATGACGGCCGTGGACATGCGGTCGGCTCCGCAGAACACGCTGTCGCGGAGGTCGGTAAGCAGCCGGACGCCGAGAGAGGACTCGTCGTTGTCCCGCGCGGCCGCGACGAGTTCGAGGCAGGCGGCGCGGGCGCGGTCGGGCCAGTGCCCGCCGGCCGCGTCGGCAACGGCGAGCAGCGGTTCCCACACGTCTGCGGGCCTGTCGCTGACGCCTTCGGGCATGGCGGGCCAGGCACCCGCGATCCGGTCGCGCACCGTGTCGGCCCAGGCGGCGAGTCGGTCGCGGAGCTTGTGGCCTTCCTGCTCGTTGATGCGCTCGCGGTAGGGCTCGACCGTCTCGTTCGGGGCGCGCTTGCGCATGCGGATGATGACGGACCGGGTCAGGATCGTGTCCGGGAGGGAGCCGAGTCCAGCCATGGCCACGGCGCAGTAGGAGGGAAAGCCCTGGACGGTCTGGTTGGAGCCGTCTCCAACGCACCGGTACATGAGCCGCCCGCGTCGGTGCCCGGCGTTCAGGAAGCCCCGGAGCTGCTCATTTTCTCCGGCCTTCGGGCCGAAGACGGTGTCGATCTCATCGAAGAGGATCGTGGGGCGCTGTCCGTCGATGCCGGAGACAGCACGGAAGAGCGCGGACGGCGAGGCGTCCACAGCGGCCATCCGGTTCGGCACCAGGGTCTCTACGATCTCCAGCGCACGGGACTTGCCGGACCCCGGTTCGGGCGACAAGAAGGCGATGCGCGGGGTGGAGTCGAAGGAGTCGAGAAGGTGCGCGTGGGCGTCCCACAGGACGACCGCCACGTAGGCGGCCTCGCGCGGGAAGATGTTGAACCGGCGGTGGAACGCTTCCACCTCGTCCAACAGCGCCGCCCCGTCGATCGACTGCGGGGTGCTCGTGGTGTCGGGCCCGCTCATGCGGCGGCCCTCCCTTCGTGAGTGGTGGTGAGCCGCGGGCATGCGGTGCGGTGGTCGTCGTGGGCCTGGACGAGCTGAAGGACGGCGGGGCGGCCGATCGCGGTCCGCTCGTACCCGCACGAGCACCACGAGCTGGCCCGCACCGGGGCACTGAACGAGGGCGGGGCCACGATGTGCAACCAGCCCACCGGCCGGCGCCCGTCGTCACCGCGCGGGTCAGGGCGAAGAGATGAAAGGACGCCTTCGGCGACGACTTTCAGCGCGCCACTGCCGTCGGCGGCCGGGGCCGGTTCGGCGGAGCTGGGGCCGGTGGGTGTCTGGGTGGGGCCTTCCAAGCGGGGATGGGGTTGGGTGCTCATGCCGTCTCCCGGGCCCGGGCCGTGCGGGCGGAGCTATCCAGGGCGCTGCGGATCGTTGAGCGGCACTCGGCGGTGGTGAGTCCCCGCTCCTCCCCTGCCGCTTGGAAGGCCTCCTCCACCTCGTCGCGGGGGATGTCGCCCCACGCGACGAAGCGCCCCACCTTGAAGGCGCACCGGTTGAGCGTGTTGTTGCGCCCCTTGTCCGGGGCGTTGCGGACCACGGCGCACTCGGCGTCCAGCGCCGCGCGGGCCGCGCTGCCGCCGCTGACGGCCGGGGCCGCCAGCCTCCGCGTCCGGACCGGGGCGGGTGGCTGGAGCATGGGCAGCAGCCAGCCGGGGAGTTCCGCGACCGGGGCCTGGTGGGTCACCTCGTAGGCCCCGGCGGGGGTGGTGCTGCCGGGGGCGACGACGTATCCGCCGACGGCGCGGGTGTCCACGAGCGGCCCGAGCTTGCCCGCCGTGTTCCCCAACCGGATTCCGGCCGGGGCGGTGAAGTACAGGTGGGACCCGCCGGAGGGGGTCCGGGTGCGGTAGGTGGCGGGTACGGGCTGCCCGGCGCGCTCGCAGAGCGCCGTGAAGGTCTCCGCGCCGTCAGGCGCGTCCTGACTGCTGTTGGGCTTGGGGGTGTCGAGGTCGATGACGACCAGTCCGGCGGGGCCGGTGGCCAGGCCGATGTTGTAGGGCTTGTGGGTCCAGCAGCGGACGATGACCGTCTGGTCGGTGGTCGCGCGCTGCTCCCACTTCAGGTGCCCGTCGATGCAGCTTTCGGTGCGGGGGCAGCGCTCTTCGCTGTGGAGCGCGGGGATCTTCGATCCGGGCCGGAGCGGGAAGACGGGCCAGCCGCGGGCGGCGAGGCTGAGTGCCTCGGCTAGAAGCCGCGGCCGGTGGTCTCGCCGGATGTCGGCGGGTTGGGTCATGCTGGGTGTCTCCAGTTCTCGTGAGGGCTGGTGGACGAGGGCGGCCCCGCTTCATTGGCGTGAGGGGGCCGCCCTCGGCGTTCAGTGGCGGGCGTGGTCGGTGGCCAGGTCGATCAGCTGCTTCGCCTCGTCGGGGGTGACGGCGCGGTAGCGGACGTTGACGCGGCATCCGGGGTGCGGGCAGCGGACGGTCTGCTTGCCGGTGAGGAGGGCGACCGCGTCGGAGAGCAGCTCCGACAGCGGCGGCGGGGTCTGGTTCACGGGTTGGCCTTTCAGCGGTTGTTGAGGGTGCCGGTGGCGCGGCCGAACATGCCGGGCGCGGTGATGTTCTGGGTGATGTGCTGGACCGGCGCGGCGCCCCGTCCGGTCCGGCGTGTAGTCCGCAGGAGGGCGGGGGCGATGACGCCGGCGGCGATGAGGGCGATGGCGGCCCAGAGGGCTTCGGTCATGGCGATCAGTCCCGGGGCGGCGTAGGAGATCCCGAATCCGGCGGCGGCCACGCCACCGCCGACGGTCGGGGCGAGGAGTGCGGTGGTCTTGGCCCAGGCCGGGATCGGCTGCGGCGCGGCCGGTTCGGGGGAGGCGGGCTGGGTGTAGGCGAGGGTGCGGTAGCCGCCGGGGAGGGTGACGAGCTGGATGCCGGGCGGGAGTTCGGTGGGCAGCATGACGGGCTGCTGGATGGCGGTGGGGTAGTGGACCGGGTCGCCGTAGCGGGTCGTGGGGGTGGTGCTCGTGCGGGTGGGCTCATGCACCACGGGGCTCCTTCAACAGCACGGGCAGCACCCCGGGAAGGCCGGGGTGCTGCCCGTGGCGGCTTGTCGTCTCGCTTGTCGCGTTACTTGTCGTCCGCTTGTCGTGTGCCTTGTCGCTTGTCTTGTCTTGTCGCTTGTCGCCTCCCAGGTCACAAGCCGTTTCCAAGCCCGTTGGAGGGTCGGCGAGGGCTTCTGTCAGGGGGGTTGGCGACAAGCGACAACTCAGTCCTCGGAGGGTGTCTCCGGGGCGTGCTGGCGGTGGACGTAGCGGGTCTTGGTGCCGGTCCCGATCCGTACGGCTTCGCCTTCCTCGGTCCAGGTCTTGAGCCATCCGGCGACGGTCTGGCGGGTGGTGCCGTAGCGGTCGAGCTGGCGGGCGATGGCGGAGGCGCCGGTGCCTTCGGGACCGGCGGCCAGGAGGAGGGTGAGGGCGGTTTGCTGGGCGGCGTTGTCCTCGGCGCGGTGCGCGGACAGGTTCAGCCCCGGCTGGGTCGGCCGTTCGGCCGGGGGCTGGCCGGGGTCGGTGGTGGTGGCGAACTGGGCGTCGATCTGCCGCATGAACTCCGCCGCCAGTGCGTCCTCGTCCGCGACGGCCGGCGCGGATGGTGCGGTGGCGGTGTTGCGGTGGGCGGAGAGGTTCAGGCCCCCGGCGAGGTTCCCGGCGGCCGGGGCCGGGGTGGTGCTGGCGGCCGGTTCGGTGTCGGGGTCGGTGTGCTGGTGTTCGGTGATCCATGCGGTGCGGGCGTGGTCCCAGCGGCGGGCGTAGTCGGCGCCCGCGGCTTTCGCGGAGACGTCGTCCAGGCGGGGGTGCCGGTCGGACGTGGCCAGCACGATGTCGCGGATCTGGTTGGGCAGGATCCGCCAGGTCCCGAAGAGGGCGACGGGGGATTCGGGGGTGCCTGCGAAGCCGGTGCCTTTGTGTGGTGCCTGCTCGACCCGAAGGCCGCGTGCGCCGGGGAACAGCTTGGAGAGGTCCATGCCCTCGGTTTCGCCTCCGGTGAGGGCCACCCTGGTTTTGGCCTCACGCCGGATCATGAGGTTGCCGAGGACGGCGCCGGTCGCGCCGAGCGCGGTCAGGACGGTGCGAAGGCCCATGGCCCGGAGCATCCGGATCACTTCGAGGATCTTCTTGGCGAGCTTGCGTTTCTCGGGCTCGTTGCTGGTCAGGATCTCGGCGCCCTCGTCGATCACGATCATGATCTGCGGGATCTGCCCGCTGACCGGCAGGAGGTCGGTGTTGGCCTTGGCCATGAGGTCCTGGTAGGCGCGCTTGCGGTAGAGGCCGATCCGCAGGGCCGCGTCGAGCAGCAGGTTGGCTTCCTCGTGGGTGGAGGCGAGCCAGTCGATGCCGGGACGGACCGGCTCGCCGTGGCCGCCTTCCATGGCGGGGCGGATCCACGGGAGGCCGGCGGATCCGGCGTTGAGGTCGATGACCCAGGTCAGGATGTCGGTGGCGCGGGCGAACCCGGCCAGGATGACGTGGACCATGTTCGTCTTGCCGGATCCGGTCGGCCCGACCACCAGCGCGCACTGCTCGCGCAGGTAGGTGAGGATCTCGTCCGCGTTGGTGCGGTAGCCCCACGGGATCCCGGTGTGGATCGACAGGGCGCCGTACTCGGACGGGTACTGGACCTCGGTGGCGAGGACGTTGACGGTGGTGACGTCGATCAGGACGCGGCCTTGGTCGATGCCGGGGGAGGCGGCGGCGCTGCACCCGTGGGGCAGGCGGGCGTCGGCGCTGAGGCGCGCGTTCTCCTGGGCGATTTTCGTGTAGGTGGTGCCGCCGGGCGGGAGTTCGGCGTCGATGGTGAACCCGGTGTTGGTGGGCCACATCTCCACCGCCAGGATCCGCACGGTGATCCCGCAGACCCGCTGGATCCGGTCGACCCACTCGGCGGCGACGGCCCGGCGTTCCGCCGAGAGTTCGCGGGCGACGTGCCGTTCAGCAGCTGCGAGAGCCTCCAGCTCGCGGGCCTCTTCGTAGAGGCCGGTGGCGCGGGCGGAGGCGCCGATCGCGACGCCCAGGGTGGCCAGCGAACCGAGGGCGGCCCAGGTCAGGGGCCCGGTGGCCAGGGCCCAGGTGGTCCAGCCGGATCCGAGAAGCCAGGACGCGGCGCGGGCGCCGATGGTACGGGCGGCCAGGCGCTGGCGCAGGCCGGTTGCGGAGTGGCCGATCGCGCCGGCGGCGCCGACCGCCAGGGCCCAGCTCGGGGGCATGTGGGTGAGGGTGCCGATGGTGGCGACGGCGAACGCTCCGGTGGTCGCGGACAGGGCGCCGGTCACGGGTCCGTGACCGGCGGCCCAGTCCAGCGCCAGCCCGTTGTGTGTGACGGTCTGGTTGCTGGTCATGTCAGACGTTCCAGCCCTTCTCAGCGTCCAGGCCGTTGCGGGGGTCCTCGTGGCGGGCGATGTCCGCCTCGTGGGCCTGGCGGAAGGTCGGGCCCAGCTCCTCGGAGAAGGACACCGAGTTGGCGAACACGGAGTAGAGGTCGGAGAGGATGTCGGCGACGACCTTTTCCAGGGGGAACTCGTTGTCGGAGCGCTCGGCGAGGATCCGCAGGATGTTCGCGATGGCCTGCAGGGCCTCGGGGAGGCCTTCGAGCATGGCGAGGATCTCCATGCAGTTCTCCGGCTCGTACTGCTGGGCGGCCTGCTCCATCTCGGCGGCCAGTTCCTCGAACCTGAACCCGGAAACGTTGCTCACGTCGTGTGCTCCTTGACTGGTGGGCGGTGCGGGAACGTACGTGGCGGGCCGCTCGACGCGGGCCCCGACCTGCTCGTCGTCCTGGTCCTGCTCGGCCGCCACCTGCTCTTCGGCGGCCTCCTCGTCGTCTTCGAGCTGGTTGTGGATGGCCTCATCCCGGGCCTCGCGCTCGGCGCGCGCCCGGCCGACCAGGAACCGGTAGAGGCGCCGGCCGGGATGCATCAGCCAGCCCCAGCCCAGCCACCGGCCGAGCGGCGTGGTGACCAGCCCGAGGAGTCCGACGCCCGCGCCGAGAACCCCGGCGAGGGCCTTGCGGGCGTGGAAGCGGGCGGCCGACCGCAGCAGGGCCTTACGGGCCGCCTTCTGCGCGGGCGCCTTCACCTGGGCGAGGCGCTTGCGGTACGCGGCCGTCTGAACCTGCGCGCGGCCCTTGCCCACCGCGCGACCCGCGCTGCGGTCCCGGGCAGTGCGGGCAGCTCCGACGGCCTTGTCGCGAACGGCAGCGGCCTTGCCCATGCCCTTCGCGAGGGTCCGCGCTGCCAGGCCCCGGGGCTTGGCAGCGGTCGCGGCCGCGCGCTCGGCCGCCTTCGCGGCCCGGCGGGTGTCCGCGACCTGACGGCGCGCCTGAACGGCAGCCGTGCGGGCGGCCATCCGGGTCGGTGTCTGCGTACGGGACTGGGCCCGCAGCGCCTGCACCTGCCCGGCACGGCCCCCACCCAGCCCGGCGACCGCCCGCCCGGCACGCTGACGGGCTGACGAATCACCAGCCTTGCCCGTGCTCGGGCTGGTACTGCCCGACCGGGGCGAGGTGCCCCCACGGTGGCGGGCCTGGCCACCGGTGGCGTTCCCGCGGGCCGCCGTTGCAGGCCCACCACTACGAGCGGTGGTCCGGGGCTGGGCGGGGATCCGGCCCAGGAGGCCACGGCCCGCGTTCGCGGACCGGGCGCCGCTCTGGCCGGAGCCCGTGGTGGTGGCCTTCGAAGCGGCCCTGCCCTTGGTGGACTTGGCCCCCTTGGACGCTTTGGCGTGCTGGTGGGCGGCGACGGTACCCAGGACGGCGGCGCCGGTCATCGCGATCACGGCGGCGACCGGACCACCGGCCAGGGCGGCCGTGGCCAGCAGCCCGGCCGTCGCGTTCGTCCCAGACAAGGACAGCGGCACCACCGGGAATCCGCCAGGGGTGTGCTCGACCTGCTTGGCGCCGGTCTTGGTCTCGCTGGTCTCCGGCGTGGCCAGGGCGGGGGTGGTTTCTTCGGGAGGAGCTACCGGTTCGGTGAGGATCTCGGTCATGCTGAACGGGCCCCCTTCGGGGAGGAGAAGGGCCCGGCCGACGCTGTAGGAGGTGGGTGGCCGGGCCCTTGCTGATGCAGGTCAGAGCTGGTTGGGCTCCAGCGCGAAGAACATGACGTTGGCGGTCGCCAGCTCGGGGCGCTGCTCACCGATCTCGCGCTTGATGGCCATGAACACGTCGTGCCGGGTCCAGCCGACGGGCGGGGTGTAGGTGCCGTACTGCGTGCTGACCGCCCGGCCGGGGAGCTCCAGCGTGAGGACCCAGTGGTGCGATCCCTGCACGGCGGGGGCGGGGCTGCTGGTGTGCGAGGTCTGCGTGGACACGTGATCTCCTGAAGGTGTCGGGGTGGTCAGGCGACGCGCTGTTCGGTGAGGTCGTGGCAGGGGGTGCACATGCCGAGCGAGGACGGGATGACGTACCCGGCGTCGCGGCGGCAGGAGGGGCACCAGCGGCGGGCGGCGTTCGCCTTGGCAAGAGCCGCGGCCCGCCGGACGGTCATCGGCCGGACCGGCTTGGCGAGGTCGAGCCGGTACAGGTAGGCCACCAGCGGCCCGCGCCGACGGCGCGGCCGCTCCAACTGGGCGACGACATCCTGACCGCCCGGCCGAAGCCCAGCGGCACGAAGCTGACGACGCGTGGCCAGCCCATCCGGCGCCAGACACCACCGGTACACAGGCAGCGTGCCCATCACCCAGTCCCGGCGGGTACAGCGGTCAGGCGGGGGCGGTCGCTGTCGTCGCGGGCGGCGAGGATCTGCTTACGTCCCCAGGACTCGCTCATGCCGTACGCCTCACCCAGCGCGCGGGCGGACAGGGGGCGTGCGGCCTGTACGGATTCGGCGTACGTGCGGCGGGCCTCCTGCCGCAGCCGCTCCAGTTCAGCCTCCTCGAACACGTCCTCCTGCCCCGCTGTTTCGTCGGCGTGTGCGGGCTGTGCGGTGACGGCGTGCGGGGTGTGCGGACTCTCCGCACGCTCGCCATCCGCATACGCGGTGAGCTGTGGCAATGCCTGCCGAACCAGCACGTGCGGGGTATCGGGAGCAGGAACGGGTTCGCGGTCGACCTCGACCGTGTCCAGGGTGTGCGGCTGCTGTGCGGGGCCGTCCGCACGCTCCCCGCACGGCCCGGCGTCGACGGGTTCCGGGCGGTGGTGGAGGACCTTGGCCACGAGGTCGGAGCCGAAGTAGATGGACCCGACCGGCAGCGACGTGGCCAGCAGTACGAGCGCCCAGTTCGCCGGATCCCATTCGGCCAGCCGCATCCACTCGATCTGTTTCGAGTGCAGGGCCGGAACGAGGCCGTGGACGTAGTTCAGGACCAGCGAGGCGGCCGTGTAGGCGGCCAGGACCCGCAGGGCGAACCGGCGGGCATCCCCGGTGAGGACGAGCGCGGCGACTAGGGCCAGCGCCATCAGGCCGTCCACGACGAACGGGTACAGCGTCGCCGCCGTTCCGTCCGCGCCGATGGCCTTCGCCACGTCCCGCAGCGCGTTCCACGACACCCGGAACGCCATACCGACCACGGCGACCAGGGCCAGCACCAGCAGTGCCTTGCCCCGCCGGTTCACCGGCTGTCCTCGATCGGGCGGACGTCGAGCGCAGCGAGTAGGCGGACCCGGTCCGTGGCGTCGCCGTGGAATTCCTGCCACTCCCACTCCGCCCCGTCCGCGCCCTCGTAGCCGAGACCGGCCAGAGCGGCAGCGCGCTCAGCGAGGGTGGGGACGGGAGTGGAACGGCCGAAGTCGTGCTCCGGCCAGTCCTGCGAGGGGGTGCCGTTCGTAACGACGTAGACCTCCCACTCCCCGGAGTAGCCGTTCGCGAGGCGGGCACTGGGCATCATGCGGCACCACCCGGCATGCTCACCGCAGCGGCGGCCCGGTTGGTCAACGCCCGCCGTACGGCCAGCACCTTGCGACGGGCCCGGCGGATCCGCCGCTCGTCCAGCTCGGTGGCCGGCCGGTCCAGTACGGCGATCCGCGCGTCGACCAGTTCGACCTCCGCCAGGATCAGCGGCATCTCCCACTCGATCGCGTCCAGCTCCGCGTCCGACGGCTCCAAGCCGTCCGACCACGGGGTAACGAGGTTGTGAAGTGCAGCGATGTGCTTCATGAGTCGTGTTCTCCCTAGCAGGTGGACGGCTCGAAGCGGCCCCGGTGTTCGAGCACCGGGGCCGTACGCCGTTGGGGCGGAAGGTCAGGCCGGTCGCGGGTAGTGGCTGACGCTCGGCTGGGTGTGGAACGGCTGGTCCTGGCAGTCCTCGGCCCAGCTCTAGTGGGTCCAGCAGGTCTTGCGGTCGTCGCCGTGCATTCCGGCGTCCTCCAGCTCGTTGTCACGCTGGATGGCCGAGGCGAGCTTCTTGTTCATCTCGAACCCCTTCCGGGGCCGGTCTCTCCGGCTCCCCTCAACCCCGTCCGTACGACGCTGAGGCGCCGGACGGACGGAGGAGGCAACCGGCCGCGGCCCCGATAAGGGCTGCGGGCACGAGCCGCCACCGGCTATCCCGGTGTGATCGGCGGCTCAAGGGGCGACACGAAGGGCGTATCCACTCGCACCGGTCCAGCGCGAATGGGCCCAAAGTCTTAAGCGGATCACTGCGTCCTCCTAGGTCGTTCCAGTCGTGGTGTTGCACTGCAAGGGGGACCAAGTCCCCACTCTCCGGCCGTTGCTCGCGGTCGCCGGGCCACCTCGCCAGTTGGGCCGAAGCCCTTTGCGTCCTACCTGGCCTATAGCGGGATTGCAGCGTCCCCGCCCTCTGCTGTGGACCCGCTCTGTCCGGGGGCCCTTGCCTTGCGTACACAGCTCGTTCCAGGCATCCATGCAGGTCAGCGCGGAGTAGCCGCACTCGAAGCATGAGATACATGCTTGAACGTGTATCTCACATTGGCGGTTTTGGATGAGGCTGTCAAGCTCTGCGCCTCAGCCGGTCCGTCTTGTGGTGTGACATCAGAGTGCCGTCGAAGGGCGGGACGAAGTCACCGCGTCCCTGGACGACTTGGGACGTCCTCGATAGCGTTCTGAGGGGCGACTACGTCCCTGGACGTCCCTGGGGGTGGGATGGCGAACGAGCGGTTAAGGTCCGCGATGCTGACGCAAGGCGTCGCCGTGGATGCCCTGGCGGAGCACCTTGGGGTCGACCCCAAGACGGTGGAACGCTGGATCACCAAAGGGAGGGCGCCGTACCGGCGGCACCGCCTTGCCATCTCGGCCTTCCTTCGGGAGGACGAGGGCTATCTGTGGCCCGATGGCCTGCCGGATGGGCAGCGTAAGGACGCTGCGGATGCCGAGGTGTTGAAGGTCTACCCGCATCGTTCCTACGTGCCGGCGGACCTATGGCTCCAGCTGTTCGGGCGGGCGGAACGGGAGATCGGCGTGCTGGTGCACGCGGGTGTCTTCCTCGCTGAGAATCCGCGCTGGCCGCAGCTGCTCAGGTTGAAAGCGGCAGGCGGTGTCCGGGCCCGCATCCTGCTTGGAGACCCGGACAGCCCAGAGATCCGGCGCCGAGGGGATGAAGAGGAAATCGGCGAAGGCGTGGCCTACAAGGTTCGCGAGGTGATGAAGCTCTATCGCCCCCTTTACTCGGTTTCGGGGATCGAATTCCGGCTTCACAGGTCGACTCTGCATAACTCGCTCTACCGGTCGGATGACGAGTGGCTGGTGAACACGCAGGTGTACGGGGTGAGCGCGCCCCTGACGCCGGTCCTCCATCTGCGCAAGGTCGCCGGTGCTGAGCTGGTCTCCACATATCAGCAGAGCTTCGAGAAAGTCTGGTCCGAAGCTGTCCCCATTGAAAGGTGAGCATGAGTCGCCGTACTGACTACTTCAACGATCCCAACGCGCCGAAAGCCAACAGCATCGTGCCTGCGGTGACGGCATTCGTCGTCAACGATGCGGGTGATGTGCTGATGGAGCGGCGATCGGACAACGGCCGGTGGGGCATGCCGGGGGGCGTCCAGGAGATCGGGGAGAACATCGCGGGGACGGTCGTCCGGGAGGTCCTGGAGGAAACCGGGATCCAGGTCGAGGTGGTCGGCCTGGTAGGTATCTTTACCGACCCCGGCCATGTCATCGCGTTCGCGGACGGCGAGGTTCGTCAGGAGTTCTCGCTCTGCTTCCGGGCCCGACCGGTCAGTGGCGAGATCAGGGTGAGTTCGGAATCCCTGGAGGTGCGGTGGATTCCCCGCGCAGAAATCGAGTCTCTTGACGTATCGCCCACCACGCGCCGGCGGCTGGAGGAAGGCTTCCGCGACTCGTCCGTCCCCCGGATCAGCTGAGCTTGGACTGCTCCGTCTCGAAGCTGCGCTGACGCACCCGGGCGACCCGGGCTAGCAGCTCGGGCCGAGCCGCGGATACGGCCCGGAACACGACGTGTTCCGGGCCGTACCGGTCGAGAACCTCCGTCAGCCGCTCCGCCGGATCCACGAGCGCGCCCACGGGGCTGCTGGTCAAGTCGCAGTAGGTGATCGCGTCCACCAGCACGGGCTCTGCGGGGCCGAACTCCGCCAGCATCTCGCTCAGCCCCAGCTCGGAGGCCTCCCAGGGGGAAGACGTGTGGAAGGCCACGATGCTGCACAGCCGGGGGTCGGCACCCACCACGTCGCGCAGATAGCGCGCTCCGTCGATCATGTGCTGCCCCGTGTCCACCGCCGCGCGGGCGTATCCGACGTCGTGCGCGATGGCCGCGGCGGCCAGCAGCTCCGCATCCTCGCCAAGTGCCGGGGCCAGCGTCAGGGCCTGGAAGTAGACGCGCTGTGAATGGGCCCACCGGGTCGGCAGGCTTTCGGCAAGCAGGGACTCCGCGAGATCGTGAGCCCACTTGGCCAACTGCATGTGAGTGCCCCCAAGCTGTCGATAATCAGGACGCCGGGCCCACGAACCGCCCGACTCCGTGCTGAGCGTGAACGTGCCCGGCGCCTTCGAGTTCGTGCACGGCGCGGCGGACGGTGCCCCGCGCGACTCCGTAGGTCTCGGAGAGTTCGGACTCGCTCGGAAGCCGAGCGCCGGCGGGCAGTTCACCCGTCCGAATGCGGTCCAGAAGGTCCGCCATGATCCGACGGTACGGCGCCACCTGTGACCCGCCGCCGACCTGGCGGCCGACCCCGGCGACGGTGGTCACGTCACCTGCTTCCTCCAGGGCGCGGAGCGCGCGGCGGACGGTAGTACGGGCCACGCCGAAGTCCCGCCCGATCTCCGCTTCGGACGGAAGGCCATCGGGGTAGGCCCCCTCGGCGATCCTTGCCCGCAGAGCCTCAGAGATCGTCAAGTACGTCCCACGAGGGCTGGGGTTCGTCACGCATTCCTCCTTCTTCCGCCGCATGCGCGGTGGTGCCTGTCGGCGCCGCGCGATCCAGCTTCGCACGTCGCTGCCCTGGCGAAAGAGGGCCGACCGTGGGGCCGTCTGGGGGCCGTCCAGAGGCGGCCCGCGATCACTTTCGACCACCAACAACGACCAAGGAGGGGACCGTGCGAAAGCGCGGGGCGCACACTGAATCTGCTGCTACACCCAGGTGTCCAGCCACATGCGGCCGCGCCAGGAGTCCATCGGGAGGGTCTGGCCCGTGTAGATGGGCCAGAAGTAGATGAAGTTCCACACGATCAGCAGGACCAGTGCCCCTGCCCCGATCGCGCCCAGCGCGCGCCGTCGTTCGGACGAGCCCGCCGGGCCCAGCAGGGCGCCGATCATCATCGCCACCGCCAGGCACAGGTACGGGACGAAGACCACCGCGTAGAAGTAGAAGATCGTCCGCTCCTGGTAGTTGAACCAGGGCAGCAGACCCGCGGCCACCGCGCACGCGATCGCGCCCGCCCGCCAGTCGCGGCGGAAGAACCACCGCCACAGCACGTACAGCAGCGCGAAGCAGCCTGCCCACCACAGCAGCGGGGTGCCCAGCGCCAGCACCTCGCGGGCGCACTTGCCCGCCTCGGTCGCCGGGCAGCCGTCGGTGCCCGGCTCGGGGGACTCGTAGAAATAGGAGACGGGCCGGCCGAGGACCAGCCAGCTCCACGGGTTCGACTCGTAGGTGTGCCCCGAGGTCAGCCCGACGTGGAACTTGTAGACCTCGGTCTCGTAGTGCCACAGGCTGCGCAGCCATTCCGGCAGGAACGACAGCGCGCTGTTCTGGTCGTTCTTGGCCGCCCAGTCGCGCAGGTAGCCGCCCTTGCCGTTGTCCGGGCTGAAGATCCAGCCCGACCACGAGGCCACGTACGTCACGATCGCGACCGGCACCGTGGACACGAAGGCCGGCAGCGCGTCGCGGCGCAGCATGGCCGCGTACGGGGCTCCCGCGCCCGCGGTGCGGCGCGCGGCCGCGTCCCACAGCACGGTGAGGACCCCGAAGAAGGCCAGGACGACGAAGCCGTTCCACTTCGTGCCCGCGGCCAGCCCCAGGCAGACCCCGGCCAGGATCCGGTACGGCCGCCAGCCCAGCCGCAGCGACTCGGCGATCTTCGTGTCGGGCCGGGTCCGGCCCTCCTCGTCCACCGGCAGCGCGTCCGCGAGTCGGGCCCTGGCCCGGTCGCGGTCGATGAGCAGCGCCCCGAACGCGGCGAGCACGAAGAACATCAGCACCAGGTCCAGCAGCGCGGTGCGGCTCATCACCAGGTGCAGGCCGTCCACCGCGAGCAGCGCGCCCGCCAGACATCCCAGGAAGGTCGAGCGGAAGAGGCGGCGCCCGATCCGGCACAGCATCAGCACCGACAGGGTGCCGAGCACGGCGGTCATGAACCGCCAGCCGAAGGGGGTGAAGCCGAACATCCACTCGCCGAGCCCGATGACCCACTTCCCGACGGGCGGGTGCACCACGTAGCCCGGGTCCAGGGGGAGCGCGACCCCGTCCGGGTTGGCGAGGATCGACTTGTCGACGTCCTTGGGCCAGCTCGCCTCGTAGCCCTGCCGGACCGTGGCCCAGGCGTCCTTGGCGTAGTACGTCTCGTCGAATATCACCGCCTTCGGGCTGCCCAGGTGCACGAACCGCAGCACCCCGGCGACCAGCGCCACCAGGAGCGGCCCCGCCCACGAGAAGATGCGCTGCCAGATCCCCCACGTCTCGGGCGGCAGACCGAAGGTCAGCCACAGCTGCCGGGACGGCTTGGCGTACGGGGGCACCAGCCGGGTGCGGACGTCCGCGCGCGGCGACGCGGCGGCGGCCGGCGCGTAGCCGAAGCCGCGCAGCCGGCGCAGCCAGGTGGGCGGCTCTACTTCGCGCCCCGCCGGCGAGGCGGCAGGGGCCCCCGCGGGGCTGGGCGACGGCGTCGCGGTACTGGTCACCGGCACATCGTAGGGAAGAGATCTGTGTGCGCCCCAGTGGCGGGGGCCTCACGGGGGGCGGCGGGGCGCGGGACTGAGAGGATGGGCGGGTGACAACTGACCAGCCCCGCGGTACCCAGCCCACCTCCACCACCGCCGCGGCCGAAGGCCCGAAGGGCACGCTCGTCCTCGCCGGCACCCCCATCGGCGACCTCGCCGACGCCCCGCCGCGCCTCGCGGCCGAGCTGGAGCGGGCCGACGTGATCGCCGCCGAGGACACCCGGCGGCTGCGCCGGCTGACCCAGGGACTCGGCGTGCACACCACCGGGCGCGTCCTCTCGTACTTCGAGGGCAACGAGTCCGCGCGCACCCCCGAACTGGTCGAGGCCCTGGCCGGCGGCGCGCGCGTGCTGCTCGTGACCGACGCCGGCATGCCCTCGGTCTCCGACCCCGGCTACCGGCTGGTCGCCGCCGCCGTGGAGAAGGACATCAAGGTCACCGCCGTCCCCGGGCCGTCCGCCGTGCTCACCGCGCTGGCGATGTCCGGGCTGCCGGTGGACCGGTTCTGCTTCGAGGGGTTCCTGCCGCGCAAGGCGGGCGAGCGCCTCGGCCGGCTGCGCGAGGTCGAGGGCGAGCGGCGCACGCTCGTCTACTTCGAGGCCCCGCACCGGCTCGACGACACCCTCGCCGCGATGGCCGAGGTCTTCGGCGCCGAGCGGCGGGCCGCGGTCTGCCGCGAGCTGACGAAGACGTACGAGGAGGTCAAGCGCGGCGGGCTCGGCGAGCTCGCGGCCTGGGCCGCCGAAGGGGTGCGCGGGGAGATCACCGTCGTCGTGGAGGGCGCCCCCGCCGCCGGACCCGGCGACGTGGACGCCGAGGAGCTGGTGCGCCGGGTACAGGTGCGCGAGGAGGCGGGGGAGCGGCGCAAGGAGGCCATCGCGGCGGTCGCGGCCGAGGCCGGGGTACCCAAGCGCGAGGTGTTCGACGCCGTGGTCGCGGCAAAGAATGCGGCACAAAAGGTGCCGTGAGTCGGTAAAGAGCTAACCTGAAAAGCAAAGCTCAGACCGCGCACCGGGCGCTTTGGGCATGGACTCGCCCAAAGACCGTCCAACAGTAGACAGGGCCTGATGCGCTCCCGCCTGAAGAGGCGTCCACTGGCAATGGCACCAGTGGAACAAGAGGAGCTGGCATGAGTGAGATCGCTGACACCCCGGTACCCGTCCCCGTCGCGGTACCCGCCGCAGTCCCTGCCGCCGCCTCCAGCCCCGGCGTGCAGACCGTGTACGAGGCCTACTCCTTCGCGTGCATGAGGTGCGGGTACGCCTGGGAGCAGGGGTACGCCATCGAGCACCACGTCGACGGCCGGGGCGAGCCGTTCATCATGTACACGGTCAACGGCGAGCGGGTGCCCTCCCCGCTGTCCAACCCGACCTGCATGAACTGCGGCGGACACGTCGTACGGATCATGCGCGCGGGCCAGGTCTCCTCGGTGCTCGGCATGATCGACCACCTCTACCACCACCAGATCGCCCCCGGGATCGCCGGACCGGTGCCGGCCGGAGCGAACGTCCCCCGGACCCCGAAGCCCCGCAAGGGGACGCACGACTCCCCCGGGCCCGTCGCCGTCGACCAGCCCCTGGAGCGCCGGGGCCGGCTCTCCCGCCTGATGGGCGTCTTCCGCCGGTCATAAGATCGGCCGTATGAGCCCTTCCTCCGCCTCCAAGGACGCACTGCCTCCGCTGCCCGAACCCCTCCGGGTGGCGGTGGCGGACTCGCACACCCACCTCGACATGCAGGCGGGCACCGTCGAGGAGGGCCTCGCGAAGGCCGCCTCGGTCGGCGTGACCACCGTCGTCCAGGTGGGCTGCGACGTGAAGGGCTCCCGGTGGGCCGCCGAGACCGCCGCCGCGTACGAGAACGTCCATGCGGCCGTCGCCCTTCACCCGAACGAAGCCCCCCGCATCGTCTTGGGGGATCCCGACGGATGGTCGCGGCAGGGAGCCAGGGCCGGCGGCGGCGAGGGGGCGCTGGACGAGGCGCTCGCCGAGATCGAGGCGCTGGCCGCCCTCGACCACGTGAAGGCGGTCGGCGAGACCGGGCTGGACTACTTCCGTACCGGACCGGAGGGGATGGCCGCGCAGGAGCGGTCCTTCCGTGCCCACATCGAGATCGCCAAACGGCAGGGCAAGGCACTCGTCATCCACGACCGCGAAGCCCACGCGGACGTCCTGCGCGTCCTGCGCGAGGAGGGCGCCCCGGAGCGGACCGTCTTCCACTGCTACTCCGGGGACGCCGACATGGCCCGCGAGTGCGCCGCCGCCGGGTACTACATGTCCTTCGCCGGGACCGTCACCTTCAAGAACGCGGCGCCGCTGCGCGAGGCGCTGGCCGGGGCCCCGCTGGAGCTGGTGCTCGTCGAGACCGACGCGCCCTACCTGACCCCGGCGCCGTACCGCGGACGGCCCAACGCGCCGTACCTCATTCCGCTGACGGTACGGGCGATGGCCGCGGTCCGCGGCATCGACGAGGACGCGATGGCCACCGCGCTGGCGGCCAATACGGCGCGCGCCTTCGCCTACTGAATCCACCCGTCCACCGGTGATCCACCCGGCACCGCGCCGCCCTGCTCCGACACGCTGAGTGTCCGTCCGGCTTTGGAGCGTGACGGCTCCTCCGCTAGGGTGCCGTGCCCGAACCCGGGGGTGCCGGATCACCAGTGGAGCGAGCGTCGTGAGCGATACGCAGGGCAGTCACCGCCGTGCCGGTCCCGTCCCGGAGGCGTACGGGGCCGAGCCGCCGGCCCGGACGGCCGGTGCGGCGGATCCCGGGGCCACGCTCCGGGACCCGGATCCCGGGGTCCCCGCCCCGCGCCCCGGGAGCCGGCGGGCCGGCCGGCGCCGCCGGGTCGCGGACACCGCCACCGGTCCCGGCCGCCAGGGCGGCAGGACGCCCGCCGAACTCGCCGAGCTGGCCGCCGTGGCCGAGCTGGCCGAGCTGGCAGAACTGGCCCGGCTCTCCGAGGCCGACACGCTGGCCGCGCCCGGCTCCGGCCGCCGCAGGGCCGCGAGCCCGGCCGCAGCCGCCGTCGCACCCGCCCCCGCCGCCCCGGCGGTTCCCGGTACCGGCCGCCGCGCCCGCGGCCGCAGCGCCCCCGCCGACGCCCCGGCCGCGCCGCCCGGCACCGGCCGCCGCCGCGCCGCCCGCGGCCGCGCCGCCCCCGCCGAACCCCCCGGCGGGAACTGGCGGCGGATCGTGCCCCAGGCCCTGGTCGTCGCCTTCCTCGCGGGCGGCACGACGGCGTTCGTCGCCGCCGACAAGTCCGTACGGCTCACCGTGGACGGGGTCCCGCGGAACCTGCACACCTTCGCCGGCGACGTAGAGGAACTGCTCGCCGCCGAAGGCCTCGGCGTCGGCCCCCACGACCTCGTCGCCCCCGCCCCCGGCGAACGCCTCGCAGACGGCGAGGAGATCGTCGTCCGCTACGGCCGCCCCCTGCGCCTGACGCTCGACGGGCAGCAGCGCCAGGTGTGGACCACCGCCCGCACCGTCGAAGGCGCGCTGCGCCAGTTCGGCATCCGCGCCGAAGGCGCCTACCTCTCCGCCCCCCGCGCCGCGCCCGTCCCGCGCTCCGGCCTCGCCCTGAGCGTGCGCACCGAACGCAGCGTCACCTTCATGGCCGACGGCCGCGAACGCACCATCCGCACCAACGCCGCCACCGTCGAGGAGGCCCTCGACCAGGCCGGCATCACCCTGCAGGGCCAGGACACCACCTCCGTACCCCCCACCGCCTTCCCGCGCGACGGCCAGACCGTGACCGTGCTCCGCATCACCGGCACCCGCGAGGTCCGCGAGGAGCGCATCCCGTTCGAGACCGAGAAGATCAAGGACCCCGACCTCTTCGCCGGCACCGAGGTCGTCGAACGGGCCGGCCGGCCCGGGGCGCGCCGGGTCACCTACACCCTGCGCACCGTCAACGGGGTCCGCCAGACGCCCCGCGCCATCGCCGACGAGGTCGTCCGCGAGCCCGTCACCCAGCTCGTCAAGGTCGGCACCAAGTCGCTGCCCAGCTCGGTCGCCGGCGCCGAGGGCCTCAACTGGGCGGCCCTCGCCCAGTGCGAGTCCGGCGGGCGCCCCTCGGCCACCGACGCCTCGGGAACGTACGGCGGCCTCTACCAGTTCGACGTCCGCACCTGGCAGGACCTCGGCGGCAGCGGCCGCCCCCAGGACGCGTCGGGCCCGGAACAGACCTACCGGGCGAAGAAGCTCTACCTGCAGCGGGGAGCGAGCCCGTGGCCCCACTGCGGCCGCAGGCTCACGTCGTAGCGGGCACGCGGAACGCGTCCGCGAGCCGGACACCCGGTCCGGCTCGGGATCACCCGGCCGATCTGAGACGCTTTACCGGTGAGCACCGCAGAGCAGCAGCCCGAGAACCCCTCCTCCAGTACCCCCGCCGCGCCCGACGCCCTCCTCGGCCCGGCCGACATCCGGGAGCTGGCCGCCGCACTCGGCGTACGCCCGACGAAGCAGAAGGGGCAGAACTTCGTCATCGACGCCAACACGGTCCGCCGGATCGTGCGGACCGCCGAGGTCCGCCCGGACGACGTGGTCGTCGAGGTCGGCCCGGGCCTGGGCTCGCTGACGCTCGCGCTGCTGGAGGCCGCCGACCGGGTCGTCGCCGTCGAGATCGACGACATCCTGGCGGCCGCGCTGCCCGCCACCATCGAGGCCCGCATGCCCGCGAAGAAGGACCGCTTCGCGCTGGTCCACTCCGACGCGATGCTGGTGACGGAACTGCCCGGTCCGGCGCCGACCGCGCTCGTCGCGAACCTGCCGTACAACGTGGCCGTGCCCGTCCTGCTGACCATGCTCGACCGCTTCCCGACCATCGAGCGGACCCTGGTGATGGTGCAGGCGGAGGTCGCCGACCGGCTGGCCGCCGAGCCCGGCAACAAGGTCTACGGGGTCCCCTCGGTCAAGGCCAACTGGTACGCGCACGTCAAGCGCGCCGGGGCCATCGGCCGCAAGGTGTTCTGGCCCGCCCCGAACGTCGACTCCGGTCTCGTCTCGCTGGTGCGGCGCACCGAACCGATCAAGACCACCGCCTCCAAGGCCGAGGTCTTCGCGGTCGTGGACGCGGCGTTCGCACAGCGCCGCAAGACGCTGCGCGCCGCGCTGGCCGGCTGGGCCGGCTCGGCGGCGGGCGCCGAGTCGGCGCTGGTCGCCGCAGGCATCTCGCCGCAGGCACGCGGCGAGTCCCTGACGGTGGAGGAGTTCGCCGCGATCGCCGAGAACAAGCCGGCGGCGCAGAGGCCCGCACTGTGAGCGCGCGTACGACGGGTGTGACCGTACGGGTCCCCGCGAAGGTCAACGTGCAGCTGGCGGTGGGCGCGGCCCGGCCCGACGGCTTCCACGACCTCGCCAACGTCTTCCTCGCCGTGTCGCTGTTCGACGAGGTCACGGCGACCCCGGCCGACACGCTGACGGTGACCTGCGAGGGCCCGGACGCCGACCAGGTACCGCTGGACCGCACCAACCTCGCGGCGCGGGCCGCCGAGATCCTCGCGGCCCGCCACGGCATCGAGCCCGCCGTCCACCTCCACATCGCGAAGAACATCCCGGTGGCGGGAGGCATGGCGGGCGGCAGCGCGGACGGCGCGGGGGCCCTGCTGGCCTGCGACACCCTGTGGGGCCTGGACACCCCGCGCGCCGCACTCCTCGACATCTGCGCGGAGCTCGGCAGCGACGTCCCCTTCAGCCTCGTCGGCGGGGCCGCGCTCGGAACGGGCCGCGGCGAGCTGCTGACCCCGGTGGCCGCGGGGGCGTTCCACTGGGTGTTCGCGGTGGCCGACGGGGGGCTGTCCACCCCGGCGGTGTTCCGCGAGTTCGACCGGCTCACGGCCGAGGCGGAGGTACCGGAGCCGGAGGCCTCGCCGGCGCTGCTGGCGGCGCTGGCGTCGGGGGACGCGCAAGCGCTGGCCGCCGCGCTGACCAACGACCTGCAGGCGGCGGCCCTGTCGCTGCGGCCGTCCCTGGCGGACACGCTGTCGGCGGGCACCGGTGCCGGGGCGCTGGCCGCGCTGGTCTCGGGCTCGGGCCCCACGACGGCCTTCCTGGTCGCGGACCAGGAGTCGGCCGCCAAGGTCGCTGCCGCGCTGGACGCCTCGGGCACCTGCCGTGCCACCCGCGTGGCGACCTCCCCGGCGCCGGGCGCCACCGTCCTGCCGTCCTGACCCCGCGCACCGCTGTCGGGGGCCAGCCCCCAGACCCCGCGCCTCAAACGCCGGCGGGGCTGAAAGCACCGGGGCTCCGCCCCAGACCCCGCGCCTCAAACGCCGGCGGGGCTGGATCTGGCGCGCGTCAGCCGTCAAGTGTCCGCGGGGCTGGATTGCGCGGAGCGCAATTTCAGCCCCTCCGGCGTTTGAGGAGCGGGGTGCGGGGCGGAGCCCCGGTCTTGAAGCCCCGCCGGCGATTGAGGCGCGGGCGCGAAGCGCCGTAGGGGGGCCGGGGCGGAGCCCCGGTACCCAGGCGGGAGTTGAGTACCCGCACCCTGTCGGGAGACGGCCCGCGCAGGCGACCGTGGCTCCATGACAGCCAGCGCACGCGACCTCGCCCTCGCCACCCCACCCGGTCGGGACCGGTACGTCGACCTGCTGCGGGTCGCCTCGCTCGGCACCGTCATCGGCGGGCACTGGCTGATGGCCGCCGTCAGCAGCGACGGCATAGGGAACCTGCTCGCCCTCGTGCCCGCCCTCCAGGTGCTCACCTGGGGCCTGCAGGTCATGCCGGTGTTCTTCTTCGTCGGCGGGTTCTCGCACGCCCTGTCCTACCGCTCCCTCGCCCGCCGCAGCGAGACGTCCGTCTACGCCGCCTTCCTCCGGGCCCGGCTCCAGCGGCTGTTGCGCCCCACCCTCGTCTTCGTCCTGGTGTGGGCCGCCGCCGCGCTCGCGGTGCAGCTCGCCGGCCGCGGCGACGGCCGGCTGACCGGGGCCGCACTGCGGCTGGTCACCCAGCCGCTGTGGTTCATCGGGATCTACCTGGCGATGGTCGCCTTCACCCCGCCCCTGCTGAAGCTGCACGAGCGCCACGGCTGGGCCGCGTTCGCCGCGCTGGCCGGAGCGGCCGCGCTGGTCGACGTACTGCGCTTCGCGTTCGGCGTCCCCTACGTCGAGTTCCTGAACTTCGCCCTCGTCTGGCTCGCCGTCCACCAGCTCGGCTTCCTCCGCGCCGACGGCCGGATCCGCCGGCCCGCCGCCCTCGCCGCCGCGGGTCTCGCCGGGGCCGTCCTGCTGGTGGCGTGCGGCCCGTACCCGCTGTCCATGGTCGGGATGCCCGGCGAGAAGGTGTCCAACATGGCCCCGCCCACCCTCGCCCTGCTCGCGCACGGCATGTGGCTCGTCGGCGCCGTGCAGCTGCTCGCCCGGCCCGCCACCGCCTGGCTGGCCCGCCCCCGCGTCTGGCGCGGCGTGGTCGCCGCCAACGGCGTCGCCATGACCGCCTTCCTGTGGCACCTCACCGCCATGCTCGGCGTGTACGGGGCCCAGCTCGCCCTCGGCCTGGACCTTCCGGCCCCGGCCGGCGCCGCCTGGTGGGCGCAGGTCCCCGTACGGATCCTGGCGGCGACCGCCCTGACGGTCGTCTTCGTCACGCTGTTCCGCCGCTTCGAGGCCCCGGCCGCGCCGCGCACCGGCACGGCGGGCGGCGCCGGCGGCCTCGTCGCCGCCCTCGGCATCACCCTGTGCCTCCTCGGGATCCTCGGCCTGTCCATGACCGGACTCGGCGGTCTGCTCGACGGCCACAGCGCTACCCTCATCGCGTTCCCCGTCACCGCGCCGGTCGCCATCGGGATGGCCCTCGCGGGCGCCCTGCTCGTGGAACGGTCAGCCCCGGCCCGGAGCGTTAGGCTGGGGGGCTGATCCACACCCTCCCCCAGAGTCCGTCCGGGGGTACCCCACCTGGAGCGCGTCTGATGGCCGTCAATCTGGTCAATGTCGAGGCAGTCAGCAAGGTGTACGGCACACGTACCCTGCTGGACAGCATTTCCCTCGGCGTGTCCGAGGGGGACCGGATCGGCGTCGTCGGCCGCAACGGCGACGGCAAGACCACCCTCATCCGGATGCTCGCCAAGCTGGAGGAGCCCGACACCGGCCGGGTCACCCAGTCCGGCGGCCTGCGCATGGGCGTCCTCACCCAGCACGACTCCCTCGATCCCAAGGCGACCATCCGCCACGAGATCATCCGGGACATGGCCGACCACGAGTGGGCCGGCAACGCCAAGATCCGCGACGTGCTCACCGGACTCTTCGGCGGCCTCGACCTGCCCGGCTTCGACCAGGGCCTCGACACGGTCATCGGCCCGCTCTCCGGCGGCGAGCGCCGCCGCATCGCCCTCGCCAAGCTGCTCATCGCCGACCAGGACCTGCTGATCCTCGACGAGCCCACCAACCACCTCGACGTCGAGGGCATCTCCTGGCTGGCCAAGCACCTCCAGGAGCGCCGCTCCGCGCTCGTCTGCGTCACCCACGACCGCTGGTTCCTCGACCAGGTCTGCACCCGCATGTGGGACGTGCAGCGCGGTGACGTGCACGAGTACGAGGGCGGCTACAGCGACTACGTCTTCGCCCGCGCCGAGCGCGACCGCATCGCCGCCACCGAGGAGTCCAAGCGGCAGAACCTGATGCGCAAGGAGCTGGCCTGGCTGCGCCGCGGCGCCCCCGCCCGGACCTCCAAGCCCCGCTACCGCATCGAGGCCGCCAACGAGCTGATCGCCGACGTGCCGCCGCCGCGCGACACCAGCGAGCTGATGAAGTTCGCCAACGCCCGCCTCGGCAAGACGGTCTTCGACCTCGAGGACGTCAGCGTGCACGCCGGCCCGAAGGAACTGCTCAAGCACCTCACCTGGCACCTGGGCCCCGGCGACCGCGTCGGCCTCGTCGGCGTCAACGGCGCCGGCAAGACCTCCCTGCTGCGCGCCCTGGCCGAGGCCGCCCGCACCCAGGGCGACGTCCAGCCCGCCGCCGGCAAGATCACCGTCGGCAAGACCGTCAAGCTGGCCTACCTCTCGCAGGAGGTCGGCGAACTCGATCCGTCCCTGCGGGTCCTGGAAGCCGTCCAGCGCGTCCGTGACCGCGTCGACCTCGGCAAGGGCCGCGAGATGACGGCGGGCCAGCTGTGCGAGCAGTTCGGCTTCACCAAGGAGAAGCAGTGGACGCCGGTCGGCGACCTCTCCGGCGGTGAGCGGCGCCGGCTGCAGATCCTGCGCCTGCTGATGGACGAGCCCAACGTCCTCTTCCTCGACGAGCCCACCAACGACCTCGACATCGAGACCCTGACCCAGCTGGAGGACCTCCTCGACGGCTGGCCCGGCTCGATGATCGTGATCTCCCACGACCGGTTCTTCATCGAGCGCACCACCGACACGGTGATGGCGCTGCTCGGCGACGCGAGCCTGCGGATGCTGCCGCGCGGCCTGGACGAGTACCTGGAGCGCCGCCGGCGGATGATCGAGGCGGCCGCCCCGGCGCCCGTACCGGCCACCGCCGCCGCGGCGGCGAAGACCGCCGCCTCGGTGGACTCCCGCGCCGCGAAGAAGGAACTCCAGAAGATTGAGCGGCAGCTCAACAAGCTCTCCGACCGCGAGGGCAACCTGCACGCCCAGATCGCCGAGAACTCCACCGACTACGACAAGGTGGCCAAGCTCGACGCGGAGCTCCGCGAACTGCTCGCGGACCGCGACGATTTGGAGATGCGCTGGCTGGAGCTGGCCGAGGAGGCTTAGATTCCCTCACCCGGCCGGGCCAACTGGCGGGATAACGACGGCATCACGGGCCGGTCCTCCCTTGGGAACAGGGGGTGGACCGGACCGGTGTTCGAGGGCCGTCAGTGATAGAAAGGTCATCCTCCCCGACCCGCCGAAGCCGAAAGTGTGCGCTGATGACCGAGCCGCCCCAGCCGCCGAACCAGCCACCGACTCCTTCCGGTTACGGTCACCTGCCCGGCCCGCCGCAGCAGGGGTACGGATACCCGCAGGGCGAGAACCCGTACGCGCAGCAGGCCCCGTACGCGCAGCAGCCGCCCACCGTCCAGCAGCAGCCGCCGGGCTACGGTTACCCGCCGCCCGGTGCGCCCGGTGCGCCCGGCGCCCCCGGGATGCCGCCGAAGAAGAAGCGGACCGTGCTGATCGCCGCCTCGGCCGCCGCAGCCGTCCTCGCCGTCGCGGTCGTCGGCTACGTCGGCTTCTCCGGGTCCGACGAGGACCCGAAGCCGCCCGTGGCGCAGGAGTCCACCGACGCCAAGCCCTCCGGCTCCCCTTCCGTGGACAAGGGCGACGGCAACGGCAACGGCACCGGCGGCCAGCAGGCCGACCTCAACTCCGGCCGCAAGCAGGGCGAGGACAAGGTCCTCTGGTTCAAGACCGCCAAGGTCGACGGCCCCGGCATGGGAGTCGACTCCGCGGCCCAGTGGGTCGTCGGCGACACCGTCGTCAAGAGCGTCTGGAAGTCCCTCAACGGCTACGCGGTCACCGACGGCAAGGAGAAGTGGACGCTCGCCTTCCCTGCCGCGATCTGCTCCGTCGCCCGGGACACCACCGCCGACGGCAAGACGGTCGTCATGTACCGCGACGGCGAGGGGGAGAACGCCTCCTGCACCCAGATGCGCGTGGTCGACCTCAAGACCGGCAAGGAGGTCTGGTCGAAGGAGGTGCCCAAGGAAGGGCTCTTCGACATCTTCACCAGCCCCACCCTGGCCATGACCGGCGACACCGTCGCCGTCAGCCGCGGCGGCACCGCCAGCGCCTTCAAGATCAGCAACGGTGACAAGCTCTTCGGGAGCGCCATGGGCACCGGCTGCAAGCCCGACGGCTACGAAGCCGGCAACGGCAAGATGATCGCCATCGCCACGTGCAGCGACGCGGACGCCAGCGCAGAGGTCCACGGGGTCGACCCCGTCACCGGCCAGAAGGCCTGGGCCTTCCGGCTCCCCAAGAAGTTCAAGGTCACCAGCATCTACTCGGTGGACCCGATCGTCCTCGACATCGGCAACGAGGAGTCCAAGCAGCGCTCCATCGTGGTCCTGGGACCCGACGGGAAGCAGACCGCCACCCTCGCCGGAGAGGGCAGCTTCGCCGTCGGCTGCGGCGACACCGGAATCTTCCGGTCCCTGACGACCTGCCCCTCGGCCGTCGTCGACGCGGGCACCCTGTACCTGCCCACCGCGGCGGCCGCCGGCAAGGCCAACGAGATCGTCGCCTTCGACCTGGCCACCGGCAAGGACAAGTGGCGCACCCCGGCCGGCGACAAGCGCACCCTCACCCCGCTCAAGGCCGCCAACGGGCAGTTGATCGCCTACCGCAAGGCCGAGGAGGAGCAGGGCGGCGAGGTCATCTCCATCCCGGCCGGCGGCGGCACCCCCACCGCACTCCTGCGCCACCCGTCGGGCCCGGCCGCGCCGATCGAGAGCTCCTTCCGCACCCCGAAGCTCGACTACGCGGACGGACGGTTCTTCATCTCCACCTCCCGTCTGCAGGCCAAGGGCACGGACGAGAAGCTCCTGATGGTCTTCGGCAAGTGACAACGCGTCCAACGAGCAGCCCAGCGAGAGGCAAGAGCAGCCCATGAGTACCCCGCCGCCCCCCAGCCAGCCGCCGTCCGGCGGCTTCGG
Source organism: Streptomyces sp. NBC_01233 (assembly GCF_035989305.1). Taxonomy (NCBI): domain Bacteria; kingdom Bacillati; phylum Actinomycetota; class Actinomycetes; order Kitasatosporales; family Streptomycetaceae; genus Streptomyces; species Streptomyces sp. NBC_01233. The sequence goes on along the minus strand of NZ_CP108514.1, from coordinate 3,826,521 downwards.
CGCGCCGCAGGATCCGCCCCCGGCCCCGGCCGGGGGGACCCCCGCCCCGGGCGGGTTCGGCGCGCCCGTGCCGCCGGCCGGACCCCCCACCCCGCCGGCCGGGCCGCCCGCGCCCCCGCAGCAGCCGCCCGCGCAGCCCGCGTACGGGTACCCGCAGACCGGGCCCGGCTACGGCTACCCGCAGCAGCCCGGCACCCCGCCGCCCTTCGGCGCTCCGGGTGCCGCGGCCCCCGCCGCCCAGCCCCCGGCCGGCGGCGGCAACGACAAGCGCACCCAGCTGATGATCGTCGGCGCGGCCCTGCTGGCCATCGTCCTCATCGTCGGCGGCGGCCTCTGGTACGTCTCCGGCGACGGCGACGGCGACGGCGAGGGCACGAAGGACACCGCGGACAGCGGCCCCGCCAAGCCCGGGGACGACAAGTCCCAGCCCGGCGCGGGCGGCAGCGAGAAGGTGCCCGCCAACACCAAGTCGAAGGTGCTGGTCAACCAGCCGAGCCCGACCCCGGACGAGATGGTCCAGGTCCCCGGTTCCTGGCTGACCGACTCCACCTACGTCAAGTCCGACGTGTACAAGATCGTCGGCTACAACACCGTCGACGGCGCCATGAAGTGGGAGATCCCCCTCCCCGGTGAGCTCTGCGGAGCCTCCCGGCACGTCTCCGACAACAAGACGGCGGTGGTCTTCCGGCCCACGAAGCCCACGCCGGAGGTCAAGTACCCGGCGTGCACCGAGGTCGGCGTCATCGACCTGAACGCCGGCAAGCTCCTCTGGACCGGCAACGCCAAGGGCGCCACCAGCGGTGACAAGCCCGTGTCCTACTACGAGGTCACCGTCAGCGGGCAGACGGTCGCCGCAGGCGGCCCCTCGGGCGGCGCCGCCTGGAGCCTCGCCGACGGCAAGTCCCTGTGGCTGCCCAAGGTCGACGGCGAAGGCTGCCGCGACGTCGGCTACGGCGGTGGCGAGGCCCTCGCCGTCATCCGCAGGTGCGGCCAGAGCTCCAACCCGACCGTGTACGCGCAGGCCCTCGACCCGACCACCGGCGCGCCGCAGTACTCGTACAAGCTCTCCGCGGGCATCGAGAGCGCCGGCATCGTCTCCACCAAGCCCCTGATCGTCTCCGCCGACGTCGGCAAGACCGCCAAGAACGCGAGCGGCGTCAGCGACCTCTTCGTCCTCGACGCCGCGGGCCAGCTGAAGGCGAAGATCTCGCTCTCCTCCGGCACCTTCGGCGGTGAGTGCCACACCGAGGTCGAGCGGTGCGCCGGCATGATCGTCGGCAACGGCAAGCTCTACCTGCCCTCCTACGAGCACCAGGGCAAGGACGCCTACGGCAAGACCAACGAGCTGCTCTCCTTCGACCTGGAGACCGGCAAGCAGACCACCGACCGCGCCGACGCGGGCGAGCGGTACAAGCTGTACCCGCTGCGCATGGACGGGTCGAACATCATCGCCTACAAGGAGCCCCCTTACGACAAGGGCGGCCAGATCGTCAGCATCGACGGCAAGACGATGAAGGAAACCGTCCTGATGGAGAACCCGTCGGACAAGACGACCCAGCGCATCGAGACGGGCTACTCGCCCGGCTACCACGAGTACCGCTACCACAACGGGAAGCTCTTCCTCGCCCGTACCGCGGTCAAGAAGCCGTACTCCGCGACGTCCGACCCGGAATACATCTTCACCTCCTTCACCGCGAGCTGATCCGTCCGCACGCCGCCGCAAGCCCCCGGAAGGTCCGCCTTCCGGGGGCTTCTGCGCGGTAACCCCCGCGCACCGTCGAACAAGCGTGTAGCTTGCCGGGTCAGAAGGGTGGGGGGTGGGTACCTCAATGGGCGTACGGGTCGTGGTGGTCGACGAGCACCGGCTGCTGGCCGAGGCGCTGGCCTCTGCCCTGAAACTGCGCGGCCACCGGGTCCTGGCGGCCGCCGCCCCGGCCGCGGGCGCCGCCGAGCTGGTCATCGGACGGGCCCCGGAGGTCTGCCTGTTCGGGACGGCCACCCCCGCCGAGACCGGGGTCTTCGAACCCGTCGTCCGCATCAAGCGGGAGCGCCCGCAGATCGCCGTCGTCGTCCTCGGCCCGGTGCCCAGCCCGCGCGGGATCGCGGCCGCCTTCGCCGCCGGCGCCTCCGGGTACGTACGCCAGGACGAGCGCATCGAGGGCGTGGAGCGGGCGCTGGCCAAGGCGCGGGCGGGCGAGGTGGCGATCGCCCCGCAGCTGCTGCAGGGCGCCTTCGCCGAGCTCCTGAACCCCGCCGTCCAGCCCGACGACGAGGGCAGCCGGCTGCTGCGCCTGCTCACCCCGCGCGAGGTGGAGGTGCTGGTGCGGGTCGCCGAGGGCGAGGACACCCGGCTGATCGCCGCGGGCATGGAGATCGCGCCGAGCACCGCCCGTACGCACGTGCAGCGGGTGCTGATGAAACTGGGCGTGGGATCGAGGCTGGAGGCGGCGGCGCTGGCCGCCCGTACCGGCCTGCTGGACCGGGCGCTGCCGGTGCGGCCCGCCGTCGCCGTGCGGGACTGACGGACCCGCGCCGGACCGACGGGCCCGCACGGGCCCGAAGCCGGCGGTGGCCGGGGCGGGTGCGGTCCCGGTGCGGGCCCGCCGCTGCCCGCCGCTCGCCCGCCGCCGATTTCCCCGCGGGCGTCGAATCGGGTAAGCCAGTGTCCTAGCACGCGCACGCTCCCGCGCGTGCTCCCCCGCGAGAGGCAGTAGGCGAGTGAGCAAGTACCTGGTAACCGGTGGCGCCGGATACGTCGGCAGCGTGGTCGCGGCCCACCTTCTGGAGGCCGGCCACGAGGTCACCGTCCTCGACGACCTCAGCACCGGTTTCCGCGTCGGCGTCCCGGCGGGCGCCGCCTTCATCGAGGGCCGCATCCAGGACGCCGCCCGCCACCTGGACTCCTCCTACGAAGCGGTGCTGCACTTCGCGGCCTCCTCGCAGGTCGGCGAGTCCGTGGTGAACCCGGGCAAGTACTGGGAGAACAACGTCGGAGGCACGCTCGCCCTGCTCGGCGCGATGCGCGAGGCGGGCGTGCGCAAGCTGGTGTTCTCCTCCACCGCGGCCACCTACGGGGAGCCGACGGAGGGCCTGCTCACCGAGGCCTCGGTGACCGCGCCGACCAACCCGTACGGCGCCTCGAAGCTGGCCGTCGACCACATGATCGCGGGGGAGTGCGTGGCGCACGGCCTGGCCGCGGTGTCCCTGCGCTACTTCAACGTGGCCGGGGCCTACGGGGAGTTCGGCGAGCGGCACACCCCCGAGACGCACCTGATCCCGCTGGTCCTCCAGGTCGCGTTGGGCGAGCGCGAGTCGATCTCGGTGTTCGGCGAGGACTACCCGACCCCGGACGGCACCTGCGTGCGCGACTACATCCACGTCGCCGACCTGGCGGAGGCCCACCTGGCCGCGCTGCGGGTCGCCGCCGGGGGCGAGCACCTGATCTGCAACCTGGGCAACGGCAGCGGGTTCTCGGTCCGCGAGGTCGTCGAGACGGTCCGCAAGGTCACCGGCCGGGAGATCCCCGAGGTCGTCGCCCCGCGCCGGGCCGGCGACCCCGCGATGCTGGTCGCCTCCGCGCGCACGGCCCACGAGCGCCTCGGCTGGACCCCGAGCCGCTCGGACCTGACCGGCATCATCACGGACGCGTGGAACTTCGCGCGCACGCACACCTCCTGACCCACGGGTAGCCCCCCGGAACACCGTTGCCCTGCGCGCCCCCCGCACCCTGCCCGGTGCAGGGGGCGCGTGTGTTCGGGCCGTGCGCTGCGGCCGGGCGCTGTGCGCGGGCGCCCGGCGTGCACACGCCGGGTGAATTGCCCCCCGTGCAACTGCCCGTGGCACGCGCCGGTGCAGAAGCCGCCCTCCGGACCTGTGGTACAGATGATTTCAAGCCACCACAACGGCAGTTCAGAACGGCTGCGCCGGAAAATCGCTGGGAAAACTTCTGCTATTCGGCCAACCGTGAGCGGCACCCGGCCCTACGCTGATGCGTGACGCCGGTGGGGGCCGGTGTTGATTCAGGGGTCGAGACAAGTCGGGTACGGCGTCCGGTCCGGGGTAGTGCAGAGGTGTCACGGCGGCGGCCGGGGCAGCTGCGGATCACCCGGTCCGGGCGCCGTACCCGCCGTCGTCCGTTCCCCTACCCTTGGGGGTTTTGTGGTTCGTATCCGGGTACTCGTCGTCGACGATCACCGCATCTTCGCCGAATCGCTCGCAGCCGCGCTCGCGGCCGAGCCGGACGTGGACGTGTCCGCGGCCGGCAGCGGCCCCGCCGCGCTGCGCTGCCTCGAACGCGCGGTGGCCGAGGGCCGCCGCTTCGACGTCCTGCTGGTCGACGCCGATCTCGGCGTGGTCGCCGGGGCCGTGCCCGCCCAGCGGGAGCCGGGCTCCGGTCCGCCGCCGCCCGGCTCGGACGGGATCGCGCTGGTCGCCGGGGTGCGGGTGACCCACCCCGGGGTCCGCACGGTCGTGCTCGCCGAGCGCGACGACCCCCGCCGGGCCGCGCATGCGCTGCAGGCCGGGGCCTCGGGCTGGGTGGCCAAGGACTGCTCGCTCTCGCGGCTGCTGGCCGTCATCCGCGGGGTCCTGCGGGAGGAGACCCACCTGCCGCCCGCGCTGCTGACCGGAGTGCTCCGGGAGCTGACCGCGGCGCGCAAGCACCGCACGGACAGCGAACGGCTCGTGGAATCGCTCACCCCGCGCGAACACGAGGTGCTGCGCTGCATGGTGGCGGGTCTCGGCCGCAAGGACGTGGCCGCACGCCTGTTCCTGTCCCCGCACACCGTCCGCACCCACATGCAGAACGTGCTGGGCAAGCTCGGTGTGCACTCCACGCTGGCGGCGGTGGCGCTGGCCCGGCGGGCCGGCGTACGACCGGCCGACCTAGCCGGGGATGTTGTCGAACGGAGCGGTCAACTGGCGTAGCAGCCCGGCGAGCTCACCGCGCTGGTTCTGTGAGAGCTGGGCCAGGATCGCCCGCTCCTGCGCCAGCAGCCCGGCGAGGGCCTGGTCCGCACGGTCCCGGCCCTCGGGGGTGAGCCGCACCAGGACCCCGCGGCGGTCGCTGGGGTCCGGGAGCCGCTCGACGAGGCCCTTCTTGGCGAGCCGGTCGATGCGGTTGGTCATGGTGCCGGAGGTGACCAGGGTCTGGGTCAACAGCTGGCCGGGGGAGAGCTGGTAGGGCGCGCCGGCCCGGCGCAGGGACGTCAGGACGTCGAACTCCCACGGCTCCAGGCCGTGCTCGGAGAAGGCCAGCCTGCGGGCGCGGTCGAGATGGCGCGCGAGCCTGCTGACGCGGCTCAGTACCTCGAGCGGTTCCACGTCGAGGTCAGGGCGCTCCCGCCGCCATGCCGCCACCAGTCGGTCGACCTCGTCCTCCATGCGGATCAGTGTACGGGGTCTGTCGATGTGAAGTCTCTTCATAACGAGTATCTTGATCACGAGCATCTTGACGTCAAGATATAAACCGCGCGAGCATGGGGCATGGAGGGGGCCGGAACGGATTCCGCTTCCGACCGCCCCGCCAGCAGGGAGGCTCGAACATGTATTCCGATACCGCGCACTCCGGGACCCCCACGTCCACCGCGCCCTCCGCTCCCACCTGGGATCCCCAGCAGTACCTCCGGCACGCAGGCCACCGCACACGGCCCTTCCTGGACCTCCTCACCCGCATACCCGAGCTCCCCGACCGGCCCGCCCGCATCGCCGACCTCGGCTGCGGGCCCGGCAACGTCACCGCGCTCCTCGCCGACCGCTGGCCCGGCGCCCGCATCACCGGCTTCGACCTCTCCCCGGAGATGCTCCACCGCGCCACCCAGGAGCACGCCGGGCCCACCGCCGGCGGCGGCAGCCTCGACTTCCGCCACGGGGACCTCGCCGGCTGGCTCCCAGAGGAGCCCTACGACCTGATCGTGTCCAACGCCGCCCTGCAGTGGGTCCCCGGCCACGCCGGCTCCTTCGGCGCCTGGATCAACAGCCTGCGCCCCGGTGGCATCTTCGCCTTCCAGATCCCCGGCAACTTCACCGCCCCCAGCCACGCCCTGCTCGCCGAGCTGTGCGACACCCCGCGCTGGCGGGCCCGCCTCGCCGGCCACGGCGCCCGCTACATCCACATCCTCGAACCCGCCGAATACCTTGCCCGGTTCACCGCGCTCGGCTGCGCCGCCGACGTCTGGGAGACCACCTACCACCAACTGCTCCAAGGCCCCGACCCCGTACTCGACTGGGTCAAGGGCACCGCCCTGCGGCCCGTCCTGACCGCCCTCGGCGACGACAAGGACGCCGCGGACGCCTTCCTCACCGAATACCGCGACCGGCTGCGCGTGGCCTACCCGAGCGGGCCACGCGGAACCGTCTTCCCGTTCCGCCGCATCTTCGCCGTCGCCCGCAAGGAGGCCTGACCGTGCTCACCGCCGTCGACCACGTCCAACTCGCCGCGCCACCGGACTCGGAGGACCGGCTCCGCGCCTACTACACCGACGTACTCGGCATGACCGAGATCCCCAAACCGCCCGCCCTCGCCGCGCGCGGGGGCTGCTGGTTCGCCGCCGGGCCCGTACAGCTGCACCTCGGCATCGAGGAGGACTTCCGGCCCGCCCGCAAAGCCCATCCGGGACTGCGGGTGACCGGGATCGAGGCGTACGCGAGCAGACTGGAGGAGCGGGGGGCCAAGGTCGTCTGGGACGACGACCTGCCCGGCCACCGCCGCTTCTACTCCGAGGACCCCGTCGGCAACCGGCTCGAATTCCTTGAAGAGCACACCCTGGATCAGCAGGCCCTGGAAGAGTGCGGCTGACCCGGCCCGCACCACACGACGGCGCCCCGCCACCGAGGCGGCGGCATCACGGCGCCGGACTCCCGCAGCACGCAGCCGCTCGTACTCCGCCCGACCGGGGTGGCCGGGCCTGCGAGGCTTGCCGCGACCACGGACTCCGGCCCGGCGTGCCCACCCGAACGCCGTGTTGCGGTTCACTCCGACTGCACGAGCCGCAGCAGTGATGCTGCCGTTCTCCCTGTCCAGCGCCTCGAAGAACCTCGCCTTCAGCACCTCGAAATCCACGATCCCCGCAACTCCCTGAACTCCAGGGTGTTGCGTGGATCATTAGAACCCGCCGATCCGGTGACGGGGCGCCGTCGTACGCGCTGCGGTGCTCAGCTCTTGCGGCGGCCCACCAGCTGGGGCTTCGACTCCAGCCCGTCCAGCCCGTGCCAGGCCAGGTTCACCAGGTGCGCGGCCACCTCGGCCTTCTTCGGCTTGCGGACGTCCAGCCACCACTGCCCGGTCAGCGCCACCATCCCGACCAGCGCCTGCGCGTACAGCGGCGCCAGCTTGGGGTCGAAGCCCCGCGCCTTGAACTCCAGACCCAGGATGTCCTCGACCTGCGTGGCGATGTCGCTGATCAGCGAGGCGAAGGTGCCGGTCGACTGCGCCACGGGGGAGTCCCGGACCAGGATCCGGAAACCGTCCGTGTACGACTCGATGTAGTCCAGCAGGGCGAACGCCGCCTGCTCCAGCAGCTCCCGCGGATGCCCGGCCGTCAACGCCCCCGTCACCCCGTCCAGCAGCTGGCGCATCTCCCGGTCCACGACCACCGCGTACAGCCCCTCCTTGCCCCCGAAGTGCTCGTACACCACCGGCTTGGACACCCCGGCCTTCGCCGCGATCTCCTCCACCGACGTGCCTTCGAAGCCCTTCTCCGCGAACAGGGTCCGGCCGATGTCCAGCAGTTGCTGGCGCCGCTCCGCGCCCGTCATCCGGACCCGGCGGCCGCGCCTGGGCTTGTCGCTGCTGGAATTACTGCCGTCGATCGCCACGCCCCCCATCATGCCGCTTTCGCGTCGCTTTCCCTGCGCCGGGCGTCGATGCGGGCCGCCGACGGCCAGCGCACGTCCGTGGCCCAGCCCAGCTGCTCGAACCAGCGGATCAGCCGCGCGCTGGAGTCGATCTGGCCGCGCAGCACACCGTGCCGCGCCGAGGTCGGATCGGCGTGGTGCAGGTTGTGCCAGGACTCCCCGCAGGAGAGCACCGCCAGCCACCACACGTTGCCGCTGCGGTCCCGGGACTTGAACGGCCGCTTGCCCACCGCGTGGCAGATCGAGTTGATCGACCACGTCACGTGGTGCAGCAGCGCGACGCGCACCAGCGAGCCCCAGAAGAACGCCGTGAACGCACCCCACCAGGACATCGTCACCAGACCGCCCACCAGCGGCGGGATCGCCAGCGACAGCATCGTCCAGAAGACGAAGTCGCGCGAGATCCGCCGGATCGCCGGATCCTTGATCAGGTCGGGCGCGTACTTCTGCTGATCGGTCTGCTCCTCGTCGAAGAGCCAGCCGATGTGCGCCCACCACAGCCCCTTCATCAGAGCCGGCAGCGTCTCCCCGAACCGCCACGGCGAATGCGGGTCGCCCTCGTGGTCCGAGTACTTGTGGTGCTTGCGGTGATCCGCCACCCAGCGCACCAGCGGCCCCTCCACCGCCATCGAACCCATCACGGCCAAGGCGATCCGCAGCGGCCGCTTCGCCTTGAAGGAACCGTGCGTGAAGTAACGGTGGAAACCGATGGTGATCCCATGGCAGGCCAGGAAGTACATGAAGACCATCAGGCCCACGTCCAGCCAGCTCACCCCCCAGCCCCACGTCAGCGGGACGGCCGCCAGCAGGGCCACGAAGGGAACGGTGATGAACAGCAGCAGAGCGATCTGCTCGATGGACCGCTTGTTCTCGCCGCCGAGGGTCGCGGACGGCGCTGAGGAGTCGGAGGGCGCAGAGGCACCCTCGATCAGATCGGGACTGGTGGTCATGGGTGTCCCCTGGGGGGTGAGGGTGAGAGAAGTCGGCAGGCTCCCCGGTTACGAACCCTACGGACCCGTAACCTACGGCATCGTAAGTATGGCAAAGCCGGGTCGCGTGGCAAGAGGAGCGCGACCGGGGCACGACGCGCGCGCCGACCGCGCCGCCTGGTGAGACGTCTGCCCAGGCACACGCGCCGGACACCTATCCTGGTCCCGTCGGACAGCGCGGTCCGCACGGGCAGCCCGAGCTGCGCATCAGGAGCGACGATCCCCCGGACGAGTCCGCAGGGGCATCGGAGCGCGCGGCCGGCAGCCCACCGCCCAGTAGCGCTCGAACACTGCAAGGAGCCGCACCTGTGAGCAGTGCTGACCAGGCCCCCCAGGGCCAGGCCCCCGTCACCCCGGCCGCCACCGCCAACGCGGAACTGCGCGCGGACATCCGCCGCCTCGGCGACCTCCTCGGGGAGACCCTCGTACGCCAGGAGGGCCAGGAACTCCTCGACCTCGTCGAGAAGGTGCGCGCCCTCACCCGCACGGACGGCGAAGCCGCCGCCGAGCTGCTCGGCGACACCGACCTGGAGACCGCCGCCAAGCTCGTCCGCGCCTTCTCCACCTACTTCCACCTCGCCAACGTCACCGAGCAGGTGCACCGCGGCAAGGAACTGCGCGCCCACCGTGCCGCCGAGGGCGGGCTCCTCGCCCGCACCGCCGACATGCTGAAGGACGCCGACCCCGAACACCTGCGCGAGACGGTCAAGAACCTCAACGTCCGGCCCGTCTTCACCGCACACCCCACCGAGGCGGCCCGCCGCAGCGTCCTCAACAAGCTGCGCCGCATCGCCGCCCTCCTGGAGGAGCCCGTCACCGGCGCCGGCGACCGCCGCCGGCACGACCTGCGCCTCGCCGAGAACATCGACCTCGTCTGGCAGACCGACGAGCTGCGCGTGGTCCGCCCCGAGCCCGCCGACGAGGCCCGCAACGCCATCTACTACCTCGACGAGCTGCACGCCGGCGCCGTCGGCGACGTCCTCGAGGACCTCGCCGCCGAGCTCCAGCGCGTCGGCGTCGAGCTGCCCGCCGGCACCCGCCCGCTCACCTTCGGCACCTGGATCGGCGGCGACCGCGACGGCAACCCCAACGTCACCCCCGACGTCACCCGGGACGTGCTGATCCTCCAGCACGAGCACGGCATCACCGACGCACTCGAACTCATCGACTTCCTGCGCGGCCTGCTGTCCAACTCCATCCGCTACACCGGGGCCACCGAGGAGCTCCTGGCCTCCCTCCAGGCCGACCTCGAACGCCTCCCCGAGATCAGCCCGCGCTACAAGCGGCTGAACGCCGAGGAGCCGTACCGCCTCAAGGCCACCTGCATCCGCCAGAAGCTCCTCAACACCCGCGAGCGCCTCGCCAAGGGCACCCCGCACGAGGAGGGCCGCGACTACCTCGGCACCGCCGAGCTGCTCACCGACCTCACCCTCATCCAGACCTCCCTGCGCGAGCACCGCGGCGCCCTCTTCGCCGACGGCCGCATGGACCGCACCATCCGCACCCTGGCCGCCTTCGGCCTCCAGCTCGCCACCATGGACGTGCGCGAGCACGCGGACGCCCACCACCACGCGCTCGGGCAGCTCTTCGACCGGCTCGGCGAGGAGTCCTGGCGCTACGCCGACATGCCCCGCGACTACCGCGGCAAGCTCCTCGCCAAGGAACTGCGCTCGCGCCGCCCGCTGGCCCCCACCCCGGCGCCCCTCGACGCCGCCGGCCAGAAGACCCTCGGCGTCTTCCTCGCCATCAAGGACGCCTTCGAGAAGTTCGGACCCGAGGTCATCGAGTCCTACATCATCTCGATGTGCCAGGGCGCCGACGACGTGTTCGCCGCCGCGGTGCTGGCCCGCGAGGCCGGCCTCATCGACCTCCACACCGGCTGGGCCAAGATCGGCATCGTCCCGCTCCTGGAGACCACCGACGAGCTGCGCGCCGCCGACGTCATCCTCGACGAGATGCTCGCCGACCCCTCCTACCGGCGCCTCGTCTCCCTGCGCGGCGACGTCCAGGAGGTCATGCTCGGCTACTCCGACTCCTCCAAGTTCGGCGGCATCACCACCTCCCAGTGGGAGATCCACCGCGCCCAGCGGCGGCTGCGCGACGTCGCCCACCGCTACGGCGTCCGGCTGCGCCTCTTCCACGGCCGCGGCGGCACCGTCGGCCGCGGCGGCGGCCCCTCCCACGACGCGATCCTCGCCCAGCCCTGGGGCACCCTCGAGGGCGAGATCAAGGTCACCGAGCAGGGCGAGGTCATCTCCGACAAGTACCTCGTCCCGTCGCTGGCCCGCGAGAACCTCGAGCTGACCGTCGCGGCCACCCTGCAGGCCTCCGCCCTGCACACCGCGCCCCGCCAGTCCGACGAGGCCCTCGCCCGCTGGGACGCGGCCATGGACACCGTCTCCGACGCCGCCCACGCCGCGTACCGCGCACTCGTCGAGGACCCGGACCTCCCCGCGTACTTCTTCGCCGCGACCCCCGTCGACCAGCTGGCCGACCTCCACCTGGGCTCGCGTCCCTCCCGCCGCCCCGACTCGGGCGCCGGCCTCGACGGCCTGCGCGCCATCCCGTGGGTCTTCGGCTGGACCCAGTCCCGCCAGATCGTCCCCGGCTGGTACGGAGTCGGCTCCGGCCTCAAGGCCCTGCGCGAAGCCGGACAGCAGGACGCCCTCACCGAAATGGGCGAGCGCTGGCACTTCTTCCGCAACTTCCTGTCCAACGTCGAGATGACGCTGGCCAAGACCGACCTGCGGATCGCCCGCCACTACGTCGACACCCTCGTGCCCGACCACCTCAAGCACGTCTTCACCCGCATCGAGGCCGAGCACGAGCTCACCGTCAACGAGGTCCTGCGCATCACCGGCGGCAGCCGCCTCCTGGACTCCAACCCGGTCCTCCAGCAGACCTTCGCCGTCCGCGACGCCTACCTCGACCCCATCTCCTACCTCCAGGTCTCCCTCCTGGCCCGCCAGCGCGCAGCTGCCGCCCGCGGCGAGGAGGCCGACCCCCTCCTCGCCCGCGCCCTGCTGCTCACCGTCAACGGCGTCGCCGCGGGCCTGCGCAACACCGGCTGACAGCCGGCCGTACGTACGACAGGGGCCCCCGCACCACGATGGTGCGGGGGCCCCTGTCGTCGCGGAGCTACGGGGCTCAGCCCGCGGCGCCGGCCTTGCGGCGGCGGACCACCAGCACGGCGCCGGCGGCGATCAGCGCGGCCGACATCGTGGCGATCAGGCCGATCGGCGCGTCGGAACCGGTCTTCGCCAGGTCACCCCCGCCGGTGGAACCGCCGGCCGCGGCGGCCGAGCCGGACGGAGCCGGGGAGGAGGTCGAGCCGGACGGCGACGCGCTCGACGAAGCCGAGGCGGACGTGCTGGCGGAAGCCGACGCCGAGGTCGAGGCCGAAGCCGACGCCGAGGTCGAGGCCGAAGCGGACGTGGAGACCGAGGTGGACGGCGAGGCGGTCGTCGTCTTCGTCGGGCTCGGCGTCACGGTCGACGGGCAGGTGTGCGACAGTTGAACCACTCCAGCCCACCGCCCTTCACCTTGGCGACGGCCGAGGTGAGCTTGGCGCCGGGCTCGGAGGCGACGTACGCGTGGTTGTCGTTCGGCGGGCCGAAGGAAGTGATCACCTTCTGGCCGCCCGGCTCGAAGGTCACCGTCAGCTCCACGAAGGAGATCTCGTTGGGGTTGCCCGGAGCGATGAAGTGCCAGCCGTCCCGGGTCGACGGTATGTCAGCGCACTTCTTCTCCGTCGATCCGAAGGAGGCCGCGGTGATGGGCACCTGCTGGTGCAGCGGAACGGTGTACGCGTCGGTGGCGAGAGCGGGAGTCGCACCGGCGGCGAGGAGGAACGAGGTCGCGGTGACGGCGCATGCCATGCGGCGCATCCTGGAAGGGGACATGGAGTACCTCTGACACAGGAGAGGGAGATGGGCCGTGGGGCTGGCGCCGCTCAGCTTGCTGAGGGCGCCCCGCACCGGTCAAGAGGTACTCGTCAGTATGTGCGTGCTCTTGTACTCCTATGTGACGGTATGCCTGAAGTAACGATCGGCCTACGACCCCTGGTGACTCAGGAGTTGTAGGTGGACTGCGCGCGCTCCAGGCCCTCCTGGATCAGGCACTCCACCGAGTCGGCGGCCCGGTCCACGAACCAGTCCAGCTCCTTGCGCTCCGTGGACGAGAAGTCCTTCAGCACGAAGTCCGCGACCTGCATCCGGCCCGGCGGCCGGCCGATGCCGCAGCGGATCCGGTGGTAGTCCGGGCCCATCGACTTCGTCATCGACTTCAGACCGTTGTGGCCGTTGTCCCCGCCGCCCAGCTTCAGGCGCAGCGTCGGGTAGTCGATGTCCAGCTCGTCGTGGATCGCGACGATCCGGTCCAGCGGCACCTTGTAGAAATCGCGCAGGGCCGTCACCGGGCCGCCGGAGAGGTTCATGTACGTCATCGGCTTCGCCAGCACCACCCGGCGGTTCGCCGGTCCCGGCGCGCCGATGCGGCCCTCGACCACCTGGGCCCGGGCCTTGTGCGCCTTGAACTTCCCGCCGATCCGCTCCGCCAGCAGGTCGGCCACCATGAAGCCGATGTTGTGGCGGTTGCCCGCGTACTCCGGTCCGGGATTGCCGAGGCCGACGATCAGCCAGGGTGCCGCGTCGTCCGACATCAAAAGCTCCTTAAGGCCGTGAACGAAGACGACCGCCGTCCCGCTCCAGTGGAGCCGGACGGCGGTCGGTCAGCAACTGCTGAGGGGGGAAGGCGAGGCTCAGGCCTCGGTGCCCTCGGCGGCCTCGGCGGCCGGCTCCTCGGCCTGCGGGGCCACGACCTGCAGGACGGCGATGTCGCCGTCGACGGCCAGGGTGGTGCCCGCCGGGAGGACCAGGTCCTTGGCGTGGATGGTGGCGCCGGCCTCGAGGCCCGCGATGGAGACGGTGACCTCGGTCGGGATGTGGGTGGCCTCGGCCTCGACGGAGATCGTGTTCTGGAGGGTCTCCAGCATGTTGCCGCCGGCGGCCAGCTCGCCCTCGGTGACGATCGCGACGTCGACGGTGACCTTCTCGCCCTTCTTGACGATCAGGAAGTCGACGTGGGAGATCGAGCGCTTCAGCGGGTGCTTCTGCACGGCCTTCGGGATGACCAGCTCGGCGGCGTCGCCCTCGATGTCCAGGGAGATCAGGACGTTCGGGGTGCGGAGCGCCAGCTGCAGGGCGTGGGCGTCGACGTTGACGTGCTTCGGGTCGGTGCCGTGGCCGTAGATGACGGCGGGGGTCAGGGCGTCACGACGGGCCTGACGGGCGGCGCCCTTGCCGAAGTCGTTGCGGATCTTGGCGGCAAGCTTGATCTCGGACATGCTCACTCCTCGTGGGGTGACGGAAAGCGGACAGAGTCACCCGGCCGGAACGGCCTGCTACGAAGAGCGCGTCGATAACGGAGCGTCCGTACCGGAAACAGGTACGGCCTCCCTCGCCGAGCAACTCATGGAGTGTACCCGGCGGGGGAGGCCGTACCAAAAAGGATCTACCGCGGAGCGGTTACTGCTGCTCCTCGAAGAGGCTGGTGACCGAACCGTCCTCGAAGACCTCGCGCACCGCGCGCGCGATCATCGGGGCGATCGACAGCACCGTGATCTTGTCGAGCTCCAGGTCGGACGGGTCCGGCAGGGTGTTCGTGAACACGAACTCGCTGACCTTGGAGTTCTTCAGGCGGTCGGCGGCCGGGCCCGACAGGATGCCGTGCGTGGCCGTCACGATGACGTCCTCGGCGCCGTGCGCGAACAGCGCGTCGGCCGCGGCGCAGATGGTGCCACCGGTGTCGATCATGTCGTCGACCAGGACACAGACGCGGCCCTTGACCTCACCGACGACCTCGTGGACGGTCACCTGGTTGGCGACGTCCTTGTCGCGGCGCTTGTGCACGATGGCCAGCGGCGCGTCCAGACGGTCGCACCAGCGGTCGGCCACGCGCACGCGGCCGGCGTCCGGGGAGACGATCGTCAGCTTGGTGCGGTCCACCTTGGCGCCCACGTAGTCCGCGAGGACGTTCAGGGCGGAGAGGTGGTCCACCGGGCCGTCGAAGAAGCCCTGGATCTGGTCGGTGTGCAGGTCGACCGTGAGGATGCGGTCCGCACCCGAGGTCTTCAGCAGGTCCGCGACCAGGCGGGCCGAGATCGGCTCGCGGCCCTTGTGCTTCTTGTCCTGGCGGGCGTACCCGTAGGACGGGATGATCACGGTGATGGAACGCGCCGACGCGCGCTTCAGCGCGTCGATCATGATCAGCTGCTCCATGATCCACTTGTTGATCGGAGCCGTGTGGCTCTGGATCAGGAAGCAGTCCGCGCCACGAGCCGACTCCTGGAAGCGGACGTAGATCTCACCGTTCGCGAAGTCGAAAGCCTTGGTCGGCACGAGGCCGACTCCCAGCTGGTGCGCGACCTCCTCGGCCAGCTCGGGGTGGGCGCGGCCGGAGAAGAGCATCAGCTTCTTCTCGCCGGTCGTCTTGATCCCGGTCACAGCACTGTCTCCTCAGACGTGTTGAAGCTGCTCGCCCCCATGTGCGTCCGTCCCGCACACGGTGAGCCAGCCGAATTGCGTGCACTATCACGGTACGCCGTCGCGGGCGTACCTGTTTCCGGTCAGTTCACCTCAGTGGCGCTCGGAATCCTCCGAGGCCGCCGACTGCGCCGCCGTGGCGGCCGCGCTTCCCGGACGCTTGCGGGCCACCCAGCCCTCGATATTCCGCTGCTGGCCACGGGCCACGGCCAGCGCACCGGGCGGCACATCCTTGGTGATCACGGACCCGGCGGCCGTGTAGGCGCCGTCCCCGATCGTGACGGGAGCCACAAACATGTTGTCCGAGCCCGTCTTGCAGTGTGAGCCGACGGTGGTGTGGTGCTTGTGCTCACCGTCGTAGTTCACGAAGACGCTCGCGGCGCCGATGTTCGTGTACTCGCCGATCGTCGCGTCGCCCACGTAGGACAGGTGCGGCACCTTGGTGCCCTCGCCGATCGTCGCGTTCTTCATCTCGACGTACGTGCCGGCCTTGGCCTTCGCGCCGAGGTTCGTGCCCGGACGCAGGTACGCGAACGGCCCCACGGTCGCCTGCGGGCCCACGACCGCGCTCTCCGCGACGGTGTTGTCCACCCGGGCGCCCGCGCCCACGTGCGTGTCCTTCAGCCGGGTGTTGGGCCCGACCTCGGCACCCTCGGCGATGTGCGTGGCGCCCAGCAGCTGGGTGCCGGGGTGCACGATCGCGTCCTGCCCGAAGGTGACGGTCACGTCGACGAAGGTGCTCGCCGGGTCGACGACCGTCACGCCCGCGAGCATGGCCTGCTCCAGCAGGCGCGCGTTCAGCAGCGCGCGGGCCTCGGCCAGCTGGACGCGGTTGTTGATCCCGAGGATCTGGCGGTGGTCGCTGCCGACGGCCGCGCCGACGCGGTGCCCCGCCTCGCGCAGGATGCCGAGGACGTCGGTGAGGTACTCCTCGCCCTGGCTGTTGTCGGTGCGGACCTTGCCGAGCGCGTCGGCGAGCAGGGCCCCGTCGAAGGCGAAGACGCCGGAGTTGATCTCGCGGATCGCCCGCTGGGCGTCGGAGGCGTCCTTGTGCTCGACGATGGCGGTCACGGCGCCGCCGGCGTCCCGGACGATCCGCCCGTAGCCGGTGGAGTCCGGCACCTCGGCGGTGAGCACGGTGACGGCGTTGCCGTCGGCCTCGTGCGTCGCCGCCAGCTGCCGCAGCGTCTCCCCGGTCAGCAGCGGGGTGTCGCCGCAGACCACGATCACGGTCCCGTCGACCGGGCCGCCGAGCTCTTCGATGGCCATGCGGACGGCGTGCCCGGTGCCGTTCTGCTCGTACTGGACGGCGGTGCGGACGCCGGCGTCGACGTCGGCCAGGTGTGCGGTGACCTGCTCCCGGGCGTGCCCGACGACCACGACGAGGTGGGCGGGGTCCAGCTCACGGGAGGCGGCGACGACGTGACCGACGAGCGAGCGCCCGCAGATCTCGTGCAGGACCTTGGGAGTGGCCGACTTCATGCGGGTGCCTTCACCCGCTGCGAGTACGACGACGGCTGCCGGGCGGTTGGCGCTCACGGGGATGCCCTTCGGCTTCGGGGGTGGACCCGTGAAGGATACCGGGGCCCCAGTGCCCCCAAACGAACGCGGGTCCAGACCGTGACGGTCAGGACCCGAACGTGATTAAGCTCCCCCGCCAGGACTCGAACCCGGACATAAGGCACCAAAAGCCTCAGTGCTGCCAATTACACCACAGGGGATCATTATCGACTAAACCGGACATTGCGCCTTCGTGGTCGCGTCGACGGCATCTACTATGCCGCACCACCAGCCCTCAATGCGACGGTAAAGATCGGCGCCTTGGAGGACCCGCACTGCGAGGCAGCCGTTGTGCGTGTCGCCCGTCTTCTTGCGGTTCGTGCGCGGGTTGTTGCGCTTGAGTGTGGTCTTGCCGAAGGGGGAGACGTCGAGCCCCACGACCTCCCTCCAGTAGTGCTCCGATGCCGCGACATCGGCGGTCTCGCGGATCTGGAGGGCGAACCGCAGGCGGTCGTTCGTCACGCCCATGAGCCGCAGCCAGGCCAGGAAGGCGAGGATCATGTTCGGGTCGCTGTTGACGAAGCTGATCTGCGGGTGCGGCTGGTGCGGCTTTGTCTCGCCCCCCTCGGCCCAGTAGAGGCCGACTCCGAGGAGGAAGAGTTCTCGGTCGGTGAGTGTCCCGATCTCTTCTCGCGCGGACTGGCGCGTCTCCTCGTACCCGGTTTTCCTGCGCGCGTGGGCCTCGGCCCGGCCCTGTTGGGCGCGGACCATGTCCGTGCCGGTTGGGCGGTGGGTCCGCTCCGGCTTCGGGAGGTCTCTGACCCAGAGGGAGATCGAGCTCTTCGAGCAGCCCAGTTCGAGCTGGATCCGGTCGTAGGTCATGCCCTGGAGGCGGAGTTCGCGGGCGCGGGCGCGGAGGTCGTCCTTGGCGTTCGGGCGCTTCGTCCATTCGGGTGGCGCCTCGCCCTCCGGGAGGCGGTTGAGGATCTCGTTGTTGTGGACGGCGAGGCGGTCGCGGATCCGGCGGCGGCTGAGGCCCTCGCGGCGCAGGGCGATCGCCTGTTCGCGGAGGCTCTCGAAGGTCGCGGCGCCACTGCGGAGGCCGCCGGTGCCGTCGCCCGGGCGGCGCCGGATGTCGGTCATGCCGCCGATGTCGTCCGGAATGCGAGATTCAGGTCTTGATGCGTGGATGATTCAGTCGTACGTGCGATTGCCACTGGTTTGCTGGAATTTTGATCGGCTCTGTGCCGATGGCCGCCCGTACGCTGGACGGCATGACCAGTACGGGGGAAGTGGAAGGCCGCGCTGGGCCGCCTTTGTGGTGGGCGCAGCGGCGGGATGCCGTGGTGGACGTGCTGCTCGGCGGGGTGTCCGCCCTCGAGTGTGCGTGGGAGGGCGTGACCTTCGCCCGTGAGGCGGGGGTGCCGACCGCGGTCGGGGTGGCGTTCGGGCTGGCGGTGGGGAGCACGCTCGTGCTGCGGCGGCGGTGGCCGATCGCCGTGGTGCTCGTGGGGATCGCCGTGGCGCCCGCCGCGATGGGGTTCCTGCTCTCGGTGGTGGGGATGTACTCGCTCGCCTCCTCCGAGGTGCCCCGGCGGATCATCGCCACGCTGGCCTCGATGTCGCTGGCCGCGACCTTCGTGGTGATGTACCTGCAGACCCGCGGGGACGTGGAGGCCGATCCGACGCTCGTGGTCGCGCTGTCCGGGTTCGTCGCGGTGGCGCTGACCGTGCCGCCCTTGCTGCTCGGGCTCTACATCGGGGCCCGGCGGCGGTTGATGGAGAGCCTGCAGGAACGGGCGGACTCGCTGGAGCGGGAGTTGTCGCTGCTGGCGGACCGGGCGGAGGAGCGGGCCGAGTGGGCCCGTACGGAGGAGCGGACCCGGATCGCGCGGGACATGCACGACGTGGTCGCGCACCGGGTGTCGCTGATGGTGGTGCACGCGGCCGCGCTGGAGGCGGTGGTGGCGAAGGATCCGGCGCGGGCCGCGAAGAACGCCGCGCTGGTGGGTGACATGGGGCGGCAGGCGCTGACGGAGCTGCGGGAGATGCTCGGCGTGCTCAGGGCGGCGCCCAAGCCGGTCACGCCGGTGGCTGCGGCCGCTCCTGCGACCGCGGTGGCCGCCGCCGCGCCGGTGGCTGCGGTCGCGCTCGTGGGATGTGCCGAGGAGGGGCCCTCGCTCGACGAACTGGAGGCGCTGGTGGGGCAGTCGCGGGCGGCCGGGATGGTCGTCGAGATGCTGGTGCAGGGCGAGGGGGCGGCGTACGCGGCGGAGGTCGAGCAGACGGCGTACCGCGTGGTGCAGGAGGCGCTCACCAACTGCCACAAGCACGCTCCGGGCGCGCGGGTCGTGGTGCGGCTCGCGCATCGGGACGCGGAGGTGGCGATGCAGGTGGAGAACGGGCCCTGCGAGGGGCAGACGGACGGGGTCGGGCTGCCGAGCGGAGGGAACGGGCTGGTGGGCATGCGGGAGCGGGTGCTCGGGCTGGGCGGGGTCTTCGTGTCGGGGCCGACGGATGCGGGGGGTTTCCGGGTGTCGGCGGTGCTGCCGGCGCGCTAGGCGCTGGCCTTGGCTGATCGGGCTGTGCCGATTGGCTGCGCCGCTCGTGTCGGTGCGTTGGGTGCTGGCCTTGGCTGATCGGGCTGTGCCTTTGGGTCGGGCCGGCTGTGCCCATTGGCTGCGCCGGGGCGGGGGCGGTTGGCTGCGCCGCTCGTGCCGGTGCGTTGGGTGCTGGCCTTGGCTGACTGGGCTGTGCCTTTGGAGCAGGCCGGTGAACGGGTCGGCTGTGCCAGGGCCAGGGCCAGGGCCGGGGCCGGTGCCGCTGTCCGTGCCGCCCGTGCCGCCGGGGCTTGTGGGGAGGGGTGGGGCCGCTCGTGTCGGTGCGTTGGGCGCTGGCCTTGGCTGACTGGGCTGTGCCTTTGGGTCAGGTGGTGAACGGGTCGGCTGTGCCGGTGTCGTTGCCCGTGGTGCCGCGGGCGGTCGGCGGGGTGGGGCCGGGCGCGCGCCGGGGCGTCTCCTCGGGCGCCGAACGTGGCGGGGGTCGGAGGGCCGGGGCACCTTGCGTTCGACGCCCTGCGGGGAGCGCCCCGGCACACCCGTCCCTGGCTGAACCGGCCGGTCAGGTCAAGGGCGCGCCGGCACGCGCCCGACCCCGGCGGGCCGGGGGTCAGGCCGTGGTGAGGCGGGTGGGTTGGAGGCCTGTCAGGAGCAGGGTGAGGGCCTCGTCGAGGGTGGAGCCGAGGTACCAGTCGCCGGTGTGGTCGATGCCGTAGACGCGGCCTTCGCGGTCGAGGGCGAGGTGGGAGCCTCCGTCGGCCTCGACGCCGAGCGGGCAGAGCTGGGTGGACAGGGCCCGGCCGAGGTCGGCGAAGGTGCGCGCGAGGTGGAGTCCGGTGAGCGGGTCGAGGCGGACCGGGGTGGGGGCGATCTGGCGGCCGGGTCCGGGGGCGGTGACGGTGAGGCCGCCGAATTCGGCCCAGGCCTCGACGGCGGCGGGGAAGACGGTGTGCCGGTGTCCGGCGGGGGTCGTGTGGTCCCGGAGTGCGTCGGCCCAGTACTCGGCCTGCTTGATGTCCCAGCGGCCGGGTTCCCAGCCGGCCGTGCGCAGGGCGGAGTCCACGGCGACCGGGAAGCGGGTGGCCGAGGAGCGGTCGTAGGAGGCGGAGGTGGGGGTCATGGCTACTCGGCTGGGGTGAGGTCGACGGGACGTACGCCGAAGTGGGCGAGGAGGGCGTCGCAGGAGCGGCAGGGGGGTGCGTAGCTGCCGTGGAGGGGGTCGCCGTCCTCGCGGATGCGGCGGGCGGTGATCTTGGAGTGCTTGAGCGAGCGGCGGGCCTCGCTCGCGGAGAGGGGCTTGCGGGAGGCGCGCCGGGAGCGGGCGGCTTCGACGGCGGCGAGGTGGCGGGAGAGCAGGAGCGCCTCGGGACAGCGGCCGGTGAAACGTTCGCGCTGGCCGCTCGTGAGGGTGTCGATGAAGTCCTGTACGAGCGGGTGGAGCACGGGCGGCTGGTCGGCCTTGCCGGCGGTGCCGGTGAGGGTTTCGCCGCGTACGGAAAGGGCGGCGGCGATGGTGGGGAGGATGCCGTCGCGGCGGAAGCGCAGGACGGGTGCGACGGGGCGGCCGTCGGTGCTGCTCCAGCGCAGGCGGGGGTCGCCGGCGGGGCCGGTCGCTTCGCCGGCCGGGCCCGCGGCTGCCGGTGTGCCCGGTGCCTCCGGGGCGGTGTCGCCCGGTTCTGTGCGTGTTGCCGTGTGGTGCATGGTCGCGCCTTCCCTCCCGTGGCGGCGGTGGTGACCGCTGTCGCGCACGCCCCCGTGCTGCGGGGACAGCCTGTCAAATGTCACCTGTCATGCGGAAGCGGGGTCGAATATTCGTATCAATTCGGATGTTCCTGGCCCTCGGGCGGGTGCGCCGGTCGGCTGCGGGTGAGGCTCTTGCCCCAGCGCATAGGCTGTGGTGAACCAGCCAGATCCAGCAGGGGGCTACCGCCATGACGACAGGTCGGCTCGGGCAGCAGGCCGCGCCACCCAACGCCGCTTACTCGGGGCAGGTCGTGCATTTCCCGGACCCGGTCCGGGCCGCTCGGCATCCCCACGGGGTGCGGATGGACGGCAACGGGCATCCGGACTTCTCCGCGTACGCGCGTGCGGCGGTGGAGATCGCCGAGCCGCCGGAGGGCTTCGGCGTGGACGAGTTGCGGCTGACGGACTACGTGTCCGCGAACGCGGCGATGAAGGCCGCCGGGCACGAGTTGTGGGACACGGTCGGGCCGGTGGCGACCCCGCACGGCTGGACCTGGCACCACGTGGCGGGTTCGCGGCGCATGGAGCTGGTTCCGGTCGAGGTGAAGGCGCTGCTGCGGCACCACGCGGGGCTGGCGACGGCTCCGGTGGACCACGAGAAGCGCGGGACGCGGCCGTTGCAGGAGGTGCGTCCGGTGCACCTGGGGCTGCCGAAGTCGGTGGTGTCGGTGTCCGAGGAGCAGGTGCAGGGGGTCGAGGAGGATCTCGGCTACCGGCTGCCGGAGGCGTACCGCTCGTTCCTGAAGGCCGCGGGCGGCTGTGCGCCGGTCGGTGCGGGCCTGGACGTGGACCTGGGTCTGCTGGTGGACCAGCCGTTCTTCACGGTGCGTGAGGAGGCGGCGGTCAACGACCTGGTGTACGTCAACAAGTGCCTGCGGGACCACCTGACGAAGGACTACCTGTGCGTGGCCTTCGCGCAGGGCGGGCTGCTCGCGCTGAAGGTGAAGGGCGAGGGCATCGGCTCGGTGTGGTTCTCCCCGTACGACGATGCGCGCGACCAGGACGGCTGGTCGGTACAGGAGCGCGTGGAGCGGCTGTTGCTGCCGTGCGGTGCTGATTTCGACGCCTTTCTGGAGCGGCTCGCGGGCAATCCGCCGGAGCTGGAGACGGTGGCCGGTCTGATGGTGGACGGCGGATTCGCACGCTCGGTTCCCGTGGCGGGGCCGGTTCCGCCGGTGCGTCCCGGTTCGGATGAGGGGTGACGGCGCGATGGTGACCTTTGCGCAGGCGCAGGAGCGCGCCGAGGAGTGGATCAACGGGGACATGCCCGCGTACCAGCACCGCGAGGTGCGCGTACGGGAGTTCGGGCTCGGGTTCGTGGTGTGGGCGGAGGACCGTGCGGCGGGTCCGGTGTCCGGGGGCGGCCGGCAGCGGCTGGTCATCGCCCGGGACAGCGGGGAGGTGACGCTGTGGCCGGGGCTGCCGGTGGGTGAGGTGATCCGCCGGTACGAGGAGGAGTACGGGGCCGTGGCCGCCGCCGCGGCTTCCGAGGCTTCGGTTCCGCCGCCGCGGATCGACTCGGAGCAGACCTCGTTCATGCTGAGCCCGCCGGAGTGGCTGCAGGAGGCCGCGGACCGGGCGGGTATTCCGCCCGCGCCCGCGCCGGCTTCCGCTCCCCAGGAGCCCGCCGCTGCCGCGCCGGCCGCCGCCGCGGCTCCGGCCCCGCCTTCGGCGCCGGTGGAAGCGGTGCCGTTGCGGCGCGGGGGCGAGATCCCCTACGAGCCCACGGCCAACGACGGCGTACCGGTGTCCCCGTCCCCGTCTCCGGCCCCGGCCCCGGCCGTGGTGCCGACCGGTGCCACGCCGTGGGCGGGTACCGATGTGAACTCCGGTACGGACGACGCGTCCGTACCGCTGCCCGCGACCGTGTTCGCGCCGCCGCTGTCCGGTTCGGACCTGGAGGACCGGCCGTCCTCCGGGGTGGCCCCGGAGGCGAAGACCACGCTGATGCCGGGTGGCAGCCAGTTGCCGAGGACCGCCGTGGTGCCCGCGCTGGGTTCGCCGGCGGCCGACATCGCCGACGCGCCGACGAGCAAGGCACAGGTCTCCGGGCCGGGTGGCTCCGCGGGCCGGCCGCCCGCGCCTCCCGGTGCTCCCGGCACGGGCGCGGGTCAGCAGTCGACGCCGCCGGGTCCGCCCGGCGCTGCCGGTGCAGGCGGCTCGGCCGGTGGCGGGGCGCACTACGCGGCCACCATGCTGGCCGGCCCCGGTGTGCCCCAGCCGCCCGGTCCGCCCGGTGCTCCGGGCGCGGGTCAGCCTCCGGCGCCTCCCGGGCCGCCGGGTGCTCCGGGTGCGGGCGCGCCGCAGCCTCCCGGCC
The DNA here is from genome assembly GCF_035989305.1 of Streptomyces sp. NBC_01233. NCBI lineage: Bacteria > Bacillati > Actinomycetota > Actinomycetes > Kitasatosporales > Streptomycetaceae > Streptomyces > Streptomyces sp. NBC_01233. The sequence continues at coordinate 3,803,018 of NZ_CP108514.1, read as the reverse complement.
CTCCGGGTCCGCCCGGTGCTCCCGGATCGCTCGGCCGTGGGCTGGACCATGCGGCGACGATGCTGGCCGGTCCGGCCGTGACGGGTCAGCCTCCGGCGCCTCCCGGGCCGCCCGGTGCTCCCGGCGCCCCCGGTGGCGCGGCCCATCACGCCGCGACGATGCTCGCCGGTCCCGGCGTACCGCAGCCGCCCGGCCCTCCCGGTGCGCCCGGCGCGCCCGGTGGCGGGCTGGACCACGCCGCGACGATGCTGGCCGGTCCGGCCGTGACGGGCCAGCCGCCCGCGCCGCCCGGTCCGCCGCCGGGCGGACCCGTGGCGCAGCCTCCGGTCCCGACCGGTGCGCCCACGGTCGGCCCCGGCTACCAGGCCGTGCTGCGCTACCGCGCGCCCGACGGCTCCGAGCAGCAGCTCATCCGCCGCTCGGCGCCCGGTACCCCGCACCCGGAGTGGCAGATCCTGCACGAGCTGCGCGCCATGAACGTGCCGCCGCAGCAGGTCCTGGAGCTGCACACCGAGCTGGAGTCCTGTGAGCTGCCCGGCGGTTACTGCGCCCGGATGATCCGGGAGACCTGGCCGCAGGTCCGGATCACCAGCGTGGCCCCGTACGGGAAGGACCATGCGGGCCGTCAGGCGGGCATGCGGCACCTGATCACCCACCAGGGCGAGCTGCACCAGGTGGCGGACGGTCCGGCGCGCCCGGCGCCGGTACGGGCTCCGCTGCCGCAGGTCCCGCTGCAGCCGGCGATCCCGCTGGAGGCGATCGCGCAGGAACTGACGGGGGCCTTCGGTCCGCAGGGCGTGTTCCGCTTCGACCAGCGGGCGGTGTCCCGTCAGGGTGTGCCGGAGATCGTGGCGCAGACGCTGATGTGGTCCGGTCTGCCGGTCGATTTCGGGCCGTTCTTCTGGGCGCAGGCGGTGCCGGGCCAGCCGGTTCCGACGCTGGCCGAGATGGCCGCGCAGCGGCAGGTGCAGCCGGCGTCGGACGCGGGCTCGTACCTGGTGGTCGGCAGCGACTTCGGCAAGGCGCTCTGCGTGCAGTACGGGACCGCGCACATCGTGGCGGTGCCGGTCGAGGGCGGTCCCGGGGGTGCCCCGGTGCCGCCGCAGTTCGTGAACTCGAGCCTGCCGCAGTTCGTGCGGTCGCTGGCGATGCTGGGTCACATGTGGCGGCTGCGCCAGCATCTGACGCCGGAGCAGGCCGGCCGGTGGACCGTCGATTTCCAGGCGAATCTGGCGGGCCTCGACAGTGCGGCGCTGGCGTCGCCGGAGAGCTGGTGGTCGGTGCTGCTGGAGCAGATGTGGGACGGACTGCTCTGAGGTCGCCCTGATCGGGTGACCGGTGGAATGGCCGGGTCGGGACCCTCGGAGGGGGTCTCGGCCCGGCCATTCGGGCTTCTGGGATCAAAGGGCGCATCCTTGACGGGAATCCCCGCGAGAGAGGCGCATCCAGGATGAGTGCACCCATTGCGACCGTGCGCGGTCGCGGCTACCGCATGGAAGAGGTCGACCGGTATCTCGCCCGGCTCTCCGGGAGCCGCGACGACGCCTGGGAGCGGGTGGCACGGCTGACGGTCCTGGCCAAGCAGATGGAGGCGGAGGCGGCCCGGCTGCGGGAGGCGGTGGCCGGGCTCGCCCCGCAGACGTACGACGAACTGGGCGAGCGGGCCCGCCGGATCCTGCTGCTGGCGGAGGAGGAGGCGGACAGCCTGCGGATGGACGCGCGGGCCGACGCGTTCGCGACGCTGGGCGCGGCCGAGGCGCGGGCCGACCGGGTGGCGGACCTGGCCCGGGGCGACGCGGAGGCGGTGCGCGAGCAGACGGAGGTCCGGGCCCGCCAGGGTCTGCTGCGGGCGCAGCGCGAGGCGGACGACGTACGGGGGCAGGCGCGGGAGGACGCGGCGACCTGGCGGACGGAGGCGGCGGCGGCTCTGGCGCAGACGCGGCGGCGGGCGGAGGCGGAGCTGGCGGAGCGCGAGCAGGAGCAGGCGGAGCGGTGGGAGGCCGCGGAGCGGGGCCTGGCGGCGCGGGAGGCGGAGCTGGAGGCGCGCCACGACGAGCTGGAGCAGCACGCGGAGGCCCGCCTGGCGGAGGCCCGGCGGGGGTTCGCGGAGGCGGAGGAATCGGCGCGGCACGGGCAGGAGGACGCGGAGGCGCGGGCCGCGGAGCTGGTGGCGGCGGCGCGGGTGCGGGAGGAGCGGGTCGGGCGGGAGACGGAGCGGGTCCTGCGGGAGCACGCGGAGGCCCAGGAGGAGATGCGGGCCCACATGAACCACGTCCGCTCCAGCCTTGCGGCGCTGACGGGCCGGGCCCCGGCGGAGGGCTGAGAGATGGCCCCTCCGGCGTTTGAGGAGCGGGGTTCGGGGCGGAGCCCCGGGAAACGGTGAAAGGGCGGGGCGGGGAGCGGCTCCGCGCAGCGGCGCCGTTGCCGGGGGCCGGCCCCCGGACCCTCCCCCGGATTTCGTCCGTGGGACCCCCGGCGCCTCAAGCGCCGGCGGGGCTGAAAGAGCGGGGCCGGCCCCGGACCCCGCGCCTCAAGCGCCGGCGGGGCCGGAAGGGGTCTGCTCGGTGAGGAAGTCCTCGATCAAGGGGGCGATTTCCGGGAGGTGGGTTTCGAGGGCGAAGTGGCCCGCGCCCTCGAAGATGTGGACGGCGGCGTCCGGGGCGTCCTGGAGGTAGGCCTTGGCGCCCGCCGGGGTGAAGAAGGGGTCGCCCGCGCCCCAGACGACCAGCACCGGCACCCCCGCGCTCCGCAGCCACGCCTGCCAGGCGGGGTAGTGCGCGAAGTTCGAGGCGTAGTCGAAGGCGAGGTCGGCCTGGGCGTCGGCGCGGCCGGGCAGGCCGAGGTGGTGCACGTCGAGGGTCAGGCTGTCGGGGGAGATCAGGCCGGTGTCGGCGACGCCGGTCTCGTACTGGAAGCGGGTGCCCTCCAGGGTGAAGAGGCCGCGGATCCGCTCCTCGTTGCCGGGGACCTCGCGCCGGAGCCCCGCGAACTCGCGGGCCGCGTCGGACAGGCCCTCCTCGTACGCGTTGCCGTTCTGGACGATCAGGCCGGTCACGCGCTCCGGGCGGCGCGCGGCGAGCCGCAGTCCGACGGGGGCTCCGAAGTCGAAGACGTACAGGGCGTAGCGGTCGAGTCCGAGGGCGTCGGTGAACCCCTGCACGATGTCGGCGAGCCGGTCGAAGGTGTACGTGAATCCGGCCGGGGCCTCGGTCCGGCCGAAGCCGGGGTAGTCGGGGGCGATCAGGCGGTAGGGGGTGTCGCCGAGGGCGTCCATCAGGCAGGCGAACTGGTGCGAGGCGGTGGGGAAGCCGTGCAGGAGCAGCAGGACGGGGCCGTCGGCGGGGCCGCTCTCGCGGTAGGCGACGCGGACTCCGTCCACGTCGACGGTGCGGTGCTGGACGGTCGGGATGGTGCGGCGAGCGGTCATCACATGCCTCCTGCGGCTTCAGTTCCATTAGTCTTGCCGGTGATCACTAATGGGTCAAGTGATTGAAGTAGCATTAGTCGGGTGACAGTCACCTTCCCGCTCACCGGCGAGCCCCTCGCGCTGGACCTCCTCAACACCCTCACCGCCGAAGGCGACCTCGTCGCCGACCCGGCGGGGCTCGCGGCCTGGCTGGACGCGCAGGCCGGGCGGCTGACCCCGGTCGGCTCGGCGGGCCCGGCCGAAGTGGCCGCCGTACGGGCCGTACGGGAGGCCGCGCGCCCGGCGCTCGCCGCGGTCCGGCGCGGCGAGCGGCCCCCGGCCGGGGCGCTGGCCGCGCTGAACGGGGCCCTGGCCGCGGCGCCGTCCCACCGGGTGCTGGCCTGGACGCAGGAGGGCGGCACGACCGCGGCCGCGCACCGGCCGGCCGATCCGGCCCCGCGGCTCGCGGCGGAACTGGCCGAGGCGGTGGCGGAACTCCTGACGGACCCCCGGGTGGGGCAGGTTCGCGCGTGCGAGGCGCACGACTGCGTGCTGCTCTTCCTTCCGGCGCACCCCCGCCGCCGCTGGTGCGTCGCCTCCGTCTGCGGCAACCGGGCCCGGGTGGCCCGCTATTACGCCCGTCACAAGGGCGACTGGAAGACCTCGTAGAGCGCAGACGTGAGGAGTTGGTCCACGCCCGAGACGGTGATGAAGCACAGGAGGGCCAGCTCGCCCCGGTCCAGCCGGTCCGTCTCCCAGCCGCCGGCGCGGGTGCGCGCGAGCACCTCGTCCTCGCTGCCGGTCTCCCGGACGAGGCGCAGGTGGAAGGGGTGCGCCGTGAACGACAGGGTGCGCCCGTCATCGAGGGTGAAGCGGATGCCCCGGCGGCCGGGCAGCAGCGACCTGCCTGCGGCCCGCGCCGTGAACGGCACGCCGTCGAGGCGGCCGCGGACGCCGCGGCGCAGCCTCGTGCGGATGAGCTGCCACGGCAGCGCGGCGTCGTCGATCTCCAGGACGGTTTCCCCGCCGAGGAGGAACTGCCAGCGCTCCCGCGCCTCGGCCTCGGCGTCGGCGCTCAGCCGCGGGCCGGGCTCCCGGAAGAGCGTGTACGTGCCGTGGGGCGTGGGGATCTCGGCGTACCGGGTGCGTGTGTCCGCGGGGCTCGTCCAGGTCCTCGACGGTGCGCGCCAGGACGGCGCGATACGGGTTCCGGGCATCGCCTAGCCGGCCGGCCGCTGCCCTGCCGGGCGGGCCGGGGACGCGTAACGGTAGGGGTCGCTGCGCAGGCCCCGGGCCGTGACCGTCACCTCGAACGGGGCGGCCGCGCCCTGCGGGAGCGGGGCGCTCAGGGTGCCCGTCGCGGGGTCGAGGAAGGCCGGGGCGGCGGCGCCGTTCACGCTCACCTGGGCGGGGCTGCCGGCGGGGCCGGGGCCGAAGCCGCCGCCCTCGACGGTGAGCAGGCCGTCGGCGACGGAGACGTCGGTGATCACCGGGTTGGCGCGGACGGCCATCTTGTTCACCAGGTAGGCCCCCGCCGGGGCGCCGGTCAGGGCCCACATCTCGGCGGGCAGTCGCGGGAGCCCGCCGCCCACGTCCGCGAGGAAGAACAGCACCACGTACAGCATCGTGACCGCGCTGAGCGCGACGTACTGGAGGTCGACGAGGTCCGTGCGCCCGCTGTCGTTGGCGATCAGCTCCCGCAGCGGCCGCCGTCCCGACTCCGTCGGCTTCGCGGCCGGCTTGGCCAGGGTGCCGTTCTCCACGCGCAGGCCGACGACCGTCTTGGCCGCGATCAGCGCCACGTACGGGCCGCCGAGCAGCGGCAGGTACACCGTGGTCAGCTGGGACAAGGGGCCGTCGGAGCCCCGGAAGTACGCGACTCCGCCGCCCGAGGTGAGCCCGTAGGCGAGGATCGCGAGCAGCAGCCAGACCAGGATCACCGTCCAGGCCAGGGCGAGCGCCGTGGAGGTGGAGAGCCGGCCGTCGCGGCCGGTGACGAAGGCCGGGCTGCGGCGCAGCCGCAGGCCGATCGGCCCGGCCAGCGCGGCCAGTAACAGCAGTGCGCACAGTGCGGATGCCATGTCGTCCCCCCGGATAACGGTGCTGCGTACGAGGGTCTCCCACTGCGCCGGGCCATGACAAGTCGGGGTGGCTGCCCGGCTGTTGCTCCTCGGCTGTCGCTCCGCTGCTGCTGCCGCCCGCGCCGTGCTACTCCTCGCGCAGCTCCGGCAGGACCGGGAACCTGCGGGGCGCCACCAGCAGCAGGATCAGCAGCGCGGCCACGGCGGCCGCGCTCGCGCCGAGGAAGATGTGCTCCACGGCGGCGGCGACGGCCTCGCGCAGGTAGTCGGCGGCGGCCCGCGGGAGCAGCTCGGGGCGCTCCAGTGCCTTCGCCACGTCGTCGAGGTGCTCCGGGAGCCCGGGAACGGGGGCGCCGGCCAGGCGGGCGGCGATGGTGGCGTTGGCCACGGCCGCGAGCAGGGCGGCGCCCACGCTCTGGCCGACCTGCCGGCAGAAGAGCACCGAGGCCGTGGTGGTCCCGCGCTCGGCCCAGCCCACCGTGGACTGGACCCCGACGATCAGCGGGAGCTGGAAGAGGCCGAGGGCGGCGCCCAGCAGCAGCATGATCAGCGCCGGCTGCCAGGGCCGGGCCGGCTGTGGCAGCAGGGTGAAGGAGTAGAGGATCACCGCGGCGAGGCCGATCCCGACGGCCGCGGTGTTCCGGAAGCCGATGCGCCGGTAGACGTGCTGGCTGAGGGCGGCGCTGATGGGCCAGCTCAGGGTCATCACGGACATCACCAGCCCGGCGCCGACGGGCCCGAGGCCGAGCACGGACTGGGCGTAGGTCGGCATGAACACCATCGGGGCGACCATCAGCAGCCCGAGCGCGGCCAGGGCCAGGTTGACCGCGGCGATGGTGCGCCGCCGCCAGACCCAGCCCGGCAGGATCGGTTCCTCGGCCCGGCGTTCCACCACGACCACCACCGCGGCCAGCACCGCGCTCGCGCCCAGCAGCCCCAGCGAGGGCGCGGACAGCCACGGCCAGGCGACCCCGCCCTGGACGAGCGCGAAGAGCAGCAGGCCGCCGCAGGCGAAGACGGCCAGGGCGCCCGCCCAGTCGACGGGACCCCGGCGCCCGGGGGACCGTACGGGCTCCACCAGGTGACGGGCGACCATCCACAGGGCCAGGGCGGCCAGCGGCAGGTTGAGCAGGAAGATCCAGCGCCAGTGCGCGTACGAGGCGAGGAGCCCGCCGAGCGCCGGGCCGGCCACGGCCGAGGTGGCCCAGACGCTGGACATCCGGGCCTGGATCTTCGGGCGGTCCTTCAGCGGGTAGAGGTCGGCGGCCAGGGTCTGGACCGTGCCCTGGAGGGCGCCGCCGCCCAGGCCCTGGACGATCCGGAAGGCGATCAGGGCGGCCATGTTCCAGGCGAGCGCGCACAGCAGCGAGCCGACGAGGAAGAGGCCGATGCCGAAGAGGAGGACAGGCTTGCGGCCGAAGGTGTCGGACAGCTTCCCGTAGACGGGCAGGGTGACGGTGACGGCCAGCAGATAGCCGGAGAAGAGCCAGGAGAAGACGGAGAAGCCGCCGAGGTCGCCCACGATCTGCGGGACGGCGGTGGCGACGATGGTGCTGTCGAGGGTGACGAGGGCCATGCCGAGCATCAGTGAGGCGACCACGGGGGCAGGTGGCCGGCCGCCGGCCTTCCGGGCCTCCCCGGCGCCGCCCGCACCAGCCGCGCCGCCCGCACCGGCACCGCCCGCACGGGCACCGGCCGGTGCCTCCGGGCCCGTGGCCGAAACGGCCGCCCCCGCCGCCGCCGGCACGTGGTCCGCACGCCCCTCGGGTATGCCGTCCTGGCCTCCGCCCGTGCTCTGCGCTGCGGCCACCGAGATTCCTTCCCCCTGCACGTAACTGCGGGGAACACCTTCTCACCGCCCCCGTGTCCCGCGATATCCCCCAGGCCTTCTGCCTCGAAGGGTGGACATCCCCTAGTACTGCAACCGCATGTGTGGGTCGTGGCCTCGGCGTTGGTAATGGCAGCGGCGGGCTCGGGCCTGGCTGCGGCGCCGGAAGCGTGACCAGTGCAGACGGTGCTCGTTGCTGTGGCAGCGGGGCGTGACGACGACGTGCCCGATCATCCGGCGGATCTCCGGGACGCTGAGGGGTATGAGGTCTTGCTCGTCATCTCCGCTGCCCCTTTTGCGGCTTCTGCGGCACGGATGGCCGTGAGGTAGGCCAGGACGGCCATGGCCAGGGTGATGTGCCGGTACCAGGCCCGGTAGAGCCGCACCTGGTAGTGATCGAGCCCGCATTCACCCTTCGCGGTCTGGAAGCATTCCTCCACCGCCCACCTGGCTCCGGCGGTCCTGACCAGGTCTTTCAGCCGGGAAGTGACGGGGCCATAGCAGACGTAGTAGGCGATGTCGGTGGGGTCGGACAGGTTGCGGCGGGCGAGCACCCAGTGCCCGGATCCGCCCTCCCAGGTGGGCCGGATCGCGACGCGGGCCCAGTGGTAGATCCGCTGGCCGTGGGCGCCTGCTCCGGCGGAGATCCGTTTCCATGCCTGCTTCGGCAGGGCCGCGATCAGCTCGTCGACGCGGGCGTCGCGGCCGTCGGCGGTGATCACGGTGTCGTTGACCTTGGTGGCCAGCACATACGCGGCCTGGCGTTCTTCCAGCCAGGCGCGGAAGTGTTTGACCTGCCCGTATGCCTCGTCCGCGGTCACCCAGGCGAAGGGAACAGCCGCGTCGATGGCGCGTTGCAGCATCCACTTGAGGTGCTCGATCTTCGTGGCGAACGGCACGGTGTCGTCGATCCCGGCTGCCCGGCAGCGGTCGCGGTCGTCCGTCCAGGACTTCGGGACGTAGAGTTCCCGGTCGATCAGCGCCCGCCCTTTGGCGGATGCGTAGGCGAGGAAGGTGCCGATCTGGCAGTTCTCGGTGCGGCCAGCGGTGCCGGAATACTGCCGCTGGACCCCTGCTGACCTGGTGCCCTTCTTCAGGAACCCGGTGTCGTCCCCGATGAGCACGCCATCCTTGGCGCCGATGGTCTCCACGACGAAGTCCCGGACATCGTCGCGGACCGCGTTCTCGTCCCATTCGGAGTGGTTGAGCAGGCGTTGCACACCGTCCGGGCGGAGCTGGCCGACCTGCTCGGCCAGCGTCCACCCGTTCTTCTTCTCTAGCGGCGCAAGCAGGCCCGTCATGTAGTCCAGAGCCCGATCACGTGGCTCCGACCTGCCAAAACGATGCCCGAACCGGGCATGCAACCCCGCTACACCCTCGGACCACGACTCGATCTGCTCAACCGTCAGCGATTCATCACACAGTCACAACAACGAGCAACCTCACCGACCGTCACGCCACATGCGGTTGCAGTACTAGGGGTGCCTCCACACAACGGGCCAGGGGCGGTTCCTCCCGGCGGAGGAGGTGAGGGCCCCCGGCGCCTCCTTAACTGGAACATACGGACCGGGAGGTGGGGGGTGGGGATAACCCCCGGGTGGATACGGCGATGGGCACCAGCGTGCCCGGACCCCCACCCGCCGCAGACTTCATGACGACGACGCACGCAGCACGCAGACGCACGCGGCACGCAGACAGACGCAGACAGACGCACACAGGCGAAAAGGGAGAAAGACCGTGACAACGGCTATGACCGAAACCAGGCACGGGGGTACTGGAGGGCATGCAGCCGTCGCGGCCCGGGCGCGCAAGGTCGTCAAGGCCTACGGCTCCGGGGAGACGCGCGTCGTCGCCCTCGACGACGTGGACGTGGACATCATGCGCGGCCAGTTCACCGCGATCATGGGCCCCTCCGGCTCCGGCAAGTCCACGCTGATGCACTGCCTCGCCGGTCTCGACACGGTGACCAGCGGCCAGATCCACCTGGACGACACCGAGATCACCGGGCTGAAGGACAAGAAGCTCACGCAGCTGCGCCGCGACCGGATCGGCTTCATCTTCCAGGCCTTCAACCTGCTGCCCACGCTCAACGCCCTGGAGAACATCACGCTCCCCATGGACATCGCGGGCCGCAAGCCCGACGCGGAGTGGCTGAACCGGGTCGTGGAGACCGTGGGCCTCGCCGGCCGGCTCAAGCACCGCCCGACCGAGCTCTCCGGCGGCCAGCAGCAGCGCGTCGCGGTCGCCCGCGCCCTCGCCGCCCGCCCGCAGATCATCTTCGGCGACGAGCCGACCGGAAACCTGGACTCCCGTGCCGGCGCCGAGGTACTCGGCTTCCTGCGCCGTTCGGTGGACGAGCTCGGCCAGACCATCGTCATGGTCACCCACGACCCGGTCGCCGCGTCCTACGCGGACCGCGTCATCTTCCTCGCCGACGGCCGGATCGTCGACGAGATGTACGGGCCCACCGCCGACCAGGTCCTGGACCGCATGAAGGACTTCGACGCGCGCGGGCGGACGTCATGAGCAACACCGTCCTGAAGACCTCGCGGCGCAACTTCATCGCGCACAAGGGGCGGATGGCGCTGTCCGCCGTCGCCGTCATGCTGTCCGTCGCCTTCGTCTGCGGCACGCTGGTGTTCACCGACACCATGAACACCACCTTCGACAAGCTGTTCGCCGTCACCAGCGCCGATGTGACGGTCAGCCCGAAGTCGGCGAAGGGCGGGGAGGACACCCCGGACAGCGGCAAGCCCGAGATGGTGGCCGGATCCACCGTCGATCAGGTGAAGAAGGCCGAGGGCGTCAAGAGCGCCGAGGGCGCCGTCATGTCGATGTCCGTCACCGTGGTCAACTCCAAGAACGAGAACATGGGCTCGACCACCGGTGCCCCGACCATCGCGGGCAACTGGAACGACAACGAGCTCAAGTCCATGAAGATCACCGCCGGTCAGGCGCCGCGCGGCCCCACCGAGGTGATGGTCGACGCCGACACCGTGGAGAAGCACCACCTGAAGCTCGGTGATGAACTGCGCACCATCGCCATCACCGGCGACATCCGCGCCAAGATCACCGGCATCGCCACCTTCACCGTCACCAACCCGGGTGCGGCCGTCGTCTACTTCGACACCGCCACCGCGCAGCAGGCGCTGCTCGGCTCCCCCGGCTCCTTCACGCACGTCAACGTCACCGCCAAGGACGGGGTGAGCGACGAGCAGCTCAAGCAGAGCATCGCTTCCGCCGTCGGCGCGGACACGTACAAGCTCCAGACCGCCAAGGAAGCCGCGGACGCCAACCGCAAGGACGTCGGCTCCTTCCTCAACGTCATGAAGTACGTGATGTTCGGCTTCGCCCTCATCGCCTTCCTCGTCGGCATCTTCCTGATCTTCAACACCTTCTCGATGCTGGTCGCCCAGCGCACCCGTGAGACCGGCCTGATGCGCGCCATCGGCGCCGACAGCGGACAGGTCCTCAAGTCCGTCGTCGTGGAGGCCTTCCTGCTCGGTGTCGTCGGCTCGGTCCTCGGCGTCGGCGCGGGCGTCGGCCTGGCCATCGGCCTGATGAAGCTCATGGGCCAGATGGGCATGCACCTGTCCACCGACGATCTGACCGTCGCCTGGTACACCCCGGTCGTCGGCATCTTCCTCGGCATCGTCGTCACCATCGTCTCCGCCTACATCCCGGCCCGCCGCGCCGGCAAGGTCTCCCCGATGGCGGCCCTGCGCGAGTCCGGCACCCCCGGCGACAAGAAGGCCGGCGTCCGCCGCGCCGTCATCGGCCTGGTCCTCACCGGCATCGGCGGCGCCGGGCTCTTCCTCGCCGCGGCCGCCGACGAGGCCGCAGCCGGATCGCTCTGGCTGGGTCTGGGCGTCGTCTTCACCCTCATTGGCTTCATCGTGATCGGCCCGCTGCTCGCCGCGGGCGTGGTGCGGGTGCTCTCCGGTGTGGTGCTGCGGCCCTTCGGGCCGGTGGGCCGGCTCGCCGAGCGCAACGCCCTGCGCAACCCGCGCCGCACCGGCGCCACCGCCGCCGCGCTGATGATCGGCCTCGCGCTGGTCGCCTGCCTGTCGGTGGTCGGCTCCTCGATGGTGGCCTCCGCCACCGACGAGCTCGACAAGTCCGTCGGCGCGGACTACATCATCAACTCCGAGACCGGCCAGCCCATGCTGCCGCAGGCCGAGCAGGCGCTGCGATCCACCGGCGGCCTCGACCACGTCACCGCCTACCGGGAGGTGCCGGCCAAGATCACCGCCCCCGGCGGCGCCGCCGAAGAGGTGGGCCTCGGCGCCACCGACCCGACGTACGCCAAGGACATCCGGCGCAAGATGGTCGCCGGGGAGCACGCGGCGGCGTACAACAAGGACTCCATGTCGGTGGGCTCGGAGTACGCGACCAAGCACGGCATCAAGCTCGGCGACGAGCTGACGGTCGCCTTCACCGGCGGCAACACCGTCAAGCTGAAGGTTGCGGCGATCACCAGCGACGGCGGCAACATCGACAAGACCATGAAGTACATCAGCACCGATATCGCGCGGGCCAACGTCCCGGCCGACCGGCTGCCGCTGCCCTTCATGCTGCTGGCCAGCGCGAAGGACGGGCAGTCCGACGCCGCCGCGTACAAGGCGGTCAAGGCGGCGATGGCGGAGTACCCGCAGTACGCGGTGCGCAACCAGGCCGACTACAAGCAGTCCCTGAAGGACCAGGTCGGTCAGCTGCTGAACATGGTCTACGGGCTCCTCGGCCTCGCCATCGTCATCGCGGTCCTGGGTGTCGTGAACACCCTCGCCCTGTCGGTGGTCGAGCGGACCCGCGAGATCGGCCTGATGCGCGCCATCGGCCTCTCCCGCCGCCAGCTGCGCCGCATGATCCGCCTGGAGTCGGTGGTCATCGCCCTCTTCGGCGCCCTGCTCGGCCTCGGGCTGGGCATGGGCTGGGGCGCCAGCGCCCAGCAGCTGCTGGCGCTCCAGGGCCTGAAGGTCCTGGAGATCCCGTGGCCGACGATCATCGGGGTGTTCGCCGCCTCGGCCTTCGTGGGCCTGTTCGCCGCACTGGTCCCGGCCTTCCGGGCAGGGCGGATGAACGTTCTGAACGCGATCGCGAGCGAGTAACCGCTGCGCGGTCGTTCGGGGGAGGGCGCCGGCCCGGGACCTTTGGTTCCGGGCCGGCGCCTTGTCGTCCGCCAGCCGTCCGGCCGTCCGTCAGCCGCGCTGCAGGAGGACGATCCCGGCGGCCTCGCCCACCAGGGTGTACCGCTCACCGGGGTGCAGCTGGCCGGCGTAGACGACCGGGTCGCCGGCCCACCGGGAGGAGTTGTCGATGGTGATCCAGTCGGGGACCACGCCCTTGCTGCCGCCGATCCACAGGACGCGGCAGCGGGAGGTCAGCCGGGTCAGCGGCGTGGTGTCGGCCTCCACGGTGGCCCCGTCGGGGATCCGGTCGAGGAGCCGCTCGATGGCGGTGACGCGGTCGGGCTTCTCGTACGTACGCGCCTCCGCGAGCTTCGCGGTCGGCATGGCCGTCGCGGCCAGGGCGAGGCCTGCGGCGAGGACGGCGGTGGGCAGCTGGAGGGAGTACGCGCGCAGTCGGGGCCGCTCGCTGCGCCGGAACGTGTCGATGGCGTCGACGAGGGCGAGGGAGACGACGGGCATGAGCACGGCGCTGTAGTGCCAGTCGGTGGACCAGTAGTGGTCGTCCCCGGACAGGAACCGCCAGCCGAGGGTGGGCGCGGCGACCAGCAGCAGCGGCGAGCGCAGGGCTAGCAGCCCGGTGGTGGGGATCAGCACCCACGCCAGGGTGGCGAGCTTCGTGCCGGTGCCGGCGAACGGGCCGCCGCCGTCGATCTTGTGCCAGTAGCCGTAGCCCTCGGTGGCGAAGGCCGGTATGAAGACGGTGAACACGAGGACGGCGAAGACGGCGCCGAAGGCGGCGACGCCGAGCGCGGTCCACGCGGTCCGGCGGTCGGTGGTCCAGGCCCGCCAGGCCACGACCACGGCCAGGGCGGCGAGCGTGAAGCCGAGGTCCTCCTTGACGAGGACCAGCGCAAGCGCCCACAGCAGAGCGGCCCGCCAGCGACGGGTGAGCACCGCCTCCAGGGAGAAGGCCAGCAGGGGCATGGCGAAGGCGATCTCGTGGAAGTCGAACTCCACCGCCCGCTGGACGCCCCAGGACAGTCCGTACGCGATGCCGATCGCGATCCCGCGGGCCCGGCCCAGGAGCCGTCCGGCCGCCCTGGTGACGGGGACGGCGGAGAGCGCGAACAGCGCCGCCTGCACGACGAGCAGGGTGAGCGGGCCGGGGAAGAGCCGGTAGACGGGGGCAGCGAGCGCGATGATCGGGCTGAAGTGGTCGCCGAGGATGTTCGCCCCCGGCCCCTTCAGGTCCGCGACGGGCTCCTGCAGGTGCGCGTACGCGCGGATCGCCTGCTCGAAGATGCCCAGGTCCCACGAGGCCCAGTCCATCCGCCGGAACCGCCCGACGGAGAGGGCGAGGTACACGAGGAACAGGCCGCCGGCGACCGCGTACGGTCCGGCCCACCGGCTCCCGACCGGCTTCGCCCGAACCGGCTTCGCCCGAACCGGTTTGGCCCGCACCGGGTCCGGACGCGCCGGATCCGCCGCGGCTTCCGGCCGGACTATGGCATCGCTCGTCACGGCCTTCGTGCCCCCTCGGCGTACTCGGACGTCAGTACCTCGACATCGTAGAGGGGTGCGAACGCACGCCCGGTTGCTCCGGTGAGCCCTCCGGTCCGGGCCCGTCCGGGCGCCGGCCCCGTCACCCGCACGGGCGACCTGAATCCCCCGCGCGTGGCGGCGGGGCGCGTCGTATGGTGGGAACCCCCGGCCCGTGCGACGTGTCGGGCCCTTCGCGTTGCCCCTTCACCGGACGGAAAGCCTCCTTCATGAGCCTGCACGGACTGCTCGACGCCGTCACCCGGGACCCCGCCCTCGCCGAGGCGGTCACCGCGGCCGGGGACGGCAACCGCATGCACGTGGACCTGGTCGGCCCCGCCGCCGCGCGGCCCTTCGCGATCGCCGCGCTGGCCCGGCGGACCGAGCGGACGGTGCTCGCGGTCACCGCCACCGGGCGCGAGGCCGAGGACCTGGCCGCCGCCCTGCGCTCCCTGCTGCCGCCCGACGAGGTGGTGGACTACCCGTCCTGGGAGACGCTCCCGCACGAGCGGCTCAGCCCGCGCAGCGACACCATGGGCCGCCGGCTCGCCGTCCTGCGCAGGCTCGTGCACCCCAGCAAGGACGATCCGGCGGCCGGGCCGGTGAGCGTGATCGTCGCCCCCATCCGGTCCGTGCTCCAGCCGCAGGTCAAGGGGCTCGGGGACCTGGTGCCGGTCAGCCTGCGCCAGGGCGGGAGCGCCGACCTCGGGGAGATCACGGCGGCGCTGGCCGCCGCCGCGTACGCGCGCGTCGAGCTCGTCGAGAAGCGCGGGGAGTTCGCCGTGCGCGGCGGCATCCTCGACGTGTTCCCGCCCACCGAGGAACACCCGCTGCGCATCGAGTTCTGGGGCGACGAGGTCGAGGAGATCCGTTACTTCAAGGTCGCCGACCAGCGCTCCCTGGAGGTGGCCGAGCACGGGCTGTGGGCCCCGCCCTGCCGCGAGCTGCTGCTGACCGACGCCGTACGGGAGCGGGCCGCGGCCCTCGCCGAGGCCCATCCCGAGCTCGGCGAGCTGCTGAACAAGCTCGCCGAGGGGATCGCGGTCGAGGGCATGGAGTCCCTGGCCCCGGTCCTCGTCGACGACATGGAGCTGCTGATCGACGTCCTGCCCGCCGGTTCGATGGCCGTGGTCTGCGACCCCGAGCGGGTACGCACCCGGGCCGCCGACCTGGTCGCGACGAGCCAGGAGTTCCTGATGGCCTCCTGGGCGGCCACGGCGGGCGGCGGCCAGGCCCCCATCGACGTCGGCGCGGCCTCGCTGCGCGGGATCGCGGACGTCCGCGACCGGGCCCGCGAGCTGAACATGATGTGGTGGTCGGTCTCCCCCTTCGCCGCCGACGAGACGGTGGGCGGCCCGGCGACATCAGCCGGCGAGCCGGCGGTCCTGAAGCTCGGCATGCACGCGCCGGAGGCCTACCGCGGCGACACCGCCCGGGCGCTGGCCGACACCAAGGGCTGGATCGCCGACGGCTGGCACACCGTCTACCTCACCGAGGGCCACGGTCCGGCCGCCCGTACCGTCGAGGTGCTCGGCGGCGAGGGCATCCCGGCCCGGCTGGAGGCCGAGCTCCGCACCCTGGAGCCGTCGATCGTCCACGTCGCCTGCGGCTCGGTCGCCAACGGGTTCGTCGACCCGGCCCTGAAGATCGCCGTCCTCACCGAGACGGACCTGACCGGCCAGCGCACCGCCACCAAGGACCTCGGCCGGATGCCGACCCGGCGCCGCAAGACGATCGACCCGCTGACCCTGGAGGCCGGCGACTACATCGTCCACGAGCAGCACGGCGTGGGCCGCTACGTCGAGATGGTCCAGCGGACCGTGCAGGGTGCCACCCGCGAGTACCTGCTGGTGGAGTACGCGCCGGCCAAGCGCGGCCAGCCCGGCGACCGGCTCTACATCCCCACCGACCAGCTGGAGCAGGTCACCAAGTACGTCGGCGGCGAGGCCCCGACCCTGCACCGGCTCGGCGGCGCCGACTGGACCAAGACCAAGGCGCGCGCGAAGAAGGCCGTCAAGGAGATCGCCGCCGACCTCATCAAACTCTACAGCGCCCGGATGGCGGCCCCCGGCCACACCTTCGGCCCGGACACCCCCTGGCAGCGCGAGCTGGAGGACGCCTTCCCGTACGCGGAGACGCCCGACCAGCTCACCACCATCGCCGAGGTCAAGGAGGACATGGAGAAGTCCGTCCCCATGGACCGGCTGATCTGCGGCGACGTCGGCTACGGCAAGACCGAGATTGCCGTGAGAGCCGCCTTCAAGGCGGTCCAGGACGGCAAGCAGGTGGCCGTCCTCGTGCCGACCACCCTGCTCGTGCAGCAGCACTTCGGCACCTTCTCCGAGCGGTACGCGCAGTTCCCGGTCAAGGTGAAGGCGCTGTCGCGCTTCCAGAGCGAAACGGAGTCCAAGGCCACCCTGGAGGGGCTGAAGGAGGGCTCGGTCGACATCGTGATCGGCACCCACCGCCTCTTCTCGCAGGAGACGAGGTTCAAGGACCTGGGCCTGGTCATCGTCGACGAGGAGCAGCGCTTCGGCGTGGAGCACAAGGAGCAGCTGAAGAAGCTCCGCGCCAACGTCGACGTGCTCACCATGTCCGCCACGCCGATCCCGCGCACCCTGGAGATGGCGGTCACCGGCATCCGCGAGATGTCGACGATCACCACCCCGCCGGAGGAGCGGCACCCGGTGCTCACCTTCGTCGGCCCGTACGAGGAGAAGCAGATCGGCGCGGCCATCCGCCGCGAACTGCTGCGCGAGGGCCAGTGCTTCTACATCCACAACCGGGTCGAGTCCATCGACCGGGCGGCCGCCAAGCTGCGCGAGATCGTGCCCGAGGCGCGGATCGCGACGGCGCACGGCCAGATGTCGGAGCAGGCGCTGGAGCAGGTCGTCGTCGACTTCTGGGAGAAGAAGTTCGACGTCCTCGTCTCGACGACGATCGTCGAGTCCGGCATCGACATCTCCAACGCGAACACCCTGATCGTGGAGCGCGGCGACAACTTCGGCCTGTCCCAGCTGCACCAGCTGCGCGGCCGGGTCGGCCGTGGCCGCGAGCGCGGTTACGCGTACTTCCTCTACCCGCCGGAGAAGCCGCTCACGGAGACCGCGCACGAGCGCCTGGCCACCATCGCCCAGCACACCGAGATGGGCGCGGGCATGTACGTGGCCATGAAGGACCTGGAGATCCGCGGTGCGGGCAACCTGCTCGGCGGCGAGCAGTCCGGTCACATCGCCGGCGTCGGCTTCGACCTCTACATCCGCATGGTCGGCGAGGCCGTCGCCGACTACCGGGCCGCCGTCGAGGGAGGGGTGGAGGAGGAGCCGCCGCTGGAGGTCAAGATCGAGCTTCCGGTCGACGCGCACGTCCCGCACGACTACGCGCCCGGCGAGCGGCTGCGCCTGCAGGCGTACCGGTCCATCGCCTCCGCCGGTTCCGAGGCGGACATCAAGGCCGTACGGGAGGAACTCACCGACCGCTACGGCAAGCTGCCCGAGCCGGTGGAGAACCTGCTGCTGGTGGCCGGACTGCGGATGCTCGCCCGGGCCTGCGGGGTCGGGGACATCACCCTCCAGGGCAACAACATCCGCTTCGGCCCGGTGGAGTTGCGCGAGTCGCAGGAGCTGCGCCTCAAGCGCCTCTACCCGGGGACGGTGCTCAAGCCCGCCACCTCGCAGGTGCTGATCCCGCGCCCGAAGGCGGGCAAGATCGGCGGCAAGCCGGTGGTCGGCCGGGAACTGCTGGCCTGGACGGGGGAGTTCCTCACCACCATCCTCGGCTCCTGACCGTCGTGGGGGCCGGGAGTCCGCGATGCGGACTCCCGGCCCGTTGCGACGCTGCACACGTCCAGGACGATTCGCCCGTCGGGGGTCGTTCCGGGCGCGGGTGAGGTGCCGTGCAGCGAGCGTGCAACGGTTGCGCGCATCCCCTCACTCATGGCCGGGAACGCTGTATACCCTCAGAGCCGAAACTTCTTCCGCACGGCCCGTCAGGAGCAGCGATGCACGGCCACGGCCTTCCGCCGCAGCACGCCCCCCAGTCCACCGACGGGGGCGTGGTGGCACTGCGCGTGGTGTTCATGCTGCTGCCCATCCTGAGCTGCGGCTTCCTGGCCTGGGGCTCGATGCTGCGGCTCGCCCTGGTCACCCGCAAGTCCCGTGACTGGGTGCTGCTGGTGGTCAGCGGTGCGCTCGCCGTCCTGTGGATGACGCTGATCCAGCTCGACCCCACCCCCGACGTCAACGGCTGGCAGGGCAACCTCGGCGCCGGTGGCTCGATCTTCACCGGCTTCGCGATCTGCGTGTACTTCCTCGTCGCCGACATCAAGCACCACGAGGCCCGGAGGGCGGCGCTGCCCGCCTACGGGTACCCGTCCGCGCCCTACGCCCACCCGCAGCAGGCCTCGCCCGCCTACGGCTACCCGCACGGCCAGACGCCCGTGCCCCAGCAGCCCGCTGCCGCCCCGGCCCCGCCGCAGGTGCCCCCGCAGCCGACCCCGCCGCCGCGCATCGGGCAGGTCCGCGCCGAGCTCGACGAGCTCAGCGAGCTGCTGCGCAAGCAGACCCCGCCGCCCGGCGGCCCTTACCAGGACCCGAACCAGACCGCGATCCAGGACCCGAATCAGTGACCGACCGGCTCATCGGAGACCGCTACCAGCTGGCCTCCATCCTGGGACAGGGCGGCATGGGCCAGGTCTGGACCGCGTACGACAAGCGCCTGGACCGCCGGGTGGCCGTCAAGCTGCTGCGCCCCGACAAGGTCGCCGGCCCCGGCACCGTCGCCGAGGAGCTGCGCCGCCGCTTCGTGCGCGAGTGCCGGGTGACCGCGCAGGTCGACCACCCCGGCCTGGTCACCGTGCACGACGCCGGCAGCGACGGCGACGAACTGTTCCTCGTCATGGGCTACGTCGAGGGCACCGACCTCGCCGACCACCTCGCCGAGCACGGCCCCTACCCCTGGCAGTGGGCGGTCGCCGTCGTCGCGCAGCTGTGCTCCGTGCTCTCCGCGGTGCACGCGGTGCCGATCGTGCACCGCGACCTGAAGCCCCGCAACGTGATGATCCGCCCGGACGGCACCGTGCTCGTCCTGGACCTCGGTGTGGCCTCGGTGATGGACACCGACACCACCCGTCTCACCAGCACCGGCACACCCATCGGCAGCCCCGCGTACATGGCGCCCGAGCAGGCCATGAGCGGCGCGGTCGGCCCGTACACCGACCTGTACGCGCTGGGCGTGCTGCTCTACGAACTCCTCAGCGGCAACGTCCCCTTCGCGGGATCCACCGCCCTCGGCGTGCTCCACCGCCACCTGTACGAGCCCCCGGCCCCGGTCCGGCCGGGGCGCCCGGAGATCCCGCAGGAGCTGGAGACGCTCCTGATGCGCCTGCTCGCCAAGGACCCGCAGGACCGCCCCGGCTCCGCGCAGGCCGTCTACGAGGCCCTCGCCCCGCTGCTGCCCGCCAGCGGCAGCCGGGCCCCCGCCGGCCCGCTCGACCCGACCCGCCCCTTCCTGCGCCCGCACGCCCCCTGGCCGGACCGGTCCACCGTGATCCCGCCGCAGCCGACCTCGCCGCCGACCCCGGTCCCGACGCCCGCCCGGCCCGACATCCCCGGCGCCGTGGACGAGGCCCGCAAGCTGCTGGACCAGGGGCGGCTCACCCAGGCCGGGGACATCCTCGGCGGCATCCTGCCGGCGGCGGCCGCCGAGCACGGGGAGCACTCCCCGGTGGTCCGCTCCCTGCGCAAGCAGTACGCCGCCACGCTGATGGACGACGGCCAGTACCGCCGCGCCCTGCCGGAACTGCGCCGCCTCGCCGACGAGTTCCCGGCCGGTGACCCGCAGTCCCTGCGCTTCCGCTACGACGCGGCCCAGTGCCTGGAGCAGCTCGGTGAACCGGCCGCCGCCCTGGCGGAGTACCGCTCGCTGCTCCCGCTCTTCGAGAACCACTACGCCAACCCGGACCCGGGCCTGCCCCTGGAGGTCCGCCGCCGGATCGCCCACCTGCTGCTCTCCCTCGGCGACCGGCAGGCGGCCCACGAGACCCTGGCCCGGCTGCTGTTCGACGCGGACCGCCTGCACGGCCCGGCGCACCCCTTCCCCGCCGAGATCCGCCGGACCCTGCAGTGGCTGGGTCAGGTGCGCTGACGCCGCCCGATCGCCAGGCCCACCAGAACGACCAGGGCCAGTCCCGCCGCCGCGGCGCCCGGGAGCAGCCCCGGGGGGCGGAACGAGCAGCTGAGCGTGGTGGTGCGGCCGTCCAGGGGCAGGGCGACCAGTCCCAGATGGGCCGCGGCCGGGCGGCCGTTGCAGGTCCAGCCGGCGATCGCGGGGACGGAGAGGACCGCTGTGCCCGTGGCCCCCGCCGGCAGCTCGGCCCGGATCTGCGAGGAGCCGACCCGCAGGGAGGTCGCCGCCGTGGCGCGCAGGCCGGCCACCGCGGTGTCGAGGCGGGCGCGGTCCAGGCAGGACAGGGTCCACCGCGGGGGCGGGGCCGCGTCGAAGACCAGGGCCGAGGAGGCCCCGCGGGAGACGCCCATCGGCTGCAGGGCGGCCCGGTTGCGGGGGGCGCTGCCGTTCAGGCGGAAGGCGGGCCCGTCCGCGAGGCGGGCCGTCGCGTTGTACTCCGGGGCCCACAGGTAGGCCTCCGTGCCCGCGCGGCAGACACCGGGCGCGAGCGGGTCCTCGTACACCCGGGCGCCCAGCAGCAGTTCCTGGTTGGCGAAGGGGGAGTCGCCGTAGGAGACGGGTGCGCCGGGCGGGCGGGTGGTCACCAGCGGGGGCACCTCGGCGCGGCGGACCGTGCCGTCGGGCTGCAGGCGCGCGCCGACCGCGAACAGGGCGTCCGTCACCGGGTTGTCGATGCTCTGGACGTTGCGCCCGCGGGAGGTCCACCCGGCCCCGAGGGCGACCATCGTGTGCGTGAACACCTCCGGGGTGTGGCTGCTGTAGTACGAGCCGCCCTCCCCGCCCAGCAGCATCGGGTCGTTGCCCGACAGGGCGGGCCGGCTCGGGTCGGTGCGGTACGCCGGCCAGCCCTCGGCGCCGGCCAGGGCCTCGGCGCGCGCGGTGTGGGCCGCCCCCCAGGACGGGTAGTCGTCGAGCCCGCCCAGCTTCCCCCTGTGGCCGTAGGCGGTCGTCGCGGCCGCCTGGGCCAGCAGGACCACCGCCAGCAGCCCGGCCGCCGGGAGCGCCAGCCGGCGGTGGCGCAGCGCCCACCAGGCGGCGCCCGCCAGCGCGAGCCCGCCCGCGAACAGTGCGTACCCCCAGTCCGTCCCGAGCGTGCTCCCGCGCGCCCACAGCACGGCGGCCGCGAGCAGGCCCGCGCCCGTCGCCAGGGCCGGCAGCCGGGGCGGGCCCGCCGCCAGCCCGGTCCAGGCGGCGATCACGGCGATCCCGGCGAGCACGAAGGTCTGCCGGTACGGGCTGCCATTCGGGGTCGCGAAGAGGTGCCAGGCCAGGTGGGTCGGGGCCCACTGGAGCGAGAGCGCCACGGCCACCGTCAGCCCCGCCCACCACAGCCGGGTGCGCACCGGCACGGCCCGGTGGAACGGCAGCGCGGCCACCAGCAGCAGGGTCCCGGTGCCCACGAAGACGGCGGGGGAGGAGAAGGAGTACGTCGCGGGCAGCAGCCGCGCGAAGAGGTCCGCCCAGGACACCGGCCGGAACTCCTTGGCCCACCCCGGGTAGGCCCGGCCCGAGCTGAGGAAGAGGGGAACGAGCACCGGCGCCGCGAGCACGATCCCCAGCAGGGTCGTCCCGGCCGCCCGCGCGATCACCGCCGCCCGGGCCCCCAGGCCCTCCCGGGTCAGCACCACCCGTACCACCAGCACCAGCGCCGCACCCAGCGTCGCCATGTAGGCGGTGTAGAAGTTCGCCGTCCAGCAGACGGCGACGACCAGCGGCGCGAGCAGGAGCCGGCGCCCGCGCAGGGCCCATTCGCCGGTCAGGCACAGCAGGGGGAAGGCGATCAGCCCGTCCAGCCACATGGGGTTGTAGGAGGCCTCGATCACCGACCAGCCGCACAGCGCGTACGAGGCTCCGAGCAGCCCCGCCGCCCACCACGGCCCGCGGCGCTGGGTGCGCAGCAGCCAGGCCGTCGCCGCCGCCGCGACCGTCATCTTGAGCACGGTGACGACGTACACCGCGAGGTCTATGTCCGCGCGCGGGAAGAGCCCGACGAGGACGGAGAGCGGGCTGGTCAGATACGTGCCCAGGTCGGGAAGGAAGCTGGTGCCGTACCCGGACTGCCAGTTGAACAGCAGCCCGCCCTCCGCGCGGCCGTGCAGGAGGTCCCACAGGTGCGCGTGGAAGGGCACGAACTGATTGCCGAGGTCGTTGATGCTGCGGTGGCGCGGTCCGTACGGGAAGACGCGGGCGGCGGCGTCCCCGGCGCACACGGCCACCGCCGTGAGCAGGGCGGCGAGCGCCGAGCCGGACAGGCTCAGGCGGCGCGGCGAGCGGTGCTGTGAGCGGTGCGGTGTCGACATGGTGGGCCGACCCTGGCACCACCGGGGGACCGAAGGATGGCCGCCAGATGAACGCGCACCCCGACACCTCGGGAATCGTTGGTCGAACCGGTGGCTCCGACCACTCCGACTGCATACCATCGATCACCGCACGGCCCTTGTGCACCGACGCACAATCTCCCGGCCCTGGAGGCTCCTTTGCACCGTCGCACAGCGCTCTCCGTCTCAGCCGCCCTGCTCCTGGCGACGCCCCTGCTGTCCGCCTGCTCGGGCGAGTCCCGGCCCGGCACCGCGGCCGTCGTCGGCGGCGAACGGATCACCACCTCCGCCCTCCAGGCCCAGGTCAACGACGTCCGCGCGGCGCAGAACCGGACCGGGCAGGCCGCCGCCGAACTCATCGCGAGCACCCCCAACCTGGAGCGCCAGAAGCTCGACTCGATGCTCCAGAGCCACGTCATCGACAAGATGGCCGGGACCGCCGGGATCTCCGTCTCCGCCAAGGAGATCGAGGACGAGCGCGAGGCGTACGTGGAGGAGAACAAGGGGACCGAGCAGTTCGAGGCACTGCTCCTGCAGAAGGGCGCCATGGCCCCCGGCCAGGTCGACCGCTTCCTGCGGGACCGGGTCCTGCTGACCAAGCTGACCGCGAAGTACGGCCAGGGGAAGCTGGAGGAGCCCGCCCGGGCCGCCGCGACCGACCTGCACATCGAGGTCAACCCGCGCTACGGCGCCTGGGACGTCAAGCAGATCAAGCTCGGCGCCGGGGAGACCCCCTGGATCGCCCAGCGGACCCAGCCCGAGCAGGCACCCGCCGGAGCCTGACGCGCCCGGCCGGAGGTAGGTTCGGAGGGTGACCGAGCACTCCGAGCCCACCGCCGCCGAGCCCACGGGCCGCATCGTCCTGCTGACCACCAGCCACCGGGTCGCCCCCGGCGTGCTGTCCTGGCCGGCGTGGCAGACCCTGCACGCCGCGGACCGGGTGCTGTGCGCCGACCCCGGCCACCCGCAGCTGCCGTACCTGCGGGAGGCGGGCATCGAGGTCGCGTTCGGGACCCCGGACGCGCACGAACTGGTCGAGGCCTGCGCGGGCGGCCGTACGGTCGTGCTGCTCCCGAGCGGGGAGGGCGACCGGCGCCTCACCGACGGGCTGGCCCGGCTGGCCGGCTCCGGCCGCGTCTCCATGCCCGACCTGGAGCTCCTGCCCGGCTCGTACGACCTGCCCGGCGCGCGCCTGCTCGACCTGGTCCAGGTGATGGACCGGGTCCGGCGCGAGTGCCCGTGGACCTCGCAGCAGACCCACAAGGGCCTGGCCAAGTACGCCATCGAGGAGGCGTACGAACTCGTCGAGGCCATCGAGGACGGGGACCGGGAGGAGCTGCGCGAGGAGCTCGGCGACGTCCTGCTCCAGGTGGTCTTCCACGCCCGGATCGCGGAGGAGGGCGGCGGCGGGGACGGCGAGGACGGCGAGGACGCCGCCGGGGCCTTCTCCATCGACGACGTGGCCGGGACCCTCGTGGAGAAGCTGATCCGCCGCCACCCGCACGTCTTCGGCGACGCGGAGGCCGAGACCCCGGAGGACGTGAACGCGCACTGGCAGCGCACCAAGGCGGTGGAGAAGCAGCGGGAGTCGGTCACCGACGGGATTCCGGTGGGCCAGCCCGGACTGGCGCTCGCGGCCAAACTCGCGGGCCGGGTCCGTACGGGCGGTGTGGCCGTGGAGCTGCCCCGCGGCGAGGGGATCGGGTACGAACTGCTGGCGCTGGCGGCACGTGCCGAGGCGGCGGGGACCGACCCCGAGACCGCACTGCGCGCGGCGGCCCGCGTCTACCGGGACGCGATCCGCGCCGCCGAGGGCGTCGGCGAGTAGAACCGGCGGGGTTCAGCCGGTCCCGTGGTCCCGGGGCGCGCGGCCCGCGGGGTTGTGCCAGTGCGGCGACGGACGGTTCAGGAACCACTCGCCGAAGCCCAGCGGGCGGCCTCCGGGCCCCTGGCCCTTGCCGGCGGCGGGTACGGAGTCGTGGAAGAGGCGGCCGGGGCGGGCGCCCAGCTCCTGGAGGAGGTGGGCGGTCTCCTCGATGAACGGCGGCGGGCCGCTGAGGTAGACGTCCTGGTCCGGCCACATGCCGCGGTGGCCGAGCGCGGTCGCGAGCCGGGCGGTGGCCTGGTTGCGGTGCTGCCCGGGGGCGGGCGTGATGTAGGTGACGCCGAGCCAGCGGCAGGAGGCGGCGTACGCGTCGATGAGCGGGCGGTCGTAGAGGTGTGCGCCGTCCCGCGCCACCACGAAGAGCCGTGCGTCCTGATCGGGAGGGTGTTCCGCGAGGTCCTCCAGCATGGCCCGGATCGGCGCCCAGCCGGTGCCGGCGGCGATGAAGCTGACGGGGCGGTCGGCGCGGCGGAAGGTCAGCCGCCCGCCGGCGGCGCCGAGCCGCAGGACGTCGCCCGGCTGCGTCTCGCGGACCAGGGCGGTGCTGAGGCGCCCCTGGTCGATCCGGCTGACGTGGAGGTCGACGGTGCCGTCGGGGCGTGGGGCGTTGCCGATGGAGTAGGTGCGCCACGTCGTCGGGACCCGCTCGCTGCTCACGCTCGTGTACTGGCCCGGGAGATAGGGGAAGGGGGCGTGTGGCCGCAGCGTCAGCACGCCGATGTCCGGCCCGTACCGGAGGTGGCGCACGACCTCCGCATCCCACCACGGCGGGTCCTCGCTCGCGTCGGCGCCGGCGATCATCGCGTCGGCGATCACCTGGTAGGCCTCGGCCCAGGCCTTCTCCACCCGCGGGGTCCAGGACTCCCCGGAGGTCTCGGCGAGGGCGGCGAGGAGGCTGCAGCCCACGGCCGCGTAGTGCTCGGGGCGGGCCAGGAACCTGCGGTGGTCGCGCCCCAGGTCGCGTAGATAGGGGAGGAGGCTCTCGTCGTCGAGATGGGCGATCACGTGGGTGAGCGCGGCGAAGAGACGGTCCCGCTGCCGCTCCATCTCCTCGAAGGAGGCCGGGAAGAGGTCACGGATTCCGGGGTTGTGCCAGAAGAGGTGGGAGTAGAAGAACTTGACTGCGTGCTCGGCCCGCCTCTCCACCACCGCGAAACTGCTTTTCAAGATCCTCACGTCCACAAAACCGAAAGTAGGAATGTCGGAGGAGGTGAGGTCAAGTGATGGGTGATCTGCGGAC
This sequence comes from Streptomyces sp. NBC_01233, assembly GCF_035989305.1. Lineage (NCBI taxonomy): Bacteria > Bacillati > Actinomycetota > Actinomycetes > Kitasatosporales > Streptomycetaceae > Streptomyces > Streptomyces sp. NBC_01233. Next base: position 3,777,406 of record NZ_CP108514.1, on the reverse strand, counting down.
AGTCGCGACGAACGGGCCATATGGGATGACGGTCCGGCGCCGGGATACGGTCGTGCCGTGCATGAGCAGACCCCCGCAGATCCCGCCGACACCCCTTCCGCCGAGGGCCCGACCCTCTTCGACTGGGAGTTCGCGACCGACCCCTACCCGGCCTACGCCTGGCTGCGCGAGCACTCCCCGGTGCACCGCACCAAACTCCCCAGCGGGGTCGACGCCTGGCTGGTCACCCGGTACGCCGACGCCCGCCAGGCCCTCGCCGACCAGCGCCTGAGCAAGAATCCGGCGCACCACGCGGAGCCCGCGCACGCCAAGGGCAAGACCGGGATCCCGGGTGAGCGCAAGGCGGAGCTGATGACGCACCTGCTCAACATCGACCCGCCGGACCACACGCGGCTGCGCCGGCTGGTGTCGAAGGCCTTCACCCCGCGCCGCGTCGCCGAGTTCACCCCGCGGGTGCAGGAGCTCACCGACCACCTGATCGACGCCTTCGCCGCGAAGGGGGAGGCGGACCTCATCCACGAGTTCGCCTTCCCGCTCCCCATCTACGCCATCTGCGAGATGCTCGGCGTACCGCGCGAGGACCAGGACGACTTCCGCGACTGGGCCGGGATGATGATCCGCCACGGTGGCGGTCCGCGCGGCGGGGTCGCCCGGTCGGTGAAGCAGATGCGGACCTATCTCGGCGAACTCATCCACCGCAAAAGGGATGATCTGGGCAATGACCTCATCTCCGACCTGATCCGGGCGAGCGACCACGGCGACCACCTCACGGAGGCCGAGGCCACCGCCATGGCCTTCATCCTGCTCTTCGCCGGCTTCGAGACGACCGTGAACCTCATCGGAAACGGGGTCCACTCCCTCTTCGTGAACCCCGGCCAGCGCGAGCGCCTCCAGCGCTCCCTCGCCGCCGGCGAGACCGGGCTGCTGGCCACCGGGGTCGAGGAACTCCTGCGCTACGACGGCCCCGTGGAGCTGGCGACGTGGCGGTTCGCCACCGAGCCGCTGACCCTCGGCGGGCAGCGGATCGAGGCCGGGGACCCGGTCCTGGTCGTCCTCGCGGCCGCCGACCGCGACCCCGAGCGCTTCGCGGAACCGGATACGCTCGACCTCTCCCGGACCGACAACCAGCACCTCGGGTACGGGCACGGCATCCACTACTGCCTGGGCGCTCCGCTCGCGCGACTCGAAGGACAGACGGCACTCGCGACCCTGCTGACGCGTCTGCCCGATCTGGAACTCGCTGTTCCGCCCCAAGACCTGCGCTGGCGCGGGGGGTTGATCATGCGAGGGCTACGTACTCTTCCCGTTCGGTTCACGGATCAAAACACTTGCACGGCTTCTGATGAAAAGTCAGATCCCGCTTGAACTTGTGACAATCGTTCCGGGGCCGCTAGGTTCTGCCGTTGCCCCGCTGTTATGCGAAAGGTGCACCCTCATGCGTTCCGGGAACGGCCGCCACAGACGCCCCCGCCAGGTCCCCGCGCTGGTAGTCACAGCCGGAGTCACTGGCTCCGCGCTGGCTCTGCCGCTGCTAGCCGCCACCAATGCCACCGCTGCCGACACCGCGACCTGGGACAAGGTCGCCGAGTGCGAGAGCGGCGGCTCCTGGAGTGCCAACTCCGGCAGCGGCGCGTACGGCGGGCTGCAGTTCACACAGGAGGAGTGGAAGGACGCCGGCGGACTCGACTTCGCCGAGCGGGCCGACCTCGCGAGCCGGTCCCAGCAGATCGCCGTGGGCGAGCGGGTGCTGGCCTCTCGGGGGCCGCAGGCGTGGCCGCTGTGCGCCACCTCGGCCGGTCTGGAGCAGCAGGGCCCCGCCGCCAAGGTGGACCCCGGTCTGCCCGGCACCTCCGGCCCGATCGCCCCCTCGCCGTCCCGCCCGGACGACGCCGTGCCGTCCACCACCGGCGGCGAGCCGGCCAAGGACTTCGGCGCCCCGACCCACGCGGCGCCCAGCCCGACCGGCAGCCCCTTCCTGATCCCCGACGCGCCGTCCGTCGGACTGCCCGTCATGCCGGCGCCGGACGTCCCGACGACGCCTCCCGTCGACCCGTCCCAGCCGGTGCTCCCGGGCACCCCGGGCACCACGCCGCTGCCGCCCGTCGACCCGACGGCTCCGACCCTCCCGGTGGACCCCTCGTCGCCCACGACCCCGCCCGCCACCCCGGGGGCGACCCCGGCCGACCCGGCCGCCCCGGGTGCGACTCCGGGTGAAGGCGTCGGCAAGCACCGCGGCGCGCCCGCGGCCGAGGCCCCCGTCCCGTCTGACGCCGCGTCGAAGCCCACGTACACGGTGCAGGAGGGCGACAACCTGGCGACCATCGCGGTTGCCAAGGGAGTCAAGGGGGGCTGGAGCGGGCTCTACGAGGCCAACGAGCAGGTCATCGGCGAGGACGCCAACCTGATCAAGCCCGGACAGAACCTGGATCTAACCACGTAATAAGGACACTTCAGGCACCCGGAAAGAGCTGATTGTCGGTTATCTGTAAGTGAGACATGTGTCTCTTCCGGTCAACTGGCGTGTCCCACCCCGGGGCTTCCGCAAACCCCGCCCTCACCTGCGCAAACACCCCTGCGGGGCGCGCAAGTAGGGGCCCCCTCTCCCCGATGTTCCTCGTTGAACATCGGGGAGAGACCTGTCTACCTTCTGAATCGCCCGCCACCGCGGGCTCCTTCGACCGCATCGCCGAATCCTGCCGGCGGACGGGGGGAACAGTCGTCGCGTCAAGCGCCGAAGGCAGGAGCGGGGGAACCAAGGTAGGTGCCGGGAGCGGCCGTTGAGAGACGGTCACGCCACCGGCTAGGGGTTAAGACGTGCGCTAGGTCGCACGGCCGGGCAACTCACTCGCCCGAACCCGACAGCTCACCTCGCAGGCGTCGGTGAGGAGAAACTCCATGCTGCTTTCCGGCAAGGGCAAGCACCGTCGCGGTTCCAAGGCCGTCCGCATCGTCACGCTCGCCGGTGTCGCCGGTGTGGCCGTCGCCGCCCCCCTGATGGCCGCGGGCACCGCCAGCGCCGCCACCGCGTCCGAGTGGGACAAGGTCGCGCAGTGCGAGTCCGGTGGCAACTGGTCCATCAACACGGGCAACGGCTACTACGGCGGACTGCAGTTCTCGTCCGGCACGTGGGCCGCGTACGGCGGCAAGTCGTACGCCGTGCAGGCCAACCAGGCCTCCAAGTCCCAGCAGATAGCCGTCGCCGAGAAGGTCCTCAAGGGCCAGGGCAAGGGCGCCTGGCCGAGCTGCGGCAAGGGTCTGTCGAACTCCTCCTACACCGGTGGCGGCACGGAGGGCTCGACGCAGAACAAGCCGAAGGCCGACTCGAAGAAGACCGAGCAGAAGGTCGCCCCCAAGGCCGCGCCGAAGAAGGAGACCAAGCGCTCCGAGGCCCCGACCACCCGCTCCGAGCGCCCCGCCGTCCCCGAGGCCCCGAAGACCGGCAACGGCTCGTACGAGGTCAAGCCCGGCGACACCCTGGGCACCATCGCCGAGGCCAATGGCGTCAAGGGCGGCTGGGAGAAGCTCTTCGAGCTGAACAAGGACATCGTCTCGGACGCCGACCTCATCTTCCCGGGTCAGAAGCTGAAGCTCAGCTGAACACTGCGGCAATAGCCGCAGGAGCGTGCGCAACGCACAGCATCACCCCCGCCCGGCGCGTCTGCCCCCACGCGCCGGGCGGCGGTGTGTGTGCCGGATGACGGGCGAAATCGCGAGACCTATGTCCCGGAAGAGGGGTATTCGGTCCCTTTTTCGTCCCAGGGGTCGGGCGGTCGGGCGGTCGAGTGCTCCGGGCCGGTTAGGCTCTAAGCGGCAAGGCCGTCCCACGGCCTGACACGCCACCGCACACCCAGCGTCACATCCCAGAAGGAGATGCTCGTGCCGTCCATCGACGTCGTCGTAGCCCGGGAAATCCTGGACTCCCGAGGCAACCCCACGGTCGAGGTCGAGGTGGGCCTCGACGATGGCAGCACCGGCCGTGCTGCAGTTCCGTCCGGCGCCTCCACCGGTGCATTCGAGGCCATCGAGCTCCGTGACGGTGACCCCAACCGTTACTTCGGCAAGGGTGTCGAGAAGGCCGTCCTCGCCGTCATCGAGCAGATCGGCCCGGAGCTCGTCGGCTACGACGCCACCGAGCAGCGCCTGATCGACCAGGCCATGTTCGACCTGGATGCCACCGACAACAAGGGCTCGCTCGGCGCCAACGCCATCCTCGGCGTCTCCCTCGCCGTCGCGCACGCCGCGTCCGAGGCCTCGGACCTTCCGCTCTTCCGCTACCTCGGCGGTCCGAACGCGCACCTGCTGCCCGTTCCGATGATGAACATCCTCAACGGTGGGTCGCACGCCGACTCCAACGTGGACATCCAGGAGTTCATGATCGCCCCCATCGGCGCGGAGTCCTTCTCCGAGGCGCTGCGTTGGGGTGCCGAGGTCTACCACACCCTCAAGAAGGTCCTGCACACCAAGGGCCTCTCCACCGGCCTGGGCGACGAGGGCGGCTTCGCGCCGAACCTGGAGTCCAACCGCGCCGCGCTCGACCTCATCGTCGAGGCCATCAAGCAGGCCGGCTACACCCCGGGCAAGGACATCGCGCTCGCGCTCGACGTCGCCGCGTCCGAGTTCTACAAGGACGGCAAGTACGAGTTCGAGGGCCAGTCCCGCTCGGCCGCCGAGATGGCCGAGTACTACGAGGAGCTCGTCTCCGCGTACCCGATGGTCTCCATCGAGGACCCGCTGTACGAGGACGACTGGGCCGGCTGGAAGACCCTCACCGACAAGCTGGGCTCCAAGGTCCAGATCGTCGGCGACGACCTCTTCGTCACCAACCCCGAGCGTCTGGCCCGCGGTATCGAGGAGGGCTCCGCGAACGCCCTGCTCGTCAAGGTGAACCAGATCGGTTCGCTGACCGAGACCCTGGACGCCGTCGAGATGGCCCAGCGCAACGGCTTCAAGTGCATGATGTCCCACCGCTCCGGTGAGACCGAGGACGTCACCATCGCCGACCTCGCCGTCGCCGTGAACTGCGGTCAGATCAAGACCGGCGCCCCGGCCCGCTCGGACCGCGTCGCCAAGTACAACCAGCTGCTGCGCATCGAGGAGATCCTCGACGACGCCGCGGTGTACGCGGGCCGCAGCGCCTTCCCGCGCTTCAAGGGCTAATCACCCCCCTGAGGGGCTGGCCTCCGTACGTCCCCGCACTCGGTCCCGTACCGTGTGCGGGGACGTATTTGCGTAGTGCGTACACAGGGGAGGCGGACCAATGGCCGGGAACCGGGATCGGTTCTCCACCTTCTCCACCGCGACCAGGCTCAAGCAGCTCGGTGAGCGGACCGCCGCCCACGTCTACCGCTCGCAGTCGCGCCGGCAGGTCCGCCGCAGCCGGCTCACCGGCCGGGCCGCGCTCCTGGTGCTCGTCCTCTGTACCCTGGTCGTCGCCCTCGCGTATCCGATGCGCCAGTACGTCTCCCAGCGCACGGAGATCGCGGAGCAGCAGCGGGCGGCCGCCACCGCGCGGGTCCGCCTGGAGCGGCTGCGCGACGAGAAGGCCCGCTGGCAGGACGACGCCTACGCGGAGCAGCAGGCGCGCAGGCACCTGCACTTCCTGCGCCCAGGGGAGATCGGCTACATCATGAGCGACCCCGGGGCCCAGCCCCCGGAACCGCACCGGACGGGCCAGGCCGGCTCCGACCGGCCGTGGTACTCGAACGTCTGGGACGGCGTCGACAAGGCCGACCGGCCCGGCGACTGAAGCGCACCCCGGCGCGCCGGCGCGCCGGCACCCCAGCACCGCAGCACCCATCCACGAGAACGAAGAGACTTCCTCCAGGCATGCAGACGCCCCCGCCCCAGACCGACCGGACCGAGCCGACCGACGCGGACATCGAGGCGTTCGAGCAGCAGCTCGGCCGCCCGCCGCGCGGGCTGCGCGCCATCGCGCACCGCTGCCCCTGCGGGCAGCCGGACGTGGTGGAGACCGCCCCGCGGCTCCCCGACGGCACCCCCTTCCCGACGCTGTACTACCTGACGTGCCCGCGCGCGGCCTCCGCGATCGGCACGCTGGAGGCCAACGGCGTGATGAAGGAGATGCAGGCCCGGCTCGCCGAGGACCCGGAACTCGCCGCCGCCTACCAGGCCGCGCACGAGGACTACATCCGGCGCCGCGACGCCATCGAGGTGCTCCAGGGATTCCCGAGCGCCGGCGGGATGCCCGACCGGGTGAAGTGCCTGCACGTGCTGGTCGGGCACTCCCTGGCCGCGGGCCCGGGCGTGAACCCGTTCGGCGACGAGGCCCTGGCGATGCTGCCGGAGTGGTGGGCCAAGGGCGCGTGCGTCACCCCGTGCGGCGAGAAGAAGGACGAGGAGTCCCGGTGACCCGGGTCGCCGGCATCGACTGCGGTACGAACTCCATCCGGCTCCTCGTCGCGGACTGCGACCCGGCCACCGGTGAGCTGGTCGAGCTGGACCGGCGGATGACCATCGTCCGCCTCGGCCAGGGCGTGGACCGGACCGGGCGCCTCGCCCCGGAGGCGCTGGAGCGCACCTTCGCGGCCTGCCGCGAGTACGCGGCGGTCATCAAGGAACTCGGCGCGGAGCGGGTGCGCTTCGTGGCCACCTCCGCCTCCCGGGACGCCGAGAACCGCGACGAGTTCGTCCAGGGGGTCCTGGACATCCTGGGCGTCGAGCCCGAGGTGATCTCCGGCGACCAGGAGGCCGAGTTCTCCTTCACCGGCGCCACCAGGGAACTCGTGGCGCACGACCACCTGGAGCGGCCGTTCCTGGTGGTGGACATCGGCGGCGGCTCGACCGAGTTCGTGGTCGGCGAGGACCACGTGCGCGCCGCCCGCTCGGTGGACGTGGGCTGCGTCCGGATGACCGAGCGTCACCTGGTGGTGGACGGGGTCGTCACCGACCCGCCGGACCCGGAACAGATCGCCGCCATGCGGGCCGACATCGAGACCGCCCTCGACCTGGCGGCCGAGACGGTCCCGCTGGCCGAGGCGCGCACCCTGGTGGGCCTGGCCGGCTCGGTGACCACGGTCGCCGGGATCGTCCTCGGCCTGCCGGAGTACCTCTCCTCGGAGATCCACCACTCGCGGATCTCCTACGAGCAGGTCCGCGAGGTCAGCGAACGGATGCTGACGGCGACGCACGCCGAGCGCGCGGCGATCCCCGTGATGCATCCGGGCCGGGTGGACGTGATCGGCGCCGGCGTGCTGGTCCTCCTGGCGATCATGGAAAGGACCGGCGCCACCGAGGTCATCGTGTCCGAGCACGACATCCTCGACGGAATCGCCTGGTCCATCGCCTGAACGACCTTCGAACCAGGGGTTGAGGGGTCTTCGGACCCGTGATCCACATCAACTTCGTGAAGTTCTTCACAAGGAAAAGGGGTCTGCGGGGTCGATGGAAGGGCCGTTTGGGTCCTTCCGGAGGCCCTCAGGTCCTTTTCTGCGTGTGTTCGTGCGATCGGCGGACGCTGCGGGTTCCGTGTCAGAGGTACCGACGAACCCCGGTGGTCCAGTCCGGTTGAAGCCTTGGAGGCCAGTTCAGGACGGGTGAACAACGACTCCCGTTACACGGTGGTTCCCGTTGCGCGCCATGACGTCCGTCACGTGGGCGGCGGAGTGTAGCAGAGGCCCCCCGACTCCTTGTGAAGGGGCTCACGAGCGGCACCCCTTTGGGTGCTGGATACTCGTTCCATGAGCACCACGGAGCGTCCCAGGATCCTCGTTGTAGGAGGTGGGTATGTAGGCCTGTACGCAGCCAAGCGCATCATGAAGAAGATGCGCTACGGCGAGGCGACCGTCACGGTCGTCGACCCGCGCTCGTACATGACCTACCAGCCCTTCCTCCCTGAAGTGGCCGCAGGCAGCATCTCGCCTCGGCACGTCGTCGTCCCGCTGCGACGCGTGCTGCCCAAGGCAGAGGTTCTCACCGGCCGGGTCACCAGCATCGACCAGGACCGCAAGGTCGCCGTCGTCACGCCGCTGGTCGGCGAGGCGTACGAGCTGCCCTTCGACTACCTGGTGATCGCGCTCGGCGCCGTCTCCCGCACCTTCCCGATCCCCGGCCTCGCCGAACAGGGCATCGGCATGAAGGGCGTCGAAGAGGGCATCGGTCTGCGCAACCACGTCCTCGAGCAGCTCGACAAGGCCGAGTCCACGACGGACGAGAACGTCCGCCGCAAGGCCCTCACCTTCGTCTTCGTCGGCGGCGGCTTCGCCGGTGCGGAGACCATCGGCGAGGTCGAGGACATGGCCCGCGACGCCGCGAAGTACTACTCCACGATCAAGCGCGAGGACATGCGCTTCATCCTGGTCGACGCGGCCGACAAGATCCTTCCCGAGGTCGGGCCCAAGCTCGGCACCTGGGGCAAGGAGCACCTCGAGTCCCGCGGCATCGAGATCTACCTCAACACCTCCATGGACTCCTGCGTGGACGGCCGCGTGGTGCTGAAGAACGGCCTCGAGGTCGACTCCAACACCATCGTCTGGACCGCCGGCGTCAAGCCGAACCCGGTGCTGGCCCGCTACGGCCTGCCGCTGGGCCCCCGCGGCCACGTGGACGCCCAGCCGACCCTCCAGGTCACGGGCACGGACTACATCTGGACCGCCGGCGACAACGCCCAGGTTCCGGACGTCGCCGCCCGCAAGGCCGGCGTCGAGAACGCCTGGTGCCCGCCGAACGCCCAGCACGCGCTGCGCCAGGCCAAGGTCCTCGGCGACAACGTCATCTCGGGCATGCGGGGCTTCCCGCAGGCCGAGTACTCGCACTCCAACAAGGGTGCGGTGGCGGGCCTCGGCCTCCACAAGGGCGTCGCGATGATCGTCATGGGCAAGACGAAGATCAAGCTCAAGGGCCGGCTCGCCTGGTACATGCACCGTGGCTACCACGGCATGGCCATGCCGACCTGGAACCGCAAGATCCGCGTCTTCGCCGACTGGACCCTCGCCATGTTCCTCAAGCGCGAGGTCGTCTCGCTGGGTGCTCTCGAGACCCCGCGCGAGGAGTTCTACGAGGCCGCCAAGCCCGCCCCGGCTCCGGCCGCCACGGCCCAGAAGGCCAAGGCTTCCTGACCCGGCGCCAGCCGGCAGGACCCTGAGCAGTACCTGCACGTCCCCGAAGGGGCCGCCCGCCATCCGTGGTGCGGGCGGCCCCTTCGGCGTACTCGGGCCCCGGGATGGGTAGACGGAGGGGTCGGAGCTTTTGTGGAGGTGCGCCATGACCGACGCCGCGCCGCGGCTGGCCGCTGTTGCCGAGACCCTGCTGGGTGCCCCGCTGCCGGTGCGCGTCCGGGCCTGGGACGGCAGCGAGGCCGGTCCGCCCACCGGCCCCGTGCTCGTCGTCCACGACCGCCGCGCCCTGCGGCGGGTGCTGTGGAAGCCCGGCGAGCTGGGCCTGGCCCGCGCGTGGGTGGCGGGGGAACTGACCGTCGAGGGCGACCTGTTCGCCCTGCTGGACCACGTGGCGGGGGTCCTTTGGGAACGGCCCCCGCAGGACGGTCCGCCGCCCCCCGCCGGCCGCAGCGGGCCGCTCGCGGCCCTGGGGGGCCTCGCCCGGCGCGTCGGACCGGCCCGCCCGCTCGCCGTGCCGGAAGCCGCCCGGCTGCTCCGGGACCCGGCGCGGCGGGCCGCCATACGGGAGCTGATCGCGCTCGCCGGACCGCTGCCGCCGCCCCCGCCCCCCGCCGAGGAGGCGGCCCGGCGCGGCGGGCCGCGCCACAGCAAGGGCCGCGACCGCCAGGCCATCAGTCACCACTACGACGTCGGCAACGACTTCTACGAGCGGGTGCTCGGCCCCTCGATGGTGTACTCCTGCGCCTACTGGAGCCCCGGCTCCACCCTGGAGCAGGCCCAGCGGGACAAGCTCGACCTGGTCTGCCGCAAGCTCGCCCTGCAGCCCGGCGGCAGCCTCCTCGACGTCGGCTGCGGCTGGGGCTCCATGGCGCTGCACGCCGCCCGCGAGTACGGGGTCCGGGTCACCGGCGTCACCCTTTCGCGGGAGCAGGCCGCGTACGGCCGCAAGCGGGTCGCCGAGGAGGGCCTGGCCGATCTCGTCGAGCTGCGCATCCAGGACTACCGGGACGTCAAGGACGGCCCGTACGACGCGATTTCCTCCATCGGGATGGCCGAACACGTCGGCGCCGACCGCTACCGGGAGTACGCCCGCACCCTGCACGCCCTGCTGCGCCCCGGCGGGCGGCTGCTGAACCACCAGATCGCCCGCCCGCCGGAGCCCGACGAAGAGGTGTACCGGATCGACGAGTTCATCGACGCCTACGTCTTCCCCGACGGCGAGCTCTCCCCGCTCGGCACCACCGTGGGCGAGCTGGAGCGGGCCGGCTTCGAGGTCCGCGACGTGGAGGGGCTGCGCGAGCACTACGCGCTGACCCTGCGGGCCTGGGTGGCGCGGCTGGAGGAGCACTGGGACGAGGCGGTACGGCTCACCTCGCCGGGCCGGGCCCGGGTCTGGCAGCTCTACATGGCGGCCTGCGCGCTCGGCTTCGAGCACGGCCGGCTCGGGGTCAACCAGGTGCTCGCCGTGAAGCCCTCGCCCGCCGGCAAGTCCGGGCTGCCGCTGCGGCTGCGCACCTGGGGGGTGCAGGGCAAGAGGGCGTAGCGGAAACGTATGCGCACAACGGGACAGGGCCCCGGGGCTTGTCGCCCCGGGGCCCTGTCCCCCCGCCGTCCCGCGTCCCGTTACTCGGTCTTGATGGCGGTCAGCATGTTCAGGCGGGCGGCGCTGCGGGCCGGCCACATGGCGGCCAGCACGCCGACCACGGCGGCCAGCAGGAGGAAGATGCCGATCCGGTCCCACGGGAGGACCAGCTCGTAGCTGGGCATGGCCTTGGCCAGCGTGGTGCCGACCGCCCAGGCGAGGAAGACGCCGATGGCGACGCCCAGGACCGCTCCGAAGAGGGAGATCACCACGGCCTCCAGGCGGATCATGTTCTTGACCCGGCTGCGGTCGAGGCCGATCGCCCGCAGCATGCCGATCTCCTGGGTCCGTTCGAAGACGGACATGGCCAGGGTGTTGACGACACCGAGCACCGAGATGATCAGTGCCATGCCGAGCAGGCCGTACATGATGTTCAGCATCGTGTTGATCATGCCGCCCATCTCGTTGCGCATGTCCTGCCGGGTGGCGACGTTGATGGCCGGGTTCTTGCCCAGGGCGTCGACGACCTTCTGCTGGCCGGCCTTGGACGCCCCGCCGTCGACGTTGACGTACACCTCGCGGATGTACGGCTCCTCGCTGTGCGGGCTGAGGATCTTGTCGTCGATGACGTACGGGGAGAGCAGGCCCTCCATGTCCGTGTAGACCGCGCCGACCTTCAGGGAGCCCTTCTCCCCGTCCTCGTACTGGACCTGGAGCGTGGAGCCGACGCTGAGCTTCTGGTCCTTGGCCGTCTTCTCGGCGACCGCCAGCTCACCCCTGCCTAGGCTGTCGAGCGAACCGCTGAGGACCTCCACGTTGAGCAGCTGGCCGATGGTGGCGGGGTTGACGCCGGAGGCCGACCGGAAGCTCTCGCCGACCATGAAGTAGCCGGCGGTCTGCGGGGAGACGGCCTTGATCCCGGGGGCCTTGGCCAGGGTCTCGGCCACCGACTTGTCGAGGCCGCCCACGTCGCCGGCCATGGAGACCCGGTAGTCCGCCTTGAGCTTCTCGGTGCTCATGCGGTCGACGACCTTGCCCACCGTGATGCCGAGCACCGACAGGGTCGTGACCAGGGTCAGGCCGATCGCGAGGGAGGCGGCGGTGACGGCGGTGCGGCGCGGGTTGCGGACGGCGTTCTGGGAGGCCAGCTTGCCGGGGACCCCGAACACCTTCTGCAGCAGCGGGCGGACGGCCCCGATGACCGGCTTGGAGAGCAGCGGCAGCAGCACGATCATGCCGATGAGCATGAAGAAGGCGCCCGCGCCGATGGTCATGCGGCCGGAGTCGCCGCCCGAGGACACGCCGAGCAGGACGAGGCCGATGCCGAGGACGCTGATGATCGAGCCGAGGACGTTGCGCACGACCAGGGACTTCGCGGTGGCCGGCAGGTGGGCGCTGCCCATGGCGGCGACCGGGGCGATCCGGCCGGTGCGCCAGGCCGGCAGCAGGGCGGCGAGGGTGGTGACGAGGACGCCGATGACCAGGGCCGCGATGACGGTGCCCGGGGCGATCACGAGGTCGCCGCCCGGCAGCTTGGCACCGAAGGAACCGATCGCGGAGCGCATGGCGACCGCCAGGCCGACACCGCTGATCAGGCCGATGACGGCGGACACGACGCCGACGACCAGGGCCTCGGCCAGCACCGAGCGCATAACCTGACCGCGGTTGGCGCCGACGGCGCGCAGCAGGGCCAGCTCCTTGGTGCGCTGGGTGACCAGCATGGTGAAGGTGTTGTAGATCAGGAAGATGCCGACGAAGAGCGAGATGCCGGCGAAGACGAGCAGCATGGTGCCCATCTGGCCGAGGCCCTTCTCGATCTGCTTGGCCTGCTCCTCGGCGAGCGCCGCGCCGGTCTGCGCCTTGGTGTGCTCGTCGATGAGCGGCTTGATGTCGGCGAGCAGCTTGTCGGCGGAGGTGCCGTCCTTGGCGCCGACCGACAGCTCCTGGAAGTAGCCGGGCTTGAGGTAGAGCTCCTGGGCGACCTTGGTGTCGAAGAGCACCAGGCTGCCGCCGGCCTGGACGGCGCCGTCCTCGGTCGTGAAGACGCCGGCGAGGGAGTACTCCTTGACCGGGCCGTTGGTGGCCACGCGGACCTTGTCGCCGACCTGGTACTTGCCCGCGTCGGCGGTGGCCTTGTCGAGCGCGACCTCGTCGGCCTTGGCCGGGCCCGCGCCCTGTATGAAGGCGTAGCGCGGGTCCTTGCCGTCCTTGACGGGGGTGTAGTTGCCGCCCTTGTTGGACCAGCCGGAGCCGATCAGCTTGCCGTTCTCGTCACCCACGCCGGCGAAGCCGGAGACGCGGCCGGAGACGGAGTCGACGCCCGGGAGCGCCTTGACCTTGTCGAGGGTCTGCTGGCTGAGGCCGGGCTCGCCCTCCTTCTGTCCGTTCTCGTCGCGGCCTTGGCCGTACGAGGTGACGGAGACGGCGACTCCCTCGTAGTCCTTGGCGCTCTGGCCGGAGAGGGACTTCTTGAGGGTGTCGGTGAAGACGAGGGTGCCGGAGACGAAGGCGACGCCGAGGGTGACGGCGAGCACCGTCATCAGCAGCCTGGCCTTGTGCGCGAGGACGTTGCGCAGGGCGGTACGGAACATGGGGGATCTCAGTCCTGGGGCTGGAAGTCTGGAGGAGGGCCGGGGAGGGAGATCCCGGGTCAGCTGGTGCGGCCCTTGGCGTCGAAGGCCTTCATGCGGTCGAGCACGCCGTCGGCGGTGGGCCCGTACATCTCGTCGACGATCCGGCCGTCGGCCAGGAAGATGACGCGGTCCGCGTAGGAGGCGGCGACCGGGTCGTGGGTGACCATCACGACGGTCTGGCCGAGCTCGCGCACCGAGTTGCGCAGGAAGCCGAGTACCTCGGCGCCGGAGCGGGAGTCCAGGTTTCCGGTGGGCTCGTCGCCGAAGATGATCTCGGGGCGGGAGGCCAGGGCGCGGGCGACGGCCACGCGCTGCTGCTGGCCGCCGGAGAGCTGGGTGGGGCGGTGGGAGAGGCGCTCGGAGAGGCCGACCATGCTGATCACGTTGTCCAGCCACTGCTTGTCGGCCTTGCGGCCGGCGATGTCCATGGGGAGCGTGATGTTCTCCAGGGCCGTCAGGGTCGGGAGCAGGTTGAAGGCCTGGAAGATGAAGCCGATCTTGTCCCGGCGCAGCTGGGTGAGCTGCTTGTCCTTGAGGCTGCCCAACTCGGTGTCGCCGATCCGGACGGAGCCGGCGGAGAAGGTGTCCAGGCCGGCGACGCAGTGCATCAGCGTGGACTTGCCGGAGCCCGAGGGGCCCATGATCGCGGTGAACTGTCCCTGCGCGAAGTCCACGGAGACGTTGTCCAGGGCGACCACCTGGGTCTCGCCCTGGCCGTACACCTTGGAGAGGCCGGTGGCGCGGGCGGCCACGGCCTGGGCGGTGTGCGGGGCGTAGTTCATGGTGGTCACGGGACGGCTCCTCGATCTGCGGTGCGGGGACGGTTCCATCCTCGCCGCGGGTACCCCCGCTCCGGATCAGCCGCCGAGCTTGTTTCCCGGCCCACTGGAGTCTGACGGAGGGGGTGTGCGCCTCCTCCTCTGGTATGACAGGAGCCCTGATCGGAGGGGCGGTGTCCCGGGGTGGCGGGCAGGGTGGCGCGCGGGGTGGCGCGGGCCGTCGAAATCCCGTCAATCCCGTACACGTGGTGATCGGCGCCCAGAACGGGCCGACCGTGCATTCTCGGGCCTGACGATCCCTCAAGCGCCAATAAAATCAGACAACATCGGATTGACGGCCGGTCAGCGGCGACGGCGTTCCGGATAGGCTCGGATCAAGCGTCGAAAGGCTTTTTCCACGGGGGCCGCCACGCCCTGCCCGGATGGTGGAATGCAGACACGGCGAGCTTAAACCTCGCTGGCCTTCGGGCCGTGCCGGTTCAAGTCCGGCTCCGGGCACTCCGCAGCTCTCGCGAGGCTCGCGCCTTTATCCCCTGCGCTTCGCCCTGCCTTCTTCTAAGATCCTCCTCCAGCAGTAGGGTGCTTTCTTTGCGAGCACATTACTCTTGTTGCAAGGCCGCGCTCGGCGGCCACGGAGGAGTGAGATGAGGAGCAGTAACCCGGTCTTCTCGCGACGGGGGTTCAGCCGCGACAACGGTGGCTACGCGGGCGTTGAAGCGCCGCAGCACCAGCAGGCCGGGACCAACCCGTACGCGACGAACCCGTACGCGACCGACCCGGCCACGGGTATGCCGCAGGCGCCGGCGCGCGCCAACGCGATGACCATGGACGACGTCGTGAGCCGTACGGCCATGACGCTCGGCACGCTCATCGTGACGGCGACCCTCTCCTGGGTCTTCCTGCCCGTCGACGCCGCCAACGTCAACAAGTCGTACGGCATCGCCATCGGCGCGATGCTGGTCGCGTTCGTCTTCGCGATGATCCAGTCCTTCAAGCGCAAGCCCTCCCCGGGCCTGATCCTGGCCTACGCGGCCTTCGAGGGCGTCTTCCTCGGGGTCATCAGCGCCGCCGTCAGCACCTGGCTGGGCGCCGGTGTGGTCGTCCAGGCCGTGATGGGCACGATGTGCGTCTTCGCCGCCGTGCTCCTCGGGTACAAGATGGGCTGGATCCGCGTCACCCGCCGCTTCTACGGCTTCGTGATGGCTGCGGCCCTGGGCTTCATCCTCCTGATGCTCACGAACACGCTCTTCGCGGTGTTCGGCGGCGGTGACGGCCTCGGCTTCCGCAGCGGCGGCCTCGGCCTGCTGTTCGGTGCCATCGGCGTCATCCTCGGCGCCTGCTTCCTCGCCCTGGACTTCAAGCAGGTCGAGGACGGCATCACCTACGGCGCCCCGCGCGAGGAAGCCTGGCTGGCGGCGTTCGCCCTCACCATGACCCTGGTGTGGATCTACGTGGAGATGCTGCGCATCTTCTCGATCCTCTCGGGCGACGACTAGCAGGACCCGCAGGCCGCCACGGCCTGCGCGCGGTACCCGCAGCACGGGGAAGGCCCTGCGAGCACACGGCTCGCGGGGCCTTCCCGCGTTCAGGGGGTACGGGGGTCGGGGGAGGGGTTCAGCCGAACCGGCGCGCGGCTCTGCGCAGGTCGTACTCGTGGATGATCGCCTTGGCCTGGCCGTACGACAGCTCGTGCGCGCCGCGGAGCCAGCTGACCTTCTCCTCGAACCGGACGAGTGAGGGGCCTTCGTCGACGGCGCGGAGCCAGTCGGAGACCTCACGACCGGTGGTCTGGGGGATTCTGTCGATCATGTTGCGGTGTGTCTGCTCGGAGAACTCTACGGACATGGGCGCCTCCGGAGGTATCGCCGTGCTGTTCTCTTCACGCCACCGTGCCGGAGAGTTCGCCCGTTGGCAATGGTGCCCGGGCGGCGCGTAAGGTCGGCCGGGTGCTTGATACTTCGCCCCTGACCGCCGTCGTGGAACGTTTCGCCGACCGGCTGCGGGCCGCGCCGCAGAGCCGCCTGCAGCAGGGAGCCGCCGCCGCGGCCCTGGAGCTGGCCCGCGAGCTCTCCGTACGGGCGCAGCAGCTGGAGACGCCCGGGCAGCCGCCGCGGGAGCTGCCGGACGCGGGCATCTTCGTCGTCGGGGACCAGGTGGCGGTGGCCGGCCTGGACCTCGCCGAGGCGCTGCGCGCCGCCGCCGACGCCCCGGACGGCGCGACGGCCCCGTCCGAGATGCTGGACGAGGCCGTGGGGCTGGTGGAGCAGGCGGAGATCAGAGCGATGCGATGACGCGGTCCGCGAGGATGTAGACGTTGCTGTCGGGGTCCTCGGAGTCACCGCAGGAGAAGGTCAGCGCGTAGGCGCCGGAGATGCCCGAGCCGCCGAGCAGGACCGGGGCGGTGCCCGAACGCAGGGCCTCGGCGAGGCGCTCCGCGGTCTCCCGGTGCCCGGGGGTCATGCACAGCGTCGTGCCGTCGGTGAAGACGTACACGTCGAGCGTGCCCAGCGGGCCGGGGCGGACGTCCGCGAGGGCCGTACGGGCCTCCGCGAGCTCCTCCAGGCGGTTGACGGTGCGCTCGTGGTCCGCGCCGGGGTGCGAGGCCTGGACCGGTACGAAGTCGGGGTGCGAGGGGTGGCGCCGGCGGGCGGCGGCCAGCTCGGCCGAATCCTCGGGGTAGCCGGGGAGCTCGTCGAGGGCGTCCTCGCCCAGGACGGGCTCCAGGCCCACCATGTCGGCCTGCCGGGGCAGGAAGACGGGGCTGTCCTCGCCGAGCCCGGCCAGGCCGCCCAGCAGCGACGGGGCGTCGGCGGCGTCACGGGCCTCCTGCGCGGCCCAGAAGGCGCGCGCCTCGGCCAGCTCGCGCTCGCGCTCCTCGGCGAGGGCTTCGGCCACGGCGGCTCGTATCTCCGCGGCGGGGGACTCCACGGCGCTGCGGGCGTGCGGGACGGTCGCACCGCGGTGGTGGACCGGCGCAGCCAGCTCAGTGCGCAGGGCGGTGACCTGCTTGCGCAGACCGTGGACGGCGTGCAGCGCAGCAGCGCCCACGGCCGCGGCAGCGGCCGTGGTCAGCAGCAGGGCAAGAGACATGGCGCTCACTGACTAACTCCTGAGGTGATTCGATCCCCCGACTTCCTACATCAGAGTGTCCCGACCTGGGAATGGCGTGCAGTGCATTACGTCACGAATTGGACAGGGCTTTGGTCACATCCGCACCACTCGTACCGCCGCTGACCTGCGCACATGCCAATCCCCCAGGAGATAGGTCACATCCTGGGGGAGATTCGGTCACGGGTCGGCCGCGAAGGGATTAGATCCGGTGTCAGTACGCCGCAAGGGATCCGGCCGGATCCCTTGCGGCGCCTGGGGTCCACTCTTGATCAGTTCGCTCTGGATCGGTTCGAACCAGCAGGTTTAGCTCAGGCGCTCGATGACCAGGGCCATGCCCTGCCCGCCGCCGACGCACATCGTCTCGAGGCCGAACTGCTTGTCGTGGAACTGCAGGCCGTTGATCAGAGTGCCGGTGATCCGGGCACCGGTCATCCCGAAGGGGTGACCGACGGCGATGGCCCCGCCGTTGACGTTCAGCTTGTCGAGGGGGATCTCCAGGTCGCGGTACGACGGGATGACCTGGGCCGCGAAGGCCTCGTTGATCTCGAAGAGGTCGATGTCGCCGACCGTCAGGCCGGCCCGCTTCAGGGCCTGCTTCGACGCCTCGACCGGGCCCAGGCCCATGATCTCGGGGGAGAGGGCGGTGACGCCGGTGGAGACGATCCGGGCCAGCGGGGTCAGACCCAGCTCACGGGCCTTGGTGTCGCTCATGATGACCAGCGCCGCGGCGCCGTCGTTGAGCGGGCAGCAGTTGGCGGCCGTGACCAGGCCGTCGGGGCGGAAGACGGGCTTGAGGCCCTGCACGCCCTCCAGGGTCACGCCGGCACGCGGACCGTCGTCGGTCGAGACGACCGTGCCGTCCGGGGTGGTGACCGGGGTGATCTCGCGGGCCCAGAAGCCGTTCTTGATGGCCTCTTCGGCGAGGTTCTGCGAGCGCACGCCGAACTCGTCCATGTCCTGGCGGGTCACGCCCTTGAGGCGGGCCAGGTTCTCGGCGGTCTGCCCCATCGAGATGTACGCGTCGGGGATCAGACCGTCCTCGCGCGGGTCGCGCCAGGAGGAGCCTTCGCTCTGCGCGACGGCGGCCGTACGGGTCTCCGCATCGCCGAAGAGCGGGTTGTGCGTGTCCGGCAGGCCGTCCGAGGAGCCCTTCGCGAACCGGGAGACCGTCTCGACGCCCGCGGAGATGAAGACGTCGCCCTCGCCCGCCTTGATGGCGTGCAGCGCCATGCGGGAGGTCTGCAGGGAGGAGGAGCAGTAGCGGGTGATCGTGGTGCCCGGCAGGTAGTCCATGCCCATCTGCACGGCCACGATGCGGGCCAGGTTGTGACCCTGCTCGCCGCCGGGAAGGCCGCAGCCGAGCATCAGGTCGTCGATCTGGCGCGGGTCCAGCTCGGGGATCTTGGCGAGGGCGGCCTGGATGATCGTCGCGGTCAGGTCGTCCGGGCGGACGTCCTTGAGGGACCCCTTGCCGGCGCGCCCGATGGGGGAGCGGGCGGTGGAAACGATGACGGCTTCGGGCATCGGGACTCCAAGGGGTGCGTCGTTGCGGGACCGCATGCGAAGTTACCGCCCCGTACGGTCGAGGTCACCGGCTGGGGGGTGTGATGCCGGTCGCTCCCGCGGGGTATGCGGTCACGGGCCGGGGTCGCTGCGTATCGACCGGCGCGGCGCCGCTGCTGGGGCCCTGCCCCAGACCCCGCGCCTCAAACGCCGGCGGGGCTGGATCGGAGACGCCGGCGGGGCTGGATCGGAGACGCCGGCGGGGCGGGACGGGGCGCAGCGGTCAGGCCGGGCCGGAGACGCCTGCGGCGGTCCCCGTGCCGGAGCCGGCCGCGGGGGTCGGGTCCTCGCCCGCCACCCGGCGCCGGCGGCGGTGCTTGAGCAGGACCCACGGGCCGCGGGCGGCCGTGACCTCCGTACCCGCCTGGCCCGCGGCGGCGGACGCGGCCTTCGCCACCGGAAGCATGTCCTCGTCCCGGGACACGTCCAGCCGGTCCGACTCCGGCCACAGGCCGAGGACCGCGCACAGCGTCGGCAGCACGGCCATGGCGGCGGTCGCGTACCCCTCCGCCGACGGGTGGTAGGAGTCCGGGCCGAACATCTCGCGCGGGTTCGCGGCGAACTCCGGGCCCAGCAGGTCACCCATGGAGACGGTACGGGCGCCCAGCGCGACCACTCCTATGGTCTGCGCGGCGGCCAGCTGGCGCGAGACCCGCCGGGCCATCCAGCGCAGCGGCTGGTACACCGGCTCGATCGTGCCCAGGTCCGGGCAGGTGCCCACGACGACCTCGGCCCCCGCCATCCGCAGCCGCCGCACGGCCGAGGTCAGGCAGCGCACGGACTGGGTCGGCGGCATCCGGCGCGTCACGTCGTTCGCGCCGATCATGATCACGCACACGTCCGGGGCGCGTCCCGCGTCGTTCAGCAGCAGCCCCACCTGCCGGTCCAGGTCGTCCGACATGGCCCCCGACAGGGCCACATTGCGCAGCTCCACCGGCCGCTCGGCCACCGCTGCCAGCCCGGACGCCAGCAGGGCCGCCGGAGTCTGCCGGGCGCGCCGTACGCCGAGTCCCGCGGCCGTGGAATCGCCCAGCATGCCCAGGCGCAGCGGGCCCGGGCTCTGCTCGGGGCCGCCGAACTCGCTCCCGTAGAGCCCGTCGGCGCGCGGCGGCTCGCCCAGCCCGGTGCCCACCGTCCGCTTGGCGAACTGCACCTCGGCCAGTACCAGCCCCACCGCGGCGGCCCCGACCAGTCCGAGTCCGCCCCCGCCGTACGCTGCCCCCGCCGCGATCCGGCGGGCCGTTCTCGCCCTGGACACCCTTCAGGCCACCTCCTCGGTCCTCATTGACCCCTACCTGCCCCGTACGCACGGTCGGCCAATCCCTTTACGCATACTCTGGCCGTGCCTCCCGGAGAACCCGTGGAGTCCCCTCCTTGGAGAACATGGTGCAATTCCACGACTCGATGATCAGCCTCGTCGGCAACACCCCGCTGGTGAAGCTCAACCGTGTGACCGAAGGCCTGCAGGCCACCGTCCTTGCGAAGGTCGAGTACTTCAATCCCGGCGGATCCGTGAAGGACCGGATCGCCGTACGGATGATCGAGGCCGCCGAGCAGAGCGGAGCCCTCAAGCCCGGCGGCACCATCGTGGAGCCGACCAGCGGCAACACGGGTGTAGGACTCGCCATCGTGGCCCAGCAGAAGGGCTACAAGTGCATCTTCGTCTGCCCTGACAAGGTGTCCATGGACAAGATCAACGTGCTGCGCGCCTACGGCGCCGACGTCGTGGTCTGCCCGACCGCCGTCGACCCCGAGCACCCGGACTCGTACTACAACGTGTCCGACCGCCTCGTGCGCGAGACCCCGGGCGCCTGGAAGCCCGACCAGTACAGCAACCCGAACAACCCCCGTTCGCACTACGAGACCACCGGCCCCGAGCTGTGGGACCAGACGGACGGGAAGATCACCCACTTCGTCGCGGGCGTCGGCACCGGCGGCACCATTTCCGGTACCGGCAACTACCTGAAGGAGGTCAGCGGCGGGAAGGTCAAGGTCATCGGCGCCGACCCCGAGGGTTCGGTCTACTCCGGCGGCTCCGGCCGCCCGTACCTCGTCGAGGGCGTCGGCGAGGACTTCTGGCCGACCGCGTACGACCCCGACGTCACCGACGAGATCATCGCGGTGTCCGACAAGGACTCCTTCCAGATGACCCGCCGCCTGGCGAAGGAGGAGGGCCTGCTCGTCGGCGGCTCCTGTGGCATGGCGGTCGTGGCCGCCCTGCGCGTCGCCGAGGGCCTCGGCCCGGACGACGTGGTCGTCGTCCTGCTGCCGGACAGCGGCCGCGGCTACATGAGCAAGATCTTCAGCGACGAGTGGATGGCGGGCCACGGCTTCCTGGAGGAGGCCGGACCGGCCGCCCGCATCGGCGACGTGCTGGACGACAAGGAGGGCGGCATCCCCTCCCTCGTCCACATGCACCCCGAGGAGACGGTCGGCCAGGCGATCGAGGTCCTGCGGGAGTACGGCGTCTCGCAGATGCCCATCGTCAAGCCGGGCGCCGGTCACCCGGACGTGATGGCCGCCGAGGTCATCGGCTCGGTCGTCGAGAAGGAGCTGCTGGCGGCGCTGTTCGCGCAGCGGGCCTCGCTGAGCGACCCGTTGGAGAAGCACATGAGCTCGCCGCTGCCGCAGGTCGGCTCGGGCGAGCCGGTGTCCGAACTGATGGCGGTGCTCGGCGAGGCCGACGCGGCGATCGTGCTGGTCGAGGGCAAGCCCACCGGTGTGGTGAGCCGTCAGGACCTGCTGGCGTTCCTCGCCAAGTCCTCCAAGTAGCCGGTTACGGGGCCGCGCGTGGCCTTCGCGCAAACGGTACGGGCATGACACGTGACGGCAGCACCGGCTTAACACGGCTCCGGCACAGTGGTGGTTGTCGGCAGGGAAGTCCGGGAGACCGGATCCCGGCCGGCACCACCGAACGGCGTACGCGTACCTCCGGAGCGGCTCCCGGACCGCGCGGACGCCACGGACGCGGACGGCCCTGACCCGGCCGTGTCCTTCGCGGGGACCGCCGTCGTCCCGCCCCTCGGGCGACCGAGGGTGCGGCGGTCCCCGCGCAACTCTTCCCGCCTCCGCCTCCGCCCCCGTCGGCGTCCGAGGCGCGGGCGCTCGGGCTAGGCCCGGTCGCCGGACCCCCGCCGGAACCGCTTGCCGGCGTGGATGAAGTTCACGCCCACGATCCCGGCCCAGGTGACCAGGAGGCCGCTCAGGTGGGCCTCCGCGACGGCGATGGCCGACAGCGGGACCGCCAGCACCAGGGTGATGATCGCGAAGCCGAAGCGTTCGCCGAAGTTGCCGTCCGCCGGCGGGGCGGAGGGGCGGATGTCTCCGCGGGCCGCGGCCAGGCGTTCCTCCGCGAGGCGCCGCCGGACCTGCGTGTCGACCTTCTCGACGAACGAGTCCACCAGTGCGGCCTCGTACTCCGGCCCCAGCTCCCGCCGGGCGTCCATCGTGGCGTCGAGTTCCTTCTTCAGCTCTTGGGCGTGGGCGTCCGTGCCCCCACGGTAGGAACCGCCGCGGGCCCCGGCACTGGGGCTAGTACTGCAACCGCATGTGGCGTGACGGTCGGTGAGGTTGCTCGTTGTTGTGACTGTGTGATGAATCGCTGACGGTTGAGCAGATCGAGTCGTGGTCCGAGGGTGTAGCGGGGTTGCATGCCCGGTTCGGGCATCGTTTTGGCAGGTCGGAGCCACGTGATCGGGCTCTGGACTACATGACGGGCCTGCTTGCGCCGCTAGAGAAGAAGAACGGGTGGACGCTGGCCGAGCAGGTCGGCCAGCTCCGCCCGGACGGTGTGCAACGCCTGCTCAACCACTCCGAATGGGACGAGAACGCGGTCCGCGACGATGTCCGGGACTTCGTCGTGGAGACCATCGGCGCCAAGGATGGCGTGCTCATCGGGGACGACACCGGGTTCCTGAAGAAGGGCACCAGGTCAGCAGGGGTCCAGCGGCAGTATTCCGGCACCGCTGGCCGCACCGAGAACTGCCAGATCGGCACCTTCCTCGCCTACGCATCCGCCAAAGGGCGGGCGCTGATCGACCGGGAACTCTACGTCCCGAAGTCCTGGACGGACGACCGCGACCGCTGCCGGGCAGCCGGGATCGACGACACCGTGCCGTTCGCCACGAAGATCGAGCACCTCAAGTGGATGCTGCAACGCGCCATCGACGCGGCTGTTCCCTTCGCCTGGGTGACCGCGGACGAGGCATACGGGCAGGTCAAGCACTTCCGCGCCTGGCTGGAAGAACGCCAGGCCGCGTATGTGCTGGCCACCAAGGTCAACGACACCGTGATCACCGCCGACGGCCGGGACGCCCGCGTCGACGAGCTGATCGCGGCCCTGCCGAAGCAGGCATGGAAGCGGATCTCCGCCGGAGCAGGCGCCCACGGCCAGCGGATCTACCACTGGGCCCGCGTCGCGATCCGGCCCGCCTGGGAGGGCGGATCCGGGCACTGGGTGCTCGCCCGCCGCAATCTGTCCGACCCCACCGACATCGCCTACTACGTCTGCTATGGCCCCGTCACTTCCCGGCTGAAAGACCTGGTCAGGACCGCCGGAGCCAGGTGGGCGGTGGAGGAATGCTTCCAGACCGCGAAGGGTGAATGCGGGCTCGATCACTACCAGGTGCGGCTCTACCGGGCCTGGTACCGGCACATCACCCTGGCCATGGCCGTCCTGGCCTACCTCACGGCCATCCGTGCCGCAGAAGCCGCAAAAGGGGCAGCGGAGATGACGAGCAAGACCTCATACCCCTCAGCGTCCCGGAGATCCGCCGGATGATCGGGCACGTCGTCGTCACGCCCCGCTGCCACAGCAACGAGCACCGTCTGCACTGGTCACGCTTCCGGCGCCGCAGCCAGGCCCGAGCCCGCCGCTGCCATTACCAACGCCGAGGCCACGACCCACACATGCGGTTGCAGTACTAGCCCCCCTATCCGGATCGCGGGCACGGCTTGCCCCGCTGCATAACCGCATGCAGAGTGCTCCGTGACTGAATGGCTCACCGGGGACGGAGGGGACGGCATGAGTGACAGCCCGGCCATGCGGCTGCAGAAGCTGTTCGAGGGGCACCGGCTGACGCCGACCCAGCGGCGGATCGCGCACTGCATGGTCCGCGGAGCGGCGGAGGTGCCCTTCCTGTCGAGCGTCGAGCTCGCCGAGCTGGCCGGGGTGAGCCAGCCGTCGGTGACGCGGTTCGCGGTGGCGCTGGGCTTCGACGGGTATCCCGCGCTGCGCCGGCACCTGCGCGAGGTGGCTCCCGCCGAGCGGGCCGAGGCCGCGCAGGAGGACTCGTACAACGAGTACCAGCAGGCAGTGCTCGGCGAGATCGAGAACCTGCGGCAGCTGGCCGGGATGCTCGCCGATCCCGCGCCCGTCGAGGAGGCGGGGCGGCTGCTCGCCGCCTCGACCCCGCTGCCGGTGCTCGGGCTGCGGGCGGCCTCCTCGCAGGCGCGCGGGTTCGCGTACTTCGCGGCCAAGGTGCACCCGGACGTACGCCTCCTCGACGAGGGCGGTTCGATGCTCGCCGACCGGATCGACGCGGCCGTCGGCGCGGGGGCCTCGGCGTTGCTGTGCTTCGCGCTGCCGCGGCATCCGCGGGAGGTGGCGGAGGCGCTGGAGCACGGGCGGGCGGCCGGGCTGACCGTGGTGACGGTCGCCGACTCGGCCTTCGCGCCCGTGGCCCGCCACTCGGACCTGCTGATCCCGGCGCCGGTCGGGACCGGGCTGGCCTTCGACACCGCGTGCGCGCCGATGTTGCTGGGCCGGGTGCTGCTGGAGGCGATGGCGGACGCCCTCCCGGACGCGCAGGCCCGCCTGGAGGCCTTCGACGCCCGAGCCGCCGCCCGAGGCCTGTTCGTGGAGTGAGCCTCAGCGGTGGTCGAGCTCCGCCAGCTCGGTGGCGAGGCGGTCGCGCAGCGCCGGGATGCGGGCGAGCAGCGGCAGCAGGGTGTTGCGCACGGCGAGCAGGGCCGGGTTCCGGGTGGTCGCGACCCGGGTCATCCGGCCGGTGAGGGCCACCACCCGCCGGGCGACGGGGCGGCGGCGGGCCTCGTAGCCGTCGAGGTTCCCGGTGGCCAGGGCGCGGCCGACGAGGTCGGCGGTGAGGGCGCCGCTTCGGTCGAGCTCGTCGAGGACCTCCAGGGTGCGGGCGTGCACGACGGCGGTGCGGGAGGTGTTGGCGCCCTCGGCCTGCCTGTCGAGGAGCACGAAGTCGATACCGGCCTCGGCCAGGGTCACGGCCAGGGCGAGGCCGGTGGGGCCGGCGCCGACGACGGCGACCTCGGTGCGGGCGGGGAGCGGGAGTGCGGCGGTGCGGGTCATGCGGGCCCGGGGAGGTCCCGCGCGGCGGCGGGGCTAGAGCAGGGCGTCGCCGAGCGCGCCGCCCGCCTCGGCCACGATGGCCTCGACGGACTGCGCCGGCCTGGCAAGGCTGAAGCGGACCTGGCCTCCCGGGTCCACGGTGAAGCCGTGGACCGCCGGGCGGGGCAGGCTGTTGTAGCCGTAGTGCGCGGTGAAGAAGTACGCGCCGGTGTCCGGGACGCCGATCAGATCGCCGGGGGCGAGCAGCGGGAGTTCCCGGCCCGTCGCGAGCAGGTCCCCCGCGAAGCAGGCCGGCCCCGCGACGTCCTGGGCGACCGGGTCGCCGGTCTTCGGCGCCCCCTTGGCGTCGTACGGCAGGATCCGCACCGGCCAGGCCGCCGGCGCGTACGCGGTGCGCGTCGCCAGCTGCACCCCGGCGTGGGTGAGCGCGATCGGCCGGGAGCCGCTGGTCTTGGTGTACTCGACCCGGGCCAGGACGAGGCCGTGCTTGGCCAGCAGGGACCGGCCGAACTCCGTGACCAGGCCGTACGCGCCGGAGAAGAGCGCGGGGACCGCCTCGCGCAGTGCGGTCACGTACGCGGCGAACCGGGGCGTCTCCTCGTCCGAGGCGAAGTTCACCGGCAGGCCGCCGCCGATGTCGAGCGTGTCGACCTGGCGGCGCCCGGCGGCCGCGTTGATCTCCTCGGCCAGCGCGTGCAGTTCCCGTACGCCTTCCGCGATCAGGGCCAGGGGGACGCCCTGCGAGCCCGAGTGGACGTGCAGGCGGGTGAGCCACGGCCGGTCCAGATATGCCCTCACGAGCCACTCGCGCGCGCCGGGATCGCGCAGGGCGACCCCGAACTTCGAGGTCGCCGTGGCGGTGGACAGCGCGTCGATGGTGCCGGCGCCGGTCTGCGGGTTGATCCGCAGGCCGATCGGCGCCGTGGTGGGTGCCTGCGCGACGAGCGCGTCGAGGCGTGCCAGCTCCTGCGGGTTGTCGGCGTTGACGGCGATGCCGAGGGCCAGGGCCTCGCGCAGTTCGGCGGCGGTCTTGGCGGGGGAGTCCAGGACGGTCCGCCCGGCGGGCACCCCGGCCGCCCGGGCCAGCGCCAGCTCGCCGGGGCTGGCCACCTCGCAGCCGAGCCCGGCGTCCGCGAGCAGCCGCAGCACCGGGACGAGCGGGGCGGCCTTGACGGCGAAGGCGTGCAGGACCGGGGTGCCGGGGGCCAGGGCGGCCGCGAAGGCGCCGGTCAGGGCGGCGGCGGAGGAGCGGATCCCGGCGGTGTCGAGCAGGCAGGTCAGCGGCTCCGCGGAGTCGGCCCCGCCCACGAGTCCCTGTTCGACGGCGGCCCGTACGGCAAGATCCCGGCGCGCGGCGGCGTCCTCGCCCACATCCGTGTTTGCAGCCATGTCCGCCATCCCATCATTCGACAGGGCCGGCCGCAGCTGTTGACTGAATCTATTCAGCGCGTCAGGATGTGAATGGAAATACCAACATCGGAGGAGGCACCGCCATGTCAGGACCCCGCCCCGTACGTGCCGCGCGAGGCACCGAGCTCAGCACCCTGGGATGGCAGCAGGAGGCCGCGCTGCGGATGCTCCAGAACAACCTCGACCCCGAGGTCGCCGAGCACCCCGACAAGCTCGTCGTCTACGGCGGCACCGGCAAGGCCGCCCGCGACTGGCGCTCGTACGACGCGATGGTCCGCACCCTCCAGACCCTCAAGCAGGACGAGACGATGCTCGTTCAGTCCGGCCGCCCGGTCGGCGTGATGCAGACGCACGAGTGGGCGCCGCGCGTCCTGCTCGCCAACTCCAACCTCGTCGGCGACTGGGCCAACTGGGAGGAGTTCCGCCGCCTGGAGCACCTGGGCCTGACCATGTACGGCCAGATGACCGCCGGGTCCTGGATCTACATCGGCACGCAGGGCATCCTCCAGGGCACCTACGAGACCTTCGCCGCCGTCGCCGCGAAGCTGCATTCAATCGGTAAGGGAGGGGTCAACGGCACCCTGGCCGGCACCATCACCCTCACCGCCGGCCTCGGCGGCATGGGCGGCGCCCAGCCGCTGGCCGTGACGATGAACGACGGCGTCGCGATCTGCATCGACGTCGACCCGCGCGCCATCGACCGCCGCATCGAGCACCGCTACCTGGACGTCAAGGCCGACAACCTGCGCCACGCCCTCCAGCTGGCCGTCGAGGCCCGCGACGCCCGCAAGCCGCTCTCCATCGGCCTGCTCGGCAACGCCGCCGACCTGCTCCCGCAGATGCTGGCCGAGGGCGCCCCGATCGACATCGTGACGGACCAGACCTCCGCGCACGACCCGCTCGCCTACCTGCCGACCGGCGTCGACTTCGACGACATGGCCGCCTACGCCGCCAAGGACCCGGCCGGCTTCACCACCCGGGCCCGCGAGTCCATGGCCAAGCACGTCGAGGCCATGGTCGGCTTCATGGACGCCGGAGCCGAGGTCTTCGACTACGGCAACTCCATCCGCGGCGAGGCCCAGCTGGCCGGCTACGACCGCGCCTTCGCCTTCCCCGGCTTCGTCCCCGCCTACATCCGCCCGCTGTTCTGCGAGGGCAAGGGCCCCTTCCGCTGGGCGGCCCTGTCCGGCGAGGCCTCGGACATCCACAAGACCGACAAGGCGATGCTGGAGCTCTTCCCCGAGAACGAGTCCCTGCACCGCTGGATCAAGATGGCCGGCGAGCGCGTCCACTTCCAGGGACTGCCCGCGCGCATCTGCTGGCTCGGCTACGGCGAGCGCGACAAGGCCGGCGAGCGCTTCAACGAGATGGTCGCCGACGGCACCCTCGCCGCGCCGCTCGTCATCGGCCGCGACCACCTCGACTGCGGCTCCGTCGCCTCCCCGTACCGCGAGACCGAGGCCATGCTCGACGGCTCCGACGCCATCGCCGACTGGCCGCTGCTCAACGCCATGGTCAACGTGGCCTCCGGCGCCTCCTGGGTCTCCATCCACCACGGTGGCGGCGTCGGCATGGGCCGCTCCATCCACGCGGGCCAGGTCACCGTCGCCGACGGCACCCCGCTGGCCGGCGAGAAGATCCGCCGCGTCCTCACCAACGACCCGGGCATGGGCGTCATCCGCCACGTCGACGCCGGCTACGACATCGCCGAGACGGTCGCCGACGAGCGCGGCGTCCGCGTCCCCATGCGCGAGGGCGACGACGCGTGACCTTCCACGAGATGTGGGCCGAGCTCGCGCCGATCGGCCGCAACGCCGACAGCGGCGGGTACCGCCGCTACGCCTGGAGCGGGGCCGACGCCGACTGCCGGACCTGGTTCCAGGAGCAGGCCGAGGCGCGCGGGCTCACGTACGAGACCGACCGCAACGGCAACCAGTGGGCCTGGCTCGGCGACCCCCTCGCGGGGGACGCCGTGGTCACCGGCTCGCACCTGGACTCCGTCCCCGACGGCGGGGCCTTCGACGGCCCCCTCGGGGTGGTGTCCTCCTTCGCGGCCCTGGACGAACTCCGCAGGAAGGGCGCGGAGTTCTCCAGGCCGCTGGCCATCACCAACTTCGGTGACGAGGAGGGCGCCCGCTTCGGGCTCGCCTGCGTCGGCTCCCGGCTCGCCGCCGGGCAGCTGACCAAGGAGAAGGCGTACGAGCTCCGCGACGCCGACGGCATCGGCCTGCCGCAGGCCATGGAGGCCGCCGGATACGACCCCGAGGCCATCGGGGCCGACCCCGAACGGCTCGCCCGCATCGGCGCCTTCGTCGAACTCCACGTGGAACAGGGCCGCGCCCTGGACCTGTCCGGTGACCGCGTCGGCATCGCCTCCGCGATCTGGCCGCACGGCCGCTGGCGGTTCGACTTCCGCGGCGAGGCCAACCACGCCGGCACCACCCGGCTGGTCGACCGCCGCGACCCGATGCTCACGTACGCGGCGACCGTCCTCGCGGCCCGCACCGAGGCGGCCCTCGCCGGGGCCGTGGCCACCTTCGGGAAGATCTCGGTCGAGCCCAACGGGGTCAACGCCATCCCCTCCCTCGTGCGTGGCTGGCTCGACTCCCGGGCCGCCGACCAGGCCACCCTCGACACGGTCGTCACCGCCATCGAGAAGGCCGCCCGCGAGCGCGCCGACCAGGACGGCATCGACCTCGGCATCGTCCGGGAGTCCTTCACCCCGGTCGTCGAGTTCGAGCACGCCCTGCGCGACGAGATGAACCGGATCCTGGGCGGGGCCGTCCCCGTCCTCGGCACCGGGGCGGGACACGACGCGGGAATCCTCTCCGCGGACGTCCCGACCGCCATGCTGTTCGTACGGAACCCCACCGGCGTCTCCCACTCCCCGAAGGAGTTCGCCGCCGAGGACGACTGCGTGGCCGGCGTCCTCGCCCTCGCCGACGTACTGGAAGGCCTGGCATGTCGTTGACGACGTACTGGCTGGAGCACGCCTGGCTCGGCACCCGTGTCGAGCCAGGCGTGGCCCTGGAGGTCACCGAAGAGGGGCGGATCGGCGCCCTGCGCACCGGGGTCGGGACCCCGCCGCCCGGCGCGGAGGTCCTGCGCGGCCTGACGCTGCCGGGCCTGGCCAACGCCCACAGCCACGCCTTCCACCGGGCCCTGCGCTCCACGGTCCAGGTCGGCTCCGGCACCTTCTGGACCTGGCGCGACCTCATGTACAAGGTCGCCCAGAACCTCACTCCCGACAGCTACTTCGCGCTCGCCCGCGCCGTGTACGCCGAGATGGCGCTGGCCGGCATCACCAACGTCGGCGAGTTCCACTACGTCCACCACGCGCCCGGCGGCGCCGCCTACGCCGACCCGAACGCCATGGGCGAGGCCCTGATCGAGGCCGCCGCCGCGGCCGGCATCCGGATCACCCTCCTGGACACCGCCTACCTGTCCTCGGGCTTCGGCGAGGCCCCCAACACCCACCAGCTGCGCTTCTCCGACGGCACCGCCGAGGCCTGGGCCGAACGCGCGAGTGCCCTCAAGCCCCGCGAGCACGCCCTGATCGGCGCCGCGATCCACTCGGTCCGCGCCGTGCCCGCCGACCAGCTGGCCACCGTCGCCCGCTGGGCCGAGGAGCGCGGGGCGCCGCTGCACGTCCACCTCTCCGAGCAGACCGCCGAGAACGACGCCTGCCAGGCCGCCCACGGCCGCACCCCGACCCAGCTCCTCGCCGACCACGGGGTGCTCGGCCCGCGCACCACCGGCGTCCACAACACCCACCTCACCGACGCGGACATCGCCCTCCTCGGCGGGACCACCACCGGCACCTGCATGTGCCCCACCACGGAACGCGACCTCGCCGACGGCATCGGCCCGGCGACCCGCCTCCAGCACGCGGGCAGCCCGCTCTCGCTCGGCAGCGACAGCCACGCCGTGATCGACCTGCTGGAGGAGGCCCGCGCGATGGAGCTGAACGAGCGCCTGCGCAGCCGTACCCGGGGGCATTGGACGGCGAACGCCCTGCTCGCCGCCGCCACCGCCGACGGCCATGCGGCACTGGGCCTGGGCGACGCGGGCCGCCTGGAGGCGGGCGCGCTCGCGGACTTCACCACGATCGCGCTGGACTCCGTCCGGACGGCGGGGGCGCCGGCGCGCCTCGGCGCGGAGACGGCGGTGTTCGCCGCCACGGCGTCGGACATCCGCCACACGGTCGTGGCCGGCCGCCACATCGTCCGCGACGGCGCCCACACCCTGGTCGAGGACGTCCCGACCGCCCTGTCCGACGCCATCGCCGCCCTCCGCTCCTGACCGTGCCGCCTGCGGCGGGCCTTCTCCCCCACCCCGCCCTTTCACCGTTTCTCCCCCAGCTACCGCTGGGCGGTGTCCCCAGGGCTCTGCCCGGGGTCTGGGGCGGAGCCCCAGGAAACGGCGCAAGGGCGGGTGGGGGAACGAACCCTCTGAGAGGAACCCCCATGACCACAACTGCCATCACCAACATCGGCAGCCTCGTCACCAACGACCCGTCCGTCGGCGACGGCTCGCCCCTCGGCCTGATCGAGAACGCCACCATCGTCATCGACGGCGACAAGGTCGCGTGGGTCGGCCCCGCGGCACAAGCTCCGGCCGCCGACACCGCGTTCGACGCGACCGGCCGCGCCCTGATCCCCGGCTTCGTGGACTCCCACTCGCACCTCGTCTTCGCCGGCGACCGCACCGCCGAGTTCAACGCCCGCATGTCCGGCCGCAGCTACTCCGCCGGAGGCATCCGCACGACCGTCGCCGCCACCCGCTCCGCCACCGACGCCGAGCTCGAAGCCAACCTGGTGCGCCACCTCGACGAGGCCCGCCGCCAGGGCACCACCACCTTCGAGACCAAGTCCGGCTACGGCCTCACCGTCGCCGACGAGGCCCGTGCCCTGCGGATCGCCGCCGCGCACACCGAGGAGGTCACCTACCTCGGCGCGCACATCGTCTCCCCGGACTACGCCGAGGACCCGGCGGCGTACGTGGAGCTCGTCACCGGCGAGATGCTGGCGGCCTGCGCCCCGTACGCCCGCTGGGTGGACGTCTTCTGCGAGAAGGGCGCCTTCGACGGCGACCAGGCCCGTGCGATCCTCACCGCGGGCGCCGCCGCCGGCCTGATCCCGCGCGTGCACGCCAACCAGCTGTCCTACGGCCCCGGCGTCCAGCTCGCCGTGGAGCTGGAGGCCGCCTCCGCCGACCACTGCACCCACCTCACCGACGCCGACGTGGACGCCCTCGCCCAGGCCGCGGGGACCACGGTCGCCACCCTGCTGCCCGGCGCCGAGTTCTCCACCCGCGCGGTGTGGCCCGACGCCCGCCGCCTGATCGACGCGGGCGCCACCGTCGCGCTGTCCACGGACTGCAACCCCGGCTCCTCCTACACGAGTTCCATGCCGTTCTGCATCGCCCTCGCCGTGCGCGACATGCGGATGACCCCGGACGAGGCCCTGTGGTCGGCCACCGCCGGCGGCGCCCGCGCCCTGCGCCGCGAGGACATCGGCGTCGTGACCCCCGGAGCCCGCGCCGACCTGGCCCTGCTGGACGCCCCGAGCCACGTCCACCTCGCCTACCGCCCGGGCGTCCCGCTCGTCTCGGCCGTCTGGCAGCGGGGCCGCAGGGTGCACTGACGAACGGTCAATCCGGGGCTGTCCTTTGTCTTCCCTCCGTAAGACCCCGGGCGTACCTTGAGCCACCAATCTGATGTGTCGTCAGCTATTTGTGGCCCGAGGGGAAGACGAAGGTGTCCGACCGCAAACGCTCCACCGCGCTCGCGCTGGCCTCCGCGCTGGCCGGATCGGCGGTCCTGCTGGCCGCCCCCGCAGCCCACGCCGCCGTCGTCGACGTGGCGTACGACTGCAAGACCCCGATCGGGGACAAGTCGGCGATCTCGCCCATCGACATCAAGGCCGTCAAGGACGGCGAGGCGTACAAGCTGACGATGTCCTTCCAGAAGGGCGTCTCGTCCAGCCCCATCGAACTGGGCAAGGGCGCGATGAGCCCCAGCGCCGTCATCCTCGTCGACGGCGCCGAGAAGGTGTCCGTACCGGTCTCCGGCCCGCCCAACCCCGAGGCCGCGCCCGCCGACACACCCATCAAGATCACGGACCTCTCGGGCACCTACACGCCCAAGAAGAGCGGCAAGGTCACCTTCACCGCCGGCGTGCTCACCATCAAGGCGATGGGCACCACGACCACCTGCACCCCGGGCAACAGCCCCGGCCCGTCCCTGGAGCTCGACGTCACGGCCGCCGGCGGCGCCACCGCCCAGTCCGGCGGCGGCTCGGGCGAGGACACCCTCCCGCAGACCGGGCCCACCGACTCCGCCCTCGCCCTCGGCACCCTCGGCGCCACCGTGCTGCTCTCCGGCGTCGCCGGCGTGCTCTGGCTGACCCGGCGCGGCCGGCGGGCCCGGTCCTGAACGGAGCGCCCCCGGCCATGCCCGTGCTCCACGCCCCCCACCGCCTCCAGCGCGCCGGCCTGATCCTGCTCGCCGCCACCGCGCTGTACTCGGGTCCCGCTCAGCCCGCGTACGGCGCGGCCGCCGACGAACCGGGCTGGACCGCCGAACCCGCCGCCGGTCAGGCCGTCCCCCGCACCGGCGGCGCCCGCCCGTACTCCACGCGCCCGTACTTCTACATGGCGGGCACCGCCGGCACCGTGCTGGAGGACCGCCTCGCCCTGGCCAACACCACCGACCAGGAGCACACCGTCACCCTGCGCGGGGCCGACGCCTACAACACCGCCGACGGGGCCTTCGCGGTGCGCTCCGCCGCCGGGTCCACCGGTGCCGGCGCCTGGATCACCTTCGGCGCCGGGGCCACCGTGAAGATCCCGCCCCACACCCGCGCGGTGGTCCCCTTCACCGTCACCGTGCCGCCCTCGTCCCCGACCGGCGACCACCCCGCCGCCGTGGTCGCCACCGAGGCCGGCCGGGAGGTGGGCGTACGGGTCCACCTGCGGGTCGGCGGCCCCGCCCTGGCCGCCCTCACCGTCGAGGACGTCGCCGTACGGGGCCGGGGCGCGGCCGCGGTCGTGGCGTACACCCTGGTCAACCGCGGCAACGTCGCCCTCGCCCCCGAGCTGTCCCTGCGCGCCGAGGGCCTCTTCGGCGAGGTGCCGGGCCGTGGCGCCCGGGCCCTGCCCGTCGAACTGCTCCCGGGCCAGCGGGTCGAGCTGACCGAACCCTGGCCCGGGGCCCCGGTGCTCGACCGGGTCCGCGTGAGCGTCACCGTAACCGCCCCCGGCGGCGCCCGGGCCGAGGGGAGCGCGGCCGCCTCGTTCGTGCCGTGGCGGGCCGCCGGCTGGACGGGCCTCGGCCTGCTCGGCCTCGGCGGGTCCACGCTGGCCGCGCTGTTCCTCGTACGGGGCCGGCGCACCCGGCAGGACCCGCCCGGCGGCGAGGAGACCGGAGGGACCTCCGTGCGGCCCGACCCGACCCCTGCACCGGAACACGAACTGACGGGAGCGTCCAGGTGAGCGCCATGGTCGGCGGCAAGGTCCGCGGCAAGGCCGGCCCCACGGTCCGGTTCCTCCTGGCGGGGCTGGCGGGGCTGGCGGTGTGCGCCCTCGCGCTGTTCCCCGCGGCCCCGGCCGCGGCCGACGAGGGCAAGCCCACCGTCGCCCTCTCGCTCCAGGAGGCCGCCAAGGGCACCGAGATCACCGTCACCGGCACCGGCTGGCGGGCCAAGACGCTGGTGATGCTGCTGGTCTGCGGGCAGAACATGATCGGCGGCACCAACAGCTGCGCCAACGCCGACGGCGCCGCCGTCTCCGTCGCCGACGACGGACGCTTCGCCGCCCAGCTGGCCGTGGTCGCGCCGCCCAAGCCCTGCCCCTGCGTCGTCAACGTCACCTCCGTCAACGGCGACCAGTCCACCGTCGCGGCCCCCCTGAAGATCACCGACCACCCGGTGGCCGAACTGCCCGCCGAATCCGGGACGGCCCGCCTCGCGATGCTCACCGGGGTCCGGCTGGAGGGCGAGGACGGGGTGTTGACCTGGTTCGGCGCCCCGCCGAGCCGGAAGTTCAAGGTCACCGTCGGCAATCTCGGCTCGGCCCCGGTCAAGGACCCGGTCTTCCAGCTCGGCACCGCCCACGGGGTGTTCGCCCCGCTGTGGGAGGAGGTCCGGTGGAAGGGCACCATCCCGCCGGGCGGCAAGGCGGAGATCGCACTCGACGTCGCCCTCACCGCAGGCGCCCACGGCGATTACACGATCTCCCTCAAGTACGGCGAGACCGTCGTGGCCAGCCAGCCCTGGGGCGTGGACCGTCCGTACGGGGTGCTGCTCTTCTGGGGCCTGCTCCTGCTCGTGATCCCGGCCGCGGTCTTCCGCATCGGCATGGCCGTCGTCGACAAGGTCCGGCCGCGCGCCGTGCCCGCGGCCGGCCGCCACCGGGGGGCCCGGCCCGCGGAAGCGGCATCGGCCGTGACGGCCCGGCTGCCCCGGCTGCCCGCCCTGCGCCCGGCCGCGACGGCCCGCTCCGCGCAGCCGGTGGAGCCCCCTTCGACCACCACGGCGGTCCTGCCGTGGTTCACCCCGGACAGCGCGCCGGAGACAGCACCACAGACGTCCGCACCGTCTGAGAACCGTTCGACGACGAAGGGACCATTGTGAAGACCCAACGGAGGGTGAGCGCGGCCGTGGTCGCGCTGCTGCTCGGCGGCGCGGGCATCGCCATCACGGCTTCTCCCGCCCAGGCCGCCGAGGCCACGTTCAAGGTCAAATGCGTGCCGCCGGCCGGTGGCGGGGACCCGGTGGAGGGCGAGACCACCGCCAAGATCACCGCCCCGGCCACGGCCAAGGTGGGCGACGAGGTGGACGTGGCCTGGGAGACCGTCAAACCGGCCTCGAACAACACAGACCTGATGGACATCCCGAAGGACGCGGTCCAGCCCACCGGCTGGATCACCGTGGGTGGCGGCGGGGCGGGCGAGCTGAAGGTCGTCGGGGAGAAGAAGAACCCGCCGATCCCCAAGAAGGCCCCCATGGTCATGTCCACCATGAAGGGCAAGCTGAAGCTCACCAAGGCCGGCAAGGTCACCCTGACCCCCGGCAAGTACGACGTCGCCGTCACCTTCTCCTTCGGCACGTTCGTCACCAAGTGCGCGCCGACCGGTGAGGTCAAGGGCGGGGCCACCATCGACGTGTCGGCCGGCACCAGCGGCGGGGCGACCAACGGCGGGGCCACGAACGGTGGCGCCGCCAACGGCGGGGCCGATGGCGGGACCACAGCGGGAGGCGGCGGCCAGACCGACTTCCCGGGCAAGCCGGTCGAGGTGGCCTTCGACTGCGGCCCGGTCGTCCCCGGCGGCATCAAGACCCCGGTCACGATCAACGCGAAGAAGAACGGCGGCAGCTACGACCTGACGGTCAAGACCGCGAAGGGCGCGATGGCCGCGCCCATGGCCCTGCCCGCGGGAGCCCTCAAGCCCTCGATGAACGTGAAGCTGGGCGGGGCCGACAGCGGCACGGTCAAGGTCTCCGGCCCGGCCAACGCGGACCCGATCCCGGACAAGGCCCCGGT
Source organism: Streptomyces sp. NBC_01233 (assembly GCF_035989305.1). Taxonomy (NCBI): domain Bacteria; kingdom Bacillati; phylum Actinomycetota; class Actinomycetes; order Kitasatosporales; family Streptomycetaceae; genus Streptomyces; species Streptomyces sp. NBC_01233. The sequence continues at coordinate 3,741,389 of NZ_CP108514.1, read as the reverse complement.
CAGCCTCAGCGACATGACCGGCACCTACAAGCCCGGGAAGACCGGCAAGGTGACGCTGAGCCCGGACCAGCTGACGATCGACGTCACGATGGCCCCGGGCGCCACGCCGATCAACGTGCCCTGCAAGGCGGCCAGCAGCGGCGTCTCGCTGGAGCTGGACACCACCGCCCAGGCGGGCGGCTCCGGCTCCTCGACCAGCACCACCGGCAGCACCACCTCGGGCGGCCTCGCCGAGACCGGCGCCGAGGACGAGGGCGGCATCAAGGCCCTGGCCCTGGTCGCCGGCACCGTGATCCTGCTCGGCGGCGCGGTGTTCACCTTCACCCCGTGGCGCCGCCTGCGCGGCACCCGGTAACCCGCCCGGAGACAGCGGAACGGCCCGGCACCCCTTTTTTCGGTGTGCCGGGCCGTTCCGTCGTACGGAGCGCGAACGCGTCAGCCCATGCCGTCCATCAGCTGGTTGACCTTCTTGCGGTACATGAAGATCGCGAGGCCGGCGAGTACGGCGGCGGTCGCCTGGAAGAGGATCACTCCGACGCCGTTCAGCTGCACGTCGGCCAGACCCAGCAGACCGGTGACGCAGTCACCTGCGGTGACGGCCAGGAACCAGACGCCCATCATCTGGGAGCCGTACTTCTGCGGCGCCATCTTCGTGGTCACCGACAGGCCGACCGGCGACAGGCACAGCTCGGCGAGCGTGTGCATCAGGAAGATGAGCACCAGCCACCACATGGTGACCTTGGTGTCGTTGCCGGCGGTCTGGCCCAGCGGCAGCGCGAAGACGAAGAACGAGGCACCGACGATGATCAGGGCCACCGAGAACTTCACGATGGTGCTGGGCTCGCGGTTGCGGCGGGCCATAGCCACCCACGCGGCGGCGAAGACCGGGGCCAGGGCCACCACGAAGAGCGGGTTCAGCGACTGGAAGATGGTGGTCGGGACTTCCCAGCCGAACAGGGCGCGCTCGGAGTTCTTGTCACCGAAGAGCGAGAGCGTCGAACCGCCCTGGTCGTAGATCATCCAGAAGACGGCGGCGGCCACGAAGAACCAGATGTAGGCGCTCATCCGGGTCTGCTCGACGGTGGACAGGTCCTTGTCCCGCTTGATGCGCACGAGGACGGCGACCGGGATGAGCAGACCGGCGATGGTGATCGGGTACAGCGCCCACTTGATGGTGAACATGTCCGCGGCGACGACGGCGCCGTAGAAGACGGCGATGGCGGCCAGGACGGCGAGGGCCTTGACGATCACGGCCTTGCGCTCGGCCGGGCTCAGCGGGTTCGGGACGATGCTGCTCTGCGGGCTCAGGGTGCGGCCGGCGAGCAGGTAGACCACGAGGCCGATGCCCATGCCGACGGCGGCGAGCGCGAAGCCGAGGTGCCAGTTCACGAGCTCGCCGACCATGCCGATGCCGATCGGGGCGAGGAGGGCACCCACGTTGATGCCGATGTAGAAGATCGTGAAGCCGCTGTCGCGGCGAGGGTCGTCCACACCGCGGTACAGGTGACCGACCATCGTGGAGATGTTGGCCTTCAGCAGACCGGAGCCGACCGCGACCAGCAGCAGACCGCCGAAGAACGCCATCTGGCCGGGCAGCGCGAGCGACACGTGGCCGGCCATGATCACGCCACCGGCGATGGCGACCGTCTTGCGGGCGCCCCAGACGCGGTCACCGAACCAGCCGCCGGGCATGGCCATGAGGTAGACCATGGCCACGTAGACGGAGTAGATCGCCGTAGCCGTCGCAGCAGTGAAGCCGAGGCCGCCGCCCTGGCTGCCGGTCGCGGCGTCGACGCCGCCGGAGACCAAGTACAGGACGAGAAGCGCACGCATGCCGTAGTAGGAGAAGCGCTCCCACATCTCGGTCATGAACAGCGTGGCCAGGCCGATCGGGTGGCCGAGGAGGGTCTTCTCGTGAGCGGGGCTCGGAGAAGCCGTCGTCAGGCTGGAAGCCATGGTCGATCCTTGCTTGCTCGGGACGCTTGGCTTCGTGAGCTCATCCGCGCCCGGTGGGGGGTGGCCGGCACCGGCGGACGGATCTCCCACCCACGCCTCAGGGTCTCGCCCCCCATGGGGTTGGGGGCGAAGGGAACATCCGTAACCGGGATCCACGCCCGCCCGCGCATCCATCGCGCGAGGGGCCCGGCCCAGAGGTCATTCACTGTCGTCGAGCCCGGAACAGGTGAGTCCCAACAAGACTGCCTGTCCGGTCAGGACAGCAATAGAGACCCTCGGCTCGCTTTTCGGCACAAAGGTCCCTGAGGTAATGCATCAGGCGTCTCGCCACCATACGACACGACACTGTGGCATATGAAAGGACTTGAGAGATGGATCACAAGGCGAGTCGGGAACCGTCCGGCCATATTCGAAGGCGCTTAGTAGTTCATAAGCCCAGTTCGGAAGGGGTGTGCAGGCAGGCCCCTCGATTCAGTCGCCGCGGACTACCATCACCCACATGACGCGTGTACTGCTCGCCGAGGACGACGCATCCATCTCGGAGCCCCTGGCCCGCGCCCTGCGCCGGGAGGGGTACGAGGTCGAGGTCCGGGAGGACGGCCCCACCGCCCTGGACGCGGGAATGCAGGGCGGCGTCGACCTCGTCGTCCTGGACCTGGGCCTGCCGGGCATGGACGGGCTGGAAGTCGCCCGCCGGCTGCGGGCGGAGGGGCACGGCTTCCCGATCCTGGTCCTCACCGCCCGCGCGGACGAGGTCGACACGGTCGTCGGCCTGGACGCCGGCGCCGACGACTACGTGACCAAGCCCTTCCGCCTGGCCGAACTGCTGGCCCGGGTCCGGGCCCTGCTCCGCCGCGGCGCCAACGAGGCCGCCCAGCCCCCCGCCACCCACGGCGTGCGGATCGACGTCGAATCGCACCGCGCCTGGATGGGGGAGGACGAGCTGCAGCTCACGGCGAAGGAGTTCGACCTGCTGCGCGTCCTGGTCCGCGACGCCGGCCGGGTCGTCACCCGCGACCAGCTCATGCGCGAGGTCTGGGACACCACCTGGTGGTCCTCCACCAAGACCCTCGACATGCACATCTCCTGGCTGCGCAAGAAGCTGGGCGACGACGCCGCGAACCCCCGCTATATCGCCACCGTCCGCGGCGTCGGCTTCCGCTTCGAGAAGAGCTGACCCCCACCCGCAAGAGCCCCGGCCCCGGCCCGCCCCGGACCGGCGCTAGGGCATGCTCTAAGGCATGCGCCGCCGCCTCATCAACTCCACGCTCGCCGTGGTGCTCGTCGTGATCGCCGTCTTCGGCGTCTCCCTCGTGATCGTGGAGACCCGGACCATCACCAGCAGCGCCCAGGACCGCATCGAGTCCGAGGCGCTGCGACTGGTGGGCATCGTCGAGGCGAACGTCCTGGAGCACAAGCCGGTCGATCCGGTCGCCCTCGCCGAGCAGCTGGACGCCGGCCACTACGCCCGCATCACCATCCCCGGCCAGCCGGCCGTGGAGGTGGGCGCCCCGATCCCCGACAGCGTCATCCGCGGCACCGCGCGCGGCGAACAGGGCGAGGTCGTGACGGTCGAGGAGTCCCGCTCCACGGTGACCAAGGAGGTCGGGCGGACCCTCGCGGTGGTCGGCGCGGTGGCGCTGCTGGCCGTCGTGGCGGCCGTACTGCTCGCCGTCCGCCAGGCGAACCGGCTGGCCTCCCCGCTCACCGACCTCGCCGAGACGGCGGAGCGGCTCGGATCGGGCGACCCGCGCCCCCGGCACAAGCGGTACGGGGTCCCCGAGCTCGACCGCGTCGCCGACGTCCTGGACTCCAGCGCCGAGCGGATCGGCCGGATGCTGACCGCCGAGCGGCGCCTCGCCGCGGACGCCTCGCACCAGCTGCGGACCCCCCTCACCGCACTGTCCATGCGGCTGGAGGAGATCACGGTCACCGACGACCTGGAGACCGTGCGGGAGGAGGCGACGATCGCCCTCACCCAGGTGGAGCGGCTCACGGACGTCGTGCAGCGGCTGCTCACGAACTCGCGGGACCCGCGGACGGGCTCCGCGGTCCCCTTCGACCTGGACGAGGTCGTCAAGCAGCAGGTGGAGGAGTGGCGGCCCGCCTACCGCAGCGCGGGCCGGGCCATCGTGCGCTCCGGGAAGCAGGGCGTGCGCGCCGTCGGCACCCCGGGCGCGGTCTCGCAGGTGCTGGCCACGCTGGTGGAGAACGCCCTGATGCACGGTGGCGGCACGGTCGCCCTGCGTACCCGCGTCGTCGGCAACCAGGCGGTCCTGGAGGTCACGGACGAGGGGCCGGGGGTCCCGCCGGACCTGGGCAACCGGATCTTCGAGCGGGCCATCAGCGGCCGCAACTCCACCGGGATCGGCCTCGCGGTCGCCCGGGACCTCGCGGAGGCGGACGGGGGACGCCTCGAGCTGCTCCAGACGCAGCCGCCGGTGTTCGCGCTGTTCCTCAGCCGGACGGCGCCGGAACGGGCCGAGCAGGAGACGACCGTGCGCTAGGAGTGCGTACTAGTTGTTCGCCGGCTCCGGCGCGGGCAGCGGCTCCGGCCGGCGCTCCGGCCTGGGCAGCGGCGCGGGCCCCGGCACCGGCTCGGCGGCCTCGGGCAGGGCCTTGAAGACCCAGGTCCGGTACGACCAGAAGCGGAACACGGTGGCGGTGCCGATGCCGATGAACTTGAAGACGTTGCTGGCCACCGAGCCGTCCCAGCCGAAGCCGTAGGTGGCGGTGTAGAGCACGCCGTTCTCGATGACCAGGCCGATGCCGCTGAACGCGGCGAAGAGGACCAGCTCACGGGTGCGGCCGCTCTGGGCACGGTCCCGGTAGGCGAAGTAGCGGAAGCCCAGGTAGTTCGTGGCGATGGCCACGACGGTGGCTATCACGCTCGCGCGCACCACCTGCAGGTCGGTCGTGTGCCGGATCAGGTTGAAGACACCCAGGTTGACCAGTACACCCAGACCACCGACCGCCCCGAACTTGGCGACCTCTCGCACGAGAGCGCGTACGCGTTCGAGAGCAGATCCGTTCCCCGGCGTGCTCATCAGAAGGTCAGTTCCTGTCGGTCACCGCCCCGCTAAGGGCGTCCGGTGTTCTCCGTCAACCCGCCCATCGTAAGTGTCCCCCCACAGCCCCGTCTGTGCCTTCGGACACCGTGCGACGCACGGCACACCGGCAGGTCCGGGCGGGCCGTGTCCATGCGGGTCCTGATGGCCGAATACCGGCGGATACCCTGGAGGAGTGACGTTCCCGGTAGTCGGCATGGTCGGCGGCGGTCAGCTCGCCCGCATGACCCACGAGGCGGGCATCCCCCTCGGCATCAGATTCAAGCTCCTCAGTGACACCCCGCAGGACTCGGCGGCCCAGGTCGTGAGCGACGTCGTCATCGGCGACTATCGCGACCTGGAGACGCTGCGTGCCTTCGCGCGCGGCTGTGACGTGATCACCTTCGACCACGAGCACGTACCCATGGAGCACCTACGGGCCCTGGAGGCGGACGGCATCCCCGTCCGCCCGGGGTCCGACGCATTGGTGCACGCCCAGGACAAGGGGGTGATGCGCGCCAAGCTCGACGAGATCGGTGCGCCCAGCCCCCGCCACCGGATCGTGAGCGATCCGGCGGACGTGGCGGCCTTCGCGGACGAGGTGGGCGGGTTTCCCGTCATCCTCAAGACCGTGCGGGGCGGGTACGACGGCAAGGGCGTGTGGTTCGTCCGCACCCCCGAGGACGCGGAGGCCCCCTTCAAGGCGGGCGTCCCGGTCCTCGCGGAGGAGAAGGTCGATTTCGTCCGCGAGCTCGCGGCGAACATCGTCCGCTCCCCGCACGGCCAGGCGGTGGCCTACCCCGTCGTCGAGTCCCGCCAGGTGGACGGGGTCTGCGACACGGTGATCGCCCCCGCCCCGGACCTCTCGGAGACCCTGGCGGGCGAGGCCCAGGCCCTCGCCCTGCGCATCGCCAAGGAACTCGGCGTGACCGGCCACCTGGCCGTGGAACTGTTCGAGACCACCGACGGCCGGATCCTGGTCAACGAACTGGCGATGCGCCCGCACAACAGCGGCCACTGGACCCAGGACGGTGCCGTCACCTCCCAGTTCGCCAACCACGTCCGCGCGGTCCTGGACCTCCCCCTGGGCGACCCCCGCCCCCGGGCCCGCTGGACGGTCATGGCGAACGTGCTGGGCGGGGACTACCCCGACATGTACGCCGCGTACCTGCACTGCATGGCGCACGACCCGCAGCTGAAGATCCACATGTACGGCAAGGACGTGAAGCACGGCCGCAAGGTCGGCCACGTCAACACCTACGGCGACGATCTGGACGATGTGCTGGAGCGCGCACGCCACGCAGCCGACTACCTCAGAGGAACGGTCACCGCTTGACCTCGTTCCCCTCTCCTGGCGGAGGGGGGAACTCCTTCCCTCGCGGGTCGGGTTTTCTGCTTCACTGACCGCTGCCTCTCAGGGGTGTTCCGTTGAGGTCTTCCACCGTCTCCACAGACTGTCACCGCCAGCCCGGCGGTCAGAAGGTTCACGGCTGCGTTCTCGTCCCGGTCGTGGGTCGTCCCGCAATTCCCGCACGTCCATTCACGGACGTTCAGGGGCATCGTCGTGGCGATCGCCCCGCAGGCCGAGCACAGCTTCGAGCTGGGGAACCATCGATCGACGATGATCAGCTCGCGTCCGTACCAGGCCGTTTTGTACTCCAGCATCGACCGCATCTCGCGCCAGGCCGCATCGGCGATGGCACGGGCGAGCTTGTGGTTTTTCAGCATGTTGCGGACGGTGAGGTCCTCAATCACGAGCGTTTGGTTTTCGCGCACGAGTCGAGTTGTCAGCTTGTGCAGGTGATCGCTGCGGCGGTCTGCGATCCGGGCATGGATACGGGCCACCCGGGTGCGGGCCTTTGCCCGGTTGCTACTTCCTTTCTCTTTCCGGGCCAGCGCCCGTTGGGCCTTGACCAGGCGTGCCCTGTCGCGGCGCTCACGCTTCGGGTGTGGGATCTTCTCCCCGCTGGACAGGGTCACCAGGGCCGTCAGACCCACGTCGATGCCGACAGCGGTGGTGGTTGCGGGCATGGGCTCGGGGGTGTCCACGCACAGCAGGGAAACGAACCAGCGTCCGGAGCCGTCCCGAGAAACAGTGACCGTCGACGGCTCCACGCCCTCCGCCAGAGGACGGGACCACACCACATCCAACGGCTCGGCCATCTTCGCCAGCGTCAGTCGGCCGTCGGCGTAGCGAAACGCACTGCGCGTGTACTCGGCCGAGGCGCGCGACTTCCGCTTCGACTTGAACCGGGGGTATTGCGACCGCTTTCCCCAGAACTCTGTGAACGCGCTCTGCAAGTGGCGCAGCGCCTGCTGGAGCGGAACCGAGGACACCTCGGCCAGGTAAGCCAGCTCCTCGGTCTTCTTCCAGCCGGTGAGCATCACCGACGTCTGGCCGTAGCCCACCCGCTCCCTGCGGGTTGTCCACGCCTCGCTGCGGGCACTGAGGGCCAGGTTGCAGACCTTCCGCACGCACCCGAACGTCCGGGACAGCTCCAATGCCTGCGCGTCAGTCGGACAGAAGCGGTATTTAAACGCCCGCTTCACAGAAGTAGCCCCCACGACGCGGACGCTAGGGGCCGTGACGATCCGAACACAAGCCCAGGCCAAGGCATCGCGCAGCGACATGCCGTCACGGCAGCACCGTGGGGTGGCAACGCGTTTCTTCTCCAGCCCGCAGGCTGGGGTTTCCAAGCAAGGAGTGATAGATGAGCACCGCGAGTACCCTCAGCCCCGTCATCGGCATCGTCATGGGCTCCGACTCGGACTGGCCCGTCATGGAGGCCGCCGCCCAGGCCCTCGACGAGTTCGAGATCCCCTACGAGGTGGACGTCGTCTCCGCGCACCGGATGCCGCGCGAGATGATCGCGTACGGGGAGCAGGCCGCCGACCGAGGCCTGAAGGCGATCATCGCGGGCGCGGGCGGAGCCGCCCACCTGCCGGGCATGCTCGCCTCGGTCACCCCGCTGCCCGTCATCGGCGTGCCGGTGCCGCTGAAGTACCTCGACGGCATGGACTCGCTGATGTCGATCGTCCAGATGCCCGCGGGGGTTCCCGTCGCCACCGTCTCGGTCGCCGGGGCGCGCAACGCGGGTCTGCTGGCCGTCCGGATGCTGGCCGCCCACGACAAGGACCTCCTCGCCCGGATGCGCGACTTCCAGCAGGAGCTCAATGACCAGGCCACCGAGAAGGGCAAGCGGCTGCGTACGAAGGTCGCGAACGCGGAGTCCTTCGGGTTCGGCAAGTGAGCGCCGCGCAGCGTCTGGACGAGGCGCGCGAACTGCTGGCCGAGCACCCCGTCGTGGACGGCCACAACGACCTGCCCTGGGCGCTGCGCGAGCAGGTGCGCTACGACCTGGCGCAACGGGACATCGCGGGCGACCAGTCCGCCCACCTGCACACCGACATCCCGCGGCTGCGCGCCGGCGGGGTCGGCGCGCAGTTCTGGTCCGTGTACGTCCGCTCCGACTACGCCGGTGACGAGGCCGTGAGCGCGACGCTGGAGCAGATCGACGTGGTCGCCCAGCTGATCGACCGTTACCCCGGCGACCTCGTGCGGGCGCTGACGGCGGACGACATGGAGGCGGCCCGCGCCGACGGCCGGATCGCCTCGCTGATGGGCGCCGAGGGCGGCCACTCCATCAACAACTCGCTCGCCACGCTGCGCGCCCTGCACCGGCTGGGCGTGCGGTACATGACGCTCACGCACAACGACACGATCGACTGGGCGGACTCGGCGACCGACGAGCCCCGGCACGGCGGCCTGAGCGACTTCGGCCGCGAGGTCGTCCGGGAGATGAACCGCGTCGGCATGCTGGTGGACCTCTCGCACGTCGCCGCGACGACGATGCGGGACGCCCTCGCGGTCTCGGCCGCGCCGGTGGTCTTCTCGCACTCCTCGGCGCGGGCGGTCTGCGACCACCCGCGCAACATCCCCGACGACGTGCTGGCGCTGCTGCCGGCCAACGGCGGGGTGGCGATGGCCACCTTCGTCCCGAAGTTCATCCTCCCGGCGGCGGTCGAATGGACCCTGGCCGCGGACGAGAACCTGCGGGCGCACGGTTTCCACCACCTGGACACCACCCCCGAGGCGATGGCCCTGCACCGGGCCTTCGAGGCGGAGCGCCCGCGCCCGGTGGCCACGGCCGCCACGGTGGCCGACCACCTGGACCACATGCGCGAGGTGGCCGGGGTCGACCACATCGGCATCGGCGGCGACTACGACGGCACGGCCTTCACCCCGTCCGGGCTGGACGACGTGGCCGGCTACCCGAACCTGGTCGCCGAGCTGCTGGCGCGCGGCTGGTCCAGGGCCGACCTGGCGAAGCTGACCTGGTCCAACGCGGTACGGGTGCTGCGCGACGCGGAAGCGGTGTCGCGTGACCTCTCGGCGTCCCGGGGCCCGTCGAACGCGGTGATCTAGCAGGGGCACGGCGGATGTGGTGACCGGGTGTGACCTGCGTGTTCACCCGAACGCCACATCCGCCGGGCGTCCCTGCCGTCCCCCATGTCACGGTGGCACCATCCCATCTCTCCCTGCTGCCGCCGAGACCGGAGCGAACGCCATGGCCGACCTGCAGGACGAACCCCACTCCGTGGGCATCGGAGCCGAAGACCTCCCCGCACCCGACATGGCGGCGGGCGCCCTCGACCGGGCCGTCGCGCTGCTGTCCGTCCATCCCGTGGCGGACGGGTGCAACACCTTCGTCTGGACCCTGCGCCAGAGCCCGTACCACGACATCGACACCCCCGACACCGGTGTCGACACCGACATCCCGCGGCTGCGTGCCGGGGGAGTGGGGGCCCAGTTCTGGTCCCTGCTCGTACCGCCGGGCCGGCCGCGCGGGGACACGACCGGTGACCAGGCGGTCTCCGACACCCTGGAACAGATCGACGTGGCGCTGGCCTTCGTGCGCCGCTACCCCGACAGCCTGCGCCTGGCACTCAGCGCCGACGACATGGCGGACGCCCGCAACCGCGGCCGGATCGCCTCGTTCCTGGGCCCCGTGTCCGGCCGCACGCTGACCGACTCGCTGGGCGCGCTGCGCGCCTTCCACACGCTGGGCGTACGGATCCTCGCGCCCGCGGGAGCGTCCTGGGCGCAGGACGACCTGACGGCCTTCGGCCACGAGGTGGTCCGGGAGGCGAACCGGCTGGCGATGATGCTGGACCTCACCGGCTGCCCGCCGGCGGTCGCCTGCCAGATCGCGGGGGCGTCCAAGTCCCCGACGATCATCTCGAACACGGCGGCGGCCGCGCTGAACCCGCATCCGGCGAACGTGCCCGACGAGGTGCTGCTCGCACTGGGCGAGGCGAACGGGCTCGCGATGGTCACCTTCGACGCCGCGCGCACCGGGGACTCCCTGCACGCGGTCGCGGACCACCTCGACCACGTACGGGCCGTCGCGGGCCCGCACAGCGTCGGCCTCGGCGCCGCCTTCGGCACCGAACCGCAGGGCCCCCACCCGGCCGGTCTGACCGACCCCTCGGGCTACCCGCGACTGATCGCGGAACTCCTGGAACGAGGCTGGCCGGAATCCGACCTGGCCCTCTTGACCTGGGGCAACGCCCTCCGCGTGGTCCGCGACACAGAATTCACGGCCCGCCGCGCGAAGGCCGGCCCCGCCGGCGCTTGAGGCGCGGGGGGCTGGGGGCTGCGCCCCCAGCAGCGGAGCCGCACGCGCCCACGGCGATCAGGCGCGGGGCCGCCCCATGGCCCGGTACGTCCACCCGGCGGCGCGCCACCGCACGGGATCCAGCGCGTTGCGACCGTCCAGCACCAGCCGGTCCGTCACGACGCCCGCGAGCTCCGCCGGGTCCAGCTCCCGGAACTCGCGCCACTCGGTGAGGTGGAGGACGACCTCCGCCCCCCGGGCCGCCGCCAGCGCGGAGTCCGCGTACCCCAGGGTCGGGAAGACGCGCCGGGCGTTGTCCATGCCCTTGGGGTCGTAGACGGTGACCTGCCCGCCCTGGAGGTGGATCTGTCCGGCCACGTTCAGCGCGGGCGAGTCCCGTACGTCGTCCGAGTCCGGCTTGAAGGTGGCGCCGAGCACCGCGACCCGCTTGCCGAGGAACGACCCGCCCACGGCGTCCCGCGCCAGCTCGACCATGTGCCCGCGCCGGCGCATGTTGATGGAGTCGACCTCGCGCAGGAAGGTCAGCGCCTGGTCTGCGCCCAGCTCACCGGCGCGCGCCATGAAGGCCCGGATGTCCTTGGGCAGGCAGCCGCCGCCGAAGCCGATCCCGGCGCGCAGGAACTTCGCGCCGATCCGCTCGTCGTAGCCGATGGCCTCCGCCAGCTTCACCACGTCGCCGCCGGCGGCCTCGCAGACCTCCGCCATCGCGTTGATGAAGGAGATCTTCGTCGCGAGGAAGGAGTTGGCGGCGGTCTTGACGAGCTCGGCGGTCGGGAAGTCCGTGACGACCAGCGGGGTGCCCTCGGACATCGGCGTCTCGTACACCTCGCGCAGGAGCTTCTCGCCGCGCTCGCCCTGGACGCCGATCACGATCCGGTCGGGGTGCAGGGTGTCCTGGACCGCGAAGCCCTCCCGCAGGAACTCCGGGTTCCAGGCGAGCTCCACGTCCTCGCCCGCGGGGGACAGCTCGGCCAGCTTCGCGGCCAGCCGCTGCGCCGAGCCCACCGGCACCGTGGACTTGCCGACCACCAGGACGGGCCGGGTCAGGTGCGGGGCCAGCGAGGCCATCGCGGAGTCGACGTAGGACATGTCGCACGCGTACTCACCGTGCTTCTGCGGGGTGTTCACGCACACGAAGTGGACGTCGCCGAACTCCCCGACCTCCTCCCAGGAGGTGGTGAACCGCAGCCGCCCGGTCGAGCCCGGCAGCCCGGCCACGTGCTGGGCCAGCAGTTCCTCCAGCCCGGGCTCGTACATCGGCACCCGGCCCGACGCCAGCATCTCGATCTTCTCGGGCACCACGTCCAGCCCCAGCACTTCGAACCCCAGCTCCGCCATCGCCGCGGCGTGGGTCGCGCCGAGGTATCCGGTGCCGATCACTGTGATCCTGAGGGGGGCCATGGGTGCTCCAGAGGTGCGGGGCCGTTTGCGGCCACTGAGCATAGTCGGGCCCACCAGCGGGGACGTTCCCCAGGAGCCCACCGCTGTCGACGCCGCTGTCATGCAACTCACGTAGGCCGTCCATATCGCCATCCGTGACCGGGCCACTAAGCTTGGGTTACTTAACGGTAGTTAGCATCACGCATCACCCTGGGGAGTGAGAGATCTTGGCGGGTTCTGCCGACTTCGACCTGTACCGCCCGGCCGAGGAGCACGACATGCTCCGCGAGTCGGTCCGCTCGCTCGCCGAGGCGAAGATCCTGCCGTTCGCCGCCGCGGTCGACGAGGAGTCCCGCTTCCCGCAGGAGGCCCTCGACGCCCTGGTCGCCAGCGACCTGCACGCCGTCCACGTGCCCGAGACCTACGGCGGCGCGGGCGCCGACGCCCTCGCCACCGTGATCGTGATCGAGGAGGTGGCCCGCGTCTGCGCGTCCTCCTCCCTCATCCCGGCCGTCAACAAGCTCGGCTCGCTCCCGGTGATCCTCTCCGGTTCCGAGGAGCTCAAGGCCAAGTACCTCGGCCCGCTCGCCAAGGGCGACGCGATGTTCTCGTACGCGCTCTCCGAGCCGGACGCGGGCTCCGACGCCGCCGGCATGAAGACCCGCGCCGTGCGCGACGGGGACTTCTGGGTCCTCAACGGCGTCAAGCGCTGGATCACCAACGCGGGCGTCTCCGAGTACTACACGGTCATGGCCGTCACCGACCCGGAGAAGCGCTCCAAGGGCATCAGCGCCTTCGTCGTGGAGAAGGGCGACGAGGGCGTGTCCTTCGGCGCCCCGGAGAAGAAGCTCGGCATCAAGGGCTCCCCGACGCGCGAGGTCTACCTCGACAACGTCCGGATCCCCGCCGACCGCATGATCGGCGCCGAGGGCACCGGCTTCGCCACCGCGATGAAGACCCTGGACCACACCCGCATCACGATCGCGGCCCAGGCGCTCGGCATCGCGCAGGGCGCCCTGGACTACGCCAAGGGCTACGTCCAGGAGCGCAAGCAGTTCGGCAAGCCGATCGGCGACTTCCAGGGCGTGCAGTTCATGCTCGCGGACATGGCCATGAAGATCGAGGCCGCCCGCCAGCTGACGTACTCGGCTGCCGCCCGCTCGGAGCGCGTCTCCGCCGGAGGCGCCCACGAGGACCTCACGTTCTTCGGCGCCGCGGCCAAGTGCTTCGCCTCCGACGTGGCCATGGAGGTCACCACGGACGCCGTCCAGCTCCTCGGCGGTTACGGCTACACCCGTGACTACCCGGTGGAGCGCATGATGCGCGACGCGAAGATCACCCAGATTTATGAAGGTACGAATCAGGTTCAGCGGATCGTGATGGCGAGGAACCTTCCGTAGCAAGGTTTTCGCAGGTCAGCGGCCCACTCGGCCGATCCGGCAGCCCTGATCGGCTTCCGGTCCGTTCGGGTCCGTTCCGGGGTGTTCCTGGGCGTCATGCTGGGGAAATCCTGGGCTGACACTGGGTTGGAAACATGTGCTGACCTGCACAAACGACAAGGCCCCCGGCATGATGCCGGGGGCCTTTCGTGTGGGTCGGATCAGGCGACTTCATCCCGCTCGGTGGGGTCGTCCGCGCCGGGGGTCAGCATGCTCGCGATGGCTGCGCGCCCGCGCTGCTCGGCCCCTTCGAAGATGTAGTGGTAGTGCTCGCGGAGCACGTCCGTGCTGCTGTGTCCCATCCAGTCGGCCACGTCGTTCTCAGGCACGCCCGCATAGAGCAACCGGGACCCGTAGTAGTGCCGCATGGAGTGCGGCTTGCAGTAGGTCACCTCGCCCTTCGTCAGGGCGACCAGCCAGATTTGCCGGTAGAAGTACGACGCGTACAGGTACCCGGTCCGGGTTACGTTCGGGAACAGCAGACGCTCAGGGCCCCACACGCCGTGGTTCTTGATGTGCCTGCGCAGCTCGAACGCCACGTTCGGCGGAAGGGGCACAACGCGCCCCGGCTCCTCTTCATCCCGGGCCTTGACGTGCCGCCGCTGTAGCGCGCTGTTCTTCCCCGACTCGGATTCGCCGTCCTCCGCCATCTGGAAATCGACGCGCAGGACCTCGGCCTGAAAGTCGATCTGATCGCGCGAGACCGCCATGGCCTCACCGATGCGGAGACCGCATCCCGCCATGAGCCAGAGCATCGCCCGGTACCGGGGCGGGGCCCCGTTCAGCATTGCCAGGACTTCCCGGGTGGTCAGCCGCCGGGCATTGCTCTTGTGCTCGCGTATCTCCTTGGCGCGGCTGCCTGCGTGCCGGATCTTCTTGCATGGATTGCGCCCGATGATCTCGTTGACGACGGCCCAATCCATCATCCCGGAGAAGAACGAGAACCGCTGACGACGTGTGCGGGCAGAAAGCTTGCGGTCCTGCTCCATCCACAAGAGCCACTGCTCAATGTCCGCGACCTTCAACGACACGATGGAGCGAGCCTTGAAGAACGGTTCCAGCGTCGTGTTCTGGATGGAGCGGTACTGCTTCCTGGTGCTGTTCGTCAGCTTCCTTTGAGTCGTCCACTGCTCCCACACGGCCGTCACGGGCTGCTTCCCGAGCTTGTCGTCCAGGTAGGTCCCGGCGTCTAGCTCCTGCTCCTTCCGCTTCCGGTGGTCGTCGGCGCGCTTCTTGGTCTCAAACGACTTCTGGCGCTGCTTCCCGTCCGGGTTGTACCAGAAGGCTGTCCACTTCTTCGCGTCGTCCTTGGAGCGCGCTACCCATGCTCTCGCCACGTCTGAGCCGGCCTTTCCCGTCGTGGGCCCCACCTGCCGTGGCTCGCCCTCGGCCACAGTTTTCGCATGGTCCACCCTGGGTTGTCAACACAGGGTGGACCACACCCGGTGGTGTATGGTCGGGGTATGCGAGAAGACGAGAGCGGATTCGAGGTCACTCAGCAGCAGGGGGGCTGGGTGATCCGGATGTGGTGGCCGGAAGGCCCGATTACGGGGGGACCGCAACGCATGACCGTGGAGCCAGCCGAGGGCGCCGAGCCGCGCGACGTCGTGCGCGGTATCTCCACGACCGTGCTCCGAAGGCTCGACCTCGCGGCGGCGGTGAACTTGGCCAAGATGGCGCCGAAGGCCCAGCAGACCCTGGAGAACGCCACGCGAGAACTGGATGCCGGAGGGGAGGCCGCTGGCCGCCTCCTGGCGACTGAAGGCGTCTCGGACCGATACCTGGCACTGCTGGCGGCGACGTACGCCGCCATGGCCGAGAGTGGCGCCCCTGCGCCGGTCCCGTGGCTCGCGAGACTGATCGAGCGTCGCCCAGAGACGATTAAGGACCACTTGAAGAAGGCGCGCCGGGACGGCTACCTCGGCACCGTGGCTGGCAAAGCCGGGGGAGAGGTTACCGATAAGGCCAGGGCAGCGCTGAAATCCATGGCGAGCGCCCAGTAGCCCGGTCCCCAGTTTCAGAAATTCATATCTCGATGGCCCCGAGGCGACTCGGGGCTTTCTCATATTCGGAGGTCATGTTGGTGAAGTTGTTGACGGTTGTCGAGGTGGCCGAGTTCCTGAGCAAGTCCCGAAGCTGGGTATATGAAAACTGGCGTGAAGAACAGATCCCGTTTCGCCGGGTTGGTCAATCCCTTCGGTGCCGTCCGAGTGACTTGGACAAGTGGCTGGACGCTCAGTGGGCTGAGTGAGCTACTGCGGCTGCTAGGGCCAGTCTCCGGCCCCCATTGCGTGTAAACGCTTTGGGGGCCTCTTCATGACCTCCGCTGGAAACCGCCACCCCACCGGCGGTACAACTCAGCCATCACCCAATCAGGAGAGGACACGCCCGACCCGCATGGCTAACCGCTCCGATGCCGCTAAGGCACGACACGGCACATGGGTCTTCACCCTGGCCACGGCCGAGGCTCCCGGGGCCGACGCTCTCAAGACCCACAGGCTCACGCGCAAAGACGCGTGGCCCAACTTCACTCGCTTTCTCATAGCGGTTGGTACGCGGTGGGGGACCTGGGGCGAGGAAGTACGGCCGTCCCTCGACCGAATCCAGGAGGCGACCGGTATCGACCGGTCGAAGTCCCATCGATGGCTGAACGCAGCTGTAGACCTCGGCTACCTCTCCGTGGCCCGTCAAGGCTCCCGAGGGGTTGCCACGACCTACCGAATCGCCATCCCTGGTGAGAAGGCAGAGAAAGCCCCTCAGGGCCCTTATGGGACCCCTCGGGCATCGAGGCCGGCTGAGGAGCCCGAAAGGCGTTCTGCGGCCATTCCAGATCCGCCTAGCGTGGCTGCTCCGAGTGAGACCCGCACGCTCGGTTGGGATGACCTGAGTGTGGACGCTCAGGGTGTGTTCTTCTGGCCTCCCGCCGAGCGGGAGCAGCTTTGGAAGCCGGAATACGGCTGCTACGACGCCGCCCTTAAGGCGGCCATGGCCCAAAACCCCTACCTGCCCGTGTAACTCCCTGCCCCCCTGGATCGCAGGGGGTGCCACATGGGATAGAGGAATAGTGCCGCTGTGTCATAACAGCGGTGCTGCTGTCTCACAGCTACGCCTTGGCTGTTTCACATTCCTGGGCTTTCTAAGACGTAACTAGTAACTAAGAACTACAGACCCCTTCGGGGTCTGTTAGCTACTCGCAAGCTCGTAGCTATCCCCTGGCCGGTCAACAGGTCCGGACAGTCAGGCTCCCTAACGGGGCCTGACTACAGCGAAGGCAGAAAGCGCAGCTGCGAAGCGAGCGAAGCGAGACAACAGGATCTCTTCGGCTAGGAAGCCTACGAGATCTTGCAACGGCCAAGGCGAGAACCGGCCTTCAAGTCATGGCTCCCGAAAGGGTGCCCGCTTGACCAGCTCGTCCTGGAGGCGGCCGGTCTGGTGGGCGGCGGCGAGGCGGTCGACCCACTGGGCGGCGGTGGCGAACGCGACGCGGTGGCCGGCCTGGCAGGCCCGGACCGCGAGGCCGGTGGCGAGGTGGGTCTTGCCGGTGCCCGGCGGGCCGAGGAAGACGGCGTTCTCCTTGGCCGCTATGAAGTCCAATGTTCCCAGGTGGGCGAGTTGTTGGCGCGTCAGGCCGCGCAGATGGGTGAGATCGAGTTCCTCGATGGTCTTGATGGCGGGGAAGCGGGCGGCGCGGATGCGGCCCTCGCCGCCGTGGCTGTCGCGGGCCGAGACCTCGCGTTGCAGGCAGGCGACCAGGTACTCGGTGTGGGTCCAGGACTCGGCCTGGGCACGTTCGGCCAGGCGCTCGGCGGCGTCCAGGAGGGCGGGTGCCTTCAGGGCGCGGGCGAGGAAGGCGAGGTCGGCGGCGGTCTGCCGGCCGGTTCGGGTCGCCTGGCCGTCCGTCCTCGCCCTGTCGGCCGTGGTCTTCGTGGCGGTGCGGGTCATCAGGTGTCCTCCTTTCCGGCGCCGCCCTCGATGAGGGTGAACATGCGGTCGTAGGTGCCCAGTTCGCGTTGCTCGACCTCGATGCCGAGGCTGTCCGGGGCCAGGACCGCGGCCCGGGCGGCGGCCGCGCGGGCCGCCCGCTGGTGGATCACTTCGCCGCGCAGAACTTGGGCCGCGGCGGCGTGGTCGGGGTCGGTGATCGACTGGTGTTTGGCCCAGCAGCGGGCGTGTCGGGCCACGATGTCGCTGCCGGCGATGACGGTGACCTCCTCGTTGTCGGCGCGGACCATGACCCTCTTGCCGATGGCGCCGGGGTGGACGGAGTAGTCGTTGGTGTCGACGCGGATGTAGTGGTCTCGGCCGATACGGGTGTGGAAACGCCACCAGTGCGGCGGGGTGACCGGCGGGATGGCGAGCATCGCCGCGCGGTCGGCCTCCCAGCGGTCCACCGGCCGGGCGGCGATGACGCGGTGCTGGCGCCGGTTGGCGATCTGCAGCCAGGCGGTCAACTGGGTGTTGAAGCCGTCCGGGCCGGTGAAGGTCCGCCCGGGCAGAAAGCTGGTCTCCAGGTAGCCGTTCGCCCGCTCGACCAGGCCCTTCGCCTCCGGGTCGCGGGGCCGGCAGAGGTGAACCTTCACGGCGAGAAGTCCGGCGAACGCGGCGAACTCGCTGGTCAGCCTGCCCTTGCCGATCCCGGCTTCGTTGTCCCAGACCAGCATCTTCGGGACGGCTCCCCAGCCGTCGGCCAGCAGGCGCCAGTGTCCATCGATCAGGTCGCCGGTCTGCCGGGAGGGCAGCATCCGGGCCGTGATCACCCGCGAATACCCCGAGACGATGACCAGGACCGGAGGCCGGCCGGACTGACCGTAGCCGAGCGGGATGTCCACCGGTGGGAACCACAGGTCGCACTGGGCGAGCTCGCCGGGCTGGTAGACCGTCCGCGAGACCGGGTCGACCGGCAGGCAGGACGGCCGGAGCTCGCGCACGCGCTCCTTGAGGATCGTCAGCCCGCGCTCCCAGCCGATCCGCTCGGCGATGACGGTGGCGGGCATCGTCGGGGTCTGTTTCAGCAGCTCGCGGATGGCGGGCTCGAACGCGTCCACCGCCGAGCCCTTCAGCGGACGCTGGTAGACGGGCGGCCGGTCGGTGGCCAGGGCGCGTTTCACCGTGTTCTTCGAGATGCCCAGATGCCGGGCGATCGCCCGGATCGGCATGTGCTCGGCCCGGTGCAGTCGCCGGATCTCAGCCCAGTCCTCCACGGAAATCACCCTCTCCTCCTGACCCTCAATGAAGATCAGGATGATCTGTCGGCGTACGGGCTGTAGTGCAGAGGTGTGTACGGGCTGATGTGCAGAGCTTGATCCTGTGTCAGCTGGCCGCAGTGATGCCGCCTTCGATGGCTGTGAGGCGGTTCTTCAGGCGGTAGCTGGCGCCGTTGATGGCGAGGATCTCGCAGTGGTGGAGTAGGCGGTCGATGATGGCAGTGGCCAGGACGTCGTCGCCGAAGACCTGACCCCACTCACTGAAACTCTTGTTCGAGGTCAGCAGGGTGGAGCCCTTCTCGTAGCGCTTGGAGAGCATCTGGAAGACGAGGTTTGCCTCGTCACGCTCCAGCGGGAGGTAGCCGACCTCGTCCACCACGAGAACGTGAGGCCGCAGGTAGGTGCGGAGTTTGCTGGCCAGGCGGCCGATGGAGTCGGCGGCCTTGAGCTGGCGGACCATGTCGTCGAGGGTGGTGAAGTAGATCGAGTAGCCGGCCCGGCAGGCGGCGACAGCCAGCGCGACGGCGATATGTGTCTTGCCGACCCCGGGCGGGCCCAGCAGCGCGACGTTGGACTTGGCCTCGACGAACGCGAGGGTGGCCAGGTCCTTGACCTTCCTGGGGTCGAGTTCGGGCTGGTAGGAGAAGTCGTACTCCTCAATCGTCTTGTGGTGTGGCAGGCGGGAGACCCGTAGCGCGTGGCGGAAGCGGCGTTCTTCACGGACGGCAAGTTCTTCTTCCAAGACCAGGTCGAGGAAGTCGAGGTAGGCCATCGACGCGGCGTCGGCCCGGCCGACGTGCTCGGCCAGGGCCTCGGTGAGGTGGGGCAGGCCGAGTTTGGTGGCGGTGGTGCGGATCCGGGCGGTGACCAGCTCGCTCAACGCATGTCCTTGGGGTCGATGGGGGCGGGGTTGAACGGGCGGGTGCCGGCGATCTGGTCGTAGAGGGCCAGCGGGCGGGTGCCGACGTGGACTTGCGCGGCTCTGGCCCGGGTCAGCAGCGAGATCAGACCGCCCGGTTCCTCGGCGCCGGAGCGGGCCGGCCTGCTCACGGGTGGCGGAAGGTCGGTGGTGGTGGCGCGGGTGTGTCCGTCGGGCAGGGCCTTCCAGTGGGCCTCATCCACGATCCTCGCGCTGCGTCCGACCGCGCGGGAGTGCACGGCCAGCAGCGTGATGCCCTGCGCGTCGGGCACGGTGGAATGCAGGGCCACGGTGCCTGCGGAGGCTCTGACCTCGACGAGCTGGCGGTGGCGGACCTTGGTGGCGGGCACCGAGTAGAGGTTGGCGTCGAAGGCGACCAGGCAGTCCTTGGCCACGTGTCGCAGGTGCCGATCGGCCACGATGTAGGGCTTGGCGGGCAGCGCCCGCAGCGCGGCGTGATCCCGCTTGGCCCGCACGCCGATCACCTCGCCGTGGGTGCGGTGCGTACGCGCCCGGCGCTGGGGCACCCAGGCCATGAACGCCCCGTCCATGTCATCCAGGCTGGAGAAGGACCGCCCCGCGAGCACATGATCGCGGACGATGAGGACCTGGCGCTCGACGCGGCCCTTCCCCGTCGGCCGGTAGGCGGCCAAGACGTCGATGTCGAAGTCGTAGTGCCCGGCGAACGCCACGGCCTCCGGATGCAACGGGACCGCCTCGCCCGGGGCGACGTGACGGCGCACGACAGTCTTGGTCCGGTCGTAGACGATCACCCCGGGCGCCCCGCCGAAGTGCGCGAACGCCCGCCGGTGGCACTCGAAGAACGATGCCAGATTCTGGCTGGTGGTGAAGCAGCAGAACGGATCTCGGGAGTAGGACAAGGTCATGTGGAAGGAGTAGACCTTCGGGATGCCGACATGGGCCAGGATGTTGCCCTCGTCGCCCCAGTCGACCTGGGCCTGGGCGCCGGGCACCACCTCGAAGCGGCGGTGCAACTTCGCCAGCTCGCGCGGGGTATATCCCAACTCCTCGGCGATGCGGGGTCGGGCCTGCTGCACGTACATCTTGACGCGCTGGTAGTGGTGCGGGAAGGCATACTGCTCGACCAGACGCTCATGGATGACCGCGGCCTTCAGCAGCACCTCAGCCCGTAGCCACGCATCAATCACATGCGCCCACGGCTTGATCACCTGGTTGCCGAGATCCGAGCGCGGCGCCGGAGCCGGCGGAACCGGAGGACCGTCGCTCTCCAGATACTTCTTGACCGTACGCCAGTTCAGACCGGTCTCCCGAGCGATCTCCGAGATGCTCGCGCCCGCCTCATGCAGAGCCCGGAAACGCCGCAGCTCCAGCCACCGCCCCGGTTCCAGCAACATCCGACAGGCCCTCCTCGACGCTTCACAAGATCAGCGTCAGGCTCCTCTCATCGAGCCGGGCCCCACCCCGACACGCCGAGTCACCTCTGTAGATCAACCCGTACGCACCTCTGCATCAGAGCCCGTACGCCGACAGCTGGCATGCGAAGGGCGGCCCCGCCCTCCCGCCACGTGGCTGAACCCGGCCAAGTCGGAGAGGCGGCCGGGGTCCTCTCGCTCTGGTCGCCCTGCAGGCCCCTGGCCTCGTCCTGTCGTCGGCGGCTGCGCGCCCCGACCTCGCGCTGCGATCCAGGGCGCGTCTTGAACTGCCGGAGACCGTCGGCAGCCCGCATTCACGGGCGGGCTGCTGCTGAGTCTCACGGTGGCCGAATCATGGTTCTGGATCGCTGCCGTCGGCTTCGCGCTCATGGCCGCCGTCTACACCGTGACGGGTGTTCGCCGGCTCCGCACACGCCGCAGCCCCGCTTCCTGATCCGTACGAGCAGGCCGTAAAGCCGCCGCCGCGGCGGCGCGTGCCGCGGCTGCCTTCTCGATCAGAGGTTGAGCTCGGCCGTCAGACGCTCGACGGCACCGGGCCACGCCGAGGCCCTTGCGCGTGAGCGCGCGGGTGATCCTGGGGGCCCCATACGTGCCGCCCGACCGGTGTGGACCTTCTCGATCAGGAGCTGCTCGTCGCGGAGTCGGCGGGCCGACTCCGGCCTGCTCTTGCGGGCGAAGTACGTCGACGGCGACAGTTCGAGAACCCGGCATACGGGGTCGACCCGGAGAACTTCTCCACAACAGGTGGTCGATCACCTGCTCGGCCTCGTCCGGGGACGGTCGATCTCCGGGGCGAAAACACCGAGGCGGCTTTGAGGATCCCGTTCGACCGCTTCAACTCGGCGTTCTGCTTGCGTTCGCCGTGTTCGGCCGAGAGTGAGCCGATCGTCACGCCCGCCGCGGCCTTGTGGTGGATGCCCAAGTCCTTCGCGACGTGCGCAATAGGGCGGCCGGTGGTGCGGACCTCGCGGATCGTGCGCTCGCGAAGTTCGTCAGGGTATTTCCAAGACCACGGAGTTATGGCTTGTCCGGCGCTGTCAACAGGGGCGGGGACAGGGGCTTGTGGAGGTTGGGGTGGTCCACTCGGGGTCGAGGGTGTAGAGGCCCCGGCCGGTGCGGCGGAGGATTCCTTCGCGGACCCAGCGTCCCAGTTCTGCGCGTAGTCCTTGGGGATCCTCCAGTCCGATACCGCGGGCGATTTCACATGCGCGCCAGGTGCGGTGGGGATCGGTTCGCAGGAGTTGCAGTGTGCGGTCGCGGCGTCCGTCGGGGCCTGGGCCAGCGGAGGGGTTCACGGTGACACTGATGCTGGTGATCCTGGATGCGCCCAGGACTTGTGCCTGGTGGGGCGGGGCGGCGTAGCGGGAGATCGGGCATTTGACGCGGCGTGGGTTGACGCGGGCCCGGCGGGGTGGGAGCAGATCGTGCAGCAGGGCCGGTGTGATTCGTCCCGGTCCGGTGTCGGGCAGTACGTCGGCTGCGGCGATGAGCTGGTCTTTTGCGGTCTCCAGGGCGACGGTGAAGGAGGCGCGGTCCGGGTCGGTGCCGGGGAGGGTCTCGACGGCCTCGGCCATCGCGCGGCGCAGTGCCTGGTAGACGGTCAGGTGAGCCCAGAGTTCTTGTTGGATCCCGGTCGCGTCCTGGGATCGCAGCACCAGGCCGTGCTGCAGGGTGTGCCGAAGCGAGTAGAACGCGGACTCGATCTCCCATCGCTCGTGGTAGAGCTCCACCAGCTCTGCGGCGGGGTAGCGACGGTGATCGGTCAGCGTGGTGGCCAGTCGGTAGTGGCCTTCCAGCCTCAGCCCTTTGGCGGTCGTCACCGCGATGTGCGCATCGATGATCCTCAGCCGGGTCCCGTTGATCCTGGTCAGGAATGACCCGTCCGGCAGTAGTGCCCAGCGTGCGGGTGTCCGGGTTCCCTTGAGGCGTACCAGCAGCTGGGCGCCGGTGGCCGCGGCCTTCGCGAGGAAGTCGTCGGAGTCGAAGCCCCGGTCGTTGAGCAGCAGCATCCTGTTGTCCAGCAGTGGTAGCAGCTGCTCGGCGTAGCCGGTCTCCTTCTCGGGCGTCGGTCCGAAGACCGCACCGAGCAGGGCCCGGGTTCCGGTCTCGCACAGCACCATGATCTTCAGCATCGGATATCCGTCCGTGCCGTAACGATGCTTGTGTTTGCCCAGCCAGGCGCAGACTCGCGGCCGGTCAGGGGCCTTGGTGGAGCTGCAGCCGTCGAAGGCGACTGTGCGCCAGCACCTGTATCGCACCCCTGGTGTGATCGGCTGTGCCACGGGACCGGCCAGTGTCTCGAAGAGCAGCCGCAGCGGCGCGGCGCCCAGCCGCCGGCGCACCTCTCGCAGCGCCTTCTCCGACGGACGCGGTGGAAGGAGCCCGCGCAGGCCGCAGGTGAGTTTGTCCCACACCCGCATGTAGCCCAGCTGCGGGAAGAGAACCAGTGCCAGCACGAAGTAGACACCCACCCTCGACGGCAGCAGCCTCAGCCTCCGCTGGGTTCCGCCAGTACGTTCCAGCACGTCATCGACCAGTTCAAAGGGCAGGTGCCGGGTCAGCTCGCCCAGATGCCCCGGAGCGAAGACCCCGTCGGCGACGGTGATGGACGACGTGAGCGTGACGGTGGAACACTGAACGGGCAACGGGGCTCCTTCAGGCGGGAAGACCTTGGTCGGCTTCCTCGCTCTACCAGGAGTCCCGTTGCCCTGACCGGCACTTCTCCCAAATACCTCGCCCCTGTTGACAGCGGCCGACAAGCCATAACTCCGTGGTCTTGGAAGTATCCGCTGGAGTTGCGTGAGCGTGCGGTACGGATGTACCGGACCGCCGAGCCGAAGCCCGTGATCCGCCGCATGGCCGAGGAACTCGGCGTGCACCACGAGGCTCTGCGCAACTGGATCCGGCAGGCAGAGGCCGACGCCGGCGAACGCGACGACGTGCTCACCACTGGCGAGCGGGAGGAGCTTGCCGCCCTGCGGAAGGAGAATGCACAGCTCAAGCGTGCGAATGAGGTCCTGCGGACGGCCTCGGCTTTTTTCGCGGCCCAGCTCGACCCGACCCGGCCCAGGTGACGGCGCTCGTTGACGAGCACCCGTATCTGGGGGTCGAGCCCGTACTCCGGGAACTGAACATCCCCTCCTCCACCTACTACCGGTGGCGCCAGGCCGAGACCGAACCGTGCGAACGGCGCCGCCGGGATGCCGAGCTGACCAGCAGGATCCGGCAGGTCCACGAGGAGTCCGGCGGGATCTACGGCTCACCCCGCGTGCACGCCGT
The DNA here is from genome assembly GCF_035989305.1 of Streptomyces sp. NBC_01233. Lineage (NCBI taxonomy): Bacteria > Bacillati > Actinomycetota > Actinomycetes > Kitasatosporales > Streptomycetaceae > Streptomyces > Streptomyces sp. NBC_01233. The sequence goes on along the minus strand of NZ_CP108514.1, from coordinate 3,717,111 downwards.
CCTCAAGCGTGAGGGCGTCCACGTCGGCAGGAAGCGCGTCGAGCGGCTCATGCGCCAGGCCGGCCTGGCCGGGATCAGTCCCCGCCGGGGCAAGGGTTTCACTCGCCGTGACCCGGACGCCGATCTGGCCCCTGACCTGGTGCAACGCGACTTCACCGCGGCCGGGCCGAACCGGCTGTGGGTTACCGACCTGACCATGATCCCCACCGGGGAGGGGCCGTTGTGGCTGTCCGCGATCCGCGACGCGTTCTCCCGCCGGGTGGTGGCCTGGGAGACCTCCGCCCGCGCCGACGCCGATCTGGTCCTGACCTCGCTGGAATACGCCCTGGCCAGCCGCGAGGTCGCCCCCGGAGAGCTTATTCACCACGCCGACCACGGCTGTCAATACACGTCCGTGAAGCTCACAACACGCCTGGTCAGGGCCGGGATCCAGGCTTCCATGGGCTCGGTCGGCGACTCGTACGACAACGCCCTCGCGGAGAACCTGTGGATGGTCATCAAGACCGAGTGCATCCGCGGCCGCGTCTTCGCCACCAGGGCCGAGGCGAACCTCGCGCTCTTCGAGTACATCGACGGCTTCTACAACCCCCGCCGCATCCAGAAACGGCTCGGCTACCTCAGCCCCATCGAGTACGAGGAGAAGCACTACGCCAACCAGGCAGCGACCGAACAAGTGAACCTGAAACCACGTCAACCCACCCTGACCAGCTAGTCAGCCCCTCCCGCAGTGCGGGGGAACCTCAGATCACTGATCGCGTCATCGGCGCTCTCCGTCTGCCTTGACGCATCGAGCGTGCCAGTAGGCGACGTGGGGCGGCCCGTCTTTCTGGGCGAGCATCCCCCGGCGGGCAACCTGGTGAAGGGGAATCGGCATGCGGCATGCAGGGCATGTCTCACGCTTCTTGGTGTAGGTCGCGTACTCGAACGTGTCCGCCTCTGGCGTCGCCACGGTCGCTCACCATCCCTCGAAGAGATCGTCTTCCGGCGCCCCTTGGAGTGCCCTCGAATACCTTCGTCCCGTCCAACTGCCCTCACTAGGGGCATTGGTGGGGGCAAGATGGGCCCGTGGACATCGGGGAGTTGATCAGGGACCTACGTGAGGGGCGAGGATGGTCACAAGCCAAACTCGCGACCGAAATCAACCGCCAGTACGGGACGACCCTCACTAGGGAGTATGTGAGTCGCTGGGAGCGGGGGAAGGTGGAGCCGCGCGGCTTCTACCTCGCGGCACTGTCGCGGGTGCTCGACGTGCCCCTAGCCGTCCTTGAGGGTGAAGTGGACCGACGTACCTTTCTGACTGATGTTGCCGGGGCCTCGATAGCCCCTGTCGTGGCCTCAGACCTGCTGTCCGCAGGATTCGCCGCCCGGTTGTCCGGCGGCCCTTCAGCGGACGACTGGGAGGCCAAGCTAGCCACGTACGGGACCGAATACATGTCGATGGGCGCGGCCGACATTCAGCGGCGTGTATCGCGTGAACTGGTGATCGTGCAGCAACAGCTAGAAGAGCCCCGGCTCTGGTCCGTCGCGGCCCGGCTGATGACGCTGTACGCGAAGACCTTCCCGGGGTCGGATGGCACCAAGGCTGTGCACTGGTATCGCATGGCGGCCAAGTCGGCGGATGAGTCCGGAGATGCCGACGCACGCGTGTGGGTGCGTGGTAGAGCGGCTATTGCCCTCGGCTACGAGGGCGCATCTCTGCCCATCGCAGACGTGCTGGCCGACCAGGCCCTAGCGGTCACTGATCGGCCGTCTCTCGGCCTGCTGAATGCCGTGTACGGAAAGGCGCACGCAGCCGCCCTGAGAGGCGACAGGGCTACTGCCCTGGCCCTTGATGAGCGGGGCCGCCGGATGTTCGACACGGCCGGTTCATACGAGCAGACCTCGGACTACGCGGTTCCCTGGTGGCGGCTAAACGTCTTCCGATCCCTGCTGCTGGCCAGGCTCGGAGACGAGAGGGGAGCGGCGGAAGCGCAGGAACAGGCGACAGCCGAGCTTCCGCCGAGCCTGCCCCGCTTCGCGACGCACCTTGAACTTCACCGTGGCCTCATGCTCGCGCGGTCCGGAGACCGAGCCGGGGCAGTGGCCTACGCTGAGGCCGCGATGTCAGCGCTGCCGCCGGAGAAGCACAGCCTTACCCTGCGGATGCTGGTGAACGAGATCAAAGCCTAGGAAGCCCCTGACCAGGGCCGACGTGTTGGCGATCATGGGGGAATCCTGGGGTGACCCCCTCTGTAAGGGGTGTCCCCGCTGGTCAGGGGCGCGTGTGCCGTAAAGCACGCAGATTTATGAAGGGACGAACCAGGTCCAGCGGATCGTCATGGCCCGCAACCTGCCGTAACGTCCTCCCAGGCCGGAGGCGGATGCGCACATCCGTCTCCGGCCTTTGCACGCCCCGGATGGGCTAAATTTGGACCTTCGTACGCCGGAATCGGTTGGGGAGAACGCAATGACGGAAGCGATCCTGCTGGTCGGCGGACAAGGGACGCGCCTGCGTCCGGTGACGGTGAACACGCCCAAGCCGATGGTGCCGACGGCCGGAGTTCCCTTCCTCGCCCACCAGATAGCCAGGGCCGCCGCCGCCGGTGTCACCCACATCGTGATGGCCACCTGCTACCTCGCCGAGGTCTTCGAGCCCTACTTCGGCGACGGATCCGCCTTCGGCCTCACCCTCGAGTACGTCGTCGAGGACGAACCCCTCGGCACCGGCGGAGCCATCCGCAACGCCGGCCGGCGCCTGACCGGCGGCCCGGACTCCTCCGTCCTCGTCTTCAACGGCGACATCCTCACCGGCCTGGACATCGCGGGTCTCGTCGAGGCGCACGAGGCGGCCGACGCGGACGTCTCCCTGCACCTGGTCCGCGTCGAGGACCCGCGCGCCTTCGGCCTGGTCCCCACCGACTCCGAGGGGCGGGTGCTGGCCTTCACCGAGAAGCCGCAGACCCCCGAGGAGATCATCACCGACCAGATCAACGCCGGCTGCTACGTCTTCCGCCGCAGCGTGATCGACTCCATCCCGGCCGGCCGCCCGGTCTCCGTCGAGCGCGAGACCTTCCCCGGCCTGCTCGCCTCCGGGGCCAAGCTGCACGGCGTCACCGAGAACACCTACTGGATGGACCTCGGCAAGCCCGAATCCATCATCCAGGCCTCCGCGGACCTGGTCCGCGGCGTGGTCCCCTCCCCGGCGGTCCCCGGACGCCGCGGCGAGTCCCTGGTGCTGCCCGGAGCCCAAGTGGCGGCCGGGGCCAAGCTGTCGGGGGGCACCGTCGTGGGAGCGGGTGCCCGGATCGAGGCCGGAGCGGTCGTCCAGGGCACCATCGTGCTCGACGGGGCGGTCATCGGCCAGGACGCGCAGGTGAGCGCCAGCCTGATCGGCGCAGGCTCCGCGGTGGGCGCACGGACCGTGCTGGACGGCGCCGTCATCGGCGACGGGGCCGTGGTGGGGGCCGACAACGAACTGCGCTCCGGGGCCCGGGTGTGGTGCGAGGCCCGGCTGCCCGCCGCCGCCATCCGCTTCTCCCCGGACGCCTGACCGGGGTCCGGGGAGGGGGCGCCGCCGCGGTCAGTTGCCGCGGACGGTGACCTTCTCGTCGTTCTGGATCTGCTTCACCAGCTGCTGCACCTTCGCCTTGTCCCAGACGAGGTTGCCGCCGCGCTGCCCGGAGATCGGCATGTTCATCGACACGCCGTCACCGCCGTTGACGCCCTTCATCGCGAAGAACATCCGGCCCATGTCGTACAGGCCCATGTCCTTGTCGACGATGAGCGTGTCCAGGCCGGCGCCGAGCAGCGGGTAGAGGTCGAACGGGTTGAGGACCGTGGACGGGGTCGCCGCCTGGCTGGCCAGCGCCGACAGGAACTTCTGCTGGTTCTTCGTCCGCTGCAGGTCCGACTCGGCGAAGGCGTAGCGGGTCCGTACGAAGGCCAGCGACTGCTCGCCGTTCAGGGTCTGCTTGCCCGCCTTGAAGTCGGCCCCCGACTTCTCGTCCTTGAAGCCTTCCTCGATGTCCAGCTCCACGCCGCCCAGCGCGTCCACGATGTTCGCGAAGCCGGCGAAGCCGATCTCCGCGTAGTGGTCGATGCGCAGACCGGTGTTGTGCTCCACCGTCCGCACGAGCAGCTCCGGGCCGTCCTCGGCGTACGCCGCGTTGAGCTTGACCCGGCGCCCCTGGGCAGGGAACTTCTTGCCGGACTGGGAGCCGACGAACGAGGGGATCTCCACGTCAGAGTCGCGCGGCAGCGAGATCATGGTGTTCCCGCTGGAGCACTTCGCCAGGATCATCATCGAGTCGGTCCGCTTGCCCTCGGCCGAGCCCGTGTGGAGCTTCTTCTTCTCCTCGTCGGACATGCCCTCGCGGCTGTCGGAGCCCACGATCAGGTACGTCGTGCAGTCGCCCTCCTTCGGGCGCTCGATGACCTTGGACAGGTCCACCTCGCGGCGCACCTTGGAGTCCGCCCAGAAGTAGGTGGAGACCGTGGTCACCAGCAGGGCGGAGACCAGCACGATCGAGCCGATCTTGATCCGCTTGCGCCAGTCCGGCGCCGGACCGGGCGCGCGACCGGGGCGGCCGGGTCCCGAGGGTCCGCCGGGACCGGCCGGACCGCCCGGGGCTCCGCCGGAGGGCGACCCGTAGACCTGGCCGGTGTTGTAACCGCTGTCGTAACCGCCGTACGTGTCGTGGCCGCCGGCCTGCTGCGGAGGTACGCCGTGCGCGGGCGGCGGACCCGCCGGGCGCTGCGGGCGCGGGGGCTGCGCGGGCCGCGGCGGCTGCTGCGGCTGCCGCTGGACGTGCCGCATCCGCCGGGCGCCCTCGGGCTGCGGCTGGGCGCTGCCGCGCCCGTAGCCGTCGTCACGACCTTCTGGCCAGTCATTCATGCGCCCTAGGATGCCTGCCCGGGCGGGCCGACCGACAGCCCGGGGTGGGATCCGTACCGGGGCTGTTGCGAAGCTGATGCCTCTGATACGGCTCTAAGGTGTCCGTATGACACAGATACCGGGCGAGCTGCCCGGGAAGCCGACCGCGGCCTCCCGTACGACCCTCAGCCACATCATGACCGCGAACGACACCAACCTCCTCGGCACGGTGCACGGTGGCGTGATCATGAAGCTGGTGGACGACGCGGCGGGCGCCGTGGCCGGACGCCACTCCGGCGGCCCGGCGGTCACCGCCTCCATGGACGAGATGGTCTTCCTCGCGCCGGTGCGCGTGGGCGACCTCGTCCACGTGAAGGCGCAGTGCAACTGGACCGGCCGCTCCTCCATGGAGATCGGCGTACGGGTCCTTGCGGAGCGGTGGAACGAGTCCACCCCCGCCACCCAGGTGGGCACCGCCTACCTCGTCTTCGCGGCCGTGGACGCCGACGGCAAGCCCCGCCAGGTCCCGCCCGTACTCCCCGAGACGGAACAGGACGAGCGCCGCTACCAGGAGGCCCAGATCCGCCGCACCCACCGCCTCGCCCGCCGCCAGGCGATCAAGGCGCTGCGCGAGGAGCGGGCGGCCCAGGGCTTCGACGACTGACGACCCGGCCATGACCGGCCCGGCTCGGGCGGGTTCGGCTATGTCCCGCAGACCACCTGGTCGCCCGTGACCACCCCGAAGGCGCCCTGGTACGGGTCCTCCGCGCGGACCGGCACCACCTTGCGGTAGTCCGAGCCGGCGGCGACCAGCACCGTCCGGCCCTGGCCCGCCACCGCCCGCAGTTCGCTGCCCGGCAGGGCGGTCGCCACCGACCGGGCGGAGCGGTCCCAGCGCGGGTCGTACGTGATCACCGTGCGCTTGACGTCGCGGCTGGCGCCGTTGCCCGGGGCCCGGGTGGTGTCGAAACCGGTGGCGCGCAGCGCCGCGTCGACCCGCCCGCCCAGCCCGTCGATGCGCGTCCCGTTCTCCACCTGGACCCGGACCTGCTGCGGGGGCACGTCCACGGGGACCGCCGCGGGCCGGCCGGCGCCGGTCTTCCCGGGCCGCGGCGGAGCCAGCGGCCGGTCCTCCCGCAGGGCCTCGAACAGCTTGGCCGCCTTCGGCTCGTCCCACTTCACGGTGGATCCGATGCCCTTGAGGCGGAACGAGGGGTCGCCGACGGGCACCGAGGCGAACTCCGACGAGGACGGGGTGAAGTCCCGCATCGCCTGCCCGAGCGCCAGCATCTGCTCCGAGCCGAAGTCCTTGTCGGCGCGCACCGAGCCGAGCAGGGTGGAGCTGACTTCCTTGAACTTGACCGGGTTCAGCAGCACCCCGCCGCCGGTCGCCTGCTTGATCAGGGCGGCGATGAACCGCTGCTGGCGCTGCATCCGGCCGAGGTCGGAGGCGCCGTCGACGTGGCGCGAGCGCACGTACTGCAGGGCCTGGCCGCCACTGAGGCGGTGGGTGCCGGGCAGCAGGTCGAGGCCGGTGTTCGGGTCGCGCATCGTCTTGGCCGTGCAGATGTCCACGCCGCCCATCGCGTCGACCGTCTTCATGAAGCTGGTGAAGTCGACCTCCAGGTAGTGGTCGATCTTCACCCGGGTCATGTTCTCGACGGTCCGCACGGTCAGGTTGGGACCGCCCTCCGCGTACGCCGCGTTCAGCTTCAGGGGGTGGGCCCGGTGCGCCTTGCCGGTGACCAGGTCACGGTGCGCGGGCACCTCGGCGTAGCTGTCGCGGGGCAGGCTGATCACGCTGGCCCGCTCCTTGTCGGCCGACAGGTGCAGCAGCATGATCGTGTCCGTGCAGTGGCAGGGTGCCCCGCCCAGGCGGTACTCGCGCTTCTCCTCCGGGGAGATCTTCTCCCGGCCGTCGGTGCCCACCAGCAGGAAGTTGAGGCCGTGTCCGGCCTGCGGGCGGTTCTTCATGTCCTTGAACGGGTCCACCCGCTCGATCCCGGTGTCCAGGCCGGTCATCACGGCGTGCCCGACGGCCCCGGAGCCCAGCACCACCACCGAGAGCCCGGCCGCGAGCCGCACCCCCCACCGGGGGCGCTCGCCCCGGCGCCGTGCCGGGCCGCCACCACCGCGCCGTGCGCGCTGCGGCTGGGACGGCCCTGCGGGACGGGTGGGACGGTGCGGCTGGGGCACGGTGGACACCTCCGCGGGAGCAGCTGGGAGAACGGTCGGGAGTCGAGTCGGATTCAGCTGATTCGACAGAACAGTAGGCCCATACGATCAGCCTTTGTCCCTACCGATCACTCGGCGCGCACCTGGTTCCCCCGTACGCGGTAACGTGACACCGATACCCGACCTTGAAGGACGACATGCCCGCCCAGCAGCCCGCAGTCTCGGTGATCATGCCGGTGCTCAATGAGGAGCACTACCTCCGTGATTCCGTCCGCCACATCCTGGAACAGGAGTATGCGGGCGAGATGGAGGTGGTGATCGCACTCGGGCCGTCCACGGACCGCACCGACGAGATCGCCGCCGAACTCGTCGCCGAGGATCCCCGAGTCCACACCGTCCCGAATCCCACCGGCCGGACCCCGGCGGCGCTCAATGCCGCCATCAAGGCCTCGCGTCACCCGATCGTGGTACGCGTCGACGGCCACGGCATGCTCTCGCCGAACTACATCGCCACCGCCGTCCGCCTCCTGGACGAGACCGGTGCGCAGAACGTCGGCGGGATCATGCACGCCGAAGGCGAGAACGACTGGGAAGAGGCCGTCGCCGCCGCGATGACGTCGAAGATCGGCGTCGGCAACGCGCCCTTCCACACCGGCGGCCAGGCGGGACCGGCCGAGACCGTCTACCTCGGTGTCTTCCGCCGCGAGGCGCTGGAACAGCAGGGCGGATACAACGAGGAGTTCATCCGCGCCCAGGACTGGGAGCTGAACTTCCGCATCCGCGAAGCCGGCGGCCTGATCTGGTTCTCGCCGGAGCTGAAGGTCCAGTACCGCCCCCGGCGCTCCGTCAAGGCCCTGGCCAAGCAGTACAAGGACTACGGGCGCTGGCGGCACGTGGTGGCCCGCTACCACTCGGGCTCCATCAACCTGCGCTACCTGGCCCCGCCGACCCTCGTCTGCGCGCTCGCCGCGGGCTTGGTCGTGGGCGTGACGGTCACCCCGCTCGGCTTCGCCATCCCGGCCGGCTACCTCGCGGCGATCGCCGTGGGCTCCGTGCCGGCCGGCAAGGGGCTGCCGCTGAAGGCCCGGGCACAGATCCCCGTGGCCCTCGCGACCATGCACCTGTGCTGGGGCTTCGGCTTCCTGACCAGCCCGCGGGCCCTGGCGAACAAGCTCATCGCGAGCCGCCGCCCGGCCGTGCACCGGGACTCCTCGCAGGTCTGACCCGCGGGTCCGGACGTACGAAGGGGCCCGGCGCGGAGACTGTTCACACAGCCTCCGCGCCGGGCCCCTTCGCCTGCTCAGGGGGGGCGGGGCCGTTACCAGGTGAAGCCCGGCTGGATCGGCATGCACGCCTTGTCGTTGTCGCCGTTGAGCGCGTGGGCGGACGTCGGGGCCACGGTCGGGGCGGGCGGCAGCGGGGTCGGAGCGTCCCCGGTCCGCCAGTCCTTGCCGACGAACAGGACGATCCCGGAGACCTCGGCGGACTTCTGCACCGAGGCGGCCGGCAGGCCGAGCGCGGTGGCCACGGCGGACGCGTCGGCCGCCTGGCCGTCAGCGGCGAAGCGGACCACCGTCGTGTCCTCGGCCCCGGTCTGGGTGTCGGCGCCGGCCTTGGTGAAGCCCTTGGCGGCGAGCAGCGCGGCCACGTCGTTCGCCCGGTTCTTGACCCTGGCCTGGGCGCCGTCCTTGCCGGCGGTGGCGTTGCGGACGCTGACCGCGATCTTCGCCGGCGCGGAGGCGGGGGCGGTGGTCGGGGCGGTGGTCGGCTGCGGGGCGGTAGAGGACGGGGCACCGCTCGCGCCCGGCGAGGGAGAGGCGCCGCCCGTCGGGTCTCCCGAGCCCTTGCCGTCCAGCGCGATGTCCTCGCGGACCATCCGGAAGAGGTCCTCGGCCTCGCCCGCCATGGGCTCGACGCGTCCGTCCAGACCGGGCTTCGTGCTGTAGACCCAGGGCATGGTGGTCATGGTGATCCGCCCCGGCGGAACCTTCTTGAGCTCCATGCTGAGGTCGTACAGCTTGTCGATCTTGTTCAGGCCGGTGTCCACGACCATGGCCTCGATCGCCGCCTGAGCCAGGCTGTTGAGCTTCACCGGGTTGGTGAGCTTGGCGTTCTTGCGGAACTCGCGGGCCATCGAGTTCATGTACTGGTGCTGGGCGTGGGTGCGCCCGATGTCGGTGCCGTCCTCGAAGCCGTAGCGGGTGCGCAGCCACTGCAGGGCCACCTCGCCCTGGATGATGTTCTCGCCCTTCGGCAGCTTCAGGCCGGAGCCCTTGCCGTCGCGGGTGCGGGAGTGCACGTTCTGCTCGACGCAGACCGGGACGCCGCCGATGGCGTCCGCCATGGACACCACACCCTTGAAGTCGATCATCATGAAGTGATCGATGGGGATCTTGGTCAGCTCGGTCCACGCGGCGACGGTGCAGCCCGGTCCGCCGCGCTGCAGGGACTCGTTCGTCTGGACGAGCCCCTTGCTCGCGGGGTGCACCTTGCCGTTCGGCTCGGTGCACTTGGGCATCATCAGCATCGTGTCGCGCGGCATCGAGACCACGGACATGTTGCTGCGGTCGGCGGACAGGTGCAACAGCATCTGCACGTCCGCGAGGGGCGGGCCGTCGAAGGTGTCCGTGGCCCCGCCCAGAGCCTGGTTCTCCGCGTCGTTGCGCGCGTCGGAGCCGATGAGCAGGATGTTCAGCGGGGTCTGCCCGAAGGCGTTGGGCTTGGAGCCGCCCAGTTTGGTCTCGCCGAGGTTCAGCGCGTCCGTGTGGATGTTGCCGTTCAGATGGCGGTAGTACAGGTATCCGGCCGCCGCCGTCCCGAGTATGAGCAGGGACAGGACGGAGGCCACCCAGCGCAGCACGCGCCGCCGGCCCCGTCCGGCGGGGCGCTGGCGGGCGGCCGCACGCCGGACAGCCCTGGAGCCGCCCCGCGGTGCGGGCACCGCGTCGGGTGCGTCCGCCCCGCCCTCGGATATCTCCCCGGTGGCCTGGGCGGTCGCCCCCTCCCCCCGCACGCTGCTGTGCCTCACACGTCCCCCTCAAGATCCTTCTTGGTCATCAGTGTGCCGGTATGACCGGCTGCGTCCTGCTATTTGGCGCAGACCGCCTTGTCGGCCTGGGCCTGCTGGACGTCGTCGGACAGCGCCGGCACGTCAGGGGCCGCCGACAGCGGGGCTCCCGGCTCCTTGAAGTCCGGACCGAGCGTCAGCTTCATCGGGGCCTTCGCCGCCGCGTCCGCCGTCCCCATCTTCAGCGCGGTGGCGGGCAGCCCCATGGCGTCCGCCAGTGCCCGGGCCTGGTCGGCCTGGTTGGGCGCGTACTCCAGCTGCGTGGCCCCGACCTTCGCCGGGGCGTTGCCCTGGTTGCTCGCCTTGGACATGCCCTTGGTGTTCTGGAGCCAGTTCAGGGTCGTGGAGGCGGCGCCCTTGGGCCCGCCGCCGTTGTAGACGCTCACCCGTACGTCGCCCGCGGGCGCCCGGTTGCCCTGGAGCAGTGCGTCCTGCTTGGCCTTCGCGTCCGCGTCGGCCGCCTCCTTCGCGGCCTGCTCCTTCTTCTCGACCTCCGTGAGCGAGATGTCCCCCCGGATCATCTGCAACAGCGGGTCGGCCAGGGACTTTTCGACGACGACGGTCGCCTTGCTGCCCTCCGGCTCGGCCGGGTTGTCCTTCACGGGCAGGGTGGTGAAGGTGACGTTCTTCGTGTCGATGCTCTTCAACTCACCCGCCAGGTCGGTGAGTTTGGCGATGGACCCGATCCCCGAGTCCACGCTCAGCGACTTGGTGGCCGCCTCCGCGAGGGACAGGAACTTCTTGGGGCTGGTCAGCGTCTCCTTGGACTTCATCTCACGCATCATCGAACCCAGGAACTGCTGCTGGATCCTGATCCGGTCGAGGTCGCTGTTGTTGCCGAAGCCGTGCCGGGTGCGGACGAAGGCGAGGGCCTGCTCGCCCTCCAGCCGGTGTTCGCCGGGGCCCAGTTTGAGATGGGAGCCTTCCTCGTCGTTCACGGCCTTGGCCAGGCACACCGGTACTCCGCCGACCGCCGTGCTCAGCGTCTTGACGGCGTTGAAGTCGGCCATCATGAAGTGGTCGACCTCGATCCCGGTGAGTTCCTTGACCGTGCGCATGGTGCAGCCCGCGTCGCGGCCCCCTTGGCCCAGGCTGGTGTTGAAGCGGGTGCCCGTGGCGGGCGCGATCGTCTTCGTGGAACCGTCCGGCTGCTTCGTCGGGCAGGCCGGGATGTTGGTGATCAGGTCGCGGGGGATGGACAGCGCGGTCGCGTTCGTCCGGTCCTTCGAGACGTGGAACAGGATCGTGGTGTCGGCGTGGCCGACGCTGTCCTTGTCCCCGTAGCCCTCGTTGCCCGCACCGCTGCGCTTGTCGGTGCCGATGACCAGGATGTTGATGGGCTGGTCCTTCTTGAAACCGCCGGTGCCCGCGCCCGCGACGTCGGTGACGCTGAGGTTGCCGTTCAGGTGGTCGTAGTAGAGGTACGCCGCCGCGGCGCCGCCGACCAGCAGGAAAGCCAGCGTCCCGCTGGTGATCAGCAGCGCCTTCTTGCGGCGTCCGCCGCCACCGCCGCCCTTGCGGGAGCGGCCGCTGCGGCGCCCGCCGGGCGGGCCGTCGCCGCGGCGCGGCTTCGGTACGCCGGGGGATGGGGCGGTGGGAGCGGCAGGGGCCGAGGCCGATCTACGGGGCGCGGCGACCTTGGGCCGCTGCTGCGCAGCGGAGTCGCCCAGTTGCAGTTCGTAGTTGCCGGTGCGGGGGTTGAGCACCCACTGGTCGGCGGGGTCGATCTCGTCCGCCCGTCCACGGCTTTGCGCATCCACGGTTGCTCGAATCCTCCGTCGGTGCCTCGCGACGCGCCTCCCCCAGGCGCCCGGTCAACGATCCGGCTGCTGGTGCCCTGTCTCTGGTCCGGCCGGGCACCGGATCGCTCACCCTATCCGCCCTGTTCGGCTGCAAACCATGCTGGTGACAAATTCCACTCCCCTTATAACGGGGTGAACCACCCATCCCACTCGGTTCGGTCACCGGCTTTTGGGATTGCTTTACCGGCAGTCGGCGTTCTCCGCCGTGGTGCCGGTAAAGGTGGGGACGGGAACGGGGGGTGTCGTGGTTCCCCCGGGGGTCGCGCCCGCCGTCGCCCCGGCGGTCGTGGCCGGTTCGGTGCCGTCCGCTGGCGCGTCGGTCGGTGCGGCCGTGGGCGCGTCCGTGGAGGCCGGAGCGGGCGGGAGCGAGGGGTTGGGCGGGGGAGCGGGAGTGGTCGCGGGCTCGGGCGGGGCGACCGTCACCGGCTGGTCCGTCCGCAGCTGCTCGAACAGCCGTGCCGCGTCGGGCTCCGCCAGCTCGTCCCGGTTCGGGTCGGCGGGGTAGGGCCGGCGGGGCACGGTCAGGAACTGCACCTGCCCGGTGGGTACGTCCCGTATGCCCCGCACGAGTTCGTACAGGTCGCGCAGTGAGGCCAGCCCCGGGTCTGTGGTCACCGAGGAGGTCGCCGCGTCCAGCAGCGGATACAGCCGCGCCGGATTCAGCAGAACCCCGTTGCTCTTCACCTTCTTGACGAGCGAGCCGAGGAACTGCTGCTGGCGCTCCATCCGTTCGGTGTCACTCCCGTTGCCCAGGCTGTACCGGGCGCGGACGAAGCCCAGCGCCTGCTCGCCCTGGAGGGTCTGCCGCCCGGCGGCCAGCTTCAGCTTGGCCTCGGAGTCGTCCACCGGCTCCTTGAGGCAGACCTCCACCCCGCCGATGGCGTCGACCATCTTCTTGAACCCGCCGAAGTCGATCACCATGTGGTGGTCGATCCGGATCGCCGTGAGCTTCTCCACGGTGCGGATCGTGCAGGCGGCCCCGCCCCACTGGAACGCCCAGTTGAACTGGGCGAACCGTTCGCCGGTGCGGCTCCCGTCCCCCTTCAGGCAGGGCGGGATCTCCGTCATCAGGTCCCGCGGTATCGACACCGCGGTCGCGCTCCTGCGGTCCTGCGGCAGGTGCAGCAGGATCGTGGTGTCCGAGCGCTCGGTCCCCTCGTCCTGCCCGTACGGGGCGTTGGCCTTGCCGGAGCGCGAGTCCGAGCCGATCAGCAGGATGTTCTGGGAGCCGGTGGCGAGGTGCGCCGGGCGGTCGCGCTCGTAGCGGCCCAGCTCGGCCGTCGCCGAGGTGTCCTCGGTGATGTTCCCGTCGAGCTTGTTGTAGAGCCACCAGCCGGTGGCCGCGCCCGCCAGGACCAGGAGCGCGAGGCCGAGGCCGATCCAGCGCAGCAGTCGGCGCCTGCGGTTGCGCGGGGGCCGTCCGGCGCCCCCGGCCGCATCGGTGACGCCCGGTATGCCTGCGCTGCCCGTCACTGGCGTCCGTCCCCTCGCCGCTACGACCTCAGGCCCGGCCGTACGGGTGGGTGCGGCCACTGCCGATCCTGCCCCCGGGTCGCCGAAGCGGCCTGGGGGCGGGGTCGCGTCTAGAGCCGTCCGGGTGACAAATCGCCCGTTCTCCCGGTTGAGCAGTGTGGGTGACGGGCGCCGGTGCCGGCCCCTTGACGCCGCTAGACGGTGTGGGTGACGCGCTCGCTCTCGACCCGCTGGGCCAGCGCTTGCGCCGACAGCCGGTCCAGATTCCGGCACAGCACCACGGACCCGCCCGCGGCCAGCGCGGCGTAGAGCCCGGCCGAGAGCCCGTCCCAGGTGTCGTAGCCGCGCCCGGTCAGCACCCGCGAGTCCGCTCCGAGGCCGAGCTTCGCCGCGTCCTCGCGGGCGCGGGCGGTGAGCGCCGCGTACGAGAGCTCCTCGCCTCCGACGACCAGCCCGGGGCCCTCGGCGTCCACCGGCACGAAGGGGGCGAAGCGGTCGCCCTGGCCGGGCACCTCCACCGCGTAGTCCGCGTACCCGGCCGGCGGCGCCTGCGGGAACCGCCCGCCCAGCGGCCGCAGCGCGAGCGCCACCCGCTCGCCGCCGCACGCCAGACCCTGCTCCAGCGTGTCCGGCCCGCTGACGACGAGGTCCGCGCCGGCCGGATCGCCGCCGATCTCGGCCACGACCCCGACCGAGGCGCAGGCGAGCAGCCAGACGGCGCTCTGCCAGTGCGCCGGGAGCAGCAGTGCGAGCCGGTCCCCGGGCTCGGCGCCCAGATCGCCCTGGAGCAGATTGGCGGTCTTGGCCACCCAATTGGCGAAGGTCGCGACGGACAATTCGACGCGCTCGCCGGTGGCGTCGTCGTAGAAGGTGACGAGCGGACGGCCCGGATCGGCGGCGAGCGCGGATCGCAGCAGGTCGGCAGGGGTGCGGTCAGTGGCGTTCACCCGGCACAGGGTACGCGGGCCCGTCCCCCGTACGGGGGCCGCCGGCTCCACCGTACGGGGGAGGGGTACACGGCCCGTCACCGGACGCACCGTCAGTTCTCGGATGGCGCCGGGCCGTGCGGGTGCTCACCATCCTTTTCATGCGTGGATTCCTTGCTTCCTCGATCGGCGTCGCGACGGCCGCCGCACTGGCCCTGCCCCTCGCGCTTCCTCCTCAGGCCCTGGCCGCTCCTGCCACGGGCGCGGTCGCTCCCGTGACCCCAGGCGGGTCCACCCAGTCGCTGCCGCTCGCCCCCCTGGGACCCGCGGCGGACCGCACCCCCGGCGTCCCCGGCATGAGCGCCTCGCCCCGCGGACCCGAGACGCAGGGCCTGGCCGCCCGCGAGGTCAAGACGTTCTCGCTGGTCGGCGTCGTCTGGGACGACGCCGGTACCGAACTCCACGGCCGGGTCCAGGTCCGTACCCGCTCCGCCCGGACCGCCACCTGGTCCGACTGGCAGGACGTCGAGATCCACAACAGCGAGCACGCGGCCGACCCCGGCGCGGCGGAACGCGCGTCCGGCCGCGTCCGCGGCGCCACCGCCCCGCTGTGGGTCGGCGAGTCCGACGCCGTCGAGGTCCGCGTCCAGGCGGAACCCGGCGACGCACCGGCCACCAGCCCGGGATCCCGGCTGCCCTCGGGCCTGCGGATCGAACTCGTCGACCCCGGCGCGGAAGTGCCCGTCAGGGCCGCGGACGGCAAGAACGGCGGCCCCGTCGGCGACGACAAGGGCGAGGTGGCGGCCCCCGGCATGACGATGGAGATGGCCGAGTCCTCCGCGGCGAACGTGCCGCACGCCGCGCTCGGCGCCGACGAGATCACCGAGCTGGACAAGGCCGACTCCACCGCCGACGCGGTCTACGCGAGCGACGGCGAACTGACCGCGGCGGCCGCCCCGTTCATCGGCCCGCGCCCGCGGATCGTCACCCGCAAGGGGTGGGGCGCGGACGAGTCCCTGCGCGAGAAGGCCTTCGTCTACACCAGCACGGTGAAGGCGGCCTTCGTCCACCACAGCGCCTCCGGCAACAACTACGCCTGCAAGGACGCCCCGGCGGTGCTGCGCAGCCTGTACCGCTACCACGTGATCAGCAGCGGCTGGCGCGACCTCGGCTACAACTTCGCCGTCGACAAGTGCGGCACGGTCTACGAGGGCCGCGCGGGCGGCGTCTCCAAGGCGGTGCTCGGCGCCCACACCATGGGCTTCAACACGAACAGCATGGGCGTCGTGGTGCTCGGCAGCTACGCGTCCGCGGCACCCCCGGCGGTGGCGGTCGACGCGGTCGCCCGCCTCACGGCCTGGAAGCTCGGCCTCTTCGGCCGTGACCCGCGCGCGAAGACGACCCTGACGTCGGGCGGCGGCAACCGCTACCCCAAGGGCAGGAAGGTGTCGATGAACGTCATCTCGGGCCACCGCGACGGCTTCGCAACGGAATGCCCGGGCAAGAGGCTGTACGGCAAACTCCCGACGACGCGCACGAACTCGGCAAAACTCCAAGGCCGCCCCTAGCCTCCGGCGGTCCGCAGTTTCCATCAGACGGCCCGGCCCCCGGACCTCGGCCCCCGGACCTCGGCCCCCGGACCTCGGCCCCCGGACCTCGGCCCCCGGACCTCGGCCCCCGGACCCCCGCGCCTCAAACGCCGGCGGGGCTGTATTTCAGCCTCGCCGGCGATCGAGGCGCGGGTCCGGGCGGAGCCCGGCGGGGTTCGGGGCGGGGCCCCGGGAGGGTGGGCGGCAGGGCTACGCTCGACGCATGGCCGACCGTTTCGATCCCCTCACCCGTACCGCAGTGCGCGGCGGCCGCACCGACGTCCCCCCGGGCCGGGGAACCACCGCCGGCGCCGGCGCCAAGGAACGCCTGTGGACCCCCGAAGGTCCCCTCGACCTCGGCCTCACCCTCGGCCCCCTCAGACGCGGCCCCGCCGACCCCACCTTCCGCACCACCCCCGACGGCTCGGTCTGGCGCACCGCCCGCACCCCGCAGGGCCCGGCCACCCTCCGCGTGGCCCGCGCGGGCGAGCAGGTGCACGCCGAAGCCTGGGGCCCAGGCGCTGACTGGTTCCTCGAACAGCTCCCCGTGCTCCTCGGCGCCGGCGACGACCCGGCCGCCTTCGTCCCCCGCCACCGCCTCGTGCACGCCAGCCACCGCCGCCGCCCCGGCCTGCGCCTCACCCGCACCGGCATGGTCCTGGAGTCCCTGGTCCCCACGGTCCTGGAGCAGAAGGTCACCGCCGACGAGGCCTACCGATCCTGGCGCCGCCTCGTCCGGCAGTACGGCGAGCCCGCGCCCGGGCCGCAGGACCTGTACGTCGTGCCCGACGCCCGCACCTGGGCCATGATCCCGTCCTGGGACTGGCACAAGGCCGGGGTCGACGCGAAGCGCTCCGCCACCATCGTCCGGGCCGCCCGCGTGGCGAACCGCCTGGAGGAGGCCGCCGCCATGGGCCCGGCCGAGGCTGTGCGACGGCTGGAGGCCGTCCCCGGCATCGGCCCGTGGACCTCCGCCGAAACCCTCCAGCGCAGCAACGGCGACCCCGACGCCGTCACCACCGGCGACCTGCACCTCCCCGGCATCATCGGCTACGCCCTCGTCGGGGACCGCGACACCGACGACGCCGCCATGCTGGAGCTCCTCGCCCCGTACGCCGGGCAGCGCCACCGCGCCGCCCGGCTCATCCTCCTCGCGGGCCACGCCCCGCCCCGCCGCACGCCCCGCATGCCGCGCGGCGACATCGGCCGGCTCTGACCCCGGGGTTCACCGCACCCGGATGAAGTCCTCCGCCGACCGGACCGCCCGCCCGGCCGGCGCGGCGGCCGGGTGACCCACCGCCACCGCGCCCATCGGGTCCCAGTCCTGCGGCAGCCCCAGCACCTCCCGCACCACGTCCCGGCAGAACATCGTCGAGGACACCCACGCCGAGCCCAGCCGCTCCCCGGCGAGTGCGACCAGCAGGTTCTGAACGCCCGCGCCCATGGCGACCACGAACATCTCCCGCTCGGCCGCGTCCCGCCGCGCGTGTCCGTAGTGGTGCGCGCCGTCGGTCACCAGGCACGGCACGACCAGGTAGGGGGCGTTGCGCAGCACGTCCCCGCGCCGCACCCGCTTGGCCACGGACTCCTCGGACTTGCCGTCCGCCCGCAGGTCCGCGATCCACGCGTCCCGCATCGCGTCGAGCAGCTCCGTCCGCGAGGCCTCGGACTCCAGCAGTACGAACCTCCACGGCGTCGTGTGGTGCGGGGCCGGGGCCGTCACGGCCGCAGCCACCGCCCGCCGCACCGCGCCCGGGTCCACCGGCTCCGCCGTGAAGGCCCGTACGGTACGGCGCTGCGTGACGGCTTCCCGTACCGCCTCCGAGGTGCCCAGCCGGAACATGTCGTCGGCGGGGGTGCGCACCAGGTCCCGCGCCGAGGCGCCCTCGCCGAGGACGTGGGCCAGGCCGCGCACCACGGCCACGGGCAGCCCGGCCGCCTTGCCCTTGACCAGGTCGCCGGCGGCGGCCAGTTCGTCCGCGGTCGCCACCACCGTCGCGCCGAGCGGATTGCCGTGCGCGTCCCTGCCCCCGCGCAGGTCGTCCAGGACCCGTACCCCGGCCGAGCCGATGGCCACGTCGGTGAGCCCGGTGCGCCACGGCCGCCCGAAGGTGTCGGTGACGACCACGCCCACGTCCACGGAGAGGATGTCGCGCACCCCCGCGCGGATCGCGGCGGCCGAGGCGTCGGGGTCCACGGGCAGCAGCAGCACGGTGCCGGGAGTGGTGTTGGAGGCGTCCACCCCGGCGGCGGCCATCACCAGGCCCTGCCGGTTCTCGACGATGCGCAGGGGGCCCCGGCGCGCGACCACCCGTACGGTCTCGGCGTCTATGGCCTCCTCGCGCGAGTCCGCCTCCACGATCCGGCCCTCGGCCTTGGAGACGATCTTCGAGGTGACGAGCAGGACGTCCCCGTCGCGCAGGTCGGGCGCGGCCGTCGTGATCAGCTTCGCCAGGTCGTCTCCTGGCGTGACCTCCGGCATCCCGCCGACGGCCCGCACCTCGTACGAGGGAGCGTGCCCCGGGGTCGGCTCCGTCACCGGGAGGCCTCCGCCAGTTCCAGCGCGGCCCGGGCCATCTCGGCGGTGGCCTCCAGGTCGGTCATCATCAGCGGCACCGCGCGGCAGGTGATCCCGGCGGCCTCCACCTCGGCGACGGCGTCCGCGTCGGCGGTGTCCACCAGCCAGCCGTCGAGCAGGCCCGTCCCGTAGTGCAGGGCCACGGCCGCGGCCGTGGCCTCGACGCCGACCGCGGCCAGCACCTTGTCGGCCATCCCGCGCACGGGCGCGCCCCCGACGATGGGGGAGAGGCCGATCACGGGCGCCCCGGCGGCGGCCACCGCTTCCCGGATGCCGGGCACGGAGAGGATCGTCCCGACCGAGACCACGGGGTTCGACGGCGGGAAGAGGATCACGTCGGCGGCGGCGATGGCCTCCAGTACGCCGGGCGCGGGCTTGGCCTGTTCGGCGCCGACGGGTACGACGGCCTCCGCGTCCACCGCGGCGCGCAGCCGGACCCAGTACTCCTGGAAGTGGACGACCCGCCGCTCTCCCGTCCCGGCCTCGGTGATCGCGACGTGGGTCTCGACCCGGTCGTCGGACATGGGCAGCAGCCGCACCCCGGGCTGCCAGCGGTCGCAGAGGGCCTCGGTGACGGCGCTCAGCGGGTAGCCCGCGCCGAGCATCTGCGTACGGACGATGTGGGTGGCGAAGTCGCGGTCGCCGAGGCCGAACCAGGTGGGTCCGACCCCGTACGCCGCGAGCTCCTCCTTGACGGTGAAGGACTCGTCGGTGCGGCCCCAGCCCTGGTCCTCGTTGATGCCACCGCCGAGGGTGTACATCACCGTGTCCAGGTCCGGGCACACCTTGAGCCCGAACAGGTGGATGTCGTCACCGGTGTTGCCGATGACCGTGATGTCCGCGTCGGGCACTGCCGACTTGAGTCCGCGAAGGAACCGGGCGCCGCCTATACCGCCGGCCAGAACAACAATGCGCATGCGGACAGTCTGTCAGCCGGAGGCTGTCGCCGAGGGGTGGTGGTCGGTGGGGGCACCTCCCAGCGGTAGCTGGGGGAGGGTGGGACTGTCAGCGGGGCGCCGGGCGGGTCAGGCGGGTACGGACTCGGATTCGGCCGGGGAGCAGCTGTGCATCGGCATCTCGGTCAGGCCGGGGAAGTACACGTGCAGGCTGACCGCGCCGTCGAGGGCGTCGTTGACGACCTCGTGCGCGAAGCCGGGGGCGAGGACGCGCTGGGATCCGGGGCGGTGGGTGAGCCGTCCGCGTGAAGTGTGCTCGGTGAGCTCGCCTTCGAGCACGGTCAGGACGCCGGAGGAGGCGCCGTGGTCGTGCGGGCCGCTGCCCTGGCCGGGGACCCAGCTGAGCAGCCAGACCTCGTAGCCGGGGCCGGTGCGCAGCCGGTGGTACCAGCGGGTGGTGGCGTCGTACTGGACGAGGTGCTCCCAGGAGGCGCGGTCCTCGGCGATGGAGCGGGCGAGGCCGACGAACTCGGCGACGGTGGTCGGGTGTTCGCGGGCGGGCTGGAGGAGGTGCTGGACGGCGAGGATGTCGCCGGCGATCTGCAGGTCGCTCTCGACGGGCGCGGCGGCCGCGACGGGCGCGGGAGCGGCGGAGGAGGCGGGTGCGGCGGGTGCGGCGGTGGGGGTGGCGCTGTGCGTGCTGTTCATCGTGGGGGTTACCTCGACGGATGTCAGTCGTGCTGGCGGTTGCGGTGGGGGCGGGCCGGAGCTCACGGGAGCCGGGGCTCCGGGGGCATCAACAGCTGCAACAGCAACAGCGAACCTGGGCAGCGCACAGGAACCCACGAATGGGGGTCCGGGTGGTGGCTGCGGGCGCTGACATGCAAACAAGGAGAACGGGTGGAGGGTCGGACTGTCAACCCAATGCCCGGTTTGAGGCAAAAGTTTCACCTCATCCGGTTACTGTGCACGGAGAAAGGTTTGTGCAGTTCGCGGTAGGGGATGTGGCGCTGTGCCAGGGCTCCCATCGGCCGGCACCTAAACCAAGACGCGCCATCTCGTGACCGGAATGTGATCTGCGCCGCTTCTCCGACCGGATCGCAACCCCGCCCGTGGATGGCACGTGAATAACGGGTGAAGGCGGGAGTCTCGCGACACCTGATGCATGTGTCACGATTTTTGGCGATATGAACACTTTCTGCATACGCTTGGTTCCGCAGAGTGAATAAGGGGCCCAATAGCAGATCCCGGCTTGACTGCTCCGGAGCCGCGCACTTGTAATTTCACTCGTGTCGTTACGTAGCGATCAGTAACGGCATCACCACGGGGACGCACAGACAGAGCGAGGGGCGCACATGACCGAGCTGTTTCAGGAACTGCTGGTCGAGGAGGCGGACGAGGAGCTCGGATGGCAGGAGCGCGCTCTGTGCGCCCAGACCGACCCCGAGTCCTTCTTCCCCGAGAAGGGCGGCTCGACCCGCGAGGCCAAGAAGGTCTGCCTCGCCTGCGAAGTCCGCTCCGAATGCCTTGAGTACGCCCTCGCCAACGACGAGCGATTCGGCATCTGGGGCGGTCTGTCCGAGCGCGAGCGCCGCCGGCTGAAAAAGGCAGCGGTCTGAAACGGCCGAGGCACCACCGGCCCGGCACCCACCGCACCACGCACGACATATCGAACGAACGAAAGACATCACACACAGCACGGCAAACGGTCCGCCTCCTGCACCTTCCCCGCAGGAGGCGGACCGTTGTGTTGCCAGCCGTTAGGGTGGGGCGCTGTCCAGCAGCCTCCGAGGGCACACCACCCCCGGACCCTCCCCCCGGCCCCGTCCGGAGGGACCCCCAGGCCGGAGGGCCAGTAGCGCGATGTCCCTGCACAGCCAGTCGGCGGCCTCCCACCAGGCCCCCGCCACACCCGAGTTCCCCCGGCACGTCGTCACCGCGGTCCTCGTCGCCCATGACGGCGCCCGCTGGCTGCCCCGGACACTCGCCGGCCTCCTCGGCCAGGAACGCCCCGCGCAGAACCACATCGCCGCCGACACCGGCAGCGCCGACGAATCCGCGCGGCTGCTCACCGAGGCCCTCGGCGACGACCGGGTCCTGCACCTCGCCCGCCGCACCGGATTCGGTACGGCCGTGGACGAATCCGTCCGGAGCGCGGGCACCCTGACCCCCGAGGACCTCCCGTACCTCAAGCGCCCCAGCGGTTGGGACCCCGTCAGCCGCACCTGGCGCGACGACACGTACGAACTCCCCGAACTCCCCCACGGCGAACCCGTCCAGTGGCTCTGGCTCCTGCATGACGACAGCGCCCCCGAACCCGACGCCCTCACCGAACTGCTCCGCGTCGCCGAGGAGAACCCCGACGCCGCCGTCATCGGCCCCAAACTGCGCGGCTGGTACGACAAGAAGCAGCTCCTCGAAGCCGGCGTCACCATCGCCCGCAGCGGCCGCCGCTGGACCGGACTCGACAGACGCGAACAGGACCAGGGCCAGCACGACCAGGTCCGCCCCGTCCTGTCCGTCTCCACCGCCGGCATGCTGGTCCGCCGCGACGTCTACGAGGACCTCGGCGGCTTCGACCGGCGCCTGCCCCTGATGCGCGACGACGTCGACCTGTGCTGGCGCGCCCAGAGCGCCGGCCACACCGTCCTCGTCGCCCCCGACGCCGTACTGCGCCACGCCGAGGCCTCCGCCCGCGAACGCCGCACCGTCGACTGCGCCGGCCGCACCACGGCCAGCCCGCACCGGGTCGACAAGGCCGGCGCCGTCTACACGATCCTTGCCAACAGCTCCGGCCGCGCCCTGCCCTACGTGCTGCTGCGCGTCCTCCTCGGCACCGTCCTGCGCACCCTCGGCTACGTCATCGGAAAGGCCCCCGGCCAGGCCGTCGACGAGATCACCGGCCTCCTCGCCACCCTGCTGCGCCCCGGCCGGCTCCTCGCCGCCCGCAAGGCCCGCCGCCGCCCCGCCGTCCCCGCCGCCGACCTGCGCCCGCTCTTCCCCCCGCCGGGAGCCTCCCTGCGGGCCAACGCGGAACAGCTCGCCGGCTACTTCGGCGGTGACCGCGACACCGACGTCGCCCCCGCCGGCCGGCACGGCGGAGGCAGCATCCTGACCGCCCCCGGCGAGGACGGCGACTACGCGGTGGCCGAGGAACGCTTCGCCCGCCTCAGGCGGATCGCCCGCAACCCCGCGCCGGTCCTCTTCGGCCTCCTCCTGCTCGTCTCCCTCGCCGCCTGCCGCGGCCTCGTCGGCGGCGGCTCCCTCATGGGCGGCGCCCTGCTGCCCGCCCCCGACAGCGGCTTCGACCTCTGGCGCGCCTACACCGACGGCTGGCAGCCCGTCGGCACCGGCTCCACCGCCTCCGCGCCCCCCTACCTGGCCGTCCTCGGCGTCCTCGCCACCCTCCTGTTCGGCTCCACACAAGCCGCCCTGACGCTGCTGCTCGTCGGCTCCGTCCCGCTCGCCGGCCTCACCGCCTACTTCGCCTCCCGGCCGCTCGTCGAGTCCCGGCTGCTGCGCGCCTGGGCCGCCATCGCCTACGCCTTCCTCCCCGCCGCCACCGGAGCCCTCGCCGGCGGCCGCCTCGGCACCGCCGTCCTCGCCGTCGTACTGCCGCTCATCGCCCGCTCCGCCGTCGCCGCCTTCGCCCTCGGCGGGGGCGGGGGAACCGCCGACAAGCCGGGCAGCTGGCGCGCGGTGTGGACGTACACGCTCCTGCTGACCCTGACCACCGCCTTCACCCCCGTGGTCTGGCCGCTCGCCGCCGTCCTCGGGACCGCCGCGCTCGTCCTGCGCCGCGCGCACTGGAAGGCGTACGGCCCCCGGCTGCTCGCCACCCTCGCCGTCCCGCTGCTCGTGCTCGCCCCGTGGTCGATCGGCCTGCTCACGCACCCCGGCCGCCTCCTCCAGGAAGCCGGACTGCCCTTCGGAGCCGGCTCCGCGCGCGCCCTCGACCTGCTCGGCATCAGCCCCGGCGGCCCCGGAACCGGCGCCGGCCTGCTGTTCGCCGGCATCGTCCTCGCCGCCCTGGCCGCCCTGCTGCGCACCGACCGCCGGTTCGCCGTCCGCACCGCCTGGGCCGCGGCCCTCGCCGCGCTGGTCCTCGCCGTCCTCGCCAACCGGACCGCCTGGGCCGGCCCCGCCACCCTCGTCTACGGACTCGCCCTCCTCGCGGCCGCCGCGCTCGGCGCGGACGGCGCCAAGGAGCGGGTCGCCGCCCGCAGCTTCGGCTGGCGCCAGCCGCTGGCCGCACTCATCGCCCTCGCCGCCGCCGCGGGCCCGCTCGCCGCCGCGGCCACCTGGATGATCGCCGGCGCCGACGGCCCGCTGGAGCGCCGCGACCCGGTACAGGTCCCGGCCTTCGTCGCCGACGCGGGCGGCGACGACAACCAGACCCGCACCCTGATCCTCGACCTGGACCCGCCCGCCACCGTCTCCTACAGCCTCGTCCGCGGCTCCGGCGGCCGCCTCGGCGACGCCGAGATCACCGCCCGGACCGGCGGCGACCCCCGCCTCGACAAGGTCGTCTCCAACCTGGTCGCAGGTTCCGGCGCCGACCAGTCCAGTCAGCTCAGCGCCTACGCCATCCGCTTCGTCATGTTCCGCCCCGGTGGCCCCGAAGAGATCCGCCGCGTCCTCGACGCCACCCCGGGCCTGAGCCGGCGCCACCAGCAGGACGGCACCGCCCTGTGGGGCGTCGAGCCCTGGCTGCCCCGCGCCGTCATCGTCTCCGGCAAGCAGGGCGAGGCGCCGATCCCGGTCGCCGCCGGACCCGTCGAGGCCCACGGAAAGATCCCCGAGGGCGAGACGGGCCGCGTGCTGCGCATCGCCGACCGGGCCGACGCCGGCTGGCAGGCCATCCTCGACGGCAAGCCCCTCAAGGCGAAGAAACTCGACGGCTGGGCGCAGGGCTTCGAACTGCCCGCCGCCGGCGGCCGCCTCGACCTCGTCCACGAGGACTCGCTCCTGCAGACCGCCTGGTACTGGGCGCAGGGCCTGCTCGCCCTGGTCCTCCTGGTGATGGCCCTGCCGGGCCGCCGCGCCCAGCTCGACGACGACCTGCCCGAGGAAGAGGCCGCGATCCCGTCCCAGCCCGGCCCGGGCGAGGCCGGCGAGGGCCGTCGCGCCCGCCGGCTGCGCGCCGAGGCCGAGCCCGCCCCCGTACCGGTGGAGACCGCCGCGATCGCCGATCCGTACGCGCAGATCCCGGCGCAGCCGGTGTACGGGGAGGAGACGTACGCCTACCAGGCCTACGGCGACCAGGGCGGCTACGCGTACGAGCCGCAGCCCCAGCAGCCGCTCCCGTACGAGCAGTACCCGGCGGCGTACGACCAGCAGGGACCGTACGACCAGCAAGGACCGTACGACCAGCAGGGACAGCAGGGACAGCAGGCCTACGAGGCCCCGTACCCGCAGCAGTACCCGTACGAGCCGTACGAGCAGTACGACCCCCACGCACCGCACGATCCCCACGCACCGCACGACCCGCGTCCTGACGGGAGCCCCCAGCAGTGAAGCAGCGCGCACCCCTGACGCTGGCCGCCGTGACCGCGGCGCTGGCCGCCCTCACCGGCATCGCCGCCCTCACCGCCCCCGCCGCCGACGGCGGGACGGCCGACGGCAAGGCGGCGGCCGCGGCCCGGATGCCGGTGGAGCGGTCCCTGCTGGTGTGCCCGGGGCCCAGCTCCTCGGACATCGCGGAGACCACGTACACGGCCTTCACCCCCGGCGGCCCCGCCGGAGAGGGCAAGGGCTCGGCCCGGCTGCTCGGCGCCACCAAGGACGCCAAGCCGGTGCTGGAGCCCAAGGAACCGGGCAAGCCCGTCGGGGCCACCGCCAGCGGAGCCGACGCACCCGCCCTCACCGGCAGCGCCGACGGGGTCCTCGCCCCCGGCTGGACGGCGCAGCTGACCACCAAGGTCTCGGTCGGCCGGGCCCGCGGCGTGCTCGGCGTCGGCTGCACCGCGCCTGGCACCGACTTCTGGTTCCCCGCGGTGAGCACGGCCAAGGGCCGCGAGGACTACGTCCACCTCACCAACCCCGACGACGCCGCCGCCATCGTCGACATCAAGCTCTTCGGTCCGGACGGACTGGCCAAGCCCGAGGGCGGCGCCAGCGAGAACATCCGGGTCGACCCCAAGTCCACCAAGACGGTCCTGCTCTCCTCCCTCGTCCCGGGAGTCCAGCTCGCCGACGCCATCGCCCACGTGACGACCCGCGCGGGCCGGGTGGGCGCCTCGGTGCAGGTCGCCGAGGAGGGCGTGGGCGCCGACTGGCTGCCGGCCTCCACCGACCCGGCGGGCTCGCTGGTGCTGCCGGGCATCCCGGCGGACGCCGCCTCCGTACGGCTCGTCGCCTTCGTGCCGGGCGAGGAGGACGCGGACCTGAAGGTGCGCCTGGCCGCACCGGGCGGCGCGATCAGCCCGGCGGGCAGCGAACAGCTGCACGTCAAGGCCGGTATGACCGCCGTCGTGGACCTCAAGGACGTCACCCGCGGCGAGCCCGGTTCGCTGCTGCTGGGCCCGGCCGACGCCAAGAAGGCCGCCCCGGTCGTCGCGGCGGTACGGGTGGTCCGCGGCAGCGGC
Organism: Streptomyces sp. NBC_01233; assembly: GCF_035989305.1. NCBI lineage: Bacteria > Bacillati > Actinomycetota > Actinomycetes > Kitasatosporales > Streptomycetaceae > Streptomyces > Streptomyces sp. NBC_01233. Next base: position 3,691,166 of record NZ_CP108514.1, on the reverse strand, counting down.
GCCAAGCAGGAACTCGGCTTCGTCCCGGCCGCCGGGCCGGTCGGCACACGGGCGACCGTGGCCGACAACCGGCCCGACGAGAACGCGACCGTGCTGTCGCTGACCGCCCCGGGAGCGGACGCGAAGGTCAAGGTGACGGCCTCGCCGGGCACCGGCGGCGGCGAGCCGGCCTCCCAGGAGGTCACGGTCAAGGCGGGCACCACGCAGACGCTGTCCCTGGCCCCGGCCGGCGGCAAGGGCTCCTACGCGCTCACCGTCGAGACCCTCTCGGGCGGCCCGGTCCACGCGGCCCGCACCCTGTCCCTCCCGGACGAGGGCATCGCGATGTTCACCGTCCAGCCCCTGTCGGACGACCACTCCACGGTCGCCGTCCCCCGGGCCGCCCAGGACCTCTCGGTCCTGACCAGGTAACCCGGCTCCGCCGGGCGACGAGGCGGGGGGCCTCCCGGTCCCCCGCCCTCCTCAGGTCAGTCCTGCCCGTAGCGCGGATCCACGGTCTCGGGCGACAGCCCGAGCAGTTCCGCCACCTGCTCCACCACGATCTCGTGGACCAGCATCGCCTTCTCGTCCCGCGTCTTGGTGCGGATCTCCACCGGCCGCCGGAAGACCACGACCCGGGCCGGCCGCCCCTCGCGGGACTCCGACACCGCGCCCAGCGGCACCGCCTCGTCGTTCCAGCCGCCGTCCGCACCGCCGGGCGGCCCCGGGACGTCACCGACCAGGAACTCCACCTCGGCCAGCTGCGGCCAGCGCCGCTCCAGCCGCTCCACGGAATCCCGTACGAGGTCCCCGAACATCTCCGACCGGCTCGCCGACAGCGGCACTTGAGGAGGGGCCACCGGCCCGCGCATCCCGCGTCCGTGCCGGTCCCGCCGGCGCGGACGCGGCTCGGTGGGGGCCCCTGCGGGGGGCTCGCCGGGGCAGGGAGGCAGAGGGGTGTCCATCACCCCCGCAGGGTAGCTCCGAGCACGACACGGGGGAGTGCGCGGCGGTGGAGTCGTCGCGGCCCGGTCAAGAGTGCGGTACCGTCCAACGTCGTGAGCCTTGTACGTCGCTGTTCGCGCACCGCGTGCGGCCGCCCTGCCGTCGCGACACTGACGTACGTCTACGCCGATTCGACCGCAGTTCTCGGCCCGCTCGCCACCTACGCCGAACCCCACTGCTACGACCTGTGTGCCGAGCACTCGGAGCGCCTGACCGCCCCGCGCGGCTGGGACGTCGTCCGCCTGTCCGACGGCTCCGGTCCGTCCCGCCCCAGCGGCGACGACCTCGAAGCCCTCGCCAACGCGGTCCGCGAAGCCGCCCGCCCGCCCGGCCGCGCGGCCGGGGCCGGCGGCTCCGGCCAGGGCGGCCCGGTCACCGGCGAGACCCGTCGTGGACACCTGCGCGTCCTGAGATCGCCCGATTCCTGACGCTCCGATCGTCTGAAACGGAGCTCCTGGTTCAAGGTAGGTTTTGCTGAACCGCACAGAACCTCAGGAGGGCAGGCAGTGGCCGCAGATCTTTCGAACATCGTCAAGGCGTATGACGTGCGTGGTGTCGTGCCGGACGAGTGGGACGAGTCGTTGGCGGAGCTGTTCGGTGCCGCGTTCGTGGAGGTGACGGGGGCTTCGGCGATCGTGATCGGTCATGACATGCGTCCGTCGTCGCCGGGTTTGTCGGCGGCGTTCGCGCGGGGTGCGGCCGTGCGTGGTGTGGATGTGACGTTGATCGGTCTGTGCTCGACGGACCAGCTGTATTACGCGTCGGGTTCGTTGGATCTTCCGGGTGCGATGTTCACGGCTTCGCACAATCCGGCGAAGTACAACGGGATCAAGCTGTGCCGGGCGGGTGCGGCGCCGGTGGGTCAGGACACGGGCCTGTCCCAGATCCGTGAGCTGGTGGAGAAGTGGTCGCAGGCGGGCGCTCCCGCGGTCGCGGCCGGCACGGTTGCGGGCACGGTGACGGAGCGGGACAGTCTTCCGGGCTACTCCGCGCACCTGCGGGGTCTGGTGGACCTGACGGGGATCCGTCCGCTGAAGGTGGTCGTGGACGCGGGCAACGGCATGGGCGGCCACACGGTTCCGACGGTGTTCGAGGGTCTGCCGCTGGATCTGGTCCCGATGTACTTCGAGTTGGACGGCACGTTCCCCAACCACGAGGCCAATCCGCTGGATCCGAAGAACATCGTGGATCTGCAGGCGCGTGTGCTGGCGGAGGGTGCGGATCTGGGCATCGCGTTCGACGGTGACGCGGACCGCTGCTTCATCGTGGACGAGCGGGGCGAGGGTGTGTCCCCGTCCGCGATCACCGCTCTGGTGGCCGCGCGTGAGCTGGCCCGCAACGGCGGGTCGGGCACTGTGATCCACAATCTGATCACCTCCTGGTCGGTGCCGGAGGTGGTGCGGGAGAACGGCGGCACCCCGGTCCGTACCCGTGTCGGGCACTCCTTCATCAAGGAGGAGATGGCGAGGACGGGTGCGATCTTCGGTGGTGAGCATTCGGCGCACTACTACTTCAAGGACTTCTGGAACGCGGACACCGGCATGCTCGCCGCGCTCCACGTGCTGGCGGCCCTGGGTGGTCAGGACGGTCCGCTGTCGGCCCTGGTGGCTTCGTATGACCGGTATGCGGGTTCGGGTGAGATCAACTCGACGGTCGCGGACCAGGCGGCCCGTCTGGCGGCGGTGAAGGCCGCCTACGGCGGCCGTGACGATGTGACGGTGGACGAGCTCGACGGTCTGACGGCGACGGGCGAGGACTGGTGGTTCAACGTCCGCGCCTCCAACACCGAGCCCCTGCTGCGCCTGAATGTGGAGGCCCGTGACGCGGCCACCCTCGCGAAGGTCCGCGACGAGGTCCTGGCCCTCATCCGCGCCTGACCGCATTCCGGCCCCGGCCCGGACCGCGCTCCGCGCAGTTCGGGCGGGCCGGCGCCGGCCCGGCTCTCCCGGCCTTCCGCCGTCACATCCAGCCCTCGCGCCCGTCGCGTTTCAGCGCCGGCCGCCCAATCCAGCCCCGCCGGCGGTTGAGGCGCGGGTCCGGGCGGAGCCCGGTGCCCGGCGGAGCCGGGGTCCCCACGGCGGGCACCAACGAGGACACTCCAGCCCGCACCGGAGGTGACTCGGCGGTACGCTGACCTCGCCCCACCCCAGAACCATCCGCATGCCCGAAGGGAACCGCCCCATGCCGCTCGAAGCCGGCCTCCTGCAGATCCTCGCCTGCCCCGCCTGCCACGCGCCCCTCGAGGACAAGTCGGCCGACGAGACGGCCCCCGAGCTGATCTGCACCGGCCAGGACTGCGGCCTCGCGTATCCGGTCCGTGACGGCATCCCGGTGCTCCTGGTCGACGAGGCCCGCCGCCCCGCCTGATCCACCGCACCAGCGCACCGCCCGCGCCGCGAACGCGCAGACGCTGAGACCGATTCCGCAACCCTGGATCCGTCAACACCGCCGGAGGCCGCCATGCTCGACGAGTCGCTCCTCGACGCACCGGACGATCTCGCCCGCGTCGACCGCCGGGGCCTGCTCCGCGGCGCGGCCGAGGCCGGGGCGAGAGTCCGCACCGCGGCCCGGCACGCGAACGAGGCGGGCCTCGCCGACCTGCGCCCCGACGGCCGCCCGCGCGCCGTCCTGATCGCCGGGCCCGGCACCGCCGCCACCGGCGTCGCCGACCTGCTGGGCGCCCTCGCCGGCGCGTCCGCGCCCGTGATCCGGCTGGACCCCACCGGCGTCGCGCACGCCGCCGGCGCACTGCGCTGGGCCCTGCCCGGCTGGGCCGGCTCGGTCGACCTGCTGCTCATCGCCACCACCGACGGCACCGAGCCCGGCCTGGCCGTCCTCGCCGAGCAGGCGTACCGGCGCGGCTGCACCGTCGTCGCCGTCGCCCCGGAGCGCTCACCGCTGAGCGAGGCCGTGGACGGCGCGCACGGGCTCCTCGTACCGATGGCCAAGGCCCCGTACCAGGAGTACGACGAATCCGCGGCCGCCGGCCCGGGCGCCCTGTGGGCGCTGCTCACGCCCCTGCTGCTGCTCCTCGACAAAGTCGGCCTGATCACCGCGGCCCCCGACACCCTGCAGCTCGTCGCCGACCGGCTCGACCGCACCGCCGAACGCTGCGGGCCCGCCATCGCCACCTACTCCAACCCGGCCAAGACCCTCGCCGCCGAGCTCGCCGACTCCCTCCCGCTCATCTGGAGCGAGGGCACCGGCGCCGCCCCCGCGGGCCGCCGCTTCGCCGCCACCCTCGCCGAGCTCGCCGGCCGCCCCGCACTGTCGGCCGTGCTCCCCGAGGCGCTGCCCGCCCACGGCATCCTGCTCGCCGGGGCCTTCGCCGCCGGCGCCGACCCCGAAGACTTCTTCCGTGACCGGGTCGAAGAGCCCCAGGCCCTGCGTGCCCGCATCGTCCTGCTGCGTGACCGGCCGGCCGGCGGCCTCACCGCCGCCCCCGCCGCACGCGAGCTCGCCCTCAGCCACGACACGGCCATCAGCGAGCTCGAACCGGAGGAGGGCGTCGAGCTGGAGCAGCTCGCCGAACTCCTCGCCGTCACGGATTTCGCCACCGCCTACCTGGCGTTGGCTTCCGGGGGACACGGCTGAGGTACACGCACACGCCCCGGCTCTATCCAGGAAGACGACGATGGACCGCCTGACGAACACGATCCGCCCCTACGCCTGGGGATCGACCACGGCCCTCCCCACGCTCCTCGGTGTCGAACCCACCGGGGAGCCCCAGGCCGAGCTGTGGATGGGCGCCCACCCCGGCGCCCCCTCCCGCCTCGACCGCGGCGCCGGCGAGGTGGCCCTCTCGGACGTCATCGCGGCCGACCCCGAGGGTGAGCTCGGAGCGGCCACCGTCGCCAAGTTCGGCCCCCGGCTGCCCTTCCTCCTCAAGATCCTCGCCGCAGGCGCGCCGCTCTCCCTCCAGGTCCACCCCGATCTGGCCCAGGCGAAGGCGGGCTTCGAGGACGAGGAGCGCCGCGGGGTCCCGATCGACGCGGGCCACCGCAACTACAAGGACCCCAACCACAAGCCCGAGATGATCTGCGCGCTCACCGCGTTCGACGGGCTGTGCGGCTTCCGCCCGCCGCTGGAGGCCGCCGAACTCCTCGCGGGCCTGGACGTGGACAGCCTCAAGCCGTACGTCGACCTGCTGCACGCGCACCCCGAAGAGGCGGCCCTGCGCGAGATGCTCACCGCCGTACTAACCGCGGACCGCGCCGAGATGGCCCACACCGTCCACGAGACCGCGACCGCCGTCGAGCGCCTCGGCGGCCCGTACGCCCCGTACTCCACCCTGGCCCACCACTTCCCGGGCGACCCGGGAGTCATCGCGGCCATGCTGCTCAACCACGTCCGACTCCAGCCCGGCGAGGCGATGTTCCTCGGCGCCGGCGTCCCGCACGCCTACATCGACGGCCTCGGCGTCGAGCTGCTGGCCAACTCCGACAACGTGCTGCGCGCCGGACTCACCCCCAAACACGTGGACGTGCCCGAACTGCTGAAGATCGCGAAGTTCGAGCCGGGCGACCCGAACGTCCTGCGCCCCGAAGGCGACGGTGGCGAGGAGGTCTACGAGAGCCCGATCGACGAGTTCCGGCTCTCCCGCTTCCTCCTCGCGCCCGGCGGCGTCTCCCGCGTGCTGTCGCTGGACGCCCCGCAGATCCTGCTCTGCACGGCCGGTTCCGCGATGGTCGGCGAACTGCCGCTGACGCCCGGCGAATCGGTTTTCGTACCGGCGGGCGAAAAGGTCGAACTGTCTGGAAGCGGGACGGTCTTCCGTGCCACCGTGGTGGTCTGACGCCGCGTCCCTCCCGGCGGCTGCAACAATGTGCGGCTGGTAGTCAGTGGCTAGGAAGGACATCCTGCACCCATGAGCGCGTCGGGCGGTACCAGGGCGATCGTGGCGGCACTCGCCGCCAACCTCGCCATCGCTGTAGCCAAATTCGTGGCATTCCTCTTCAGCGGCTCCTCGTCGATGCTCGCGGAAAGCGTCCACTCGCTGGCGGACTCCGGGAACCAGGGGCTGCTGCTCCTCGGCGGAAAGAAGGCCAAGCGCGAGGCAACCCCGCAACACCCCTTCGGGTACGGGCGAGAGCGCTACATCTACGCCTTCCTCGTCTCCATCGTGCTCTTCACCGTCGGTGGCATGTTCGCCATCTACGAGGGCATCGAGAAGATCAACCACCCGCACCCGATCGAGGCCTGGTACTGGCCGGTCGGCGTGCTCGTCTTCGCGATCATCGCCGAGTCCTTCTCCTTCCGCACCGCGATCAAGGAGTCGAACGAGATCCGGGGCAAGCAGACCTGGACCCAGTTCGTCCGGCGGGCCAAGGCCCCCGAGCTGCCCGTCGTCCTCCTTGAAGACCTCGGCGCGCTCGTCGGCCTGGTCCTGGCCCTCGGCGGCGTCGGCCTCGCCCTGCTGACCGGCAACGGCGTCTGGGACGGCATCGGCACCCTGTGCATCGGCGTCCTGCTCATCGTGATCGCGATCGTCCTGGCCGCGGAGACCAAGTCCCTGCTGCTCGGCGAGGCCGCCGGCGTCGAAGAGATCGAGAAGATCAAGACCGCGCTCGTCGACGGGGACGTCGTCACCCGCGTCATCCACATGCGGACCCTGCACCTCGGCCCGGAGGAGCTGCTGGTCGCCGCCAAGATCGCCGTCGAGGGCCACGACACCGCGACCGAGGTGGCGGACGCGATCAACGCCGCGGAGGCCCGCATCCGCGAGGCGGTCCCGATCGCCCGCGTGATCTACCTGGAGCCGGACATCTACCGTCCCGAAGCCGCCAAGTAGCCACGGACGCGCGAAGGCCCCCGCGAGCACCGGCCCGCGGGGGCCTTCGCGCCACCCGGCCCGGCGGGTGCCGGCCCTCGGTCCGAGGCGCCGGGTACGGGGGCACCCCACGCAGACTGCGCCGGCGCCGGCTCCCTGCGGCGCACCACGAGCGCCACGATCCCCGGCACGCCCTCGGCCGGGAACACGAAGGCGCCGACGACCCGGAGGCCGCCCGCGACGACGAGGCCCGTCGGCTCCACGACGGCCTCGCCGGCGGAGTGGACCGTCCCGCCGAGCACCGGCACCCCGCCCGCCGCCGGCAGCGGCAGCAGCAGCACGATCGCCCGGATGCCCCGTCTCCGGCCCCGCCTGCGTTCCACCGGCATTCTCCCGTGCGTGAACGGCGGATCAAATGTCGGAAAGGCCCCGAAAGCGCCAATCGGAGGGCCTGGCTCACCACACGCCTTCTTCCTCGTCTGACTGGGGCTCACTCCGCCGATCGGTGTAGATTCGTGGTCAGTGTCAGGCGTCGCTGCTGATGGCGGGTCGGGCGGTCCTTGCGACCGGCCGAGGGGAGAGAGGACCCCCGACGGACTGTGCTCGGTGTCCCGTCCCCAGGACGGCGCACGGACCAGCCGTACCCACCTCTCGAACCATGAGGAGCAGCACCCATGGACTTCAAGGTCGCAGACCTGTCCCTTGCCGCGTTCGGCCGCAAGGAGATCACCCTGGCCGAGCACGAGATGCCGGGCCTGATGTCGATCCGCCGCGAGTACGCCGAGGCGCAGCCGCTGGCTGGCGCCCGCATCACCGGCTCGCTGCACATGACGATCCAGACCGCCGTCCTGATCGAGACGCTGGCAGCCCTCGGCGCCGACGTCCGCTGGGCCTCCTGCAACATCTTCTCCACCCAGGACCACGCGGCCGCCGCCATCGCGGTGGGCCCGAACGGCACCCCGGAGAACCCGCAGGGCATCCCCGTCTTCGCCTGGAAGGGCGAGACGCTGGAGGAGTACTGGTGGTGCACCGAGCAGGCGCTGACCTGGCCGAACACCCCCACCGGCGGCCCGAACATGATCCTCGACGACGGTGGTGACGCCACCCTCCTCGTCCACAAGGGCGTCGAGTTCGAGAAGGCCGGCGCGGCCCCGGACCCGTCGACCGCGGACTCCGAGGAGTACGCCCACATCCTCACCCTGCTCAACCGCACCCTCGGCGAGTCCCCCCAGAAGTGGACCCAGCTCGCGTCCGAGATCCGCGGTGTGACGGAGGAGACCACCACGGGTGTCCACCGTCTGTACGAGATGATGTCCGAGGGCACGCTGCTGTTCCCGGCGATCAACGTGAACGACGCGGTGACGAAGTCGAAGTTCGACAACAAGTACGGCTGCCGCCACTCCCTGATCGACGGCATCAACCGTGCCACCGACGTCCTCATCGGCGGCAAGACGGCCGTGGTCTTCGGCTACGGCGACGTCGGCAAGGGCTGCGCCGAGTCCCTGCGCGGCCAGGGCGCCCGTGTCATCGTCACCGAGATCGACCCGATCTGCGCGCTGCAGGCGGCGATGGACGGCTACCAGGTCGCCACCCTGGACGATGTCGTCGAGAGCGCCGACATCTTCATCACGACCACCGGCAACAAGGACATCATCATGGCCGCCGACATGGCCAGGATGAAGCACCAGGCCATCGTGGGCAACATCGGCCACTTCGACAACGAGATCGACATGGCCGGCCTCGCGAAGATCGACGGCATCGTCAAGGACGAGGTCAAGCCGCAGGTCCACACCTGGAAGTTCCCCGACGGCAAGGTCCTGATCGTGCTGTCCGAGGGCCGTCTGCTCAACCTGGGCAACGCGACCGGCCACCCGTCCTTCGTCATGTCGAACTCCTTCGCGGACCAGACCCTGGCCCAGATCGAGCTCTTCACCAAGCCGGAGGAGTACCCGACCGAGGTGTACGTGCTGCCGAAGCACCTCGACGAGAAGGTCGCCCGCCTCCACCTCGACGCCCTCGGCGTCCGCCTGACCACCCTGCGCCCGGAGCAGGCCGCCTACATCGGCGTCCAGGTCGAGGGCCCGTACAAGCCGGACCACTACCGCTACTGATCAACCCCCGATCAGCTCCTGATCAGCCTCTGATCAGCGGCGGCATCACGTGAAGCAGGCCCCCGGCACCCGTGCCGGGGGCCTGCCCCGTATCCCTCGATCCCCCCGACGCCCTCGATCCCAAGAAGTGTGCGCACCATGCCCCGCGGCCGATACTCGCTCCACGACCCGCACGACCACACCCCCCTCGGCGAGGAGCACTTCCACTGCGCCCCCGGCCCCTCGGGCTGGCGCTACGTCTCCCAGCTCACCGCGCCGAACGGCGACCACCGCGGCTCCGTCGACCTCGCGATCGACGAACTCGGCCGCCCCATCCGCCTCGAAGTGAACGCCGCGAGCTGGCAGGTCCGCGGCGCCGCCATCGACGGCGTCACCTGGGTCCGTACGGACCCCACCGGCACCGAGGCCACCGAGGGCAACATCGCCGCCCCCGGTTTCACCGGCACCTCCCCGGCCTTCCTGGTCGCCACGGCCCGCCTGCTGCGCCTGACCCCAGGAGCCCCCGCCACCCGCGTCCGGCTCCTCGCCCTCACCGACCCGGTCCTGGCCCCCCGTACGGTCGACCAGGCGTGGGCCCTGCTGGCCCGCGAGGAACACCCCACCGACAGCGGCCCGCTCCTTGTGGACGAGTACCAGGTCAGCGCCCTGGACACGGGCGAGGTCCATACGATCCACATCGCCGGCGACGTGGTGCTCTCGGCCCCCGGCATCGAGCTCGAGCACCTGGAGACGCCGCCCTCCACCTTCGAGGAGCACTGACCCCTCAGGCGGGCGGCGCGAACCCCCCGGCGCGCGGCGCCTCCACGGGGGCCACGGGCGCGGGAGCCACGTAGGGAGCCGGCGTCGGAACGGGCGTCGCAACGGGGGCCGGAACGGGCGTCGGCACGTACCCGGCAGGAGCGGGGGCCGGCGCAAAGGCGGGGGCCGGCGCGGGGGCGGCGGCAGCGGCGGACCGGAACGCCTTGGCGGCGTCCCGCGACTGCCGCTCGTGCACCACGGCCATCAGGAACGCGGCAGCGGGCACCCCCGCCGGTGCAGGCGCCCCCGTGCGCGCCACCAGATCGTCCGCGAGCCTCGCCGCCATCGCGGCGCCCACCTGCGGATCCAGCTGGTTCATCCGCGTCAGGTACTGGCGAATCGCCAGCCACAGACCGTCCGGCACCGCCGACAGGTCCAGCCCGGTGAACCGCCCGGCCAGCCACGGCGGCGGCGGGGGCACCGGCATCACCCGGGCCCCCGGCACCCGCTCCCGGACCACGAGCGTCCCGGCGAAGACGTCCCCGACCCGCCGCCCGCGCGCCGAGACCAGCGAGGCGATGCACGCCACCGTCCCGAAGGTCAGCAGCAGCTCCACGACTCCCATGGCCCCGCGGACCAGCGCATGCCGGAACCGGATCGGGCCGCCGTCGTCGCGCACCACCCGCAGCCCGCAGGCGAGCTTGCCCAGGGACCGCCCGTGGGACAGCGTCTCCACGGCGATCGGCACGCCGACCAGCAACAGGAGGAAGCTCGCCACTCCCACGGCCGCCTGGGCGGCGTCGTCGAGCGAGGCGGTCGCGAGGGCCAGTCCGACCGAGAGCAGCACGTACCCGGTGACGTACACGACCAGGTCGAGGAGGATCGCCAGCCCGCGGCTCGGCAGCCTCGCGGGCCGCAACCCCAGGACGACCGCGTCCCCCGTCACCAGATCGCTCACCGCAGCACCTCTCATGTGACCTGCCCCGCCCCAACGGCATCCAGTCTGCCAAGCTGACCACACGAGGAATAGGCAGCAGCAGGTGACCTGGGGCAGGGGAGCGGCAACCGGATGGATCTCGACGTCTTCGTGACGGCACACCGCGCGGAATGGGACCGCCTGGAGCAGCTCCTGGGCCGCGGCCGCAAGCTCACCGGTGCGGAGGCCGACGAACTCGTCGCGCTCTACCAGCGCACCTCCACCCACCTCTCCCTCATCCAGTCCAGCACCCCCGACCCCATGCTCACGGGCCGGCTGACCCAGCTGGTCGCGCGCGCCCGCGCCACGGTGACCGGCACCCGCCGGGCCGGCTGGCGCGACGCCGCCCTCTTCTTCACGGCGGCCTTCCCGGCCGCGGTCTACCGCAGCCGCCGCTGGTGGATACCGACCGCACTGCTCTCCACGGCGCTCGGCGTGCTCATCGGCTGGTGGATAGCCACGCACCCCGAGGTCCAGGGCGCCATCGCGGCCCCGGCGGACCTGAAGGCGCTCACGCAGCCGGGCGGCGAGTACGAGACGTACTACTCCAGCCACCCCGCGGGCTCCTTCGCCGCCAAGGTCTGGACGAACAACGCCCAGGCGGCGGCGATCTGCCTCGTCCTCGGCGCCTTCCTCGGACTCCCCGTGCTGTGGATCCTGTTCCTGAACATGGCCAACCTCGGGGTCGGCCTCGGCCTGATGGCCTCCGCCGGCCGCCTCGACGTCTTCCTCGGCCTGATCCTCCCGCACGGCCTGCTCGAACTGACGGCCGTCTTCGTGGCCGCGGGCACGGGCCTGCGCCTGGGCTGGACGGTCATCGATCCGGGCCCCCGCACCCGCCGCACCGCCCTGGCGGAACAGGGCCGCGCCGCCCTCGGCATGGCCATCGGCCTCGCGGTGGTGCTGTTCGTCTCGGGCCTGATCGAGGGCTTCGTGACCCCGTCGGGCCTCCCCACCTGGGCCCGCATCACCATCGGCGTCGTCGCCGAGGCCGCCTTCCTGCTCTACGTCTTCGTCCTGGGCGGCAGGGCCTCCCGCGCGGGCGAGGTGGGTGACGTCGAGGCCGCCGACCGGACGGCGACGCTCCCGACCGCGGCCTGATGTGCGTACGAGCCCGCTGAGCTGCTAGTCTCCTCGTCGTCCCGCGAAGACCGTTGACACGGAGCGCGCGGGGAGGTAGATTTGAACGGTTGCCTCGAACTGGACAAGTTCGGCAGCGATGGTTTAACCTATCTCGCGTCCCCACCAAGGAATTGAATTCCAGTGGGGCGTAGCCGACTCCTCATTCAGGAATCCAAGCCGGGAAATCCGGTGGAGAACTTCTGATAGAGTCGGAATCGCCGGAAAGAGAAAGCGCGAAAGCGCAGGAACTGGAAAGCATCGAGGAAGTCGGGCCCGAAAGAGTCTGATAGAGTCGGAAACGTAAGAACACAGAACGAAAAGCCCGGAGGAAAGCCCCAGCGAATGTAGCTGCGGGTGAGTACAAAGGAAGCGTCCGTTCCTTGAGAACTCAACAGCGTGCCAAAAATCAACGCCAGAAGTTGATACCCCGTCCACTTCGGTGGATGAGGTTCCTTTGAAAAAGACCTGTCGGGCCTTCGGGTGCTGGCAGGCAATTACACAGCGAGGACGTTGTGGCGCGTCGGTCTTATTCCGACATGACGTGCCCGCTCTAAGTGATGTGTGCACCCGATTACGGGTAAACATTCATGGAGAGTTTGATCCTGGCTCAGGACGAACGCTGGCGGCGTGCTTAACACATGCAAGTCGAACGATGAAGCCCTTCGGGGTGGATTAGTGGCGAACGGGTGAGTAACACGTGGGCAATCTGCCCTTCACTCTGGGACAAGCCCTGGAAACGGGGTCTAATACCGGATACCACTCCTGCCTGCATGGGCGGGGGTTGAAAGCTCCGGCGGTGAAGGATGAGCCCGCGGCCTATCAGCTTGTTGGTGGGGTAATGGCCCACCAAGGCGACGACGGGTAGCCGGCCTGAGAGGGCGACCGGCCACACTGGGACTGAGACACGGCCCAGACTCCTACGGGAGGCAGCAGTGGGGAATATTGCACAATGGGCGAAAGCCTGATGCAGCGACGCCGCGTGAGGGATGACGGCCTTCGGGTTGTAAACCTCTTTCAGCAGGGAAGAAGCGAAAGTGACGGTACCTGCAGAAGAAGCGCCGGCTAACTACGTGCCAGCAGCCGCGGTAATACGTAGGGCGCAAGCGTTGTCCGGAATTATTGGGCGTAAAGAGCTCGTAGGCGGCTTGTCACGTCGGATGTGAAAGCCCGAGGCTTAACCTCGGGTCTGCATTCGATACGGGCTAGCTAGAGTGTGGTAGGGGAGATCGGAATTCCTGGTGTAGCGGTGAAATGCGCAGATATCAGGAGGAACACCGGTGGCGAAGGCGGATCTCTGGGCCATTACTGACGCTGAGGAGCGAAAGCGTGGGGAGCGAACAGGATTAGATACCCTGGTAGTCCACGCCGTAAACGTTGGGAACTAGGTGTTGGCGACATTCCACGTCGTCGGTGCCGCAGCTAACGCATTAAGTTCCCCGCCTGGGGAGTACGGCCGCAAGGCTAAAACTCAAAGGAATTGACGGGGGCCCGCACAAGCAGCGGAGCATGTGGCTTAATTCGACGCAACGCGAAGAACCTTACCAAGGCTTGACATATACCGGAAAGCATTAGAGATAGTGCCCCCCTTGTGGTCGGTATACAGGTGGTGCATGGCTGTCGTCAGCTCGTGTCGTGAGATGTTGGGTTAAGTCCCGCAACGAGCGCAACCCTTGTCCTGTGTTGCCAGCATGCCCTTCGGGGTGATGGGGACTCACAGGAGACCGCCGGGGTCAACTCGGAGGAAGGTGGGGACGACGTCAAGTCATCATGCCCCTTATGTCTTGGGCTGCACACGTGCTACAATGGCCGGTACAATGAGCTGCGATACCGTAAGGTGGAGCGAATCTCAAAAAGCCGGTCTCAGTTCGGATTGGGGTCTGCAACTCGACCCCATGAAGTCGGAGTTGCTAGTAATCGCAGATCAGCATTGCTGCGGTGAATACGTTCCCGGGCCTTGTACACACCGCCCGTCACGTCACGAAAGTCGGTAACACCCGAAGCCGGTGGCCCAACCCGTAAGGGAGGGAGCTGTCGAAGGTGGGACTGGCGATTGGGACGAAGTCGTAACAAGGTAGCCGTACCGGAAGGTGCGGCTGGATCACCTCCTTTCTAAGGAGCACAGTACCGATTGCAGACAAATGTTCTGCACGGTCAGCTCATGGGTGGAACGTTGATTAGTTGGCACGGTTTCCGAAACCTTCTGTAAGTACTGCCCTTGGGCGTGGAACACAGGAATGGTGGAGGGGATCGTGCTTGGCACGTTGTTGGGTCCTGAAGGTACGGCCGTGAGGTCATGTCTTCAGTGCCGGCCCCAGTGAACTTGTTCTCCTTGAGGGAGCAGGGTGATGGGTGGCTGGTCGTTGTTTGAGAACTACACAGTGGACGCGAGCATCTGTGGCCAAGTTTTTAAGGGCGCACGGTGGATGCCTTGGCACCAGGAACCGATGAAGGACGTGAGAGGCCGCGATAGGCCCCGGGGAGCTGCCAACTGAGCTTTGATCCGGGGGTGTCCGAATGGGGAAACCCGGCAGTCGTCATGGGCTGTCACCCATGCCTGAACACATAGGGCATGTGGAGGGAACGAGGGGAAGTGAAACATCTCAGTACCCTCAGGAAGAGAAAACAACCGTGATTCCGGGAGTAGTGGCGAGCGAAACCGGATGAGGCCAAACCGTATGCGTGTGATACCCGGCAGGGGTTGCGCATGCGGGGTTGTGGGAATGAGCTTGATCGGTCTGCCGGCCGGTCGGCGAGTCAGAAACCGTTGATGTAGTCGAAGGACATGCGAAAGGTCCGGCGTAGAGGGTAAGACCCCCGTAGACGAAACATCAGCGGCTTGCTTGCTCATCTCCCAAGTAGCACGGGGCCCGAGAAATCCCGTGTGAATCTGGCGGGACCACCCGCTAAGCCTAAATATTCCCTGGTGACCGATAGCGGATAGTACCGTGAGGGAATGGTGAAAAGTACCGCGGGAGCGGAGTGAAATAGTACCTGAAACCGTGTGCCTACAAGCCGTGGGAGCGTCGCCGTTGTTCTTCGGAGCAACGGTCGTGACTGCGTGCCTTTTGAAGAATGAGCCTGCGAGTTAGCGGTGTGTAGCGAGGTTAACCCGTGTGGGGAAGCCGTAGCGAAAGCGAGTCCGAATAGGGCGATTGAGTTGCACGCTCTAGACCCGAAGCGGAGTGATCTAGCCATGGGCAGGTTGAAGCGGAGGTAAGACTTCGTGGAGGACCGAACCCACCAGGGTTGAAAACCTGGGGGATGACCTGTGGTTAGGGGTGAAAGGCCAATCAAACTCCGTGATAGCTGGTTCTCCCCGAAATGCATTTAGGTGCAGCGTCGTGTGTTTCTTGCCGGAGGTAGAGCACTGGATAGGCGATGGGCCCTACCGGGTTACTGACCTTAGCCAAACTCCGAATGCCGGTAAGTGAGAGCACGGCAGTGAGACTGTGGGGGATAAGCTCCATGGTCGAGAGGGAAACAGCCCAGAGCATCGACTAAGGCCCCTAAGCGTACGCTAAGTGGGAAAGGATGTGGAGTCGCAGAGACAACCAGGAGGTTGGCTTAGAAGCAGCCACCCTTGAAAGAGTGCGTAATAGCTCACTGGTCAAGTGATTCCGCGCCGACAATGTAGCGGGGCTCAAGCGTACCGCCGAAGTCGTGTCATTGCAGCAATAGGGCCAACGCCCGCTGTGATGGGTAGGGGAGCGTCGTGTGCCGGGTGAAGCAGCAGCGGAAGCTAGTTGTGGACGGTTCACGAGTGAGAATGCAGGCATGAGTAGCGATACACACGTGAGAAACGTGTGCGCCGATTGACTAAGGGTTCCTGGGTCAAGCTGATCTGCCCAGGGTAAGTCGGGACCTAAGGCGAGGCCGACAGGCGTAGTCGATGGACAACCGGTTGATATTCCGGTACCCGCTTTGAAACGCCCAATATCGAATCAGGCGATGCTAAGTCCGTGAAGCCGTTCCGGACCCTTCGGGGAAAGGAAAGTGGTGGAGCCGACGAACCAGACTTGTAGTAGGTAAGCGATGGGGTGACGCAGGAAGGTAGTCCAGCCCGGGCGGTGGTAGTCCCGGGGTAAGGGTGTAGGCCGAGGGGTAGGCAAATCCGTCCCTCATTAAGGCTGAGACCTGATGCCGAGCCGATTGTGGTGAAGTGGATGATCCTATGCTGTCGAGAAAAGCCTCTAGCGAGTTTCATGGCGGCCCGTACCCTAAACCGACTCAGGTGGTCAGGTAGAGAATACCGAGGCGTTCGGGTGAACTATGGTTAAGGAACTCGGCAAAATGCCCCCGTAACTTCGGGAGAAGGGGGGCCATCACTGGTGATCGGATTTACTCCGTGAGCTGGGGGTGGCCGCAGAGACCAGCGAGAAGCGACTGTTTACTAAAAACACAGGTCCGTGCGAAGCCGTAAGGCGATGTATACGGACTGACGCCTGCCCGGTGCTGGAACGTTAAGGGGACCGGTTAGTGCGCTTTCGGGCGTGCGAAGCTGAGAACTTAAGCGCCAGTAAACGGCGGTGGTAACTATAACCATCCTAAGGTAGCGAAATTCCTTGTCGGGTAAGTTCCGACCTGCACGAATGGCGTAACGACTTCTCGACTGTCTCAACCATAGGCCCGGTGAAATTGCACTACGAGTAAAGATGCTCGTTTCGCGCAGCAGGACGGAAAGACCCCGGGACCTTTACTACAGTTTGATATTGGTGTTCGGTTCGGCTTGTGTAGGATAGGTGGGAGACTGTGAAGCGGCCACGCCAGTGGTTGTGGAGTCATCGTTGAAATACCACTCTGGTCGTGCTGGATGTCTAACCTCGGTCCGTGATCCGGATCAGGGACAGTGTCTGATGGGTAGTTTAACTGGGGCGGTTGCCTCCCAAAGGGTAACGGAGGCGCCCAAAGGTTCCCTCAGCCTGGTTGGCAATCAGGTGTTGAGTGTAAGTGCACAAGGGAGCTTGACTGTGAGACCGACGGGTCGAGCAGGGACGAAAGTCGGGACTAGTGATCCGGCGGTGGCTTGTGGAAGCGCCGTCGCTCAACGGATAAAAGGTACCCCGGGGATAACAGGCTGATCTTCCCCAAGAGTCCATATCGACGGGATGGTTTGGCACCTCGATGTCGGCTCGTCGCATCCTGGGGCTGGAGTCGGTCCCAAGGGTTGGGCTGTTCGCCCATTAAAGCGGTACGCGAGCTGGGTTTAGAACGTCGTGAGACAGTTCGGTCCCTATCCGCTGTGCGCGTAGGAATATTGAGAAGGGCTGTCCCTAGTACGAGAGGACCGGGACGGACGAACCTCTGGTGTGCCAGTTGTCCTGCCAAGGGCATGGCTGGTTGGCTACGTTCGGGAGGGATAACCGCTGAAAGCATCTAAGCGGGAAGCCTGCTTCAAGATGAGTATTCCCACCTCCTTGAGAGGGTAAGGCTCCCAGTAGACGACTGGGTTGATAGGCCAGATGTGGAAGCCCGGTAACGGGTGAAGCTGACTGGTACTAATAGGCCGAGGGCTTGTCCTCAGTTGCTCGCGTCCACTGTGTTAGTTCTGAAATAACGAACAGCTGTGTTCATGCCAGCGTTCAAATTTCATAGTGTTTCGGTGGTCATAGCGTTAGGGAAACGCCCGGTTACATTCCGAACCCGGAAGCTAAGCCTTTCAGCGCCGATGGTACTGCAGGGGGGACCCTGTGGGAGAGTAGGACGCCGCCGAACAATCATTGTGGGAAGCCCCGCACCAAACCCTCGGGTTCGGTGCGGGGCTTTTCTGCGTTTACCGGCAGGGTCGCTTGGTGCGACCGACTGACTCAGGGGCTTCACCAGTCGGCGGGGTAGCTCTTGAGGCTGCTCGTGTCGAGCGTCCAGCGGCCGGCGGTGACAGTGTCCCCGAAGGCGTAGGGGACCGTTTTGCGGTAGCGGATGCCGTCGGGCCCTGCTGAGGGGTCGGTGTGCACGGTGACGGTCTTCTTGTCCTTGCGGGGGTCTACCACGACATACACGGGGACCCCCATCCTCGGGTAGTCGTGCAGCTTGTCGCGGATGTCAGTGAGCGAGTTCGTGCGGGAGAGGACTTCCAGCACCATCAGGACGTCGCGGGAGTGGACGACCTTCGCCGTGTCGTCGGTGGCTTCTTCCGCGATGACCAAGAGATCGGGGACTTTGGCCAGGCCGGTCTGGGGATCGCCCATGTTCGTGTCGTTGAGCGCCATGACCTCTGGCGTCTGGGCCTCGATCTGGCGGCGCAGTCGCGCCACGTTGAGCCCGTGGGGAGCCGTGGGGCTCATCATCGTGAGGAAGATCCGGCCGTCGGTCGTCTGCACCTTCCACGAGTCCTCCTGGTGCTCGGCCAGCTCCGCGAGCTGCTCCGCGAAGTCGTGCATTCGGCGCATCTGCTCGGGGGTGAGGTCGGCCATGGTGTCCTCCTGGTGGGTGCCCGACCAGCGTATTCAGCCCGACGAGCTGAAGGCCTTCAGCTCGTCGGCTGCACCGTGAGGAGAACGGACAGTGGCGGGCGGCAGGCTACAGGCGGCCGGCGGCCTTGAGGGCCAGGTAGGCGTCGGCCAGCGCCGGGGCCAGGGTGTCCGGGGTCGCGTCGACGACGTGGACGCCGTGCCGGGAGAGCTGGTCGGCGGTGCGGCGGCGCTGGGCCTGGGCCTGGGTGCCGGCCGCAGCCTCGTAGACCGCGTCCACGCTGCCGCGGGACTTCGTCATCTCGGCGACGTACGGGTCGGCGACGGAGGCCAGCAGAACCGTGTGGCGCTGGGTGAGCCGGGGCAGCAGCGGGAGCAGGCCCTCTTCGATCGGGGCCGCGTCCAGGCTCGTCAGGAGGACCACCAGGGACCGGCGCGGGGCGCTGCGCAGGACGGTGGAGACCAGGGTGCGGGCATCCGTCTCGACCAGTTCGGGTTCGAGGGGGGCCATCGCGTTGACGAAGGACGGGAGGATGTCGGCCGCCGCGCGTCCTTGGACCTGGGCCCGGGGGCGGCGGTCGTGGGCCAGCAGGTCCACGCGGTCGCCGGCGCGGGTGGCCAGGGCGGCGAGGAGCAGGGCCGCGTCCATCGCGGAGTCCAGGCGGGGGGCGTCGCCGACACGGCCCGCCGAAGTGCGGCCGGTGTCGAGGCAGATGAGGATGTGCCGGTCGCGTTCGGGCCGCCAGGTGCGGACGGCCACCTTGTGCTGGCGGGCGGTGGCGCGCCAGTCGATGGAGCGGGTGTCGTCGCCGGGGACGTAGTCGCGGAGGCTGTCGAACTCGGTGCCCTCACCGCGCGTCAGGACGCTGGTACGGCCGTCCAGTTCGCGCAGCCGGGCCAGCCGGGAGGGCAGGTGCTTGCGGCTGGTGAAGGGCGGCAGGACCCGGACCGTCCAGGGGGACACGTGGGTGCCCTGGCGGGCCCACAGGCCCAGGGGCCCGTACGAGCGGATCGTGACGCGGTCCGCGCGGCGGTCGCCGCGGCGGGTGGGGAGCAGACGGGTGGTCAGCCGGCGGCGTTCGCCCGCGGGGACGACCACCTCGTGGCGGGAGGCGGCGCCCTCCGTGCCGGGGAGCCAGCTGCTCGGGGGCCAGGCGTCGCGGACGCGGGCCCGTAGCGTGC
This sequence comes from Streptomyces sp. NBC_01233, assembly GCF_035989305.1. NCBI lineage: Bacteria > Bacillati > Actinomycetota > Actinomycetes > Kitasatosporales > Streptomycetaceae > Streptomyces > Streptomyces sp. NBC_01233. Next base: position 3,671,876 of record NZ_CP108514.1, on the reverse strand, counting down.
GGCTGCCGGGGTTGGTGACGGTGAGGTGGACGTCCGCCGGTTCGCCGAGGCGGACCGAGGTGTCCCCCGAGCGGGCCAGCACGAGGCTGCGGACCGGCGCCGCCAGGGCGTAGTCGACCGCGCAGGCCAGGGCGATCGGGCCGTTGACCGCGAGCATTCCCGTCCAGCTCGGTTCGAGGACGCCGACCGGAATGCTGCCGAGGGCCGCCAGCAGGGCGGCGCGTCCGGTGAGGGCCATCAGCGGGGGACGGGGACGTGGGAGAGGATCGCCGTGATGACGGCGTCGGCGGTGACTCCCTCCATCTCCGCTTCCGGGCGCAGCTGGACGCGGTGGCGCAGTGTCGGGAGGGAGAGGGCCTTGACGTCGTCGGGGGTGACGTAGTCGCGGCCGGTGAGCCAGGCCCAGGCGCGGGCGGTGGCGAGCAGGGCGGTCGCGCCGCGGGGGGAGACGCCGAGGGTGAGCGACGGCGATTCGCGGGTGGCGCGGCAGATGTCGACGACGTAGCCGGCGATCTCGGGGGAGACGGAGACCTTGGCGACGGCCTCGCGGGCGGCTTCGAGCTGGGCCGGGCCGGCGACCGGGCGGATGCCGGCGGCGTGCAGGTCGCGGGGGTTGAAGCCGGCTGCGTGGCGCGTCAGGACGCCGATCTCGTCCTCGCGGGAGGGCAGAGGAACCGTCAGCTTGAGCAGGAAGCGGTCCAGTTGGGCTTCCGGGAGGGGGTACGTGCCCTCGTACTCGACCGGGTTCATGGTGGCGGCGACGAGGAAGGGCTCCGGCAGCTTGCGCGGGGTTCCGTCGACCGTGACCTGGCGTTCCTCCATCGCCTCGAGGAGGGAGGACTGGGTCTTCGGGGGCGTGCGGTTGATCTCGTCCGCGAGGAGGAGGTTGGTGAAGACCGGGCCGTTCTGGAAGGAGAACTCGGCGGTGCGGGCGTCGTAGACGAGCGAGCCGGTGACATCGCTCGGCATCAGGTCGGGGGTGAACTGGACGCGCTTGGTGTCGAGTTCGAGGGACGCGGCCAGGGCCCGTACGAGGAGGGTCTTCGCGACGCCGGGGACGCCTTCGAGGAGGACGTGGCCGCGGCACAGGAGCGCGACGACGAGACCGGTGACGGCCGAGTCCTGGCCGACCACGGCCTTGCCGATCTCGGTGCGGAGCGCTTCGAGGGAAGCGCGGGCGCTGTCCGCGGTCGCAGCCGTGGACTCGGTGGCCGGGTACGTCATGACGTACGGACCTCTCTTTCGAGGGCGTCGAGGTGGTCGGCGAGCGCGACGAGTGCCGCGTCGTCGGAGGGGGTGGTACCGAAGAGGAGGGCGGTGACGTCCCAAGTGCCGTCCGTGAGCCGGGCGGAGACCGCCGGGGCGAGGGCGGCGGGGTCGTGGGCCCGGGTGTGCGGTACGCCGGTGAGGGCGGCGAGGCGTTCGCGGGTGGCGGCGCGCAGCACGGTGGCGGCGCGGTCGCGGGCGCCTGCCTTGCGGTACAGGCGGGCTCGGCCCTCGGTCGCCTCGGAGGCGCGGATGACGACGGGGAGCTTCTCGGTGACGAGGGGGCCGAGGCGGCGGGCGCGCCAGAGGGCGGCGACGACGGCGGCGAGGAAGAGCTGGAGCAGGGCCCAGGACCAGCCGTCCGGGACGAGTTCGAAGAGGCTCTTGTCCTCGGAGGCGCCGGTGTCCGGGTCGGAGTCCGCGAGGGACGGCATGTACCAGACGAGTTCCGGTCGTGAGCCGAGGAGTTGGAGGGCGAGGGAGGCGTTGCCTTCCTCGGCGAGGCTCTCGTTGAGGAGGACCGTCTCGGATCCGAGGAGGACGGTGTCGCCGCGGGTCCCCGCCAGGAGGGTGAGCAGGGTGGGGTGGCCGCCGCTGGGGTAGCAGGCGGTGGCTCCCGGGAGGGTGGTGGTGTAGCGCAGGCCGCCGCCGGTTGCTGCGCGGCCGGCGGAGGCCCCGGCGGGCAGGGTGCAGGCGGGGTCGAGTTCGTCGGGGGCGGCGTCTCCGGCGGTGCGGACGCCGGGGGAGAGATAGGGGAGGCTGTGGCCGCCGGGGGCGAGCAGGACGGTGCGGCCGCCGGAGAGGTCGATGGCGGAGCGGATGGTGCGGCGCTGGGTGGCGCCGAGCCGGTCGGGGTCGGTGACCAGGAGGGTGGTGCGGGGGCCGGCCGCGTCGGCGGCCTCGGTGGCGGTGGTGACGACGCGGGTGGTGACGCCGCGGGCCTTGAGGAGCTCGGCTACGGCGCGGCTGCCGAAGGGGTCGGCGGAGCGGGGGTCCAGGTAGCCGTGGCGGGTGCCGGAGTTGAGGGCGGCCAGGATGGTGACGCCGATGGCCAGGACGGCGGCGGTGGCGAGGATGCGGCGGGTGCGGTGGGCTTTGCGGGTGCGGGCTGATGTGCCGTTGCCGTTGCCGTTGCCGTTGCCGTTGCCGCTGCCGTTGCCGTTGCCGTTGCCGTTGCCGCTGCCGCTGCCGCTGCCGCTGCCGCTGCCGCTGCCGCTGCCGCTGCCGTTGTCGCCGTTGCCGGCCGTGCCGCCGTTGCCCGCCGTGCCGCCGGTGTCGTTGTCCGTGCCGGGGGCGGTCGGCGGGGTGGGGCCGGGCGCGCGCCGGGGCGTTTCCTCGGGCGCCGAACGTGGCGGGGGGTCGGAGGGCCGGGCCGCATTGCGTTCGACGCCCTGCGGGGAGCGCCCCGGCACACACCCGTCCCCGCCTGAGCCCGCGGTGGGACGGCCCGGTGTGGTTTCCGCGCCCTGGGGGCTTGGGGGCCCGTCGTGGGGCGTCATGGGGTGGGTCCCGTCAGGAGGGGCTTGGTGTGGGTGAGGGTGAGGTCGAGGGTGCGCAGGCGCGTGTACGTGTCGGCGTCGGCGGTGCGGCCGCCGTAGGTGACGTCGTCGAAGGTGCGGGCGGCGGCGCGGAGGTCTGCGGCGTGGTCGGGGAGGGACGCGGCGGCTTCGGCGGCCGCCTCGTCGGCGGTGCGGCCCGGGCGGGGGTCCAGGAGGGTGCGCTCCTCCAGGGAGCGGACGACGGCGCGCATGCGTTCCTGGACGGCTTCGGTCCAGCGGCCGGCGGCGGCGTGGGCGTCGGCGGCCTTGCGGTGGTCGGCGGCGCTGCGGATGCCGTCGTCGAAGAGGGTGCCCGGGGAGGTGGCGGTGCGGCTCGGGGATCCCAGGCGCCACCACAGGGCGGCTATGGCGAGGGCTGCCAGGAGGACGACGGCGATCAGGCCGACGGCGCCTCCGGGGGTTGCCCCGGAGGCGGCGCCGAAAAGGTCGTCGAGCCAGTCGAAGAACGCGCGTGTCGCGCGGTCCACCAGGCTCGGGTCGTTCTCGTGGTACATCGGCTTGGACAGCTCGCGCGAGGCCGCCTCACGGGCGGCCTCGCGCGGTGTCGTCACCGGCGGGACCTCCGCGCGCATCACCCGTAGTTCTCGACGCCGGCCGCCCGGGCGAGCTCCAGGTCGAGGCCCTCGCGCCGGATGCGCTGGTCGACGTAGAGGAGGACGGTGACGCCGGACTGGATCGGCATGACGATGGTCTGCGCGATGATCAAGCCGATGGCGGAGAAGATCAGCGTGCCCCAGGCGGTCTGGGCGCTGCCGTCCTCCAGGGCGTCGAACCCGCCGCCGAAGGCGAGGAGGCCGATCAGCTGGAGCGGGCCGACGATCATCAGCCCGACCACGAACGCGATGACGCCGGTCAGCAGCGTGATGCCGAAGACGCGCCACCAGGAGCCCTTGACCAGCTTCGAGGACCGGGCGAAGGCCTTGAAGACGCTGCTCTTCTCCAGCATCAGGGCGGGCGAGGCCAGGCTGAACTTGATCCCCAGCCAGACGAGGAGCGGGAGCCAGGCGACGAAGCCGAGGATGATCAGGCCGGTGCTGTCGGCGGTGATGCCGGGCAGGACCAGGACGGCGCCGATCAGGATGGCGCCCAGGGCCAGCAGCAGGGTGAGCCCGATCAGGCGCAGCAGCTGGGGGCGGGCCTCGCGCCAGGCGGTGGAGACCGAGGAGCTCTGGCCGAGCACGGCCCGGCTGAAGACCATGGTGAGCATCGCGGTGACCACGATGGTGCCGAGGATCTGGATGAACTGGGTCACCACCGTCACCGACAGGGTGCTGCCGACGCTGTCGAGCATCTGCTCGGGCGTGACGTCCTCGTTCGGTGCGAGGACGACGTCCTCCAGCATGTACTTCTGCACGAGCACGCTGATCACCTGGACGACCGTGACCACGACCAGGGTGATGGGCAGCACCGAGCGCCAGTGGGTGCGCATGGTGGCGACCGCGCCGTCGAGGATCTCGCCCAGGCCCAGGGGGCGCAGGGGGATCACACCGGGCTTGGCGGCCGGGGGGCTGCCCCATTGGCCGGGTCCGCCCGGGTAGCCGTACTGGGGGCCGTTCTGGCCTGCGTACGGGGTGTCCTGGCGCTGTCCCCAGCCTCCCGCGGCGGGCTGCGGGGGTGCCGGCGGGGTTTCGGGAGCCGTGGTGCCCGGGTTCGACCACTGGCCGGGCGGCGGCTGCTCGGCGGACCACTTCGGGTCGCCGGCCGGCCGGCCGGGCTGCTGCGCGCCGCCGTCGGTGCCCGGCTGGGCGGCGGGGGTTCCCGGCCGCTCGCCGTCGGACGGAGAGGATCCGGGCGTAGCCCAGCCCGGAGAGTCGTTCATCGTCGCTCCTTCACGTGCACCTGCGGCGGCGGGGGCGCCGGTCGCTGCCATCGTGCCACGTGGGGGTCCCGAACGGAGTAGGGGATTGTGAGGCCCCCGTAACCCTGGCCGTCCCCCCGGAGGTCCGGCAGCCCTTACCTTCAATTGTCGCCCGGATCCGGGGCAGACTGGTCGACCTGATCTCCACGCAGGTCCGAGGGGCGATTTCCAGCCCTTTTGGCTGTGGGACAGCTCACCGCCGGGTAACGATTAGCTAATGGGATGATGTCAACCATGAAGGGACGCGTCCTTGTCGTCGACGACGACACCGCGCTGGCCGAGATGCTCGGCATTGTGCTGCGTGGAGAAGGTTTTGAGCCGTCGTTCGTAGCGGACGGTGACAAGGCACTTGCTGCCTTCCGGGAGGCGAAGCCGGACCTGGTACTGCTCGACCTCATGCTGCCCGGACGGGACGGCATAGAGGTGTGCAGGCTGATCAGGGCCGAGTCCGGTGTGCCGATCGTGATGCTCACCGCCAAGAGCGACACGGTGGACGTGGTCGTGGGCCTGGAGTCCGGGGCCGACGACTACATCGTCAAGCCGTTCAAGCCGAAGGAGCTGGTGGCCCGTATCCGGGCCCGTCTGCGCCGGTCGGAGGAGCCCGCACCCGAGCAGCTGGCCATCGGTGACCTGGTCATCGACGTGGCCGGGCACTCGGTCAAGCGGGACGGTGCCTCGATCGCCCTGACCCCGCTCGAGTTCGACCTGCTGGTCGCCCTCGCGCGCAAGCCCTGGCAGGTGTTCACCCGCGAGGTGCTGCTGGAGCAGGTCTGGGGCTACCGGCACGCGGCGGACACCCGCCTGGTCAACGTGCATGTGCAGCGTCTGCGCTCCAAGGTGGAGAAGGACCCGGAGCGCCCCGAGATCGTCGTGACGGTGCGCGGTGTCGGCTACAAGGCCGGACCCAGCTGAGGTGCAGTCCGGCACGTCCGCCGCGTCCGGCCGTGGCCGCGGCGGTTCCCGCTGGCGCAGCCTCTGGGCCGGCCGGCCGTTCCAGGCCGGAGCGCCCGGCAGCCCCGTGCTGCGGCTGTTCGTACGCCTCGTACGCCGGCCGCTGGTTCCGGCTGTCCGGCTGTGGCGCCGCAACATCCAGCTCCGGGTGGTCGCCGCCACCCTGCTGATCTCGCTCTCCGTGGTCCTCGCCCTGGGCGTCGTCGTGATCGCCCAGGTCAGCAGGGGGCTGCTCGAGGCCAAGGAGCAGGCGGCGCAGAGCCAGGCGGCGGGCGGGTTCGCGGTCGCGCAGGAGAAGGCCAACGCACCCGCCACCGTGGACGGGCCCGACGCCGTCGACAACAAGGTCGGCCGGGACGCCAGCACCTGGATGAACTCCCTCGTCAAGCAGCTGGCCAGTGGCGGCCAGACCGCCTTCGAGGTCGTCGCGCTCGGCGCCGGCACCGGGGAGCAGACCCTTCCCGGGACGCAGGGCGTCAAGGGCGCCCGCGCCTCCGGCAACGTCGATCCGACGGCCAGCGTGCCCGTGAAGCTGCGCCGGGCCGTCAACCACGCGACCGGCGCGTTCAAGACCTTCTCCGAGATCCGCTACACGGCGGGGGCCGGGGACAAGGCCCCCGAGCCGGCGCTGGTCGTGGGCAAGCGGCTCACCGACATCAACGGGGACCCGTACGACCTGTACTACCTCTTCCCGCTCACGCAGGAGGAGGAGTCCCTCAATCTGATCAAGGTCACCATCGTGACCGCGGGCCTGTTCGTCGTCGTCCTGCTCTGCGGCATCGCCTGGCTCGTCGTGCGCCAGGTCGTGACCCCCGTACGGATGGCCGCCGGGATCGCCGAGCGGCTCTCGGCCGGGCGGCTCCAGGAGCGGATGAAGGTCACCGGCGAGGACGACATCGCCCGCCTGGGCGAGGCCTTCAACAAGATGGCGCAGAACCTCCAGCTGAAGATCCAGCAGCTGGAGGAGCTGTCGCGGATGCAGCGCCGGTTCGTCTCGGACGTCTCGCACGAGCTGCGGACCCCGCTGACGACGGTACGGATGGCGGCCGACGTCATCCACGACGCCCGGGTCGACTTCGACCCGATCACCGCGCGCTCCGCCGAGCTGCTCGCCGGGCAGCTCGACCGGTTCGAGTCGCTCCTCTCCGACCTGCTGGAGATCAGCCGCTTCGACGCCGGGGCCGCGGCCCTGGAGGCCGAGCCGATCGACCTGCGGGACGTCGTGCGCCGCGTCATCGACGGGGCCGAGCCGCTCGCCGAGCACAAGGGCACGCGGATCCGGGTCCTCGGCGACACCCAGCCGGTCATCGCCGAGGCCGACTCGCGGCGCGTCGAGCGCGTGCTGCGCAACCTCGTCGTCAACGCCGTGGAGCACGGTGAGGGCCGCGACGTGGTGGTCCGGCTGGCGTCCGCGGGCGGGGCCGTGGCCGTCGCCGTACGGGACTACGGCGTCGGGCTGAAGCCCGGCGAGGCCACCCGCGTCTTCAACCGCTTCTGGCGGGCCGACCCGGCGCGGGCGCGCACGACCGGCGGGACCGGCCTCGGACTGTCCATCGCGGTCGAGGACGCCCGGCTGCACGGCGGCTGGCTGCAGGCCTGGGGCGAGCCGGGCGGCGGCTCGCAGTTCCGCCTGACCCTGCCGCGCACGGCCGACGAGCCGCTGCGGGGCTCGCCCATCCCGCTGGAACCCGAGGACTCACGGGCCAACCGGGCCAGGGCCGCCGCCGAGGCTGCGGGCCGGACGGCGGACCGACCCGCCCCGGAACCCGGCGACCGGTCGCCGATACCGCCGCGGTCGCCGGTCACCGGAGCGCTGCCGGTGCCCGCCGACCCGACGGCCCTGCCGGGCAACGGGGCCCGGGTGGTGGCCCGCCCGGCCGACCAGGCACAACAGGAGGACCGAGCCGATGGACGCTGAGCCCGAGAACGCGCGGCCCGGGGGCGTGCGGGTACGGGGCCGGCGGCTGCGCACCCTGCGGGCGTACGCCTTCGGCACGGCCGGGCTGCTGCTGGCCGGCTGCGCCTCCATGCCCGACCACGGCGAGATCCGCCCGGTGCAGGCCTCGCAGGGCGTCGACTCCCAGGTTCGCGTCTTCGGCGTGCCGCCCGCCGACAAGGCGAGCGCGGCCGACATCGTCGACGGCTTCCTGGAGGCGATGACCAGCGACGATCCGCAGCTGGAGACCGCCCGCAAGTACCTCACCGAGGAGGCTGCGAAGAGCTGGAAGCCCAGCTCCGCCGTCACCGTGCTCTCGTCCGGCCTCGACCGGGTCTCGATCCGCGGCGAGAAGGACCCGGACGGGCCGCGCTGGAAGGTGACCGGCACGAAGCTCGCGACCGTGGACGAGCGCAGCGCGTACCAGCCGCAGACCGGCGGCGAGAAGTACGAGGAGTACCTCCAGCTCGTCCAGGACGAGGACAAGCAGTGGCGGATCTCGCAGCCGCCCAACGGCCTCGTGCTCAGCGAGTCGGACTTCCAGCGCATCTACATGCCGGTCAACAAGTACTACTTCGCGGGCGGCACGCTCGTCGCCGACCCCGTCTACGTGCGCCAGCGCACCGATCCGGACTCGCGGATGGACCCCACCACGCAGACGGTGCAGTCGCTGCTCGCCGGGCCGTCCAGATGGCTCGGCCCCGTCGTCGAGTCCAGCTTCCCCAGCGGTACGGAACTGCGCGAGGGCACCAAGTCCCTTTCGTACGACGGCCAGAACACGCTGCGGGTGCCGCTCAACGACAAGGCCGACAACGTCGCCCAGCCGCAGTGCAAGAAGATGGCCACCCAACTCCTCTACACGGTCAAGGACCTGACGGGCTCCCGGCTCGACCAGGTCGAGATCCTGCGCTCCGACGACAAGTCGTCCTCGCTGTGCTCGGTGACCGAGTTGAACGCGGCCGCGATCGCCAACCGGCCGCGGATCCCCGACTACCAGTACTTCGTCGACAACGAGAAGCGGCTGGTCCGGATGAAGCTGGACGTGACCAGCGAGGAACCGCCGCGGGCCGAGGCGCTGCCGGGGCCGCTGACCACCCTGCCCGCCTTCAAGGTCGGCTCGGCGGCCGTGACCTACGACGAGCGGCGCGCGGCCGTGGTCTCCCAGGACGGGCACGGGCTGTACGTGGTGCCCCTGGTGGGCGGCGGGCCCATGCCGCAGCCGCTGCCGGTCGGCAAGGGGAGCACGCTGACGGCGCCCAGCTGGGACGCGGCCGGTGACCTGTGGGTCGCGGACGGCGATGCGCAGCACCCGGGATTGTGGCGGGTGCCGGGCGGGGCCGGGACCCCGGAGAAGGTGCAGGTGGCCGGGCTGGACGGCGGGCGGATCGCCTCGTTGAAGGCCTCTTCCGACGGGGTGCGGATCGCGCTGCTCGTGGAGAAGAACAGCCGCAAGAACCTGTACGTCGGGCGGATAGAGCGGCCCGACGCCAAGGGCGACGCCTCGGCGGTGTCGGTGCGCGAGCTGCGCCCGGCGGCCCCGCAGATGGCGGACGTGACGACGATGAGCTGGGCGCCGCACGGGCGGCTGCTCGTGGTGGGCCGGGAGAGCGGCGGGGTGCAGCAGGCCCGCTACATGCTGGCGGACGGCTCGATGGTCGCGGCGAGCCTGCCCGGGGCGGCCGGGCTGTCCGCGGTCGCGGCCGCGGCGTCGGAGGACGAGTCGAAGCCGAAGCCGGTCGTCGCCTACTCGGAGGACGGGATCGTGTATCTGCCGCCGGGGGCGCAGTGGCGCACGGTGGCGGCGGGCGGCCAGGCTCCGGTGTACCCGGGCTGACCTGCGGCCAGGCTCCGGTGTACCCGGGCTGACCTGCGGCCGCGGGCTCGGTTGCGGCTCGGATCGCCGGCTCCGTCCACAGGGGTGGCGGGCTCCGTCCGCCGCCGTCACTGTGGAGGGGTGCGCGGTTGGTGGCAGGAGCTGGCCGGGCTGGTCCTGCCGGTCGACTGTGCCGGCTGCGGAGCGGTCCGGGTGTTGGTGTGCGCGGGCTGCCGGGAGGCGCTGAGCGGGGCCGGTGCGGGGCCGGTGCGGCCTTCTCCGCGGCCCGAGGGGCTGCCGGTGGTGCACGCCGCCGCCGTCTACGAGGGGGGCGTACGGGCCCTCCTGCTGGCCCACAAGGAGCGCGGGGCGCTGCCCCTGGCCGGGGTGCTCGGCGAGGCTCTCGCTGGGGCCGTGCTGGCGGGTCGGCCATGCGATGCGGGCGGCCCGGTCCGTACGGGGCCGCCTCCGGTGGAAGTGGCCCTGGTGCCGGTGCCGTCGGCGCGGCGGCAGGTCCGGGCGCGCGGGCACGATCCGGCGCGCAGGATCGCCCTGGCCGCCGCGGGGCGGCTGCGGCGGGCCGGTGTTCCCGCGCGCGTGGCGCCCGTACTGAGGCTGCGGCGGGTCGTAGCGGACCAGGCGGGGCTCGGGGCCCGGCAGCGCCGGGAGAACCTCGCGGGGGCGCTGGCGGTGTGCCGGGACGGGGCGCGGCTGACGGACGGGGCCCGGATCGTCATCGTGGACGACCTGATCACCACCGGGGCGACGCTGGCGGAGGCGGCCCGGGCGGTGCGCGCCGCGGGGCTGGCCGAGGGCCCGGGGGACGTGCCGCGGGCAGCCGTGGTCGCCGCGCCCGCGGACTCCTTCCGGTGGCTCCCCGGGGCGGTGCCCCGCCGACCTGCGACGCGTACTGGTCAAAAATCCCGTGAATAGATTTGGAACTGGCGGGGAAGGCCCATCGTTGCAGGTAGTAAGAGGGAACAGCCACCTGACTGGAAGTACATTCCGGTAGCGGGTGCCGACAACCGCCATAGAGGGATATGTTCGGTTGTAAGGAACTCAGGAGGCTGTCTCCCGACTCCGAAGTCGGTGGGTGTTGATCTTGCCGATGGGGGAGGAGGAGGTGAAAGCCGCCAAGTCCGAGGCTCCGGCCTTCACCGGAGTCTGGTGCGAAAGGGAGACGCTTCGCCCCGTCGGGCGGAGCTATCCGGGAACGGAGTTCTGCGTGGACATCGTCGTCAAGGGCCGCAAGACCGAGGTGCCCGAGCGGTTCCGCAAGCACGTGGCCGAGAAGCTGAATCCCGAGCGGATCCAGAAGCTCGACGCCAAGGTGATCAGCTTGGACGTCGAGGTGTCCAAGGAGCACAACCCGCGCCAGGCCGACCGTTCCGACCGCGTGGAGATCACCCTGCGTTCGCGGGGCCCGGTGATCCGGGCCGAGGCCGCCGCCGCCGACGCGTACGCGGCGCTCGACCTCGCTCAGGACAAGCTGGAGGCCCGGCTGCGCAAGCAGCACGACAAGCGTTACACCCGCCGTGGCAACGGCCGGCTCTCGGCGGCAGAGGTCGCCGACGTCGTGCCGGGCGTCGCCTCGCTCAACGGCAGCGGCCAGGTGGTCACCGAGGAGAAGACGGACGGGGTTCCGATCACTCGGATCGGGTCCATCGAAGTGCAGGGCGAAGGCCCGCTCATCGTCCGCGAGAAGACCCACTCGGCCGCACCCATGTCGCTCGACCAGGCTCTGTACGAGATGGAGCTGGTCGGCCACGACTTCTATCTGTTCGTCGACTCCGAGACGAAGCTGCCCAGCGTGGTCTACCGACGTCACGCATACGACTACGGCGTCATCCACGTGAACCCCGACGGTGCCTCCAGCTCGGAGGAGCCGCGAGGCGGCGCCGGCGGCGCGCTCGGCGGCTGAACCAACCATTCGTTGCCCCCGCGCAGACGCTCCGGCGTCCGCGCGGGGGCACCTGCATGACGGGTATTGCGCCAGGCGGGTCTTCGACGGCCCCCCGCGCCGTGGCGCGGGCATGGAATCATGGCGGGCAGTCAACCGGCCACGGTGTGTGTCCGGTTGGCCCAGCAGCTCAGCACATGCAGGGGGAGGAACGATGGCGGACAGCTTCGGGCCGGTGCGCGGGGACGACGGCGCGGGCTGCCGCGGCGCGGACCCGTCGGCGGAGCCCGCCGGCTCGCCGGCCGGCGAACCGATCCGGGTGCTCGTGGTCGACGACCACGCACTCTTCCGGCGGGGTCTGGAGATCGTCCTCGCGCAGGAGGAGGACATCCAGGTCGTCGGCGAGGCCGGGGACGGCGCGGAGGCGGTGGACAAGGCGGCCGATCTGCTGCCGGACATCGTGCTGATGGACGTGCGGATGCCCCGGCGCGGCGGCATCGAGGCGTGCACCTCGATCAAGGAGGTGGCCCCCTCCGCCAAGATCATCATGCTGACGATCAGCGACGAGGAGGCGGACCTCTACGACGCGATCAAGGCGGGCGCGACCGGGTACCTCCTGAAGGAGATCTCGACGGACGAGGTGGCCACGGCGATCCGGGCGGTGGCCGACGGCCAGTCGCAGATCAGCCCTTCGATGGCGTCGAAGCTGCTCACCGAGTTCAAGTCGATGATCCAGCGGACCGACGAGCGCCGGCTGGTGCCGGCGCCGAGGCTGACGGACCGGGAGCTGGAGGTCCTCAAGCTGGTGGCCACCGGCATGAACAACCGTGACATCGCCAAGGAGTTGTTCATCTCGGAGAACACCGTGAAGAACCACGTCCGCAACATCCTGGAGAAGCTGCAGCTGCACTCCCGGATGGAAGCCGTGGTCTACGCGATGCGCGAGAAGATCCTCGAAATCCGCTGACCCGCACCGACCGGGCCCTGCCGCCCGCACGAGGCCTAGAGGGCGGCGAGCTCCGCCGTGACGGCCGCCGCCTGCGCGGGCGAGCCCGCGCGCTCGATCCGCACGTCCTCGCAGCCGACCCACTCCGCCGCTTCCCGCAGGGCCTGCGCCATCGGGCCCGCGGCCTTCGGTGAGGTCAACGAGAGCTGCCGGGCGACCAGCGTGCGGCCCTCGCGGGCCGGGTCCACCCGGCCCTGCAACCGGCCGCCCGCCAGCAGCGGCATCGCGAAGTACCCGTGTATCCGCTTCGGCTTGGGGACGTACGCCTCCAGGCGGTGGGTGAAGCCGAAGATCCGCTCCGTGCGGGGGCGGTCCCAGACCAGGGAGTCGAAGGGCGACAGCAGCGTCGTGCGGTGGCGGCCCCGGGGGACCGTGGCGAGGGCGGCGGGGTCCGCCCAGGCGGGCTTGGACCACCCCCCGACCTCGACCGGGACCAGCCCGGAGTCGGCGATCACCGCGTCGACCTGCTCCCCCTTGAGGCGGTGGTAGTCCGCGATGTCGGCGCGGGTGCCGACGCCCAGGGACCGGCCGGCCAGGGCGACCAGGCGGCGCATGCACTCGCGGTCGTCCAGGTCGTCGTGGAGCAGCCGGCCGGGAACGGCCCGCTCGGGGAGGTCGTAGACCCGCTTCCAGCCGCGGCGCTCGCTGCACACCACCTCGCCGGTGTCGAGCAGCCACTCCACCGCGATCTTGGTCTCGGACCATTCGAACCACTCTCCGCCGTTCTTGGCGCCGCCCAGCTCGGTGGAGGTCAGCGGGCCGTCCGCCTTCAGCCGGTCCAGGACCGCCCGCGTCGAGTGCTGCTTGTCCTCGAGGATGTGCCAGCGGTGGCCGCGCGCCCGGTTGGCCCGGCGGCGGAAGGCGAAATGCGGCCATTCCTCGATGGGGAGGATGCAGGCCGCGTGCGACCAGTACTCGAAGGCGTGCCGGTCGGACCAGTACGCCCGCTCCACGGTGTCGCGGCCGACGGCGCCGAGGCGTGCGTACGGGATCAGCTCGTGCGAGCGGGCCAGCACCGAGATGGTGTCCAGCTGTACGGCGCCCAGGTGGCGCAGGACTCCGCGCACTCCTCCGCGGCGGTCGGGTGCCCCGAGGAAGCCCTGTGCGCGCAGGGCGATCCGGCGGGCCTCGTCGGCGGAGAGGGAGAGCGAAGTCATGTCCGCAGCCTAGGCGGGGCCACTGACATCGATACTCGTAGCGGGTTCCGGTGGTCGTGGCTCTGCCACTGACTGACGCCCTGCCGGGTTGTCTTCCCGCTGTACAGCGGGAAGGTACGGCAGCCGCGAGGGAAGGCCGAGGTCGGAGGGGAGCAGGGCGCCGACCCAGCAGTCGCGCGAGGTGCCCCGCTGCTCGATGCCGGCCCGCAGGACCCCCTCGACCTGGAAGCCGGCCTTCTCGGCCACGGCCTTCGAGCCCTCGTTGCCCAGCTCGGCGCGCCATTCCAGCCGTGTGACGCCGAGATCGGTGAAGGCCCAGCGGGCGACGGCCGTCACGGCCTCGGTCATGTAGCCCTGTCCGCGGTGCTCCTTCACCGCCCAGTAGCCGATCTCGTACGACTCCGCGCCGTGGACGTGCACGCCGACGGCCGCGACCAGCGGGCCCCCGGCCCCGAGGCGGACGGCGAAGGGGTAGCCCGTGTCCTCGCGCCAGCCGTTCGGCACGAGCTCGTTCACGAAGGCGTGCGCGTGCGCGCGCTCGTAGGGGGAGGGGACCAGGGTCCAGCGCTGGATGGCCGGGTCCTGCGCGGCCGCGTAGACCTCGTCCTCGTCGGCGGGGACGAAAGGCCTCAGTACCAGCCGGTCCGTGGTGAGTGTGATGGGCTCCATGAACGGATTCTGCTGCCGCCGGAGCGTCCGGAGCGAACCCTTTCCGGGAATCCCCCCGGGGGATGCGGCACCTTCCGTGTACCCCGTACGTTCTCAATCCGGGCACACGTGCCCCCACGGGAACGGCGGACCTCCCGACGCGGCCACGTCCTCGCTTACGATGGCCGTTGCGGTGGGGCCCACCTGCCGTGCCCGTGGTACGTACAGTGCCCAGGCCCGACCGGCAAGGAGACAAACCTCGGTGTCCGTCTTCAACAAGCTCATGCGTGCAGGCGAAGGCAAGATCCTGCGCAAACTGCACCGCATCGCGGACCAGGTCAACTCCATCGAAGAGGACTTCGTCAACCTCTCCGACGCCGAGTTGCGAGCGCTCACGGACGAGTACAAGCAGCGCTTCCAGGACGGCGAGAGCCTGGACGACCTGCTGCCCGAGGCCTTCGCGACCGTACGCGAGGCGGCCAAGCGCGTTCTCGGCCAGCGGCACTACGACGTCCAGATCATGGGTGGCGCGGCCCTGCACCTCGGCTACGTGGCCGAGATGAAGACCGGTGAGGGCAAGACCCTCGTCGGCACGCTTCCCGCGTACCTGAACGCCCTGTCCGGCAAGGGCGTCCACCTGATCACGGTCAACGACTACCTCGCCGAGCGCGACTCCGAGCTGATGGGCCGGGTGCACAAGTTCCTCGGCCTGGAGGTCGGCTGCATCCTGGCGAACATGTCGCCGGCGCAGCGCCGCGAGCAGTACGGCTACGACATCACCTACGGCACGAACAACGAGTTCGGCTTCGACTACCTGCGCGACAACATGGCGTGGTCGCAGGACGAGCTCGTCCAGCGCGGCCACAACTTCGCCGTGGTCGACGAGGTCGACTCGATCCTCGTCGACGAGGCCCGCACCCCGCTGATCATCTCCGGCCCCGCCGACCAGGCCACGAAGTGGTACGGCGACTTCGCGAAGCTGGTGACCCGCCTGACCAAGGGCGAGGCCGGCCAGCCGCTGAAGGGCATCGAGGAGACCGGCGACTACGAGGTCGACGAGAAGAAGCGCACCGTCGCCATCCACGAGACCGGTGTCGCCAAGGTCGAGGACTGGCTCGGCATCGAGAACCTCTACGAGTCGGTGAACACCCCGCTCGTCGGTTACCTCAACAACGCGATCAAGGCCAAGGAACTCTTCAAGAACGACAAGGACTACGTCGTCATCGACGGCGAAGTCATGATCGTCGACGAGCACACCGGCCGTATCCTCGCCGGCCGCCGCTACAACGAGGGCATGCACCAGGCGATCGAGGCGAAGGAAGGGGTGGACATCAAGGACGAGAACCAGACCCTCGCCACGATCACCCTGCAGAACTTCTTCCGCCTCTACTCGAAGCTGTCGGGCATGACCGGTACGGCCATGACCGAGGCCGCCGAGTTCCACCAGATCTACAAGCTCGGTGTCGTCCCGATCCCGACCAACCGCGACATGGTCCGCAAGGACCAGCCGGACCTGATCTACCGGACCGAGGTCGCGAAGTTCTCCGCCGTCGTCGACGACATCGCGGAGAAGCACGAGAAGGGCCAGCCGATCCTCGTCGGTACGACGTCGGTCGAGAAGTCCGAGTACCTCTCCCAGCAGCTCTCCAAGCGCGGCATCCCGCACGAGGTGCTCAACGCCAAGCAGCACGACCGTGAGGCGACGATCGTGGCCCAGGCCGGCCGCCGCGGTGCGGTCACCGTCGCCACGAACATGGCCGGCCGCGGTACGGACATCAAGCTCGGCGGCAACCCGGACGACCTCGCCGAGGCCGAGCTGCGCCAGCGCGGCCTGGACCCGGAGGAGCACATCGAGGAGTGGGCGCACGCCCTGCCCGAGGCGCTCACCCGGGCCGAGGCGGCCGTGAAGGCCGAGTTCGAAGAGGTCAAGGACCTCGGCGGCCTGTACGTGCTGGGCACCGAGCGCCACGAGTCGCGCCGCATCGACAACCAGCTGCGCGGCCGCTCCGGCCGACAGGGCGACCCGGGCGAGTCCCGCTTCTACCTGTCGCTGGGCGACGACCTGATGCGCCTGTTCAAGGCGCAGATGGTCGAGCGCGTCATGGCGATGGCGAACGTGCCGGACGACGTGCCGATCGAGAACAAGATGGTGACGCGCGCGATCGCGTCGGCCCAGTCGCAGGTGGAGACCCAGAACTTCGAGACGCGCAAGAACGTCCTGAAGTACGACGAGGTCCTCAACAGCCAGCGCGAGGTCATCTACGGCGAGCGCCGCCGCGTCCTGGAGGGCGAGGACCTGCAGGAGCAGGTGCGCTTCATGATGGACGACACCATCGACGCGTACATCGCGGCCGAGACGGTCGAGGGCTTCGCGGAGGAGTGGGACCTGGAGCGGCTGTGGAACGCCTTCCGGCAGCTCTACCCGGTGAAGGTCACCATCGAGGAGCTGGAAGAGGCCGCCGGCGACCGCGCGGGCATCACCGCCGAGTTCATCGCGGAGTCCGTCAAGGACGACATCCACGAGCAGTACGAGACGCGCGAGAAGACGCTCGGCTCCGAGATCATGCGCGAGCTGGAGCGGCGCGTGGTGCTGTCGGTGCTCGACCGCAAGTGGCGTGAGCACCTGTACGAGATGGACTACCTGCAGGAGGGCATCGGCCTGCGCGCGATGGCCCAGAAGGACCCGCTGGTCGAGTACCAGCGCGAGGGCTTCGACATGTTCAACGCCATGCAGGAAGGCATCAAGGAGGAGTCCGTCGGCTACCTGTTCAACCTGGAGGTCCAGGTCGAGCAGCAGGTCGAGGAGCTTCCGGTGCAGGACGCGGCGCCGTCGCTGACGAAGGAGCCGGCGGCGGCCGGGGCCGGCCGTCCGGAGATCCGGGCGAAGGGGCTGGAGGCTCCGCAGCGGCCGGACCGGCTGCACTTCTCGGCGCCGACGGTGGACGGCGAGGGCGGTGTCGTCGAGGGCGACTTCGACAGTGACTCCGTCGGTGGTGAGGGTGACGGGATGACGCGGGCGGAGCGGCGCAAGGCGGCGAAGGCCGCCGGCGGGCGGCGCCGCAAGAAGTGACCCCTCCGGGTCGCTGATCTCTCGGCCGGGGCCGGACACCGTGGGTGGTGTCCGGCCCCGGCCGCGTTGTGGGAGGGCGGGTGCGGCGCCGCCCCGGGGGCGTGCCCCCGGGGCGGCGCGCCTCGCACGCCGGCGGGGCTGGATTGTGCCGGCGAGGCCGGGAGGGGCCCTGGCGGGGCTCAAGGTCCGGGGCTCCGCCCCGGACCCCGCGCCTCGCACGCCGGCGGGGCTGGAACGGGCCCTGGCGGGGCTGGGGCCGCTAGGGGAGGGGGCCCTGGAGTTCCACCGCTGCGCAGCGCCAGCGGAGGTCCGGGCCTTGTTCCAGGCGGAAGGCCATGGCGGTGAGGCGGTCGCCCGTGGCGATGCGGGCGAAGGCTTCGATGACGCCCGGGCCGGGGGTGAAGCGGCCGCACTGGCGGATGACCGGGCGGAGGCGGTCGCGGAGAGGGTCGCGGCGGGGATCCGCGGGGGCCAGGGTGACCAGCTGCTGGTAGGCGGGGCCGACGGTGTGGCCGAGGAGCGAGTGGACCGGGCGGCGGCCGCTGACCACCGCGAGGAGGTGTTCGGCGAACCAGTGGTGCGGGCCGAGCCGCAGGGTCCGCGGGGGGCCTGCCGGGCGCCGCGGGTCGCGCCGTCCGGCGGGCCGGGTCCGGGTCTGGCCGCCCGGCCGGCGGCGGCTCCCGTCGTTGCCGATCGTGCCGCGCGTCGTCGTGTCCATCGCGATCTGCCCCCGAACAGGCCGGGCCCGGAAGGGTACCGGGCGGTAACTTGATGGGGATCTTCTACGGCCGCCGGACACGCTCCGCAACCACGCGGAGGGCCGGCCGGGCCGCTGCCCCGGTTCACCTATCCGAGTGGGCGCCGACCCCTTTTCGGGCCCGGAGAGCGCGCGTCCGGGGAGCGGGGTGGACGGACGCGGGTCCTGGTCCGGCACCTCGATGGGGTACGGACTCCGTCACCCTGCCGGACCCTCCGAGTCGTATCCTGGGGGAGTTTTCCGACTACTGAAAGCAGCCGGCCATGCGTGTGTACGTCCCCCTGACCCTCCCCGGGCTCGCCGAGGTGCACAAGGCGGGTGAGCTGGGCCCCGCCCCGCTGCGGGCGTACGCCGTCACCCCCGGGCTCCGCGAGTGGTACGTGTCGGACGACATCGAGGAGCTGGAGTACGCGGCCCTGAACCGGGCCGCGGCCGCCTCCCTGCGGCTGCTCGCCGCGGACGCGGGTGCGCCGCGCCGCCGCGTCGTCGTCGCCCTCGACGTCGACGACAAGGCCGCCACCGCCACCCCCGGGGTCGACGAGGCCACGCTCGGCCAGGTGATCCTGGCCGCCGCCGTGCGGCTCACGGTGGCCGCCGCCGTGCACGTGGACGCCGATGACGCCGACGAGGACGTGGCCGCCGCCGCGCAGGCCATCGCCGCCGCCGACGGCGGGGACGCGGACGCGCAGTTCATCGTCGACGGAGCCGAGGACCACGAGCTGCTGTGGTTCGGCGTGCAGGAGATTCCGGGGTTGCTGAAGTGACCGAAAAGCACATCGTCTGGGACTGGAACGGCACCCTCCTCCACGACATCGACGCCGTCATCGTCGCCACCAACGCCTCCTTCGCCGAGCTCGGCTTCGCGCCGATCACCCTGGAGACCTACCGCGACCTGTACGTCGTACCGGTGCCGAAGTTCTACGAGCGCCTCATGGGACGGCTGCCCACCGACGAGGAGTGGGTGGTCATGGACGAGGCCTTCCACCGGCACTACTGGGCGGCTGCCGAAGACGCCGGGCTCGCCGACGGCGCCCGGGAGCTGCTCCAGGAGTGGCAGCGGGACGGACTCACCCAGTCCCTGCTGTCCCTCGCGCCCCACGAGAAGCTCATACCGCTGGTCCGGACCCACGGCATCGACCACCACTTCCTGCGCGTCGACGGGCGGATCGGCCCCTCCCACACCTCCAAGGCGGGACACCTCGTACGCCACTTGGCCGCCCTGGACGGGACGGGTGTGACGGCGGGCCGTACGGTCCTCATCGGAGACGCCGTGGACGATGCCCTGGCCGCCGCCCACGTCGGTGCCCGGGCGGTCCTCTACACGGGTGGTTCGCACAGTCGTAGCAGTCTGGAATCAGCCGGTGTGCCGGTCGTGGACACCCTGGCCGAGGCCGTAAGGACAGCTCGCGGGCTGTCCGAATAGTGACTGGACAGCCCGCTGCACGGACAGCCGGGTCACGTCGCTGGCCAGACTGTCAAAGTTTCACCCCAAGATTTATACAGATGCAGCGAATGACGACCTGGGGGTAGGTCGGGATAGCCTTGTACCCGTGATCAGCGCGATAGTCATCGGGGGCACTGGAGCCTCCGGCCTGCGCCCGGCGCACGACCGTGCCCGGGCCTTCGCTGATCCCCGCCACCGGGACCTCCAGCCGATCTTGGCTCATTCCCTCCCGGTCGGCTCTCTCGACGGCATAGCGTCGATCCCGGACGGACTCCCCGCCTCGCGGAGCTATGTCGTTCCTTCCTTCACCTACGTCACGCAATGGCGCGCGACAGGAGCCAGAGGACATGCAGACCAAGCTGGACGAAGCAAAGGCCGAGCTGCTCGCACGGGCGGCCCGGGTAGCTGAGCACAGCCCGGCCGGGGGGCTACTTCCGACTGGGTCCGAGCAGGGAGAGCGTCCAGAGCAGGACGCGGTGCTCTCCTACCTCCAGCGCTACTACCTGCACACGGCACCCGAGGACCTCACGGACCGGGACCCGGTCGACGTGTTCGGAGCCGCGCTCTCCCACTACCGGCTCGCCGAGAACCGGCCGCAGGGCACCGCGAACGTGCGCGTGCACACCCCCACGGTCGAGGAGAACGGCTGGACCTCCAGCCACTCCGTCGTCGAGGTGGTCACCGACGACATGCCCTTCCTCGTGGACTCCGTGACGAACGAGCTGTCCCGCCAGGGCCGCGGCATCCACGTCGTGATCCACCCGCAGGTCGTCGTCCGCCGTGACGTCACCGGCAAGCTGATCGAGATCCTCGGCCCCGACTGCGACGCGCACGGCCCCCGTACCTCGCGCCCCCACGACTCCCTCGTCGAGTCCTGGATCCACGTCGAGATCGACCGTGAGACCGACCGCGCCGACCTCAAGCAGATCAACGTCGACCTGCTGCGCGTCCTGTCCGACGTCCGGGAGTCCGTCGAGGACTGGGAGAAGATGCGCGACGCCGCGCTGCGCATCGCCGAAGGCCTGCCCGAGGAGCCCACCGCCCCGGACCTGCGCGAGTACGAGCTCGAAGAGGCCCGTGAGCTGCTGCGCTGGCTCGCAGACGACCACTTCACCTTCCTCGGCTACCGCGAGTACAACCTCGTCGACGGCGACGCCCTGTCCGCCGTGCCCGGCACCGGCCTCGGCATCCTGCGCTCCGACCCGCACCACAGCGGCAAGGACGACGGCCACCCGGTCTCGCCGTCCTTCAACCGGCTGCCGGCCGACGCCCGCGCCAAGGCCCGCGAGCACCGCCTGCTGGTGCTGACCAAGGCCAACAGCCGCTCCACCGTGCACCGCCCCTCGTACCTCGACTACGTGGGCGTCAAGAAGTTCGACGCCGACGGAAACGTCGTCGGCGAGCGCCGCTTCCTCGGCCTGTTCTCCTCCGCCGCGTACACCGAGTCCGTGCGCCGCGTCCCGGTCGTCCGCCGCAAGGTCTCCGAGGTCCTGGACCGGGCCGGCTTCTCGCCGTCCAGCCACGACGGCCGCGACCTGACGCAGATCCTGGAGACCTACCCGCGCGACGAGCTGTTCCAGACCCCGGTCGACCAGCTGCAGTCCATCGTCACCTCCGTCCTGTACCTGCAGGAGCGCCGCCGGCTGCGGCTGTACCTGCGCCAGGACGAGTACGGCCGCTACTACTCGGCCCTCGTCTACCTGCCGCGCGACCGGTTCACCACCGGCGTCCGGCTGCGCCTGATGGACATCCTGAGGGAGGAGCTCGGCGGCATCAGCGTCGACTTCACCGCCTGGAACACCGAGTCGATCCTCTCCCGCATCCACTTCGTCGTCCGCGTCCCGCAGGGCACCGAGCTGCCCGCCCTGACCGACGGCGACGTCGAGCGCATCGAGGGCCGCCTCGTCGAGGCCGCCCGCTCCTGGGCCGACGGCTTCCAGGAAGCGCTGATCGCCGAGTGCGGCGAGGAGCGCGCCGCGGAACTGCTGCGCCGCTACGGCACCTCCTTCGCCGAGGGCTACAAGGCCGACCACTCGCCGCGCGCCGCCGTCGCCGACCTGATCCACCTGGAGCGGCTCGCCGCCAGCGACCGTAAGTTCGCGCTCTCGCTGTACGAGCCGGTGGGCGCCGCCCCCGGCGAGCGCCGGTTCAAGATCTTCCGCACCGGCGAGCAGGTCTCGCTCTCCGCGGTCCTGCCGGTGCTGCAGCGCCTCGGCGTCGAGGTCACCGACGAGCGCCCGTACGAGCTCCGCCGCTCCGACCGGGTCAGCGCGTGGATCTACGACTTCGGCCTGCGGATGCCCCTGCCCACCGGGAACGGCGACGCCACGGCGACGAACTACCTCGGCGACGACGCCCGCGAGCGCTTCCAGGACGCCTTCGCCGCGGTCTGGCAGGGCGACGCGGAGAACGACAACTTCAACAGCCTCGTGCTGAGCGCCGGCCTCACCTGGCGGCAGGCCGTCGTCCTGCGCGCCTACGCCAAGTACCTGCGACAGGCCGGCTCCACCTTCAGCCAGGACTACATGGAGGACACCCTCCGCAACAACGTCCACACCACCCGGCTGCTGGTCTCGCTCTTCGAGGCCCGGATGTCGCCCGTCCGCCAGGCCGCCGGCAGCGAGCTCGTCGACGCCATGCTGGAGGAGCTGGACGGGGCCCTGGACCAGGTCGCCTCGCTCGACGAGGACCGCATCCTGCGCGCCTTCCTCACCCTCATCAAGGCGACGCTGCGGACCAACTTCTTCCAGACCGGCAGCACGGGCGAGCAGCACTCCTACGTGTCGATGAAGTTCGACCCGCAGGCCATCCCCGACCTCCCCGCGCCCCGCCCGGCCTTCGAGATCTGGGTGTACTCCCCGCGCGTCGAGGGCGTCCACCTGCGCTTCGGCAAGGTCGCCCGAGGCGGCCTGCGCTGGTCCGACCGCCGCGAGGACTTCCGTACGGAGATCCTCGGCCTGGTCAAGGCGCAGATGGTCAAGAACACCGTCATCGTGCCGGTCGGCGCCAAGGGCGGCTTCGTCGCCAAGAACCTCCCCGACCCGTCGGTGGACCGCGACGCCTGGCTCGCCGAGGGCATCGCCTCGTACAAGATCTTCATCTCGGCGCTGCTCGACATCACCGACAACATGGTCGCCGGCGAGGTCGTGCCCCCGAAGGGTGTCGTCCGCCACGACGAGGACGACACCTACCTCGTCGTCGCCGCCGACAAGGGCACCGCGACCTTCTCCGACATCGCCAACGGCGTGGCGGAGTCCTACGGCTTCTGGCTCGGCGACGCCTTCGCCTCGGGCGGCTCGGCCGGCTACGACCACAAGGGCATGGGCATCACCGCCCGCGGCGCGTGGGAGTCCGTCAAGAGGCACTTCCGCGAGCTCGGCCACGACAGCCAGACCCAGGACTTCACCGTGGTCGGCGTCGGCGACATGTCCGGTGACGTCTTCGGCAACGGCATGCTGCTCTCCGAGCACATCCGCCTGGTCGCCGCCTTCGACCACCGGCACATCTTCATCGACCCGACCCCGGACGCGGCCACCTCGTACGCCGAGCGCCGGCGCCTGTTCGAGCTGCCGCGCTCCTCGTGGGCCGACTACGACAGCTCGCTGCTCTCCGCGGGCGGCGGCATCCACCCGCGCAGCGCGAAGTCCATCCCGATCAACGCGCACGTCCGCGAGGCCCTCGGCATCGAGGCGGGCGTCACCAAGATGACCCCCGCCGACCTGATGCAGGCCATCCTCCAGGCCCCCGTGGACCTGCTGTGGAACGGCGGCATCGGTACGTACGTCAAGGCGACGGCCGAGACGCACGCCGACGTCGGCGACAAGGCCAACGACTCGATCCGCGTCAACGGCTCCCACGTGCGGGCCAAGGTCATCGGCGAGGGCGGCAACCTGGGCCTGACCCAGCTCGGCCGCATCGAGTTCGCCCGGACCGGCGCAGACGGCGAGGGCGGCAAGGTCAACACCGACGCCATCGACAACAGCGCGGGCGTGGACACCTCCGACCACGAGGTGAACATCAAGATCCTGCTCAACGCGGTCGTCGCGGACGGCGACATGACCGTCAAGCAGCGCAACAAGCTGCTCGCCCAGATGACCGACGAGGTGGGGCACCTGGTCCTGCGCAACAACTACGCGCAGAACACGGCGCTCGCCAACGGCGCGGCCCAGGCCCCGAGCCTGCTCCACGCCCAGCAGCGCTACATGCGCCGCCTGGAGAACGCCGGACTGCTGGACCGCGGGCTGGAGTTCCTGCCCACCGACCGGCAGATCCGCGAACTGCTGAACGGCGGCAGGGGCCTGACCCAGCCGGAGCTGGCCGTGCTCTTCGCCTACACCAAGATCACGGTGGCGGACGAGCTCATCGCCACCGGGCTGCCGGACGACCCGTACCTGCGCCGCCTGCTCTTCGCGTACTTCCCGGTCGCCCTGGGCGAGAAGTTCGCCGAGCAGATCGACGCGCACGCGCTGCGCCGCGAGATCATCACCACCATCCTGGTCAACGACACCGTCAACACCGGCGGTTCGACCTTCCTGCACCGCCTGCGCGAAGAGACCGGGGCCTCCACGGAGGAGATCGTCCGGGCGCAGCTCGCGGCCCGCGAGATCTTCGGCCTGGCCGAGGTGTGGGACGCGGTGGAGGCGCTCGACAACAAGGTCGCCGCCGACGTCCAGACCCGGGTGCGGCTGCACTCGCGGCGCCTGGTCGAGCGCGGTACCCGCTGGCTGCTGAACAACCGCCCGCAGCCGCTGCAGATCTCCGAGACCATCGCCTTCTTCGCGGAGCGGGTCGGTCAGGTCTGGGCGGAGCTGCCGAAGCTGGTGCGCGGCGCCGACCTCGAGTGGTACCGGTCGATCCTCGACGAGCTGACGGGCGAGGGCGTCCCGGAGGAACTGGCCGCCAAGGTGGCCGGGTTCTCCTCCGCCTTCCCGACGCTCGACATCGTCGCGATCGCCGACCGCACGGGTGTCGGCTGCCTGGAGGTCGCCGAGGTCTACTACGACCTCGCCGACCGCCTGGACATCACCCAGCTGATGGACCGGATCATCGAGCTGCCGCGGGCGGACCGCTGGCAGTCCATGGCCCGTGCGTCGATCCGCGAGGACCTGTTCGCGGCGCATGCGGCGCTGACCGCCGATGTGCTGTCGGTGGGCAACGGCAGTTCGACTCCCGAAGAGCGCTTCAAGGCGTGGGAGGAGAAGAACGCGGCGATCATCGGGCGTGCGCGGACGACGCTGGACGAGATCCGGGGATCGGACGACTTCGACCTGGCGAATCTGTCGGTGGCGATGCGGACGATGCGGTCGCTGCTGCGCGCGCACAGCTGATCGGTTGGTCGTGCGGAACGGGCCGGGCCCGGGACCTCGTGGTCCCGGGCCCGGCCCGTTCGCGGCTGCGGGCCGGCTGCCGGGGCTCCGCCCCAGGCCCCACGCCTCAAACGCCGGCGGGGCTGTATTCAGCGGCGGGTGAAGGCCTCGTAGGCGTCGCAGACCTCCGCGGCGGGGCCGTCCATGCGCAGGGTGCCGGATTCCAGCCAGATGGCGCGGTCGCAGGTCTCGCGGACCGTGTTGATGCCGTGGCTGACGAGGAAGACCGTGCCGGCCTGTTCGCGGAGCTGCTCGATGCGGGCCTGGCTGCGGCGTTGGAAGGCGGCGTCGCCGGTGGCCAGGGCCTCGTCGATCATGAGTACGTCGTGGTCCTTGGCGGCGGCGATGGAGAACCGCAGGCGGGCGCCCATGCCGGAGGAGTACGTCCGCATGGGCAGGGAGATGAAATCGCCCTTCTCGTTGATGCCGGAGAAGTCGACGATGCCCTGGTAGCGCTCGTGGATCTGCTGCTTGGACATGCCCATCGCGAGGCCGCCGAGCACGACGTTGCGCTCGCCCGTCAGGTCGTTCATCAGGGCGGCGTTCACGCCCAGCAGGGACGGCTGGCCGTGCGAGAAGATCCGGCCGCGGGCCACCGGCTGGAGGCCGGCGATGGCCGCCAGCAGGGTGGACTTGCCCGAGCCGTTGGAACCGATGAGGCCGATGGCCTCGCCCTTGTACGCGGTGAAGGTGACGCCCTTGACGGCGTGCACCTCGCGGACGCCGGGGGCCGGCTTGCGGGAGAAGACCCGGCTGAGGGCCGCGGTGGCGCCGCCCTTGCGGCCTCCGCTGCCGTGGACCTTGTAGATGACGTGGACCCCGTCGGCGATCACGGTGGGGGTCCGGACCTGGGTGTCAGCCACGGCCGTATTCCTCCTCTGCCTTCCAGAAGTAGACGAAGCCGCCGACGCCGGCGAGCAGGGCCCAGCCGATGGCGATCGGCCACACGTGGTGCGGGAGCGAATGTGCTTCGAAGCTGTCGATCAGCGCGAAGCGCATCAGGTCGATGTAGACGGCCGCGGGGTTGAGCTTGAGCACCGTCAGCACCCAGTGCGGCAGGTCGCCCGTCTTGTGGATCTGGTCGATGGACCACATGACGCCCGAGGAGTACATCCAGGTGCGCAGGACGAACGGCATCAGCTGGCTGACGTCCGGGCTCTTGCTGCCGATCCGGGCCATGACCATGGCGCAGCCGGCGGCGAAGACGGCCATCAGCAGGAGCGTCGGGACGGCCAGGAACCAGGCCGGTCCGGGCGTCTGGCCGAAGGTGAGCAGCAGGATGACGAGGGCGCCCATGGTGACGAGCAGCTGCTGGAAGAGCTGGACGACGGTGGAGATGGGCAGGCTCGCGCGGGGGAAGTGCAGGGCGCGGACCAGGCCGAGGTTGCTGTGGACGGCTCGGGTGCCGGCGTTGATGGAGGTGCCGATGAAGTCCCAGACGAAGACACCGGTGATCAGGAAGGGGACGTAGTCCGGCACTCCGCTGCTGGCCTTCATCACGAGGCCGAAGACGAAGTAGTAGACGGCCGCGTTGAGCAGCGGGGTCACCAGGTGCCAGACCTGGCCGAGCTTGGCGGTGCTGTACGTGGCCTGCATGCGGGCCGTCGCGTACGCGGCCACGAAGTGGCGGCGGTCCCAGAGCTCCGCCACGTAGCGGGGGAGCGAGGGGCGGGCGCCGCTGAGGGTGAGGCCGTGGGCGGCGGCCAGGCCGGCGAGTTCCGCGGAGGTCGCGGGCCCGGTCTTGGATGCGGTCGCGGTGGTCACAGGGTTCGCTTTCGACGGGGTCGGGGCGTCGCTGGCGATGGGACGGGTCCGTATCGTCGCTACGGCGAGGTTAGGGCGCGCCACGTCGGAACGCAACCGTATCGTCGTAACGTGGCGCGGTTATGCTCTGTGCATGACCAAGGACCCTGCCGCCTCTGCCTCCACCTCCGACGACGCTGCCGCCCCCGCCCGGCGGGCCCCCGCCGGCGCCGCCGTCCTGCGCGAGGACGTGACCGAGGCGATCCGCAGCGCGGTACTGGAGGAACTGGCCGCGGTCGGGTTCTCGCGGATGTCCATCGAAGGCATCGCGCGGCGGGCGGGCGTGGGCAAGACCGCGGTGTACCGACGGTGGAAGTCGAAGCTGCACCTGGTCCTGGACCTGGTGGGGGCCTTCGCGGCGGACGGCCTGCCGGTGCCGGCGACGGGGTCGCTGTACGGGGACGTACGGGCGCTGCTGGAGGTCATGTCCCACGTGCTGAGGCATCCGGTGGCGTCGGCGGTGATCCCCGACCTGCTGGTGGAGGCGGCGCGGAACCCGGAGATCGCGGACGCGGTGCGGGGGGCGCTGCTGGAGGGGCAGCGGCGGCTCGCCGCGGGGATCGTGGGCGAGGCGGTCTCGCGGGGCGAGCTGGCGGAGGGGGTTGATCCGGACCGGGCGCTCGATCTGGCGATCGGGCCGCTCTACTGGCGCCAGGTGGTCGTACGGGACTCCGTCCCGGGCGGGTATCTGGACGAACTCGCGCGGTCGGTGGTGGCGGGGCTGCGGGCCGCCTGACCCTGCGGGCCGTCTGCCGGGGTCAGGCGAGGCCGAAAGATCGGGGCGGAGCCCCCCGCAGCGGCGCTCGGCCGGCGACGGGGCCTCCGCTACGGCCAGAGGTGGGCCAGGGTCGGGGTCGGGGTCGGGGCCGGGGACGGGGACGGGGTGTTGGCCGGGGCCGCAGGGGTGGGGCGGCGGTCTTCCAGGGGGGTGATCGCGGGGATCGGGGCCGTCTGGCCCAGGAAGACCCGCCGGACCACCCGTTCCGCCGCGTGGCCGTCGTCGTACGAGCAGAAGCGGGTACGGAAGGCGGACCGCAGCTGCGCGGAGCGTGAGCCCTGCCAGTGGCCCGTGGTGAAGATGTCCACCAGCTCGTCCTGGGTCCGGGCGATCGCGCCCGGCGGGCACGACCGCAGGTCGAAGTAGGTGCCCCGGGCCGCTTCGTACGCCTCCCAGTCGTCCGCGTGGATCACGATCGGCCGGTCCAGTGCCGCGTAGTCGAACATCAGGGACGAGTAGTCGGTGACGAGCGCGTCCGAGGCGAGGCAGAGCTCCTCCACGGAGGGGTGGGAGGAGACGTCCAGCAGCCGCGGGTGCGGCTCCCACGCGCGGTCGGTGTCCGCGTACGTGAGGTGGGTGCGGGCGAGGATCGTGAAGCGCGGGCCCAGGTCGCGCAGGATCCTCTCGAAGTCCAGGTGTTCCGGCCGGCTGCGCCGGTAGTCCCGGTGGGTGGGCGCGTACAGGATCGCCGTCGAGCCCGCCGGGATGCCCAGGCGTTCGCGCAGTTCCAGGACGTCCGCGCGGCTCGCCCGGTGGAAGACGTCGTTGCGCGGGTAGCCGTATTCGAGGGTCGTGTAGGAGGACGGGACCGCCTTCTCCCAGACCAGGGTGGAGTGCCGGTTCGCGGAGAGCAGGTAGTCCCACTGGTCGGCGCCGCGCAGCAGGCCCGCGAAGTCCGTCGTCGGGGTGGCCGCCGGGCGGTCCTGGAGGTCGAGGCCGACGCGCTTGAGCGGGGTGCCGTGCTGGGTCTGGACCAGGATCTGGCCGGGGCGCTTGACCAGGGCGCGGTCGAAGTTGACGTTCGTGACCAGGTACGTGGCCCGTGCCAGGGCGGTCCAGTACGCCGCCGAGCCCGGGCGCAGCGCCGTCGTCTCCCGGGGCAGGGTCCAGGCGTGCGCCGGGTCGCAGATCCACGCCGTCCGCATCCGCGGCGCCAGTTCCCGCAGCTTTGCCTCGATCGCCGCCGGGTTGCAGGCGTAGCCGCCGTGCCAGTACGCGGAGAACACCGCCAGCTCCGGGCGCAGCGGGAGGAGGCGCTGGGCCCGGTAGTACAGGCGCAGGGCCGTCTCGCCCAGGCCCCGCCCCAGGGCCGAGGCCGCGCGGCCCAGTGCCAGCCCGGCCGAGCGCAGCGCCGACAGCAGCCGGTAGGTGCGCCGGGTGCCCAGCCGCATCAGGGTGTGCCGGACCCGGTCGGTCCGCGACAGGGACAGCGGCAGCGCGGACCTGCCGCCAGGGGCCCGGTAGCGGCGCAGCAGGGCGCAGGCCCGGCTGAAGAACTCGGCCCGTCCGGCGCGCGGGAGGCGGCGCGGGTCGGCGTACAGGGCGCAGAAGTGCTCGGCCATCCGGCGGTGCACGGCGGGGCGCCAGCGCTCCAGCTCGGGGCGGCCGGCGAGGTAGCCGAAGACCCGGTCGTACTGGTCGAAGATGTCGAGGTGGCGGCGGCTGGTGGTGGTCAGGATCGAGCCGGTGCGCCGCTGGCGGTAGTGGACGCAGACCCGGTCCAGGACGGCGACGGACTCCGCGGCCAGCAGCGCCGGGTAGGTCCAGGGGGTGTCCTCGTAGAAGCCGGGCGGGAATGCGAGCCCCTCGCGCTCCACGTACTCGCGGCGGTACGCCTTGTTCCACACGACCATCAGCATGGCCAGCAGTGCCGGGCGGTCGGCGAGCCGGAAGCTGGCCGGGCCCTCCTCGGACAGCCGGTGCGCGAGGCGGTTGCGCACCAGCTCGCCCGACCAGAAGGTGCGCGCGTAGTCGTAGACCAGGACGTCGGGGGAGCCGGTGGCCTTCAGCCGGTCGGTGATGGCCTGCAGGGCGCCGGGGGCGAGGGTGTCGTCGCCGTCGAGGAAGATCAGGTAGTCGCCGGTGGCCCGGGCCAGGCCCGCGTTGCGGGCCGGGCCCAGTCCCAGGTTGTGCGCCAGGTGCACGGCGGTGCCCCGGGGGTCACGGGCCGCGTACTCGTCGATGATCGAACCGCAGGCGTCGGGCGAGGCGTCGTCGACCGCGATCAGTTCCATGTCCGGGTACGACTGCGTCAGGACCGAGTCCAGACTCTCCTGGAGATAGGCCTGGACCTTGTACGCGGGCACGATGACGCTGAACCGGGGCACGGCACATCCAGGGGTCGGCGCGGGCATGTTTCCCCCAGCTACCGCTGGGTGGGGGTCCCCCCGGCCGGAGGCTGGGGGAGTGCCCCCAGGAACCCCCGGCGCGGCGATCGGGTTACGCAGCGTGTGGCAATCGGGTTACGGAGCGTCAACGTCGCACGTCAATCACTTGATCGCGCCGGCCATCACCCCCGTGACGAACTGCCGCTGGAACGCGAAGAAGACGACGAGCGGGACCACCATCGACAGGAACGCGCCCGGCGCCAGCACGTCGATGTTGTTCCCGAACTGCCGTACCTGCTGCTGGAGCGCGACCGTCACCGGCGGGTTCGCCGAGTCCGCGAAGACCAGCGCCACGAGCATGTCGTTCCACACCCACAGGAACTGGAAGATGCCGAGCGAGGCGATCGCCGGCCCGCCGAGCGGCAGCACCACCCGTGTGAACAGCCGCAGTTCACCCGCCCCGTCGAGGCGGGCCGCCTCCAGCAGCTCGCGCGGGATCTCAGCGAAGAAGTTGCGCAGCAGGAACACGGCGAAGGGCAGTCCGAAGGCGGTGTGGAAGAGGACCACGCCCGCCGTGGTCTCGAACAGTCCGATGGAGCCGAAGAGTTCGGAGACCGGGATCAGCGCCACCTGTACGGGGACCACGAGCAGCCCGACGACGACCAGGAAGAGCCAGTCCCGGCCGGGGAACTCCAGCCAGGCGAAGGCGTATCCGGCGAACGCGCCCAGGGCCAGGACGAGCAGGGTGGCCGGCACGGCGATCGCGACCGTGTTCAGGAGGGACCCGGTGATCGTGTCGTTGGCCAGCAGCCGCTCGTAGTTGCCGGCGGTCAGCCGCGAGGGCGCCGTCACCACCTGCCACCAGCCGCCCTTGTTGAGGTCGGTGGGGGAGACGAAGGAGGAGGTGAGCAGTCCGAGGGTGGGCAGCAGCCAGAAGAGCGCGGCCAGGACCAGGAACACCCGCAGCGCCCCGCCCGCGGCCCGCGCGGCCAGCCGGCGCGCGGTCCGCTCGGCGTGAGGGGGAGGGGCGCCGGCCGGGTCGCCCGCGGCGCGCCTGGCGGAGGGGCGTGCGGCGTCTGCCCGTGCGGCGCGTGCCGGGCCCGTGCCTGCGGACGGGCCTGCCGAAGGGCTGCCTCGCGCCGGGTCCGGCGCCGCGCCGGAACGGCTCATCGGGATCCCTCCTTACGGAGCCTGCGTATGTTCACGAGCATCACCGGGACCACCAGCACCAGCAGCAGTACGGCGATGGCACTGCCCAGGCCCGGGTCGGCGTCGGTGCCGAAGGAGGTCCGGTACAGCTGCAGCGCGAGCACGTTCGCGTCGTCCTGGACCGCGCCCGGTGCGATCACGAAGACCAGGTCGAAGATCTTCATGACGTTGATGACGAGGGTGACGAGCACGACCGCCAGGACCGGCGCCAGCAGCGGGACGGTGATCCGGCGGAACACCTGCCACTCGTTCGCCCCGTCCACCCGCGCCGCCTCCAGCAGCTCGCGCGGTACGGCGGCCAGCCCGGCCCCGATCAGCACCATCGCGAAACCGGCCCACATCCATACGTACGCCCCGATGACCGCCGGGGTGACCAGGGACGGGCCGAGCCACTGCACCCCGGCGTACGCCTCCCGGAAGTTGGCGGCGGGCAGCCGCAGCTGCGCCCCGTCGGCCTTCGCGGACAGGGTGAAGGTGCCGTCGGCGCGGGCCGTGGCCGTGTCGACCACCCGGCCGTCCTTGACCGCCTCGATCCGCATCCCGGCGAAGGACGGCTCGGTCGGGTCGACCGCGTTCGTACGGCCGCCCCCGCCGCGGGTGAAGTCCTGCCAGGCCGTCCCGGTGACCTTCCCGGGCTCGGCATCCGCCGCCTTTGCCGGCCGCGTGCCCTCGGGCAGGGACTCCGGGGCCACGCCGACCAGCGGCAGCAGCACCGGGATGCCCGCACGGACGGGGTCGCGGGTCACGAAGGCGCCCCCGCCGGCGTCGGTGAGCGGCGAGTCCCGGCCCGGGCGGGCCTTGGGGAAGGCCGAGGACTCCGCGAAGGTGTCGTGGACCCCGACCCAGACCGCGTTGGCGACGCCCCGGTCGGGATCGTGGTCGTAGACGAGCCGGAAGATGATGCCCGCCGCCAGCATCGAGATCGCCATCGGCATGAACACCAGCAGCTTGAACGCAGTGCCCCAGCGCACCCGTTCGGTGAGCACCGCGAAGATCAGGCCGAGGGCGGTGGCCGTGGTCGGGGCGAGCACCACCCACAGCGCCGTGTTCTTCAGCGCGGTGCGGATGGTGTCGTCGCTCAGGATCTCCCGGTAGTTGTCGCTGCCGACGAACACGCCGCCCGAGCGGTCGAAGAAGCTGCGGTAGACCGAGTAGCCGATCGGGTGCACGACGAGCGCGCCGAGCAGCACGAGGGCCGGCAGGAGGAACGCCGCCGCGACCAGCCGGCGGCGCCTGGCCTCCGCGGACAGCCCGCGGGCGGCCTTGACCGAGGCCTTCACGGGATCAGTTCCCGTAGGCCCTGGCCGCGTCCGCCTCCAGTTTCGCCTGGGCGCCCGCCACGTCCGACGGGTTCGCCAGGAAGTCCTGGAGCGCCTTCCACTCGCCCGCGCCCGGGGTCCCGCCGAAGGCCGCCGGGGCCTGGTCCGACATGTCGAAGCGGAAGTCGTCGCCCGCCGCGATCAGCGCCTTGGCGATGTTGCGCTGGATGTCGTTCGGATAGGCCGCCGGGTCCACCGCCTTGTTCGGGGAGACGAAACCGCCCTCGCGGGCCTGGATCTCCGCCGCGTCCGGCGAGGCCAGGAAGGTCAGCAGCGCCTGCGCGCCCTTCGACGGCTTCAGCGCGACCGCCACGTCACCGCCCGAGACCACCGGCGCCTTCCCGCCGACCGCCGGGAAGGGGAAGACGAGGGCGTCCTCGCCCACCTTCGCCTCCGTCTGCGCGATGTTCACCGCCACGAAGTCGCCCTCGAAGACCATCGCCGCCGCCGGCCGGTCGCCGCCGGTGAACGTCTGCGTCACCGACTTCGGGAACTCCGTCGACAGCGCCCCGCTCGGCCCGCCCGCCAGGAAGTCCTTGCGCCCGAACAGTTCGCCGAGCGTGGTCAGCGCCTGCTTGACGCTGTCGTCCGTCCACTTGATCTGGTGCTTGGCCAGCTGGTCGTACTTCTCCGGGCCCGCCTGGGAGAGGTAGACGTTCTCGAACCAGTCGGTGAGGGTCCAGCCGTCCGCGCCCGCCACCGAGACGGCCGGCGTACCGGAGGCGGACAGCGTGTCCGCCGCCGTGATCAGCTCCTTCCAGGTCGTCGGGGGCTTGACCCCGGCCGCCTCGAAGGCCTTCGCGTTGTACCAGATCAGCGACTTGTTGGCGGCCTTGTAGTACACGCCGTACTGGGTGCCGCCGACCGCTCCGAGCGACTTCCAGCCCGCCGAGTAGTTCTTGTCCAGCTGCGCCTGGGCCTCCGGGCCCACCGGCTGCGCCCACTTGTTCTGCACGGCCGAGACCAGCGCCCCGACCTGCGGGAGCAGCGCGACGTCCGGCGGGGCTCCGCCGGCGATCTTCGTACCGAGGAAGGTGACGATCGGGTCCTGGGCCGGGACGAAGGTCACGGTGGCCCCCGTCCGCTTCTCGAACTCCTTCAGGACCTTGGTGAAGTTCGCCTGTTCGGGGCCCGTCCAGACGGCGGAGACCTCCAGCTTCTCCCCGTCGAGCTTCGGTAACTCCACCTGCGGCCCGGTCGGTCCCGCCGCCTTCGGCGGGTCCGTCTTCGCGTCCGTGTCACCGCCGCACGCGCTGAGCGCGAGCGCGCCCGCCGCGGCGAGCGCCGTCCAGGTGAGTGTCGTACGGCTCGTTCCGTGCCTGCGCATGGTTCTGCCCCCGATGCCCGTGGTGTGTCCCGGACCACAAGGTCTACGCCGACCCGCGCGCCCCCGCAATACCGCCTCGCGGGGGCGCCTTCGCCCCTGAGGGGCCTAGGGACCCGGCGGGAACAGCACGGGTATCGCCGAGACCAGGTGCGAGGCCCGGTCCAGGGCGCTGGCCAGCAGCGCGAGGTCGGTCGGGCCGTTGCCCAGTTCGCGCACCGGGCGGCGGGCCGGCGGATCACCCATCCGCTCCCACTCCACCGGGACCACGGTCGGCCTCAGGGTCGCCGTCCGCGGGATCCGGCCGGTGACCCGGCCGGCCTGGAACGGGATCGTGCGGCCGTCCGCGTGCCGGAGCAGTCCGCGGCCGGGCCCCGGCTGGTCGGGGGCGTCGAGCTCCACGCGCAGGGTGGTCAGCCGGGCCAGCCCCGTCTCGGCCGTGCGGTCCGGGCGGGCGGTGGTGGCCACCAGGTGCACGCCGAGCCGGGCGCCCTCGCGGGCCACCGCCTCCAGCGCCCGCACCACCGAGCCGGCCGCGGGCCGGCCCGTACTGCCGAGGCCCGGCGCGACCAGCGCGTCGAGGTCGTCCACGAGCACCACCAGGCGGGGCAGCGGGCTCGGGCCGGCCGGGTCCGTGCGGGTCGTCGAAGCGCGCAGCCGGAGCGTTCCCGTGCGCTGCGGGTCAAGGTCGCCGCGCTGCTCGCCCGGGGTGGGCTGGCGGGGCGAGACCAGCCGGTCGGAGACCTCGCGCTGGGCGTGCCACTCGGCGAACGGCATCCCCTCCAGCAGCTCGGCGCGGCGCTTGAGCTCCGCGCCCAGCGCCTGCGCGAACTCCCGCATGCGCAGCGGATCGGAGGCGACCAGGTGGGCGGAGACGTGCGGGAGTTCGGTGCAGGGCAGCAGCCCGTCACCGCGCTCGCCGCCGGCCCCGTCGAGGAGGACCAGCCCGAGGCGGTCGGGCCGGGCGGCCGCGGACAGCGACGCGGCCACCGACCGCAGCAGCTCCGTCCGCCCGCTCCCGGCGGGCCCCTCGATGAGCAGGTGCGGGCCGTCGTGGACCAGCTCGGTGCCGACGGGGCCGCGCCGGCCGCTGCCCAGCACGATCTCGGCGAGGCCGCCCGTGCCCTGCCCCTGGTCGGTGGCGGCGGCCCAGCGGGCCATCAGGGAGGCCGGGGTGGCCCGGGCCAGCCCCAGCTCGTCCAGCAGCCGGGCGGTCGCGGGCAGGGTGGCGGCGGACGGCCGGTACGGGGCGGCGGAGCCGCCGTCGGTGGTGCGCAGGGGCGCCAGCGCCCGGGCGAAGCGCTCGGCCCAGGCGGCGGAG
The DNA here is from genome assembly GCF_035989305.1 of Streptomyces sp. NBC_01233. NCBI lineage: Bacteria > Bacillati > Actinomycetota > Actinomycetes > Kitasatosporales > Streptomycetaceae > Streptomyces > Streptomyces sp. NBC_01233. The sequence goes on along the minus strand of NZ_CP108514.1, from coordinate 3,637,064 downwards.
ACCGCGTCGGCGGTGGCGGTGCCCCCGGACGGGACCGGCCGGCCGCCGCTGACCGCGAAGGTCCGTACGGCCGTGGCCACGTCCCCGCTGAGCAGGGCGACCGCGCCGCAGTCCCGGAAGGCGGGGTTGCTCGCGCACGCGGCCTCGTACGTGTCGGCGACCGGCGAGGCGGCGGTGGCGGCCGGGGCCTCCGCGAGCGCGAGCACGTGGATCCCGGCGGCCGGGCCGTGCGAGGCGAGCCGCCCGGTGATGTCGCGCAGCGCGCCCGCCCCGGGATCGCCGTCGAGGACGACGAGCGTGTACGGGCCCGCGTAGGCGTCGGCGGCCTGCCGGACCCGCTCGGGATCGGCAGCGGCCCAGTGGGTGCCCAGCGGGCCGTCGTCCAGGCGCCGGGTCAGCTCACCGGTGCGGGCGGCGGCCTGGTCGCGGTCGTACGCGAGGAGGAGCCGGCAGTCCTGGCCGTGCGCGGGCCGTACGTGGGGCAGCCAGCCGAGCCAGCCCCAGTCGCGGCGCCGCTCGGCGAGGCCGCGCGTGCGGTCGGTGGAGACGAGCACGATCTCCAGCTGCCCGGGCGCGTGCAGTCCCGCCAGTTGTGCGACGGCCCAGCGGGCGGCCCCGGTCAGCCGGGCCCGCGGGCCGGCGATGCCGAGGGCGCCGGCGGCGGGCAGCGACACCCGGCTCCCGGCGCCGAGCCCCACCTCCAGCAATCTGGCGTGACCGGGCCGCCCGGGTGCACGGGACCACAGTCGCTCGGTGGGTCCCATGGCGGCCAGCAGCAGCGCGGCCGGGTCGTCGGGGTCGGGGGCGGCGGTGGGCGCCGCCTCCGGTGCCGCCTCGGCGAGGTCCTCGCCGCGCACCCACTTGCGGGCCCAGGCCCCGAGCCCCTTGCGGCGTCCGGCGGGCCCGCCGCCGGAGGTGGCGCCGGGACCTGCCCATCCGGTGGCGCCGTAGGCGTCCGGCGCTCCGGCGGGGGCTGCGGGGCGCGGCCCCGGGGGCGCTCCGGCCCCGGCCGGGCCGGAGCCCGCCCGGCCGGCTCCGCCCGGGGCGTCCGGCGTCCCGACGGAACCGGCGGAACCGGCCCACCCGGCCGCGCCGGCCGGTCCGTGCGACCCGGTGACCCGTCCGGCTCCGGCGGAGGCGTCCGGCGCCGGGCCGGCGGTGCCCGTCCGGCCGGGGCTCCCGGGCTGCGGCGCCGGGGGCGCGGTGGCGGCCGCGCCGGCCGGCGCACCGGCGGGTCCCGACCAGCCGGCGGCGCCCGCCGGGGGCGGCACGGAGAGGTGGCCCTCCTGGTCCGGGGTCACCGGCAGCGGGGGCGTCGCGCCCGCGGGCGCGAGCCGCAGCATGGACTCGCCGACCCGCAGCAGCGCCCCCGGCGGCAGGGCGACCGGCTGGGCTCCCACGGGGGCGCCGTCGAGGGTGGTGCCGTTCGTCGAGTCCAGGTCGGCCACCGCGACCCGCCCGTCGCGGATCACCGTGACCGCGCAGTGCAGCCGGGACACGTCGGGGTCGTCCAGCGGGACGTCGGCGTCGGCGGAGCGGCCCACCCGGATCTGGCCGCTGTGCAGCAGGTGCACGCCGCCCGCGTCGGGTCCGGCGACGACGTGCAGCTGGGGTGCGCCGAGGCCGTCCTCGGGCAGCACGTCCGGCACGGGCCCGTGCAGCGCCAGTACCGCGCCGTCCACGAGCGGAGGCTCGCCCAGCACCCGCCGCTGGAGGTCGAGGCGCTCGGAACCGGCGTAGAGCACGACCGTGCCCCCGGTGTCGGGCCCGCCGACGGTCGCCGCGAGCCCGGAGGCGACCGCGGCCAGCGCGGTCCCGGCCGGTGCCGTGACGAGCACGTCACAGCTCGCGGGGGCGGTCGAGGTCTGGTGGCCGCTGCGCGACCCAAGGACGGTCAGCCGGATCTGCATCGCCGTCAGCGGTCCCTTCTGCGCGGTGCGCGGTGTGTGCGCCCGGCAGGGGAAGTTCGGGACATGGCTGCCCGATCGCCCCCCACCCGGCACGGACGCGTCGTCCGGTCAGGTCTGACGGAAGGCGGGGCTCCCGTCCCGTGCCGTTCCGTACGTGTGCATCCTCGCACCTGTCGCGGACAACACGCCCGGCACCCACCAACAAATGATCTTGATCGGTCGCAGCCCGGCGCGGACCTCGACCGGATACGGACAGCGAGCGGGAGAAAGACGGGGAAAAACGCCACGGGCATACCCCCCGAACATCACCCTCCGTACATATGTGCGGCAACCAACCTCCGGCGACCGGCGTCTTCCCCGGGGACACCCCCTAGAGTGGGCCGGAAAACCAATCAGCGGATCGACGACAACTCGACCACGAACAGACGACAGCAGGGGAGCGCGAGACGTGCGGCCAGTCGGCAGCAAATACCTGCTCGAGGAGCCGCTCGGGCGCGGCGCCACGGGAACTGTCTGGCGTGCCCGCCAGAGGGAGGCCGCCGGCGCGGAGGCGGCCGTCGCCGGACAGCCCGGCGAGACCGTGGCCATCAAGGTCCTCAAGGAGGAGCTGGCCCAGGACCCGGACATCGTCATGCGCTTCCTGCGCGAGCGCTCGGTCCTGCTGCGCCTGACCCACCCCAACATCGTGCGCACCCGCGACCTCGTCGTCGAGGGCGATCTGCTCGCCCTGGTCATGGACCTGATCGACGGTCCGGACCTGTACAAGTACCTCCGCGAGAACGGCCCCTTCACGCCGGTCGCCGCGAGCCTGCTGACCGCCCAGATCGCGGACGCGCTCGCCGCCAGCCATGCCGACGGCGTGGTCCACCGCGACCTGAAGCCCGCCAACGTCCTGCTCGACGAGCGCGGCGGCCAGATGAAGCCGATGCTCACCGACTTCGGCATCGCCCGCCTCGCGGACTCCCCGGGCCTGACCCGCACCCACGAGTTCGTCGGCACCCCGGCCTACGTCGCGCCCGAGTCCGCCGAGGGCCGCCCGCAGACCTCCGCCGTCGACATCTACGGCGCCGGCATCCTCCTCTACGAGCTGCTCACCGGCCGGCCGCCGTTCGCCGGCGGCACGGCGCTCGAAGTGCTCCACCGGCACCTCAGCGAGGAGCCGCAGCGCCCCTCGACCGTGCCCGAGCCGCTGTGGACGGTCGTCGAGCGCTGCCTGCGCAAGGAGCCGAACGAGCGGCCCAGCGCGGTGAGCCTGGCCCGCGGCCTGCGCGTGGTCGCCGCCGGCACCGGCGTGCACTCCTCGGCCGCCGAGGTGGAGGCCGCGCTCGGGGTGGGCGCGCTGCTCGCCCCCGACCCCTCGCCGGCGCCGGTCCCCGCGACCCCGGGCGCCGCCGACCCCACCCAGGTCCTGCCCTCCGGCGCCGGTTCGCCCGCCGGGGCCTACGACCCCAACGCCATGACCAGCGTCATGCCGCCGGTCGGTGCGGCCGACGCCACCTCGGTGCTGCCGAGCACCGGGGCTCCCGGGGCCGACCCGACCTCGGTGATGCCCCCCGTGCAGCGGCCGGACCAGCCGCACCCCTGGCAGTCGCAGATGCAGGCCGCCCGCGACCGCAACGAGCAGACGCAGATCCAGTACCTGGACCCGAACGAGGACCCCCTGCGGCGCCGCCCGCAGCGGCAGGCCCCGCCGCCGCCGCAGCACCGGCCGCAGCAACAGCAGCCTCAGCAGCAGCCGTACCGGCAGGGCCCGCCGCCCCAGCAGCAGTACCAGCAGCCGCAGCAGCCCCAGTACCGCCAGCCGCAGCAGCCGCCTCAGCAGCAGTACGCGCCGCCTCCGCCGCCGCAGCACTACCAGCCGCAGCAGCAGCGCCAGCCTCAGCAGTACCAGCAGCCTCAGCAGCAGCCGCAGTACCGCCAGCCCCAGCCGCCGCCGCAGCAGCAGCCCCCGCAGAGCCCGCCGCCCCGGCAGCCGGCGCCCCGGGAGCCCCGCGAGCCGCGCCGCCGCAGCGCCAACCCGGTGCGGATCCCGGGCCTCGGCTGCCTCAAGGGCTGCCTGGTGCTGATCCTTCTGTTCTTCGTGGCGGGCTGGCTCGTCTGGGAGTTCAGCGGACTCCAGGAATGGGTCGGCACCGGCCTGGGCTGGTGGGACCAGCTGTGGAGCTGGGGCAGCGGCATCGTCGACTGGGTGAGCGCGATCGGCGACTCCGCGGGCTCGGCTTCCTCGGGCTCCACCAAGTCCTGAAGCGGGGCCCGTAGCGCCGACTTCGTGGATTTGTCGACTTCTGAGGGATGATTTCGCCCGTAGAAGTGGAGGTCGCCGCGAATCCGGGCCCCTGCTGGCCTCCAACGCCCACCCGGCCGCGTAGCTTTGGTGCGTACGCCAGCCGCTGAGGGAGCAGTCGTGGCACGGAAGATCGGCAGCCGGTACACCGCGCACCAGATCCTGGGGCGCGGCAGCGCGGGCACGGTGTGGCTGGGCGAGGGGCCTGACGGGCCCGTCGCCGTCAAACTGCTGCGCGAGGACCTCGCGTCCGACCAGGAACTGGTCGGACGCTTCGTCCAGGAGCGCAGCGCGCTGCTCGGCCTGGACCATCCGCACGTGGTCTCCGTCCGTGACCTCGTCGTGGACGGCAACGACCTCGCCCTCGTCATGGACCTCGTCCGCGGTACGGACCTGCGCACGCGGCTCGACCGGGAGCGGCGGCTCGCCCCCGAGGCGGCCGTGGCGATCGTCGCGGACGTCGCCGACGCGCTGGCCGCCGCGCACGCGGCGGGGGTCGTCCACCGCGACGTCAAGCCCGAGAACGTGCTGCTGGACATGCAGGGCCCGCTCGGCCCGGGCGGTTCGCACCCGGCGCTGCTGACCGACTTCGGCGTGGCCAAGCTGATCGACACCCCGCGGCGGGCCTCCGCGGGCCGGGCCTCGGCCCCCACCACCCGGATCATCGGCACGCCCGACTACCTGGCGCCGGAGATCGTCGAGGGCCTGCCCCCGCGGGCGGCGGTGGACATATACGCCCTGGCCACCGTGCTGTACGAGCTCCTGGCCGGCTTCACCCCCTTCGGCGGGGGCCACCCGGGCGCGGTGCTGCGGCGGCACGTGACGGAGACGGTCGTCCCGCTGCCGGGGATCCCCGACGAGCTGTGGCAGCTGGTCGTGCAGTGCCTGGCGAAGGCCCCGGCCTCGCGGCTGCGGGCGTCGGAGCTGTCGGTGCGCCTGCGGGACCTGCTGCCGCTGCTGGCCGGGATGCCGCCGCTGGACGTGGACGAACCGGACGACGCGGATCCGGACCCCGAGCCCCCGGACGAGCCGGTCGCGGATCCGGTCCGCCGCCGGGGGGTGGTCCCGCTCGTCCCCGGGTCCGCGACGGACTCCAACCGGGACACCCACACCTCGATGCGGGTGCCGGGGCCGGACGAGCTGGCGGGCGGGGCGCTGGGCACGGCGCGGGTCCCGCGTCCGGCCGGCGGCCACCGGCCGGGCTCCGCCCGGCACCGGGCGGAGGCCGCCCGCAAGCGGCGGCTGGTGCTGTCCGTGTCGGCCGTGGCGCTGGCCGCGGCCGTCGGCCTGGGCGGCTGGCTGGCCTTCTCCGGGGGCGACGAGCCCCCACCCCAGGACAGCAAACAATCGGTCCCCCGCAAGCCGTAGCCAGCCCTCCTGGAGCTCAAGCGCCGGCGAGGCTCCAAGACCGGGGCTCCGCCCCGAACCCCGCGCCTCAAACGCCGGCGAGGCTGGATTTGCCGGCGTTTGAGGCGCGGGGGTCCGGGGGCTGGCCCCCCGGCAGCGGCGCCGGGCCCGAACGAGCCGGTCACCGGGACGTGGGCGCGGGGCGCCGCAGGGGCCGGGCGGAGCCCGGTGGGCCGCGGGGCGGAGCCTTGGCTAGGCCGTGACCAGTTCCGGGTGCCAGCGCCGCGCCACGGCCGGGTGGGCCCGGACCCAGCCCTTCAGCTCGTTGCGCCCGTACTCGGCGTGCAGCGGGTTCGACGCGTCGTGGGCGACCCCGGGGGCCGACGCCAGGTAGGCGCCCGGGACGGTCTCCACGACCGCGTCCAGCCGCGGGTTGTAGAAGAACGGCACCGAATACCGCTCCACCGCCCCCGGCGGGCTCACCACCCGGTGGTCCGTCGCCGTCAGGTAGCCCTCCGTGGCGATCTCCAGCAGCTCGCCCAGGTTGACCACGAACGCCCCCGGGAGCGGCGGGACGTCGAGGTAACCGCCGTCGCGCACGACCTGCAGGCCTCCCACCGAGTCCTGCAGGAGCAGGGTCAGGAAGCCGTAGTCCTTGTGGGCGCCGACCCCCTGGTCCGCGCCGGAGGGGGCGGATCCGGGGTAGCGGATCAGCTTCGTGTGCAGGTGCGGGCGGTCCGCGAAGGCCTCGTCGAAGAAGTCCGCCGGGGCGCCGATCGAGGTGAGGAGCTCCTGGAGCAGCCGGTGGGCCACCGCCGCGAGGCGGGACTGCCAGTCCAGGACCACCGTACGGAGCTCCGGGAGCGCGGCGGGCCACTGGTTCGGGCCCTCCAGCCACAGGTACGCCGGGTCGTCCGGCCCCACCGCCGGCGCCGGGCGCTCCGCGCCCACGTCCAGCTGGTCCCGCCAGTCGGAGGCCCCGCCGGTCAGCTCGTGGCCTATCCGGGTGTAGCCGCGGAAGTGCGGGGAGTTCAGGTTGCTCACGGCGAGCCGGTCGGCCTCCGGGAGGGCGAAGAAATCCCTGGTCAGCTCCAGGATGCGGGCGCTCTCGGCGGCGGTGACGCCGTGCCCGGTCAGGTGCAGGAAACCGGTGTCCCTGGCCGCTGCGTGCAGCTGCTTCAGGAAGTCGGCCCGCTGGGCCGGGTCGTCGGCCTGGGAGAGGTCCAGGACGGGGAGAGTGTGCGCGGACGGCATGACGGCTCCGTTTCGGGATGTCACGGGGTCCTGTTCCCCAGAGGTGGTGGGGGTCGCGGGTGGAGGTGGGCCGCCGGCCGGGATGGTGCCGGGACCGCGTGAGCCGCGTACAGGACCAAGTCGGATCGGGGTGGATCAGGCTTGGGTACGGTCCGGCGGCAGACAGCTCGTCGTCGTGACACGCATGTGGTCGACATGGCGGCGCTTGACGAGGAGAACGGTCATACCGTGAGCGTACGCCCGTACGAGTCGTCATCAGTACGGGCGATCCGGCCTGCCCGGACGGCGTTGTCCGGGGACCGGCTACGCTGGACCCGTGGCAGTCGTCGATGTTTCCGAAGAGCTGAAGTCCCTCTCCTCGACCATGGGGTCGATCGAGGCCGTCCTGGACCTCGACAAGCTGAGGGCAGATATCGCCGTGCTCGAGGAGCAGGCCGCTGCGCCGTCCCTGTGGGACGACCCGGAGGCCGCCCAGAAGATCACGAGCAAGCTTTCGCACCTCCAGGCCGAGGTCCGCAAGACCGAGGCCCTGCGCGGGCGCATCGACGACCTCGCGGTGCTGTTCGACCTCGCCCAGGAGATGGACGACGCGGACACCCTCGCCGAGGCCGAGGCCGAGATGGTCTCCGTGCGCAAGGCGCTGGACGAGATGGAGGTCCGGACCCTGCTCTCCGGCGAGTACGCCGAGCGCGAGGCCCTGGTCAACATCCGTGCCGAGGCCGGCGGCGTCGACGCCTCCGACTTCGCCGAGCGCCTCCAGCGCATGTACCTGCGCTGGGCCGAGCGGCACGGCTACTCCACCGAGATCTACGAGACCTCGTACGCGGAAGAGGCCGGCATCAAGTCGACCACCTTCGTCGTCAAGGCCCCGTACGCCTACGGCACCCTCTCCGTGGAGCAGGGCACCCACCGCCTCGTCCGGATCTCGCCCTTCGACAACCAGGGCCGCCGCCAGACCTCCTTCGCGGGCGTCGAGGTGCTCCCGGTCGTCGAGACCAGCGACCACGTGGAGATCGACGAGGCCGAGCTGCGCGTCGACGTGTACCGCGCCTCCGGCCCCGGCGGCCAGGGCGTCAACACCACCGACTCGGCGGTGCGCATCACGCACATCCCGACCGGCATCGTGGTCTCGTGCCAGAACGAGCGCTCGCAGATCCAGAACAAGGCCAGCGCCATGAACGTCCTCCAGGCCAAGCTGCTCGAGCGGCGCCGCCAGGAGGAGAAGGACAAGATGGACGCCCTCAAGGACGGCGGCAGCTCCTGGGGCAACCAGATGCGTTCCTACGTCCTGCACCCGTACCAGATGGTCAAGGACCTGCGGACGGAGTTCGAGGTCGGCAACCCGCAGGCGGTGCTCGACGGCGAGATCGACGGCTTCCTGGAGGCCGGGATCCGCTGGCGCAAGCAGCAGGAGCAGACCGCGTAGCGGGCGACCCGACAGCACACAGCACGAGGGCCCGGACATCGGCGATGTCCGGGCCCTCGTGCTGTGCGGAGATCGGTACGCGGCGCGGAGGCCGCGGGCACCGCTGCTAGGCGGTCTGCTGGGCCACCAGCACCAGAGCTGCCACGAGGACCACCATGAGCACGATGAGAGCCACGGGGTTCAGGCCGGAGAAGGGGCCGCCCTCCTGCTGGAGGCGCTCCCGATTCGCCCGGCACACCGGGCAGCGGCCCTGGCTGACGGGTGCGGCGCAGTTCGCGCACACGAGCCGGTCATATGTCATGCGCTCCTCCTCTCGTCCCCTCGGTCTTGTCTGTTGCCTATAACGGGGTGGGGAACCAGACCGTTCCCCCTACCACTGTGCCAGCTTCGCCGACATTCGGCGCGGCCCGTCCGGGCAATCACGGTCCGGAGCGGTCCGCACCCCGGGATAAAAGGGGCAAGTCAGGATGCCGGGTCCACACCCCGCGCCCGTTCGCGTATGGTCACGCACACCTACTCCCGGCGACCGTGGTGCACCCGTGATCCGATTCGACAGCGTCTCCAAGTCCTACCCGAAGCAGAGCCGTCCCGCACTCAGAGAAGTCTCCCTCGACATCGCCAAGGGCGAGTTCGTCTTCCTCGTCGGCTCCTCCGGCTCCGGCAAGTCCACCTTCCTGCGGCTCATCCTGCGCGAGGAGCGGGCGAGCCACGGCCAGGTGCACGTCCTGGGCAAGGACCTCGCCAAGCTCTCCAACTGGAAGGTTCCGCAGATGCGGCGCCAGTTGGGGACCGTCTTCCAGGACTTCCGCCTGCTGCCCAACAAGACGGTGGCCGAGAACGTGGCCTTCGCCCAGGAGGTCATCGGCAAGCCGAGGGGCGAGATCCGCAAGGCCGTCCCACAGGTCCTCGAACTGGTGGGCCTGGGCGGCAAGGAAGAGCGGATGCCCGGCGAGCTCTCCGGCGGTGAGCAGCAGCGCGTGGCCATCGCCCGCGCCTTCGTCAACCGCCCCGCCCTGCTGATCGCGGACGAGCCCACCGGCAACCTCGACCCGCAGACCTCCGTCGGGATCATGAAGCTGCTGGACCGGATCAACCGGACCGGCACCACCGTGATCATGGCCACGCACGACCAGCAGATCGTGGACCAGATGCGCAAGCGCGTCATCGAACTCGAACAGGGCCGACTCGTACGCGACCAGTCGCGCGGCGTCTACGGCTACCAGCACTGAAAGGCCCTTGAGAGTCATGCGCGCCCAGTTCGTCATGTCGGAGATCGGCGTCGGTCTCCGCCGCAATCTCACCATGACCTTCGCGGTCATCATCTCCGTGGCCCTGTCGCTGGCCCTGTTCGGCGGCTCCCTGCTCATGAGCGAGCAGGTCAGCAGGATGAAGGGCTTCTGGTACGACAAGGCCAACGTCTCGATCTACCTCTGCAACAAGCAGGACGCCCAGGAGGCCAGCGAGGCCGCCGCCAAGCCGGACGGCTCGGGAGGCGGCGCCGGCGGCGTCGCCACCTGCCGCAAGGGCGCCGTGACCGACGAGCAGAAGAAGCAGATCGAGTCCGAGCTCAAGCAGATGTCCCTGGTCAAGTCCGTGGCCTACGAGTCCGCGGACGAGGCGTACAAGCACTACCAGGAGCAGTACGGCCACACCGCACTGGCCTCCTCCATCACGCCCGACCAGATGCAGGAGTCCTTCCGGGTCAAGCTCAAGAGCCCGGAGAAGTACAAGGTGGTCACCTCCGCCTTCGCGGGCCGCGACGGCATCCACACCGTCGACGACCAGCGCCAGGCGATCGACGACCTCTTCCGGATCCTCAACTACCTCAACTACGCCGCCCTCGGCATCATGCTGATCATGCTGATCGTGGCGCTGCTGCTGATCGTCAACACCGTGCGCGTCTCGGCGTTCAGCCGCAGGCGGGAGACGGGGATCATGCGGCTCGTGGGTGCCTCCAGCTTCTACATCCAGGTGCCCTTCATCATGGAGGCCGCCTTCGCCGGGCTCATCGGCGCGCTCTTCGCCTGCACCATGCTCGTCTCCGGCCAGTACTTCGTGATCGACCACGGTGTCGGGCTGCGCGACAAGATCCAGCTGATCGACTTCATGGGCTGGGGATCGGTGCTGGCCAAGCTCCCGTACGTGCTCTTCATCGGCCTCCTGATGCCCTCCTTGGCCGCCTTCATCGCCCTGCGCAAGTACCTGAAGGTGTGACAAGCGCCCCGCGAGCGGTACGGCCAACCATCCGTACCGGAGCGGGGCTTGTCCTAGACTCGGCGCCATGCCGGGTCTGCCCGCCTTCTGTCTCCGGCCCCGCGACCTGCGTCGCGGGGCCGTTTTGACGTTGGCCTTCCTCGCCGCCGTCGCCACCGGTGCCTTAACCGGATGCTGGGAGCACGAGGACGGCGCCGGGGCCGCCGAGGTCCGTGCGGACCTCCCCGCGTCCGGTGCCCCCCGGGCAGCCGGCACCGCCGACCGTGACGCGGTCGCCCGCGCCGCCGCCGAGGCCGTCGCCGAGGGGAAGTCCGGCAAGAAGGCCGCCCAGGACGTGGTCAGCCGCAGCGGCGACCGCTGGGGCACCGTCTACGACCAGGGCGAGTACGCCGCCTTCACCGAGGGCCTCGACGGACACTGGACCGGCGTCGGGGTCTGGGCAGGACGCGCCCACGACGGCGCGATCAAGGTCGACAGGGTCCAGCCGGGCAGCCCCGCCGCCCGGGCCGGACTGCGCGCCGGGGACCGGCTGCTGAGCGTCGACGGGCACGCGGTGACCGGCCTGGCCGTCACCGACGTGGTCGCCCTGCTGCGCGGCACGGCCGGCACCCCCGTCGTGCTGAACCTGAGCCGGGACGGCGCCGACCTCACCGAGACCGTCCGCCGCGAGCAGCTGCGCACCGAACCCGTGACCGTACGGCAGCGCCCGGACGGCGTCACCGTCATCAAGGTCACCTCCTTCACCCGCGGGTCCGGCGAGCGGGTCAAGGCCGCCGTCCGCGCCGCCCCGCCCGGCGCCGGCGTCATGCTCGACCTGCGCGGCAATCCGGGCGGGCTGGTCACCGAGGCGGTCACCGCCGCCTCCGCCTTCCTGGACGGCGGGCTCGTGGCCACGTACGACGTACGGGGGGACCAGCGGGTCCTGTACGCGGCCCCGGGCGGGGACACCACCCGGCCGCTGGTGGCCCTCGTCGACGGCGGCACGATGAGCGCGGCCGAGCTGGTGACGGGCGCCCTCCAGGACCGGGGCCGGGCGGTGGCGGTGGGCAGCCGCACCTTCGGCAAGGGCACGGTGCAGATGCCGACCGAGCTCCCGGACGGTTCGGTGGCCGAGCTGACGGTGGGCACGTACCGCACTCCGGCGGGCCGCAGCCTGGACGGCGACGGCATCACCCCGGACGTGCCGGCGGGCGAGCGGGCCGAAGAACGGGCCGTCACGGTATTGGGTGGCCTCGGGGTGGGTCCGTAGTGCGAAAATGGCCGCACTATGGCTAAGGAAAAAGGGCGCAAGCTGATCGCCCAGAACAAGAAGGCGCGGCACGACTACACGATCCTCGACACCTACGAGTGCGGACTCGTGCTCACGGGGACCGAGGTCAAGTCCATGCGCCAGGGCCGGGCCTCGCTGGTGGACGGCTTCGTGTCGGTGGAGGGCCGCGAGGCGTGGCTCTACAACGTGCACGTGCCCGAGTACAGCCAGGGCACCTGGACCAACCACAGCGCCCGGCGCAAGCGGAAGCTCCTCATGCACCGGGAGGAGATCGACAAGCTGGAGCGCAAGTCGGAGGAGACGGGTCACACGATCGTGCCCCTCTCGCTGTACTTCAAGGACGGCCGCGCGAAGGTCGAGATCGCGCTGGCGAAGGGCAAGAAGGAGTACGACAAGCGTCAGACCATGCGGGAGAAGCAGGACACCCGCGAGACGAACCGGACGATCTCGGCCATCCGCCGCAAGCAGCGGGGCACGGTTTAACCTCCTGGCACGCGGTGGTCCACTTCGCGTACGATGGAGTCAGCACCTGCCGCTCGCGGTGGGAGCAGCTTGTGCGGTACATAACTGAAAAGCGTGAAACATGGGGATGATCGGTTTCGACAGCGGATGTCGATGCAGGGGAAGCGAGCCGAGGAAGCGGCAATGATCTCGCTAACCATATGTCGCAAACAATAATCGCCAACTCCAAGAGCGATAACTCCCGCTTCACCCTCGCTGCCTAATAACAGTGAGCTGAAGCCTCTGTGAGGAGCGTCAGCCCGGAAGTGGTCCCGGTCCGGATCCTGGCGTCAATTAGGGATCTAAACCTCTAACCCCGGTCACGGGGGTTGGAGGGAAATCAAACAGTGACTGAGCCCGTCGGAGACTTGTCCGTGTGATCTCCGGGGCCGAGAAAATCGCAGCGGACTGCGCTCGGAGAAGCCCTGCTTCTGCACCGTTGGACGCGGGTTCGATTCCCGCCATCTCCACCACCCCATGTGGGCAAAGGCCCCGCAGCCTCTCGGCTGCGGGGCCTTCGTCATGCCGGGCGGGCCGCTGTCGGCAGAACGGCACCTTGTTGAGAAGGCACCCCCGGTTATTGCGGATCATGAGCGGAGGCCGCGCGTACCACGCGGGAACGATCACTCGCCCGCCGCATGAATCGTCCCGGCGCGGTGGTCGCCAGCGCGATCAGCGCGGCCGCGGCCGGCACCCCGTAGGCGGCGGTCGGGCCCACGCTCTCCACCGCGAGGCCGGCGCCGGCCGAGCCGGCCGCGATGCCCGCGAAGATGGCGGTGACCGCGAGCGTCATGCCCTCGTTGAGGCGTCCCTCGGGGGTGAGGGCGTGGACCCGGGACATCGCCGTGACCATCGTCGGGGCCGTGGCCATGCCGGCCAGGAGGAGGGCGCAGCCGAGGGCGGGCAGGGAGCCGGTGGCCGCGGCGGCCCAGGGGAGGGTCATGAGGACGGCCAGGGCGCACACGCAGGCCTTCAGCGAGCGGGGGCGCAGGGTTCCGTAGAGCAGGCCCGCCGCACACGATCCCGCGGCCTGCAGGGCCAGGATCAGACCGGTGGAGGCGCCGAGGCCCCGGGCGTCGAGGTGGGCGATCGAGGTGATCTCCATCGAGCCGAAGACCACGCCGGTGATGAGGAAGAGCGGCAGCAGCGGGCCGAGGGCGCGCAGCGGTGAGCCCTTCCGGGGCGCCGCGGCCACCGGGGGCTGGGTGGCGCGGCAGGAGGTGAAGACCAGCATGCCGGTGAGCAGCAGGGCCGCGCCGGTGAGGGTGCCCGCTTCCGGGAAGACGGCGCTGCAGAGGAAGGCCGCCAGGACCGGTCCGAGCATGAAGCACAGTTCGTCGGCGGCCTGTTCGAAGGACATCGCCGTGTGGTGCGCGGCCGGGGAGTCGCGTAGCAGGTGCGTCCAGCGGGCGCGGGACATGCCGCCGATGTTGGGAGTGGTGGCGGTCGCGGCGTACGAGGCGAAGAGGGTCCAGGCGGGGGCCCCGGTGCGGACGCACGCGATCAGGGAGAGCGAGCCGAGGACCGCGATGAGGGTGGCCGGTACGGCGATCCGGGCCTGGCCGTGGCGGTCGATCAGCCGGGCGGTCCAGGGCGCGACCAGCGCGGTGGCGGCCAGGCCGGTCGCCGTGACCGCGCCGGCGAGGGCGTACGAGCCGCGCTGTCCGGCGATCATCATGACCGCGCTGACCCCGAACATGCCCATGGGGAGCCGGGCGAGGAGGTTCCCGGCGGTGAATCCGCGGGTGCCGGGCCGGGCGAACAGGCGGCGGTAGGGGCCCTGGGGCATGCGGGCCGGCCGGGAGGCTCCGGCGGGCGGTCCGGCGATGACGAGGGTGCTGCCGGTGACGGTCATGCGCGGGGTGCCGGCGGCGCGGGCGGCGGTCGTGCGGGCGGCGGTCGTGGTGGTGGCGGGCATGGGAAGAGCCTCGGGCCGAGCCCCCGTCCCGGTCCAACACCTGTTCGGAGCCCATTCACCGCCATCCGTTGTTAGTCTCCGGGGGTGAATCCCCGCGATCTCGACCCCCGGCTGCTGCGCGGGTTCGTCGCGGCCGCCGAGGAGCTGCACTTCACCCGCGCCGCCGCCCGCCTCTACGTGGCCCAGCAGGCGCTCAGCCGCGATGTCCGGCGGCTCGAACAGGCCCTGGGCGCGGCGCTGTTCCTACGGACCACCCGGCAGGTGGAGCTGACCGCCGACGGCCAGCGGCTGCTGCCGCTGGCCCGGCGCGTGCTGGCCGCGCACGAGGAGCTCGCCGCCGCCTTCACCGCGCCCCGCCCGCTCCTCGTCGACCTGAACACCGACGGGCCCAGCACCCCGCGGACCGTGCTGGAAAGGGCCCGCGACCTCGCCCCCGACTGCGAGCTGATGGCCCGCTTCGAGAGCGGCCTGACCCACGCCGCCGCCGAGATCGCCGCCGGCCGGCTCGACGTCTCCTTCGGGTACGCCGACGGGCTGGACCCGGCGCTGCGGGCGCCGCTCGCGCAGGCGCCCGTACGGTACGAGCCGCTCGCCGTGCTGCTGCCCGAGGGGCACGCGCTGGCCGCGCGGGAGACCGTACCGCTGGACGCGCTCGCCGGGGAGACCGTGTACGCGGGCGCCGGGAACCCGCGGACGCTGGAGTGGACCGGGCTGGCGCGCGAGCTGTTCGCCGGGCGGGGGATCCTGATGGCGCCGCCCGCGCCGGTGGCGATGGGCAAGGAGGAGTTCCGCCGGGTGATGGCCAAGACCGGCAACCCGGTCCTGGCCACCGTGGACTTCCTCGACATGCCCGGCTGCGTGAAACGGCCGCTGACCGACCCGGTGCCCCTGTCCCCGCTGTCCATGGTGTGGCGCAAGGGCTTCGCACACCCCGGCCTGGACGCCCTGCGCGCCGCGGCCGCCGGGCTGGCGGCCGAGCGGGGGTGGCTGGAAGCGCCCGCCGGGAGCCGCCTCCCGGCACGGCTCACACACGGCTCCGGCGGCGGGTGAGAGCAAGGTTTCCCGGCGGTCATCCGGCGGGGACCGGGGCCGAAACGCGCCCTTCCTACGGTCGTCACCACGGACGCGACAGCTGTGGAGGCGTGTGATGACCGGTACGACCGCACCGCGCAGGGGAGGCCGCTGGATCGAGCAGTGGGATCCCGAGGACGAGACCTTCTGGAAGGAGACGGGGGAGCGGACCGCCCGCCGCAACCTGCTCTACTCCGTGCTCTCCGAGCACATCGGGTTCTCCATCTGGTCGTTCTGGTCCGTGATGGTGCTCTTCATGGGCCCCGCCTACGGCATCGACCCGGCCGGGAAGTTCTTCCTCATCGCGGCCGCGACCCTCGTCGGCGCCCTGGTGCGGGTGCCGTACACCTTCGCCGTCGCCCGCTTCGGCGGCCGGAACTGGACCGTCTTCAGCGCGCTGATGCTGCTCGCGCCGACGGTGGCCGCACTGGTGGTGATGGAGCCCGGGACCTCGTACGGGACCTTCCTGCTCGTCGCGGTCCTGACCGGGGTGGGCGGCGGCAACTTCGCCTCTTCCATGACCAACATCAACGCCTTCTTCCCGCTGCGCAAGAAGGGCTGGGCGCTCGGCCTGAACGCCGGCGGCGGCAACATCGGCGTGCCCGTGGTCCAGCTGGCCGGACTGCTGGTCATCGCCACCGCCGGGGCCGCGCACCCGCGGCTGCTGCTCGGCGCCTACATCCCGCTGATCGTGCTCGCGGCGGTCCTGGCGGCCGTACGGATGGACAACCTGGCGCCCGTGCGCAACGACACCGGAGCCGTCCGCGAGGCACTCAAGGACGCGCACACCTGGATCATGTCCTTCCTCTACATCGGGACGTTCGGGTCCTTCATCGGATACAGCTTCGCCTTCGGCCTGGTGCTCCAGACCCAGTTCGGCCGCACCCCGCTGCAGGCCGCCTCGCTGACCTTCATCGGCCCCCTGCTCGGATCGCTGATCCGGCCGGTGGGCGGGGCGCTGGCGGACCGGTTCGGCGGGGCGCGGATCACCCTCGGGACGTTCGTGGCGATGGCGGCGGCGACCGGGGTCGTCGTGTTCGCCTCGGGCCGGTCCTCGCTGCCCGTCTTCCTCGTCGGGTTCGTGGCGCTGTTCGTCCTGAGCGGGCTCGGCAACGGGTCGACGTACAAGATGATCCCGGGCATCTTCCAGGCGAAGGCGCTGGCCCGCGGAATGAGCGGCGAGGAGGCCGCGGCCTACGGACGGCGGCTCTCCGGGGCCGCCATGGGACTCATCGGAGCGGTCGGCGCACTCGGCGGACTCGGCATCAACCTCGTCTTCCGGGAGGCCTTCCTCAGCTCCGGCTCCGGCACGGCGGCCTTCGTCACCTTCCTCGGCTTCTACGCCCTGTGCTGCGCGGTGACATGGGCGGTATACCTTCGCCGGCCGGCGCCCGCGGCGGTCCCGGCCGTCGGAGTCGAAGCGAAACCGCAGCTCACGTCGGTGTAACCGGGGCGAAATACGGGTGAACCGAGTCCGACATGCCGGGTTGGCAGGCTCGGTCCACCCGTTCCGCCCCGCCCCCCATGCGTCGCTAGGCAGGTCACGATGGACCACACGAACACCGACACGAACACCGGCCCGCTCGCGGGCTTCACCGTCGGCGTCACCGCTGCCCGGCGGGCGGACGAACTCATCGCGCTGCTGCGGCGGCGCGGAGCGGCGGTGCTGCACGCTCCCGCGCTGCGGATCGTGCCCCTCGCCGACGACAGCGAACTGCTCGCCGCCACCAAGGAACTCATCGGCTGCGCACCGGACGTGGTCGTGGCCACCACCGCCATCGGCTTCCGCGGATGGATCGAGGCGGCCGACGGGTGGGGCGTCGGCGAGGAACTGCTGGAGCGGCTGAGGGCCACCGAACTCCTCGCGCGAGGGCCGAAGGTGAAGGGCGCCATCCGGGCCGCCGGGCTCGTGGAGACCTGGTCCCCGGAGTCGGAATCCCTCGCCGAAGTACTGGAACGCCTGCTGACGGCCGGGGTGGCGGGCCGGCGGATCGCACTCCAGCTGCACGGGGAGCCGCTGCCCGGCTTCGTCGAGGCGCTGCGCGCCGGCGGAGCCGACGTGGTCGTCGTGCCGGTGTACCGGTGGATGGCGCCGGAGGACCTCGGGCCGCTCGACCGGCTGCTCGACGCGATCGTCGGCGGCGGGGTGGACGCCGTCAGCTTCACCTCGGCGCCGGCGGCCGCCTCCCTGCTGTCCCGGGCCGAGGAGAGGGGCGTACGGGAGGCCGTGCTGGACGCGCTGCGCGGCCCGCTGCTGTCCGCGTGCGTCGGGCCGGTGACCGCGCTGCCGCTCCAGGCGCACGGGGTGGCCACGGTCCAGCCGGAACGCTTCCGGCTGGGCCCGCTGGTGCAGCTGCTCTGCCAGGAACTGCCGGGCCGCGCACGGGTGCTGCCGGTGGCCGGTCACCGGGTGGAGATCCGCGGGCACGCCGTCCTGGTGGACGCGCAGCTGCGGCCCGTACCGCCCGCCGGGATGGCCCTGCTGCGGGCCCTGGCCCGGCGGCCCGGCTGGGTGGTGGCCCGCGCGGAGCTGCTGCGGGTACTGCCGGGCGCGGGCCGCGACGAGCACGCCGTGGAGACGGCGATGGCCCGGCTGCGGGCGGCGCTCGGGGCGCCGAACCTGATCCAGACCGTGGTCAAGCGGGGGTACCGGCTGTCGCTGGACGCGGGCGGCGAGGCCAAGTACGGGGAGCTCCCGCTGGA